>JBGRQE010000013.1:0-61015 GCA_041725955.1 Bacteroidales bacterium
GTTTCTTTGCTTTATGGGCTTGTATTACAGTAAAATGTAAAGTAAAAAAATATTCGCGATTTATAATATCTTTTTGAGGTTTTTTGCCTTATTACTATGAATCGCGAATAAATATTTTTTTGTAATGTTATATTTATCTACTTACTATAATTTCTTGCTCCGAAAATACTTGATCCGATACGGACATTGGTACTTCCTGCTTCAATAGCCAGTTGATAATCGTTTGACATTCCCATAGAAATTGTATCGAAAGAGCTTTCCGATTCAAAATAGCTTTCTTTAACCTTATGGAAGTAGGTTTTAAGTTGCTTAAATTCGCTTAGTACTTGTTCTTGATTATCAGTATTGGTAGCCATTCCCATTACCCCGCGTATACGTATATTGCTTAAGTTGTTTTCGCGTATTTGCTGAATCAATTCGATGGCTTCCTTATAATCGCATCCAAATTTTGATTCTTCTTCAGCTATATAAAATTGAATCAAAACATCAATGCATCTATTATTTTTTGCTGCCTCTTTGTTTATCTTTTCCATAAGCTTAAAGCTATCTACAGCTTCGATTATAGAAACATAGGGGGCAATATATTTTACTTTATTAGTTTGTAGGTGCCCAATAAAATGCCATTCTATATCTGATGGCAGGCTTTGTGCCTTTTGTGCCATTTCCTGAGCTTTGTTTTCACCAAATATTCTTTGGCCAGCATCATAGGCTTCTTCTAAGTTTTCAATGGGTTTGGTTTTTGAAACAGCCACCAAACAAACATTCTCTGGAATGGTTTTTCTTATTTCCTCTAAGTTGCCTTTTATACTCATCGTTTAATTTTTTTGCAAAATTAAATTTTTGCTGAAAGCAAATGCAATAGATTAATGTTTATTAAATTTTAAATTTGTCTTCATATTTAAGAAGCGAATTTTTTCGTTCCTAATGATATTAAATCTAATTGAATGATACGACTATTAAAATATACAGTTTTACAATTTGTTTTTTGGATTCTCTTTTTCGCTGTCAATCGCTTAGTATTTCTTCTATACTATATGAAGACAATAAGTATAGAAAATATTGCTTTTTCGGAAGTCCTCAAAACTTTTCCAAATGCTTTTAAGCTGGATATGTCTACAGCTTGCTATTTTCTTATCCCTAGTTTTATTTTGTTTTTCTTTCAGTCGAGATTAAAGAAAAAGAGATTCTTTTCTATTTTAAATGCGGCTATAACTTATCTTTTGATAATTGTATACTCTTTTATTACTGGTGGAGAAATGGGAGTTTATGGCGAATGGAAAACTAAGCTTTCGTATAAGGCATTGTCGTACTTTCAACATCCTGCTGAGGTTTATAACTCTACCAGTGTGTTTAGTTTTTTCTTCTTATTAGTTCTTGTTCTTTTGATTATTATAGTATCTATATATTCATACAACAGATTTTTCTATTCTAGAGGACTTAATTATGTTAAATTGTGGAAGCATAATATTGCTTATGCCATAATAGCCATACCCTTAATGTTTATTGGGATTCGTGGAGGATTTCAAGAAATTCCTATTACTCAAAGCGAATCTTATTTTTCAAAACATAATATTCTTAATCTATCTGCAGTAAATAATGCTTATAATTTGGGGTTAAGTGTTATGGAGACAGGGGAGTTTTTAAACAAAAATCCGTTTATGAGTATGCCCGATGCAGAGGCAGATAAAATAGTTACAGATTTATATAAGCTTAAAAAAGATAGTACTTATCAGGTATTAAATACGGCAAAGCCAAATATTGTAATGGTAATTTTGGAAAGCTGGTCGGGAGATTTAATCGAATCTTTAGGAGGAAAGCCAGGGATTACTCCACGTTTTGCAGAATTGGAAAAAGAAGGCTTGCTTTTTACACAGCATTATTCCAGTGGAAATCGTTCGCAGCAAGCAATGGCTTCTTTTTTTAGTGGATTTCCTGCAATTCCGGTTACCACAATTACTAATCATCCCGATAAATATCATAATCTGCCTTCAATGATTAAGCAGTTGAATACAGATGGCTATTCCACTTCATTTTATTTTGGAGGTCAGTTGAATTATGGCAATATCAAGGCATATTTGGTATTCAATGAATTTGGTAAAATTGTAGAAGGAGAAGATTTGCCCAAAGACTTGCCTCGCGGTAAACTAGGTGTTCCTGATGGAGATATGTTTCCAGAGCATATTAAAGCCTTGAATAAAGAAAAACAACCTTTTTATTCTGCCATATTTACATTGAGTTCTCATTCGCCATATGATCAACCTATGAAGCCTGTGATTGATTGGGCAGGAAATGAAAATCCGTTTATAAATTCAGCTTACTATTCCGATCGTTCATTGGGTGAATATATGGCAAAGGCCAAGCAGCAGGATTGGTATAAGAACACCTTATTTGTTATAGTTGCCGATCATAGCCATAATACCTATAGAAATTGGCCTTTAGAATCTTTTGTATATCATAAAGTTCCCTTATTATTATGTGGTGGTGCTTTGAAACAGGAGTATAGAGGAAAGCAAGATTCAAGGATAGTTATGAATACAGATATTACCTCTAGTATTTTGACTCAGCTGGGTTTAAGTTCGAATGATTACCCTTATAGTAAAAATTTGTTTGATTATTATTGTCCTGAATTTGCTTATTTTGAGTTGAATAATGGCTTTGGATGGAAGACAAAAAAAGGAGAATTTATATATAACAAAGAGATTGAAAGGCCATATCTTGAAAAAGTAGATTCATTAAATAGAGATACGCTACTGATTCAGGGAAAAGCATATTCTCAAAAAGTGTTTAAAGATTTTATAGATTTATAAAAGAGAAATCACTTAAGTGATTTTAAGTACTTTTTTTGAAATTGGTCTTTGAACTTGGAAAAGACAAAGAATCGTGCTATTATTGCTGCATGAAGAGTGGGGGGAATCAAATTAAAGTTTTTTTCTTATTATTTTCATTATGCTTCTTATTGATGCATGATGCGATTCCTCATATACATAGGATTACACACTTTCATCATCATTCACAACTGTCGCTTAACAATGATTTGTTAATTCCGATTTCCGAAAAATCATCTGTTGATGAGCTTCATGTAGAACATGCACCATTTTCTTCTTATATTTTAAGAGGGCATGTAAAGTCGAATATTCCACATGCAACAATGACGGTAGGTATACACTATGCTTACTCCATGATTGGTGTTTTGCTATCATTATTTTTGATTTTTGATATTTTTCTTCAGTCAAAGAAGAAAATATTCTACAATTGGGTAAATGATAGCCTGAGTTGTATCTATATTCAAAAGCCTCAGCTAAGAGGACCTCCTGTAATTTAGTCATTTCCAGAAAAATAGGCTGAGTCTAGCCTTTTGTAAAAGAAACAATTATTTTATTATTTATTAGTTTTCGTTCAGCATTTGAGCGGAAGGATATATCATTCATTATTATGAGCATAAAACGAGTTTTATCCTTTTTGGGGGTAATTATATTCTCTATGTTATGTTTGAGTGGGTATGCACATGGTGTAGATGAAAATACTCAGTCTTTTTTAACAGGGAATTCAGGGATTGCATTTGGTCCTTTCTTATATATTGGGGCAAAGCATATGATAACAGGTTATGATCACTTACTGTTTTTAGTAGGAGTAATCTTTTTCCTATACAGGCCTAAGGAAGTACTACTATATGTTAGTTTCTTTACTATAGGTCATAGTACAACATTACTTTTGGGAGTAATGGCAGATATTGCAATTAATCCTTATTTGATTGATGCAATTATTGCAATGTCAATTGTTTACAAAGGTTTTGATAATTTAGGGGGATTTAAATTGCTTTTTGGTAAGCAACCTAATACCAAGGCTGCTGTTTTGATTTTTGGTTTATTCCATGGATTTGGTTTAGCAAGTAAACTTCAAGAATTTAAGTTTGATAGAGATGGTCTTTTTGCAAATCTATTAGGTTTTAATATAGGAGTAGAAATTGGTCAGTTTATTGCTCTAACTATTGTTATTGCAGTAATTAGTCTTTGGAGAAAACATTCAAGCTATTTAAAGTTTAGCACTTTGACCAATACCTTGCTTATGGCAGCAGGATTTTTACTATTAGGGTTTCAGTTAACATCATATTTCGTTTCATAAAAGATAAGTCATGTCAGAATTAAATAATACGCAAGCAGAAAAAAAGAAGATAATTAGAGCAAGTATACTATCAGTTATTATTGGTGGATTTTTATTGGTAGGGGCATTGTTACCAGCAGAATTTGGAATAGATCCTTTGGGTATAGGTAAGTTTATGGGATTTAATAAACTATATGCTGCCAAAGGTGAAGTTATGCCTAAGCCTGAAAACCTGATTAAGCAGGAAAAAAGCACTTATCCATTAATTTATATGAATGAAGCAGGTTGTAATCCAGAAGTATTACCTCCAAGTGAAGGTTCTTTTCTTGTTGCTTCAAAATCATATATTGATCGTAAAGACGAGCTTGAGATTGTTATTCCAGCAGGTAAAGGGTTGGAGTATAAGATAAATATGAATAAGTATGGAAAAGTAAAGTATGAGTGGGTTGCTAATCAGAGCGATTTATTCTTTGATTTTCATGGTGAATATAATGAAAAGGAGCATCATGCAAATGTATTTTACGAAAGTTATACTGTTGCTTATTCAAATAATATGGTAGGAACATTTACTGCACCATTTGATGGTCGTCATGGATGGTATTTCAAAAATATTTCTGATAAGGATGTAAAGGTAACCTTAAAGTTAAAGGGGAGTTATGAGCTAATTGAAGCTTAATTTAAGGTTTTTGTTTGTAATGTGTAATTTCACTTTTGTGAAAAAAGGGAATGCCGGATCATATGATCTGGATTCCCTTTGTTATTTTTTAGAGATTGGTTTGTAAAAACTAATCTTTCTTTTTGTCTTTCTTGATTTCCAGTTTAAGAGGGTTCTTAACCTTTTCTTTGAGTAGCGCAAAGTCTGTAACCTCAAGCATATTATCTACAAAATGGAAGTTCAGACCTTTTATATATTCTGGTTCGATTTCCATAATGTCTTTTTCATTCTCTTTAGAGAGAACGATATTCTTTATAGTTGCTCTTTTGGCTGCTAAAATCTTCTCTTTGATTCCACCTACAGGAAGTACTTTTCCTCTTAAAGTAATTTCACCAGTCATTGCAATTTTCTGTCTTACTTTTCTTTGAGTAAAGGCAGAGGCTAATGCTGTAAACATGGTTACACCTGCTGATGGACCATCTTTAGGAGTAGCGCCTTCTGGTACGTGAATATGTACATTCCAGTCTTCGAATACTTCAGGTTTAATATCAAACTTATCGGAATGTGCTTTTAGATATTCATATGCCAATGTGGCAGATTCCTTCATCACATCACCAAGATTACCTGTAATCTTAAGCATTCCTTTACCACGGCTTAAGCTAACCTCGATAAAAAGAATCTCTCCACCAACTTGAGTCCATGCTAATCCTGTTACAACTCCAGGTACATCATTGCTGATTGATTTCTCTTTTTGAAAGATAGGCTGACCTAGGATTTCTTTTATGTCTTCTTGAGATAAAACAGGGTTAAACTCTTTGTCCATTACAACAAACCTTGCTTTATTACGGATTACTTTTGCAATGGTCTTTTCAAGCTTACGTACACCTGATTCTTTGGTATAGCTTTCGATGATTCTTTCGATTACATCATCCTTAAAACATAGATGAGAATCCTCCATTCCATGTTCCTTAAGCTGTTTAGGGATAAGGTGACGTTTTGCAATTTCCAGTTTTTCTTCAAGAAGGTAACCGCTAAGATCTATGATTTCCATACGATCTCTTAGAGCAGGGTGTATGGTGCTTAAGCTATTTGCTGTAGCGATAAACATGATTTTAGACAAATCAAATTCTACTTCAAGATAGTTGTCGTAGAAGGTTGAGTTTTGTTCAGGATCAAGAATTTCAAGCAATGCTGCCTGAGGGTCGCCATTTATATTGTTACCACTAACCTTATCAATTTCGTCTAGAACAAATATAGGGTTTGATGTTTTTGCTTTCTTTAGGTTTTGGATTATACGCCCTGGCATAGCACCAATATAAGTTTTTCTATGTCCACGAAGTTCTGCTTCATCGCGTACACCCCCCAACGACATGCGTATATATTTTCTGTTTATTGAGCGTGCGATGCTTTTTCCTAAAGAAGTTTTACCAACACCAGGAGGGCCTACAAGGCATAAGATCGGAGATTTCATATCTTGACGAAGTTTGATTACGGCAAGATGTTCAATAATTCTTTCTTTCACCTTTTTTAGACCAAAGTGGTCTTCGTCTAATACTTCTTGAGCATTATCAAGATTGAAGTTATCCTTGCTGTATTCATTCCATGGAAGCTCTACCAGTAGTTCTAGGTAATTCATTTGGATTGAATATTCAGCTGCTTGAGGATTTATTCTTTGAAGTTTTTTTAATTCTTTTGTGAAAGTTTCTTTCACGTTATCAGGCCATTTCTGCTTCTTAGCTTTTTCCTTAAGATCTTCAATTTCCTGAGTATGAGGTTCAGTACCTAACTCCTCTTGAATTGTCTTGAGTTGCTGATTTAAAAGAAAATCCTTTTGCTGTTTATCTAAATCACTCTTTACTTTATCTTGAATCTTATTTTTAAGTTCAATGATTTTAAGTTCTTTTGATAATAACTCTAATACTTGTTCTGCAGCAGTACGAATATTAGGAATTTCAAGGATATCTTGTTTTTCTTCTAATCCAACATTTAAGTTTGAAGAAACAAAATTTATCAGGAATGTATGGCTTTCAATATTTTTTATTGCAAAGCTAGCTTCAGCAGGAATGTTTGGTGAAGACTTAATAATTTTTATTGCTAAATCCTTTAATGTAGAAACCAATGCGTCGAAGGAGTTGTTAGGTTCCTCATCTATGGTTTCAAAAGGGGTGATTTTAGCTTTAAAAAAAGGTTCTTCTTGAGTAAATTCCTCGATAGCAAACCTTTTTTTCCCCTGGATAATAACAGTAGTATTGCCATCAGGCATTTGGAGCATTTTGATAATTTGTGCTGCAGTACCTATCCTGTTTAAATCTTCAGGTTCTGGGTCTTCAATTTCTGCAACCTTTTGAGAAACTACCCCTATGTTTTTGTCTCCGTTATATGCCTCTTTAATTAATTTAATAGATTTTTCACGACCAACAGTAATTGGAATAACAACACCAGGAAATAATACTGTATTACGCAAAGGTAAAATGGGTAATTCATCTGGTATGTCCTGTGAATTCATTGCTTCCTCATCATCTGTCGACATTAAAGGAATGAATTCTGCCCCTCCGTCAATCAAATCATTTAAGTTCAAAATATTGTTATTATTGCTAAAAGGATTGTCCATTAAATATATAATTTCGGTCATTATGACAGTGTAAACATTCTTTTTCTCTCCAACAAAAAGAAGTGTCAGCCTTTTTGTTATTTAATTGCCTGAAAATAAAGACTTCCATGTAGTTGGATTCTTTTATAAGACAAGGATAATGCCAAAAGGAGCTATATAGCTCCTTTTTATATTAAAACGATAAGATAATTATATCCTTTTATTTTTTATAGTTAGATTATGGATGTAGGTAAAGATATCTTTATCCTCCTTACCGAAATCTTTATTCCTACGGGAAAATACAACTTCAGCTACTTTTAGGGCTTTATTTAAATTAAAGTTTGCAATACCACTCACAGGACCTCCCCATGAGAATGATGGAACAAAGTTTCTATGAAAGCCACAACCAAAGATATTTGCATTTACGCCTACAACAGTACCTGTATTAAACATTGTATTAATTCCGGATTTAGAATGGTCGCCCATAATTAAACCACAAAATTGTACTCCTGTATCTACAAAAGATTCGTCGGGATAGCTCCATAAACGTACATTTTCATAAGTGTTTTTTAGGTTAGAAGTGTTTGTGTCGGCTCCCAAATTACACCATTCTCCAAGAACAGAGTTTCCTAAATAACCATCATGAGCTTTGTTGCTATAGCCAAATATAACAGAGTTTCCAACTTCGCCACCAACTTTACAATGAGGGCCGATTGTGGTTGCGCCATAAATTTTTGCATCCATTTTTAGAGTAGAACTTTCGCAAAGAGCAAAAGGGCCTCTAATTTTCGATCCTTCCATTACTGTGGTGTTTTTACCTATGTAAATTGGTCCCTCAGTAGCATTTAATATAGAGCATTCGATTTTAGCTCCCTCTTCGATAAATATTTTATCTCCAAAGCAAGTGTTTGTATTGCTTATTTTTGCAGATTTTCTTCCTTTGGTAAGTAGTTCGAAATCATCTTGTATTGCCAAGTGATTCAAAGAGAAAATATCCCATACATTATTTAGTTTAAGGTATTTTGACTTTGTTTGTACCTCACAACTTTTTTCATGCTCACTTTCACATCCCTTATTGAGTTCGTCTTTATGAACACGCATAGCGATAACATTATTTCCGTCAATAAGGGTTTGGTTTGATTGTAAGTTATTGATCTCTTCAACAAGTTCTGTGGTAGGGCATATAGAGCCATTTATCAGAATATTGTTTTCTTCTTTTTTTATAGGAAATTTTTGAGATAAATAATCCTCTGTTAAGTAAGAAGTTTCTGAATTTAAGTATTTCTCCCATTTTTCTTTAATCGTTAAAATTCCAAATCGAATTTCAGCGATTGGTCTAGTGAAGGTGAGTGGGAGTAGGTAGTTTCTTCGGTAATTATCAAACAATATATAGTTCATAAGATTAAGGTTTTTTTATTCTCCAAAGGTACTAAGGTTTTAGATTAGAATTTATCCAAGGGATATAAAAAAAAGCCCTTTCAACAAATGTAAGGGCTTTTAAAAAATCGTAAAGAACAATTGTTATTAATTCTTTTCCATTCGCTTTCCGTATCTGCTTTTAAACTTATCAACACGACCAGCGGTATCTACAAGTTTCATCTTACCAGTATAAAAAGGGTGAGATGTGTGGGAAATTTCAAGTTTTACTAATGGATACTCATTCCCATCTTCCCACTGAATATTTTCCTTAGTTTTAACGGTAGATTTTGTAATAAAGGAATATCCATTGGACATATCCTTGAAAACAACCAACCTGTAATCTTTTGGATGAATGTCTTTTCTCATTTTATTCTCGCTTTTAAAAAACGCCGTTTTATTTTTGGAGTGCAAAAGTAAATTGTTTACTTTACAATTCCTAGAATAAGGCTGTATTTTTTGTTGAATATCAGTTAGTATTTTTTCGTACAGCTGATTTTTTCTATAATTTAATTAAAAAATCAAGAGTGTCAATATTGTCTGCATAGTCCCATAATTGTGGACTTTGAGTCTCACCCAAAGGTACAAAATCCTTGTCGCAAGGATTTTTCTGACAAATACATTGAATTTTCTCCCTATTTTCTTTTAGTACTTCCATAACGGAATTCTTTGAATTATAATATTCAAAGTGAATAACAGATAGAGGAGAATTTAATTTTGTGTCTTCTTTTAAGATGGCAAAACCATTATCGAGATGAGGTATTTCATTAATCAGATAAATGGATTTATTGTACTCATAATTATTGAAGTATGAGGAGTGATCTTTAAGAAAAACAAAATCTTCCCAGCTATCTAAAATCTTACTTATTTTGAAACCTTCTGGAATATAAATTTTTGAAATACTGCGGCAGCCCAGGCCAAAATATAAGAAAATATCTTCTGCAAGCATCTTCAAATCATCTGCCGTTTCGTCTCCATTAAGGATGGCTACACTATTTCTGTTTTTTCTAATAATATTTGGATACTTACCAAAGTAAAATTCAAAATATCGGCTGCTGTTATCGCTTCCTGTAGCAATTATAGCATCGTAGTCTTTAATGATTTGCGAAGTGAATTTAATAGAGTCTTTAAATTCAGGATTTATGATTTGTAGTATTTCCGCAATTTTTGGAAGGAGGATTTTGTCATTTGAAGACAATCGCACTAAAATTGAATGACCAGAGAGTAATACGCATAAAAAGTCGTGAAATCCTACTAGGGGTAGGTTTCCAGCCATGATTACTGCTACAGTTTTTTTATTATTGATTGCAGATAAGTTGGGGTATTGCTTCAACCATTTTTCAAGGTTCTCTTTTTCCAGCATTTTCCCTAATGAATGTATAGCGTTTTCAGTGAAATTAGGAATAAACCAAGTGTTTGTTAGTTGAAGTTTATTTATTTCACTTTTAAGATTAGATATGGCTTTTGCTAATGGAGCCTTTTGT
The DNA here is from genome assembly GCA_041725955.1 of Bacteroidales bacterium. Lineage (GTDB taxonomy): Bacteria > Bacteroidota > Bacteroidia > Bacteroidales > JBGRPZ01 > JBGRPZ01. The sequence continues at coordinate 10,247 of JBGRQE010000013.1, forward strand.
TCTTCAGCTTTTTGGGAGAATAGATTTTTGAATATTTCACCCAATTTGGAAAAAGCTTCTATTCTTTGGTCAATACAATTCATAAATATCGCGTTTAACAGGCAAATATATGTAAAAATAAGGAAGACGTTTTTAGAATGTTTTTTAATAAATTCAAAAGTTAAGGGACAGAAATGTCTGTAAGAAGAAAATTCTTTCTAGCAAGATAGATTATAAATATTGTTTATTTTCCTCAAATTCACTTAATAATTCGTAGAGAAGCCGAAAATATTTTATATTTGCTTACCAATTTTTAATGGTAGCACTAACGTCTGAAAAACTTAATATTTAAACTGTTAGCATTATGAAAAAACATAATTTTTATGCAGGTCCTTCTATTTTACCTCAATACACTATTGAGAACACTGCAAATGCTATCAAAGAATTCGCTGATATGGGTTTATCTCTAATGGAGATTAGCCATCGTAGTAAGCAATTTGTAGCTGTAATGGATGAGGCACAAGCATTGGTTAAGGAGTTGTTGAATGTTCCTGAAGGATATGAGGTTTGTTTCTTACAAGGAGGAGCGAGTACTCAATTCTGTATGGTTCCTTACAACTTGTTAAACAAGAAGGCTGCATATCTAAACACCGGAGCATGGGCTAAGAAGGCAATGAAAGAGGCGAAGCTTTTTGGTGAAGTTGTTGAAGTTGCTTCTTCTGAAGATACAACTTACAACTATATTCCTAAAGGATATACCATTCCTGAAGATGCTGACTATTTCCATATTACTACCAATAATACTATTTATGGTACTGAGATTCATGAGGATATTGATTGTCCTATGAACCTTGTTGCAGATATGTCATCAGATATATTCAGCAGACCTGTTGATGTATCTAAATATGCAATTATTTATGGTGGTGCACAGAAAAACCTGGCTCCTTCAGGGGTAACTTTTGCAATCGTTAGAAAAGATATCTTAGGTAAAGCTGAGAGAACTGTTCCTACAATGTTGAAGTATGAAACTCATATTGATAAGGGTTCTATGTTCAATACTCCTCCTGTAGTTCCTGTTTATGCTGCTCTTCAAACCTTAAAGTGGTTAAAAGAGAATGGTGGTATTGAGGCTATGTACAAGAAGAATGTTGAAAAAGCAGAATTGCTTTACAACGAGATTGACAATAACCCAATGTTCAAAGGAACCGTTATTAACAAAGAAGATCGTTCATTAATGAATATTTGCTTTGTTATGAACGAAGGTTTTGAGCAGTATGAGAAAGAATTCTTTGATTTCGCTACTGAAAGAGGTATGATTGGAATTAAAGGTCACCGTTCTGTTGGTGGATTCAGAGCTTCTACTTATAATGCACTTCCTAAAGAAAGTGTACAAGCGTTAGTTGACGTTATGAAAGAGTTTGAGACTCTAAAAAACAAATAAAATTTCTTCGGCATGATTTCTTTCATGCCGTTTCTTTTCATATAAAAATCAAAAATAGTCATGACTAAAGTATTGATTGCTACCGTTAAGCCGTTTGCTCCTGCAGCGGTCAATGGAATCAAGGAAGTTTTTGACAAAGCTGGATACGAAACCATTCTATTAGAAAATTACGCTAATCAGTCTGATTTTGTTAAAGCTGCCGAAGATGTAGATGCTATTATTATCAGAAGCGATAAAGCAAATAGAGAGGTAATAGAGAATGCTAAAAATCTAAAGATTATCGTTCGTGCAGGTGCAGGTTATGATAATGTAGATTTAGAGGCTGCTACTGAAAAAGGAGTTGTTGTAATGAATACTCCCGGACAAAACTCAAATGCTGTTGCTGAGTTAGCATTAGGTATGATGGTTTTTAATGCCAGAAATAACTTTAATGGTAAGGCAGGAAGAGAGTTAAAAGGAAAAACTATTGGTATCCATGCTTATGGTAATGTAGGAAGATATGTTGCTACTATTGCTAAAGGCTTTGGAATGGAAGTTCTTGCTTTTGATCCATTTGTTGCTAAAGAGAATATCGAGAAAGATGGAGTTACTCCTGTAGATTCTGTTGAAGAACTTTACACAAAGTCTCAATATATTTCTTTGCATATTCCTGCAAACGACAAAACCAAAGGTTCAATTGGTTTTGATATTTTATCCAAAATGCCAAAAGGTGCAACTCTGGTAAATACTGCTAGAAAAGAGGTAATTGATGAGGAAGGATTAATGAAAATCTTTGCTGAGAGAGAGGACTTCAATTATCTATCTGATATAGCACCTGATTGTAAAGATGCAATTGCAGAAAAGTTTGAGGGTCGTTATTTCTTTACTCCAAAGAAAATGGGAGCTCAAACCGCAGAAGCAAACATTAATGCAGGTATTGCTGCTGCTAACCAAATCGTTGGTCTTATTGCAGAAGGAAATACCACCTTTAAAGTGAATTAAACCTACTACTATATGAATGTCGCTTCCGAGCGACATTCCTTTTTTTGATCTGAAGTAACCTAATCCAAATAATTTACCTTAAAAATTGAACTAATATGGAAAACGAACCGGAAAAAAGTATTTCATTCTTCAGATTTGAGGATTTGCGTGTCTATCACAAGGCCATGGATTATATTGAATTTATCCACGGAGAAACAATTCTTTTACCAGAGCGCGAAAAGGATAATCTAGTCGCACGATTTAATCAATCTACCAGAGCAATAACCATGAATATTGCAGAAGGTTCAGCTAGGAATAAAAATCAATTTATTTATTACTTAAAGCTAGCTAAAAGTGCTATTCGAGAGTGCTTAGTTTATACTTCTATATGTTATAATCTTGAATATTTTTCTGATATCGTTGAAGAGAAGTCGAGAAATGAACTTATGGAAATGACAAAAATGATTGGTGCTTTGATTACCTCCTTACAAAAAACAATGGGAAATAATCATTCTCAACATAATGATTTGTCTATTCCTTTTGAAAAGCCAATGGAACCTAGAATTTATTAAAAACAGTTTTGGGGCTGAAATTTTTTTATAAACTTAGGTATGGGATGATGTAATTTTTTACTTTTTGAATCCACAATTTCTGATTATTTCTTTACTTTGCACGGGAATATCTAATTGGGTATTTCAAATTTTTAAAGTAAGATTTTTATAACATATTAAAAATAAGAAATATAATGGCAATTTTAAAAGCTTTTAAGGGCTTAAGACCTCCAAAAGAAATTGTTAGAGATCTAGCTTCTCGCCCATATGATGTATTGAATTCTGCTGAAGCTCGTGTTGAGGCGGGAAATAATGAGCATTCTTTATTACACGTAATTAAGCCTGAAATTGACCTTGCTGAAGGTGTTAATCTTTACAGTCAGGAGGTATATAACAAGGCAAAAGAAAATTTAGAAGCTTTTAAATCTAAAGGCTGGTTAGTACAAGACGAAGAAGATAGTCTTTATATTTATGCACAAACCATGAATGGCAAAACTCAATATGGTATTGTTGGTTGTGCAGGTGTTGAAGATTACCTAAACAATGTAATTAAAAAACACGAACTTACTCGTCCAGACAAAGAGGAAGACCGTATGAAGCATGTTCGCATTACCAATGCTAACATGGAGCCTGTTTTCTTCACTTACCCAGCAAATGACGAGATTGATCAGATTGTCAAAAATATTGTTGAAAATAACGCGCCAGAATACGATTTTACTACTGATGATGATTTTGGTCATCATTTCTGGGTAATCAAAAATCAAGATACAGTAAAACGTATTACCGAAATTTTTGCAACTTTCCCTGCTACCTATGTTGCAGATGGTCACCACCGTACCGCAGCTGCTGCATTAGTAGGAAATGAAAAGAAAAATCAAAACCCTAATCATACTGGGGATGAAGAATATAATTTCTTCTTAGCTGTTCATTTTCCTGACAATCAGTTAACCATTATCGATTACAACCGCGTTTGTAAAGATCTTAATGGAAATACTGAAGAGGAATTTATCGCTAAGTTGGAAGAAAAATTTGAAGTAGAATGTAAAGGTGAAGACATCTTTAAGCCAGAAGAACTTCATGTATTTAGTATGTATCTTGGTAGTAAGTGGTATAAGCTTACTGCGAAAGAAGGTACTTACAATGATAATGATCCTATTGGTGTTTTAGATGTTACCATTCTTTCTGATTCTGTTTTAACTCCTGTTCTTGATATCCAAAACTTAAGAACTTCTAAGCGCATTGACTTTGTTGGTGGTATTCGTGGTTTAGAAGAACTTCAAAGAAGAGTTGATAATGGAGAAATGAAAGTAGCCTTTGCTCTTTACCCTGTAACCATGAAACAACTTATGGATATTGCAGATACTAATAATATCATGCCTCCAAAAACTACCTGGTTCGAACCAAAACTTCGTTCTGGTTTAGTAGTACATGAGTTGTCTTAAGATATTGGCAAATAAATAAATTGAAAAGTGTCGTCTGTTATCTAGATGGCACTTTTTTTTATACCTCTATTTCCAGACCATCATATGCAAGGAAAACATTTTCGGGTAGTTCTTTAGATATTTCTTTATGGAGCCCCATTTTATGGCTTATATGTGTGAGCCAAGTTTTTTTTGGTTTTATAATATTTATATACGAGAATGCTTCTTCTAGATTTAAGTGAGATATATGAGGTTCTTTTCTTAGGGCATTGATTACAAGATATTCTACTCCTTTTAGCTTTTCCAGAGTTTCTTGAGGAATTGTTTTTGCATCAGTTATATAAGCGAAGTTGTTAAATCTGAAACCTGCAATTTCCATTTTATGATGCCATATTCTTAGATTATCTACTTCAAATGGTCCTACTGTGATTTTGTTGAAGTTTATGTCATGAAATTCAATTTGAGGAATTCCTGGATAAGGGGTTTTCTCGAATATGTATGAATGTGATTGTCTTATTTTATCTTGATCGCGCTTTAGTGCATAGATATCCATCGCTTTTTTCATTATAAAGTTGAATGATCGAATGTCGTCAATTCCTCCAATATGATCCATATGACTATGGGTAATGAAAATTGTTTCGAGGTGGTTAATGCCTAGTCTAAGCATTTGTTGCCGGAAATCGGGACCAGGATCAATAAGTAAATTGAAATTGTCTTTTTGTAGAAAAATAGATGATCTAAGTCTTTTGTCGTGCGCATCTATAGATTTACAAACATTACAATCACATCCAATTAAAGGTACTCCCTGAGAGGTTCCTGTGCCTAAGAAATTAATTTTCAAGATTTATTTTATTTAAATGTTGGACAAAGGTAAATCATTTGAAAAATCATGGAATGGTTTCCGTATCTTTTTATAATTTTACGAGGCTTTAATACAAAAGATAAGTATTGTTAAATATAACGAATTTTCTTAGGAAAACTATTGAAAGCTTATCTTTTACAGGTTAAATTAACCCAATATATGGATACTCATAACTCAGAAAATAATACAGATAAATTTAAAGGTGTTGGTGTTGCTCTTATTACACCATTTCTAGAGAACGGTGAAATAGACTTTTCGTCCTTAAAGAAATTAGTTGACCATGTAGTCGATGGAGGAGTTGATTTTTTAGTTGCACTTGGAACAACTAGTGAAGCAGCTACGCTTAGTTTGGAAGAGCGAAATGCTGTAATTCAATTTATAGTTGAACAGGCAAATGCAAAGCTTCCTGTTGTGGTTGGTCTTGGTTCAAATAATACTTACGAAGCTATTCGTTTTCTAAAAGAGTACAACCTAAAGGGTGTTGATGCAATACTGTCTGTTTCGCCTTTCTACAATAAGCCTCAGCAAGAAGGAATTTATAAGCATTTTGAGGCAATATCTTCAGCTTGTCCTTTACCTATAATATTGTATAATGTTCCTGCTCGTACAAGTTCGAATATTGAGCCTGATACTGCAATTCGTTTGGCCAATGATTGTTCGAATATTATTGGAATAAAAGAAGCTTCGGGTGATATGGGACAATGTATGGAGCTTATAAATAAAAAGCCTAAAGACTTTCTTCTTTTGTCTGGCGAAGATAAATTGACTTTACCGCTAATGTCAATTGGTGCTGATGGTGTAATATCTGTTACAGCAAATATTGCAGCAAAGAATTTCTCGAACATTGTACATGCATGTCAAAAGCAAAACTTTGCAGAAGCTCAAAAAGAGCATTATCTATTACTCGACTTAATGACAGAGCTATTTGCAGATGGCAATCCTTCTGGAGTCAAATCTGCATTATCTCATCATGGAATTTGTGGAAATAATTTACGTTTACCATTAGTTCCTGTAAATAAGGAAATAGATGCTAAATTAAAAGAAATTGTTCAAGAGTTGTTTTTTTAATATTCACCTTGAATCTAAAGCCTTAAGTCTTAAGTAAATTTTAATACACAGAATTGTGATTGTAAGAGATACTTAAGTTTTAAGGCTTTTGTGTTGTCCCGAGTTTAAATTATAGACTTTCTTTCTTTGAAGAGTATATAAGAAAAGAGTTGAACTGATAATAAGCTAAATATCCATGGAGGGAACAAGAAGTAGTAGATATAATAAGCTAATGGAATATTAATTAGTAATGTACTATAATAGGCGTGTTTTTCAAATCTCAACTTCTTCTTATATCTGTTTTGATGCTGATATCTTGTGTTGGTTTTTGTTATATAGTGTTTAAAAACCATTACTCCCACGGGGATTAGAAAGAACATAAAAAATGACACTAATAATTCGATGGTGTCCGACCAGTATAGCCAAGAAGTAAGAAAACCTAGTCCATAGTTAAAAGTAAGCCCTCCGATAACGTCTCCAATCATTATATTCCATAAAGATATAAATAGATAAGCTTTTAATAGAATATGAAATTCGATGGGTAGTTTATCTATATGTTTACTTTTAAACAGTACCCGTATTGCAAAAAGAAAAAAGACGATAATCCATCCAAAGAAAATAAATATAAGTGCTCCAATAGACCATTTTGGGGTGTCTATAGGGAATGACAGACTGTATTTTTCAATGGTGTAAGGAATCTCAAGTAAACAAACAAAAACAATTTGCAGACTGTTCTTTAGTAGAAAAGTCAATAAAAGACAAGAACAATAAAAGATTACGTGTTTAAATAGAATCTTTGGATTTATTTTAAACATAATTCAAATCTTGGTGGGTCATACTAATAAATACCATTACATCAGATTTGTTACACTTTTTATGATAGTTTTTTTATTCCTCCATAAACCTAACTCTTTGAATGTCTATGAAAAAAATGGAAACAGTTAAGCGTGCAGAAGGATTGATTCTTGCTGTTATTTCCAATGTTCTTTTTGGTTTTGCTTTAACCTGGAGTAAGCAATCATTAGATGGATATACACCAATTTCGGCGCTTTATGGAAGAGTCTTAATTGCCGTGATTTTCTTATTCTTATGGGGGTTAATCACTCATGGTTTGCAGCCAATCAAAAAGAAAGATGCCTGGCATTTTATTCTGGGAGCAATATTCTTACCTTTTTTATTCTATATATTGATTTTTGAAGGATTGGAGCATGTAGATGCAATATTGGGTGGTATATTGTTTAGTACCGTTACTTTGATGTCGCCTATTGCAGCCCATTTCTTTTTTCGGGAAAAGTTTCGGAAGTATTTCTTTATAGGATTGATTCTATCGTTTTTGGGTGTGGTTTTTTCTTTAACAAGCGGAAAGTTTAGTTTCTCTGCATCTCCGATTGGAGTTATTCTTCTTATTCTGTCTTCGGTTAGTTATGTTATGTATACGGTGATGGTGAAAAAGCTTTCTTATAGAAAATACAACAGTTTAAGTATTATTTTTTATTTCAGTTTAATTGGTCTTGTCTTTTTAATTCCTGTATTGATTTATGACTGGCCTAACTTTATGGCTAAATCGCATTCTGAGTCTGCTTCGTGGGCTATTTTCTTTATGGGATTTCTTTCTTCATTTATTGGCTTTGTAATGTATGCACGTTCTGTAAAGTTATTAGGAGCAGGAAAGGCAATGCTTTTTGTAAATCTTGTTCCTGTATTTGGGGCTGTAAGTGCTTTGTTTATTTTGGGAGAACGTTTTACTATACATAAATTGGTTGGATTGATTGTAGTTGTTATTGGATTATATGTATCTGATTTAAAGGCTAAGAAAAAAGTATAGTATTCATATTTTATATAGCTTATTTTGCTTGTGAATTAATTGTAATTATGTTTATTTCGCATTTCTTATTTATTGTTGAAACTAATTTGCAAGATAAAGATGAGTTGGAGGTATTGTTTAGTTTTTGTGTTTATAGCCTTTTGTGCTAAGGTGTCTTTGGCATGCACTACTGCTGTTGTTTCTGGAAAATATACTAAAGATGGCAGACCTTTATTGTGGAAATTGCGTGACACAGATACTGAAGATAATAAAGTGGTTTATTTGCTAGATGGCGAACTTAAAGGAATTGGATTGATTAATTCAAATGATGAAGATAAGGAACAGGTGTGGGCTGGATGCAACGAGTCTGGTTTTTCGATCATGAATTCTGCTTCCTTTAACTTACGGAATAATGATACCATAACTTACAGAGATCGCGAAGGTTTTTTGATGAAAGAAGCTTTGTTGGTGTGTAAAACTCTGCAAGATTTTGAAACTTTCTTAAATGAATATCCAAAGCCAATGGGCATTGAGGCTAACTTTGGTGTTATTGATGCTGAAGGAGGTGCTGCTTATTATGAAACCAATGATTATGGATATGTGAAGTTTGATGCCAACGACAAAAAGTTTGCCCCAAATGGATATATAATTCGTTCCAATTATTCTTATACAGGGAAAGAGAATAAAGGTTATGGCTTCATCAGATACGCTACTACTGAAGAGTTGTTTTATACGGCTGCAGGTTCAAATCAAATCGATCTTGATTTTTTTATAAAAGATCTAAGTCGAAGTCAATATAATTCACTGACAAAAGAGAATCTGTTTCAAAATTTGCCAGAGTCTGCTGAATTTACTTCTTATAAAAACAATCAGGATTGTATTTGCAGAAAGGGTACAACCAATTCTATAGTTTTTCAGGGTGTTCGTAAAGGTGAAGATGCTGCACTTACTACTATGTGGACTATTTTGGGTAATCCACTAAGCTCGGTTGCTATTCCTGTGTTTAATCTTACAGATGTTTCGCTTCCTTCGGTAATTACTGCCGATGGTGATGAAAATGCTTATTTGTGCGATCTTAGTTTGAAGTTGCTTGAAAAGATGTATCCTATAAGCAGAGGTTCAGGTGCTTCATATATCAATTTTAGCTTGGTTGCTAATCAAGAGGACAATGGTATTTATCAAAAGTTAATTCCATATGAAAATAAGATTATTCGCAAGGGTCAATATTTTATTGAGCGTTGGAGAAAAGAAGGAGTGATTGATAAAAATGAATTGGCAAAGTATTATAAATGGATTGATAAATTGGTGGTTGGCCGACTTACTAAAGTGGTGAAAAAGAATTTATTGAAGTAGTTTGTATGTGCTGTGTTGGCATGCCTCGCTTTACGATAGGGGCATGTTGTCGTAAAGGACAGGGGTATGTTGTCGTAAAGGACAGGGATATGTTGTCGTAAGGGACAGGGGTATGTTGTAGAAAGAGTAGGGTGTGCTTATACAATGGCTTTATATCGTTTCATTGCTGCATCTTTTGCGATACGCCTGTCGATAATTGGTTTTGGATAGTCTTTAGTGTTTAATTCAGGGATAAATGTAGTTATGTAACTATTATTTGGGTCGAATTTTTTCTGTTGAAGTTCTGGATTGAATATCCTAAAGTAGGGAACAGCATCGCAACCACAGCTTGCGGCCCATTGCCAGCCACCTACATTTGATGCAGTTTCGTAGTCGAGTAAATTTTCTTCAAACCATTGTTCACCCCATCTCCAATCTATAGATAATTCTTTGGTAAGGAAGCTTGCCGTAACCATCCGTAATCGGTTGTGCATATAATTAGTTTCTTTCAATTGTCTCATACCTGCGTCTACGAAAGGGAATCCTGTTTTGCCGTTTTTCCAGAGTTCAAAAAGATGTTCATTGTTGTCCCATTCAAGTTGATCGTATTTAGTTTTAAAAGATTTGTTGATAGTGTGAGGGAAGAAGAATAAAATCATTATATAAAATTCTCTCCATACCAACTCATTTATAAATTTATCGTTTAAAGGAAGGCTTGCTTTTATAAGTTCTCTAATGCTTATGGTTCCGAAGCTTAGATGAACGCTTAGTTTTGAGGTTCCCTGTTGAAGAAAAGCAAGATCTCTGGTATTGTGATAGTTTTTTATAGTGTCGAGATTGATTTTTCTGGAAGGAAAAGCGATTCCAGATGATTTAAAACCAAGATCTTTCAATGTAGGATTTTTGAAATTGGGGATAGAAGTAAAGTTGTTATTTGTATAATTGTAAGGGGCAATGGGCTGCTCTAGCTCTTCAAATCTTTGCAGCCATTTTTTATAGTAAGGAGTAAATATGGTGTATGGAGTATTGTCGTTTTTCAAGACCTCTCCCTTTTCAAAGATTACACGATCTTTAAACGAAAGCAGTTTTATGTTATTAAGTTTGCAATAATCTTCCAGCTCTTTGTCAATAGTGGGTTTGTTGAGGTTATAATCATGATTATAGAAAATAGTATCGACAAAATAATGGTTTTCGATAGTTTGGAGCGCTTCAATACTTTTGCCAGCAAACAAATGAATTATACCGTTATGAGGAGAATTTCTGTTTAAACGTTCAATGTTATTCAGTATAAATTCAACTTTGGAGTTTTTATCACTTCTGTTATCATAATTGTTTAGATTGAAAACAGGAAGAATAGGTAAGTTAGTTTCCAGAGCCTTTTTCAGACCGTGATTGTCATGCCATCTTAAATCTTTTGAAAACCAAAATAAATTAATCTTTTTCATTCTTTATCTTTTTAGGAGGCCAAGGAAAAAAAGAGTTGGTGGTTTGAATATAATAGGAATACCCTTTTTTATTTTTCATTAAATCCTTTTCCAGAAGGCTAACTCCTGATACTTTCATCAATAGGATTGTCATAATTATTGGACTTATAAGAACGAATATTGTGTTATAATCAAGAGCGAATAAGCCGAAAGCCCACCATATGCAAGCATTACCGAAATAGTTGGGGTGTCTGCTATACTTCCATAATCCGGTGTTGAGTACTTTCCCTTTATTTTGTTTATTCTTCTTAAATTCTGAAAGCTGAAGATCAGAAATGCTTTCAAACGCAAAACCTACAAGCCATAGTAGAATTGCAAAATAGTCTAAAATGTAAAATCTTTCAATCACTATTTGCGATATAAATATTGGAATACTAATTACCCATGCCAGAAATGCTTGTAGTATAAAAGTTTGGAAAAGGCTCTTCCACCAATATTTCTTTCCATAACGTTTTCTGAAGTTTTGATATCTGTAATCTTCTTTCTTTGTTCCATTTCGAATAATCAGATGAAGAAACAATCGAAACGCCCAAATGCAAAGAAGTATAAGAATTAGGTTTCCCTGAGGATTGTGGGGAGAAGGTATATTATAAATGATTCCGGCAACAACGAAAAATATACCCCAAAAAGGATCTACAATACTTACGTTTTTCAGAGGAATGCTAATAATCCAAAGGATAATACTTAAGATTAGGATTCCTATAAATCCAAGAAAGAAGGTGAGTATGGTCATAGCATTTATAGGTAATCGGTTTAGTTAAAGAAGCTTTTGTATTTTCCCTTTCTAGCAAACATAAAAAGCCAAATCATAGGATATATTAAGTAGGACAGAACAACTGATCTTCCCTTAAAATGGATATCTTCTGTAATTATAGAAGTAGAATTATTTTCTTTGATAATCCAATGTCTGTGTCTCCATTGCGCAAGTCCGAAAGGAAGGGTAATGCCTTCGTCGGTAAAATAACAGTAGTCAGGAGTTTCTTTTTTTTCTGTAATAATGCCTTTCCATTTCTGGTTGAAAGGAAATAGAATGACAAATCTGTGGCCGGGTTTGGTTCCCTGAAATTTCTTGAGTGTAAAGAATCTTTTACCAGGAGTAATTTTTTCGAACATTAATTTATCAAAAGATAGAAATACTTTCTTGTAATTTTGGTTTACTTTAGTAGATATTAGTAGTTTCATATTGGCTCGGCATATTGTTTATGTACTACTTACTTGAACAAGGTAAAAAACCTTTTGTTTACTTTCAAGATGTTGAATGACAAAGAATTAAAAAGCTTTTCTTATGAAGAAATTATTGTTTTTTTTATTGCTAATCCCCTTAACGTTTTCATGTAAAAAAGATAAAGATGAGAATGGAGGTGGGCCAAATTCACCTGCTCCAAAATACCCCATCTTTACTGAATTTAAAGAGATTAAGTCTGACGGCGATACTTATAAGTTAAAACTTTATACATATACCGAATTGCTTGATGGGTATAATGTACTGAAGGTTGAGGTTTTCAATAATAAAGATTTACCAATTACTGATGTTGACCTGCAGATTACAGTTTCGGGTAGTAATAAAGAATCATACCCCGTAAAAGCAGCGGTTAAGTATTCAAATAATGAAGGAAACTACTTTATAGCAGGATTAGTTTTTGATAATAAAACAAACACAAGTAAGAATTATAATGTTGAAATTCTTATAAATCCACAAGTTGGAAATAGTGAGAAAGCTATATTTGATGCTTCTGTAAAAGATGTAAATTATAGCCGCATACAGAAATATACCTCTACTACAGAAAAAACTGATTTTTACATTGCGCAAGTTCGTCCAATTATAGGAACCAAAGCCGGATTGTCTGATTATATTGTATTCTATATTGCTGTAAAAGACGATTCAGGTAAATGGGTTGCCGAAGATGAATTAAGTGTAATAGCAACACTTACTTATAAGGATCAAAAAGAGGACTTATCATTAATCAATGGAAAAGCAGGATTGTATACTTCATTGAATGCGATACGCTTTATTTCTGCCGATAAATATCAGATTGCATTAAGCTTGCTACGTGGAAGCAAAACCATAGCCAGTGATTTGAAATTTGAGTTTGAAATTGACTAGGGGACTTTCCTTATAGTGAAGAATTACACAGAGCTGTTGCAAAATAAATTAATTCTTTTGCAACAGCTCTGTTTTTGTAGTGATAGTATTATAGTTATTTATTGACTAGTTTTTCTATTAATGGCTCAGCGGTATACGATTTGCCATCTTTTATCAGATTTTCAGGAGTTCCTTCAAATATTATGTTTCCCCCATTTTCTCCTCCTTCTGGTCCTAGATCAATAATCCAATCGGCCGATTTTATGATATCCATATTATGCTCAATAACAATCAAAGAATGACCGCGGTCGAGCAAAGCGTTGAGAGCGATCAGTAGTTTGTTGGTATCATGAAAATGCAGGCCTGTTGTTGGCTCATCAAAGATAAATAAACAAGGATCTTCATTCATTCCTTTGCTTAGGAAGTAGGCAAGTTTGATTCTTTGAGCTTCACCACCAGAAAGCGTAGAGGAGGGTTGACCCATTTGAAGATAACCCAGGCCAATATCTTGTAGAGGTTTTAGTTTATGGATTATTTTGTCTTCAGCTTTACTTGTTTTTTCTGATGAGAAAAATTCGATTGCCTGATTTATGGTAAGATTAAGAATGTCTGATATGTTCTTCTCTTTGTACTTAATATCTAATACTTCCTCTTTAAATCGTTTTCCGGTACATTCTTCACATGTCAGAACGATGTCAGCCATAAATTGCATTTCTATCTTTACTGTTCCTTCGCCTTCACATGCTTCACATCTTCCTCCGGGAATGTTGAATGAAAAGAAGCCTGGAGTATATCCTCTGGTTTTCGCAAGCTTCTGACTGGCGAATAATGTTCTGATATCGTCCCATGCCTTTACATATGTTGCCGGATTTGAGCGAGAGGATTTTCCTATAGGGTTTTGATCTATATATTCAGTTGTTTTGATACTATTGATGCTGCCGCAGATCAAATCATGTTTCCCCGACTTGCCATTGAATCCACCTTGTATTTTCTTGAGTGTAGGATAAAGAACATCTTTGACAAGGGATGATTTTCCCGAACCACTAACTCCGGTAATTACATTCAGCACATGGAGGGGGAATTTAACATTTAGATTTTTAAGGTTGTTCTCACGAGCTCCTCTAAGTTCGATAAAGTCTTTCCATTTTCTTCTTGCTTGTGGAATTGGGATCTGTTTCTTGTTTTGGAGGTATAGAGCCGTTAAGCTTTTGTTGTCTTGCATTAGTTCTTTATAATCCCCTTGAAATACAATTTCTCCGCCAAGGGCACCAGCTCCAGGACCAATATCAATTACATAGTCGGCGGCTTTGATTATTTCTTCTTCATGTTCAACCACAATTACAGTATTTCCAATATCGCGCAATTGCAGAAGTACTTTGATTAGTTTGTGGGTATCCTTATGGTGTAAACCAATACTTGGTTCATCCAAAATATACATAGATCCAACCAGGCTTGAGCCTAAAGATGTTGCCAGATTTATTCTTTGAGATTCTCCTCCGGATAAAGAGGAAGATAAACGGTTTAGAGTAAGATATCCCAATCCAACATCAATAAGGAATTGGAGACGGTTGTTGATTTCGATTAGTAGACGTTTGCTCGTTTCTTTATCGTAGTCGGAAAGATCTAGTTCAGAAAAGAAATTCTTTATTTCAGAAATAGGAAGGAGCACAATTTCCTGAATAGATTTTCCTCCAACCTTTACATATGCTGCATCTTTCCGTAGTCGGGTCCCATTACATTCCGGACAAGTTGTTTTTCCCCGATATCTGGATAACATCACTCTATATTGTATCTTATAAGTGTTCTCCTCCAGCATTTGGAAAAACTGATTTAAACCATAGAAGTATTTATTTCCAGTCCATAGAATATTTTTTTGATCTTGACTAAGTTCGAAGTAAGGTTTGTGGATTGGGAAATTGAATTTATGTCCGTTGAGGACAAGTTTGTTCTTCCATTCACCCATTTTATCACCCTTCCAACAAGCGATAGCCCCGTCGAATATAGATAAGCTTTTGTTTGGGATTACTAGATTATGATCGATGCCTATTACACTTCCAAAGCCTTCACATGCTTTACATGCACCATAAGGATTGTTGAAAGTAAACATGTTCGGACTTGGAATTTCAAACTTTATTCCATCGAGTTCATAATTGTTTGAGAAGTAATGCTCTTTATATGAATTATTTTGATATTCAAGAATCAGGCATTGGTTATTGCCTTCATAGTATGCTGTTTGTATGGAATCGGATAATCTGGAATCAAAATCAGAATCATTATGTTTTATTTTCAGGCGGTCAATTAGAATAAGGACTTGTTTTTTTTTGCTTATTTTTTTCTCAATTTCTGGAGTAATTTTATTTATATCGACAAGATTATCCTCAATAAACACCCTGTTTAAGCCTTGTTTAATTAGGATGTCTAGCTGTTCTTTTAGCTCAAAATCTTTCTTGATTTCCTTGGGTGCAAGGATTACTATTTTGGTATTTATGTCAAGTTTTTTACAACGGTCAATGACATTGCTAATAGAGTGTCTTTTGACTTCTTTAAAAGAAACGGGTGAGAAGGTTTTGCCAATTCTAGCATACAGCAGCTTTAAATATTCATAAATTTCTGTTGAAGTACCAACTGTAGATCTTGGGTTTTTTGTATTTACTTTTTGAGAAATTGCAATAGCAGGGGAAATTCCTTTAATTGAATCAACTTCGGGCTTACTCATTCTACCTAGAAATTGTCGTGCATAGGAACTTAGACTTTCTACATATCTTCGCTGTCCGTTGGCATATAAGGTATCGAAGGCAAGTGATGATTTGCCGCTTCCAGATAGTCCTGTAAATACGACCAATTTATTTCTGGGGATGTTGAGGGATATGTTTTTAAGGTTATGAACCCTTGCTCCTTGAATTTCTATAAATAATTTATTGTGCTTATTGTCTTTATTTTTCACGCTTTTTGGTAATTTTAAGAAAATTTAACAAGTAAATAAGTAATTCTTACTTGACTTTCGAATTATATGTCATATATTTGCATTAAATAAAGAAATAAAGATAAGGTTTTAACGTTAAAAATCGATTTTAGTACAAAAAACCGAAACAAGAGGCAGAATATCGTAAAAAAATTTACTCTTTTACACTTTACATTAACTTAAAAAAGGGAGGCTAGTATGAAAGCCCAGGCGCTTAGTGATAAAGAACTGATTGGTAAATATCTGGATGGAAACCATTCTTGTCTGGAAAGACTAATCTATCGCCACAAAAGCAGGGTGTATGCCTACATCCTAATGATAGTCAAAGATAAGCAGCTAGCGGATGATATTTTCCAAGATACCTTTATTAAGGTTATCAATACCATTCGTGCAGGCTCTTACAAAGAGGAGGGAAAATTTATTCAGTGGGTAATGAGAATTGCACACAACCTAATAATTGATTATTTTAGGAAGAGTAAGCGTATTCCTGTTGTTGACAACAAATCGGATGAGTTTGATATTTTTGACACTATTAAGCTTACAGATGCTTCTATAGAGGAGAAAATGGTTACTGAGCAGATTCATGAGGACGTAAGGAAGCTGATTGAATATCTGCCCAAAGAACAAAAGGAAGTGTTATATATGAGGCATTATTCTGAAATGAGTTTTAAGGATATTGCTGAACAAACCAATGTAAGTATAAATACTGCGTTAGGGCGAATGCGTTATGCATTGATTAATTTGCGAAAATTAATTGCAGATAAAGACGTGATACTTACTGTATAAACGAAAAAAATCTATTTTTGAAAAGATAAAAGTATAATAAAACTAAGGGTGAGATCGTTGGTTTGGAAACTCTTTTTTTTCCTGTAACCTATTATTAACGAAAACTGATCAAATGAAGAAGTCTTCTACACTTACAGATCCTGCCCTGAGTTGTCTCTCTGATGAGGAATTCAGCGAAATTTCTATTGAAGAAATTCCAGACGAATTTATTGCGTACGCTGAGGAAATTGGTCCCAGTGATGAGGTGATGAAAAATATTATGGGATATGCAAAATCCCTAGATATTATTGACTCTGAGATGGCTGGTAATTTCGATGTCATATTGAATTAAAAAGTTATAAATGGCAAAAAAGAAACCTCCGATTTATCGGGGGTTTCTTTGTTTTTTTATTATCTTCGACGCTGTGAGAAAGAAAGAAAGATTTGAACGTTTTATTTCGTATTTTTCTGAAAATAAACCAGATGCTGACACTGAGTTAAATTATTCTACTCCTTTTGAATTATTGGTTGCTGTAATTTTATCAGCTCAATGTACCGATAAAAGAGTGAATATAATTACTCCTAAGTTGTTTGAAAAATTTCCCGATTCTAAGGCTCTTTCATTTGCTAAATTTGAAGATGTTTATGATTTGATTAAATCATGCACATATCCAAATAATAAGACAAAGCATCTTATTGGAATGGCTAAAGGTATTGAGCATACATTTAAGGGAGAAGTACCTTCTACAATTGAAGAATTGCAAACATTGCCTGGTGTAGGGAGGAAAACTGCTAATGTGATTGCTTCGGTAATCTTTAATAAGCCTGCTATGGCTGTAGATACGCATGTTTATAGGGTTTCTGCACGGATTGGCTTGACTAATGGCGCAAAAACAGTTCTGGAGACGGAAAAACAGTTAGTGGCACATATTCCTGAAGAATTAATACCAAGGGCTCATCATTGGTTAATTTTACATGGAAGATATATTTGTTTGGCACGCAATCCGAAGTGCTCAGAATGCGGTCTTAAAGATTTTTGTAAGTTTTATGCAAGAAAGGAAAAAAGAAAATTGGTTAAAGATTAGATTGAAGAATAATTATCTTTTTGTAGATAACATTTTTCCAGCTCAATTGTCCTCTTATTGATTAGATTTTAAATCAAACAATAGAATGGAAGATAAATTGAAAGTTGGTGATATAGCTCCAGAATTTAATCTGTATGATCAAAATAATAAGTTGATTTCCTTGAGCAGTTTTATTGGTAAAAAGCTAATACTTTACTTTTATCCAAAAGATAGTACGCCTGGTTGTACAGCTGAGGCTTGCAATTTGAGAGATAACTATGCTATTTTGATGAAGCAGGGTTTTGAAATTATTGGTGTTAGTCCAGATTCTTTAAAAAAACATGAAAATTTTTCAACAAAGAATCAGTTGCCTTTTTCTATACTTTCGGATGAGAAAAAGGAAGTGATTAAAGCATATGGTGTTTGGGGACAGAAGAAATTTATGGGAAAAGAATATATGGGAGTTCTCAGAACAACATTTGTTATTAATGAAAAGGGTGTTATAGATAAGGTTTTTGAAAAAGTAAAAACTAAAGACCATTCAAATCAAATTTTAGAATCGTATAATTGAAGATATTAATTTGTATATAATATGTCAAAAGAAAAAGATCTTGAAAAAGAAGTTCAAGCAAAAATGAAATCGCTTGAAGCTGCTATTGGTAATATTGAAAAAAGTTACGGACGTGGTTCTGTAATGAAATTAGGTGATCATTCAGTACAAAATATTGAATCTATTTCTTCAGGATCAATAGGCTTGGATGATGCTCTAGGTATTGGAGGTTTGCCAAAAGGTAGAATCGTTGAAATTTATGGTCCTGAGTCTTCTGGAAAAACTACATTGGCAATTCATGCAATTGCTGAAGCTCAAAAAAAAGGCGGTATTGCTGCTTTTATTGATGCTGAGCATGCTTTCGATCGTTTTTATGCTTCAAAATTGGGTGTTGATATTGACAACTTATATGTGTCACAACCTGATAATGGAGAGCAAGCTCTGGAAATTGCAGATAACTTGATCCGAAGTGGTGCTATTGATATGATAGTAATTGACTCTGTTGCTGCTTTAACTCCAAAGGCTGAGATAGAAGGCGAAATGGGTGATTCCAGAGTAGGTGTTCAGGCTAGATTGATGTCTCAAGCATTAAGAAAACTTACTGCTAGTATCAATAGAACAGGAACAATTTGTGTGTTCATTAACCAATTACGTGAAAAGATTGGCGTAATGTTTGGAAATCCAGAAACTACTACTGGTGGTAATGCATTGAAGTTTTATTCTTCTGTGCGTATGGATATTCGTCGTATTAGCCAAATTAAAGATGGTGACGAGATTACAGGAAACAGAGTTCGTGTTAAGGTTGTGAAAAATAAAGTTGCTCCACCTTTTAGAAAAGCTGAATTTGATTTGATTTATGGTAAAGGTATTTCAAAAGTTGGAGAAATCATCGACCTTGGTGTTGAAAATGGTATTGTTAAAAAATCAGGTTCTTGGTTTAGTTATGGTGAAACTAAATTAGGGCAAGGGCGTGATGCTGTAAAGCGATTAATTAGTGATAATCCAGAACTTTTTGCCGAGTTAGAAGAAAAGATACGTACATGTTTATCTGAAAAGGCAAATTCATAATAAAATTGGGCTGATATATGAGAAGGGTTTTTATTTGGGGGCTAGCATTGGTAATGTCATTTTTGATTTATTCATGCGATAGTAAAAATAATTCTGATGAGAATAAAGATACTGCTACTATAATAGAGCAAGGAGTAGGACAGGATGATGTTGTTTTAATGCAATTAAATGATTCATTAAAGAATGATCCATCAAATCCTGGGTTACTTACTCGTCGAGCATTAATCTTCTTGACACTTAATAATGATGCTAATCGAGCTTTACATGATATAAATAAAGCGATATCTGTTAATCCAGATTTTCCAAAAGCATATTTTGTCTTAGCTGATATATATTATCAGATGGGTAAATTTGAAAAATGTAAGAATGCTTTAAAAAAATCACTGAATCTTAATAGTCAAGATTTATTTACTCGTATACGCTTGGCTGAAGTTTATATGCTTATAGGTGATTTGTATAATTCTATGGAAGAATTAAAACTTTGTCTTGAGCAAGATAAAAATAATCCGAGGATATTTTATTTAATGGGTTATAATTGTAAACTTGCGGGTGATACTGTTACTGCAATTAAGAGATTTGAAAAAGCTGTTTCTTTGAATAGTGATTATGTAGATCCTAGTTTTCAGTTGGGGATTATTTTCTCTGAGCAGAATAATCCTGCAGGAGAGGATTTTCTAAATAAAGCTGCAAGCCTTGCTCCTGAATCAGCAGAAATTGTATTTACACGAGCAATGTATAAGCAGAAGAAAGGTTTGTTCGATGAAGCAATAAAAGATTATGAAGCTACTTTAATACTGGATCCAAAGTTTACTGAAGCTTACTTTAATATTGGATTTATTGAGTTGGTTGAGAAGTTATCTTATGATAATGCCATTGATATGTTCGATAAAGTTCTTGAAAATGACCCTTCAAATCTTGATGCAATTTATAATATTGGTAGAGCATACGAAGCGAAATCTATGTTTGAAGATGCTTATAAGTATTATAAGAATGTATTGAAGAAGAAGCCTGATTATCAGTTGGCGATTGATGCGCTAAACAGAATAAAAGCATAGAATAAAAAAATAAGAGATTCTTTCAAAAAGGAATCTCTTATTTTTTAGTTTTCATAATCCAATTCATCTTTAATCTTTACCAGATCTTTATATAACAATTCTACTTTATCTTCAAAGTCTGGTAAAAGTGTAGCAATTGCTTCCTTTTCGTTTCTTTCTGCCAAAAATTCTAACTTTCTTGCTGTTTCTAAGATTGTGTCAGTATCAAAGTTACTTATTACTCCCTTTAGACTATGTAAAACAAATTTCAGATTTTTGTAATCTTCTTTCTTTGAATATTCCTTTATTAACTTTATTTTTTCGTTATACTCCTCTTGAAATATGGATATAATTTCAATTAAAGTAGGTTTGTCAAAATATTTGAAGTTTTCGTTAAATTGTTTTCTGTTGAGAATTTTCATTTTTTTGTTATTGAAGCTATCATCAAAGTTATTCTTTTCATAAAAACGAAATTTATAAAAAAAAAATGACTAGAAGGCATTTATAAAATGAAAACTTTTTTATTGGAATCCTAAAAGAATACCTCCTTGATAAAATAGAAATGAAACAATCCATGCCAGACAGGTAGTGTAAACAGCTAGAAAAATGGCATGTTTCCATTTACCTGATTCCTTTTTTATAGTCGCAATAACTCCTATACAAGGAAAATAAATCAGTATGAATAACAGAAAAGAGATTGCTACCAAAGGAGTAAATACGTTTTGCCCTTTTTTAGGACCATTTTTATATTTTTGCTCCTTCAGTTTAGAAATTAGATTACTGTTATTATTATCAGAAACATCTGTTTGATATAATACACCAAGTGTACTAATAACGATTTCTTTTGCTGCACCTCCAGAAATTAGACTAACACCCATTTTCCAGTCAAAACCTAAAGGATGAATAACAGGTTCTATAGTCTTACCTATTTTACCAATATATGAGTGTTCTTGTCTGATAGCTTCTTTTTGAAAGACAAGTTTGTTTTCTTTATCAGATAAGTTTGTTAGTTGGTAATTCTTTTGCTTTTCATTAATAGAGTTGTTTTTTGTGATTTGGTCTTTATTGTGTTGAATTACAGTTATATGCTGATCGATTTTTTCTGTATATTCATTGCTTCTTGGGAAATATCCTAAAGCCCAAATTATAATGGAAGCAAAAAGGATGGTTCCTCCAATTTTTTTCAAATATTGATAACCCTTACTCCAGGTATGCTTAAATATAGCCTTTGGGGTAGGCATTCTGTATGGAGGTAATTCCATAACAAAAGGAATTTCCTCTTTTTTTGATAATGCCTTTTTAAATACTAATGCTACAAGACCGGCTAGCAATATTCCAGCCATATATAATGCAAATAGAATTAATCCTTGATATTTAGTGAAAAAAGCACTAATAAGAAGTATATATACCGTATACCTTGCACTGCACGACATGAGTGGGGTAATAAGCATAGTGATCAATCGATCTCTTTTACTTTCAATGGTTCTTGTAGCCATTATTGCAGGAACATTACATCCAAATCCCATTAATAGGGGAATGAATGATCGACCATGTAAGCCAATTTTATGCATAAATTTATCAACAATAAAAGCGATTCTTGCCATATAACCAGAATCTTCCATTAAACTGATAAAGAAAAAGAGAATTAGTATATTGGGAAGAAAGCTTAATACTCCTCCAATTCCACCAATTATACCACCAGAAATTAAATCGTGAAACATCCCTTCTGGGAGTCTTGCAACAACTGTATTATCAATCCAGCTTACCAAACTTTCAATCCATTGTTGAGGTTTTTCACCTATAAAAAAAGTGGTTTGAAAAGTGATAAACATAAAGAATAAAAAAATAGGATAACTTAAAAATGGATGAGTAAGTATTGAATCTATCTTTTTTGATTTAGTATGAGTCTCTTTATTGCTTGATTTTAATGTTTCTTTAAGTGCGCCATTTATAAAACCATATTTTGCATCTGTAATAATTGTCTCAATATCTTCATTGTAGAGGCTTTCCAGATGTTTGGTTTCTTTAGCTAATACAGCTTTTATTTGTTCTTTGTTGTTGAGATTCTCAATTCTTTTTAATTCTTCTTCATCTCCTTCTAAAAGTTTTATAGATAAGAATCTAGGACAAATTATTCTGGTTATAGATATGTTGTTTGGGATTTTAATCTCTTTTTGAATCTTATTTATCGCAGATTCGATAGGGTTCCCGTAATTAATGTGGATATGACGAATGTCAGGATCTTTATCTTCAAATACATTAATAATTCTATCGAAAAGATCACTTAACCCTTGGCCTTTTCTTCCTACAGTTGGAACCATAGGAATTCCTATCATCTTACCTAAGTTTATATAGTTGAATTGATCGCCCTTGTCTTCAAATTCATCGAACATATTCAATGCTAAAACCATTTTTATGTCCATATCGATAAGCTGAGTAGTTAGATATAGATTCCTTTCTAAATTAGTACTATCCACTACATTTAATACAATATCGGGGATTTCTTCAAATATATATTTTCTAACATATAATTCTTCCGGAGTATAGCTGGTTATAGAATATGTTCCCGGTAAATCAGTAATGCTTATCTGGTATCCTTTGTAATTGAATTTTGCAGTTTTTGATTCTATAGTTACTCCACTGAAGTTACCAACTCTTTCTTTTGAATTAGATGCAAAATTGAATATTGTAGTTTTCCCGCAATTGGGATTTCCTACCAGAGCAATATTTATCTTTTTCTTATCACAACAATTTGTATTGTATTTGTTGGTTTCAACTTCAAAAACACCATTGTACTTTTTGCAAGGTTTAGGAGTTGCTTTTTCTATCTCTATTAATTCAGCTTCGTTTCTTCGCAAAGAAATATTGTACCCCATCAAACAGTATTCAATAGGATCTCTCAATGGAGCTTTACGTATGACAGAAACTTTTTTCCCAACAATAAAGCCCATTTCAATAATTCTTTTTCTGAAAGCCCCTCTTCCTCTAACTTTTGTGATAAAAGCTGATTCTCCCTCTTTAAGTTCTTTTAGTGTCATTCTTTTTTGGAATATTTCTTTACCAAGTACACAAATAAAAATCATTTATTGGTAAATCCCAATACCTACAATTGGGTATTTTATATTAAAAAGGAGAATATCAGAAATTAAACACTTAAATTCAAGATTATTGTATGGGTTAGTTTATATTTTGTTTATCTTTAGGTAGATATGTAAAAAATAACATTTTGTAAACCTATTCCTTGAAACAATTACTTCTATGAAACCTAAGTCTGAAATAAAAAGAAATTCCTATAAGATTCCGCTAGTAGCTTCTCTTGGAGGTTGTATGGAGTTTTATGATTTCTCTCTTTTTATTTTTATGCTTCATCCAATTTCTGAGGCTTTTTTCCCTGGGGAACCCCCAAGTGTTTCATTTTATAAAACACTCCTGATTTTTGCAGTGGGTTATATTATGCGTCCATTTGGAGGATTATTTTTTGGTCATTTAGGTGACCGTTGGGGAAGAAAAAAAGCATTTCAAATTTCTTTGGTTTTAATGTCTCTTACCAGCTTTATGATTGCATTGATTCCAGGAGTTGCAAAAATAGGGTGGTTTTCACCTTTGTTTTTATTAAGTCTTAGGGTTTTACAGGGGTTTGCTCTTGGAGGAGAGATTCCTGGTGCAGCCATATTTGCATCTGAGCATTTTCCTCGGAAGAGAGGATTGATTAATGGAATGCTGTTCCTTGGTATTACCTGGGGAATGTTACTTGCTTCAGTTGTGATTTTGATTCTTCGAGGGATACTTTCTCCTGTCCATTTTACAGAATATGGTTGGCGTATAGGTTTTATTTTTGGAGGTTTTTCTGGGTTATTGATTTTATGGCTTCGGTCCAGTTTTAGTGAACCCTCAATTTTCATTGATTTTTTAGCTCATAAAAGAAAGTTTCCGCTTGTTGACTTATTTAGATTTTCAAAAAAAGAGGTAATTCAAGGAATATTGGCAATGGCAATGGTTTCTGGTAGCTTGTTTTTGATGATTAGAATTAATGATTATATAAACACATTTTCCAAGATACAATTAGAAAATGAAAATATTGTATCAACCTATTTTTTTGGAGTGTATGGAGTGTTTATTTTCTTTAGTGGATGGATCTCCGACAAAATCGGGCGGAGAATGATGATGCTTATTGGTTGTGTATCTGGTGGTATAGGAAGTATAGTATTTTTCTTTTTATTGCCAGGATTTAGCTCCTACTTTGAAGTGTTTTTTTGGTTAACATTCTGGGCTATTACTATGTCATTGTGTAATGGTACCTTTGCTTGTTTTACTATTGAGAGATTCCCTACAGTTTATCGTTTTTCTGGATTTGCTTTCTGTTATAATATTGGGTTTGCTTCTTTTGGTGGAATAATACCTTTGTTTTTAACTTCTCTCTTAGGACATTTATCAAGTATAATTATCCTAATTATTTACATCTTTGTATTAGCCTTAACGAATTTCTTAAGTGTTCTGACTTCAAAAGATTTCTTTAAAGAACATCTTCGATTCTAAGTAAAGTTTATTGTTTTTTTGATTGGATTCATGTATAAAATATAGCGATTTTTATTTGTCGATATTTATTATTGTGGATATCAACAATTATTTTATATTGCGAAATCATTTGGAAATGGAATCTTAATTAGTGGTTATGCGTGTAGGTTTTTTTCAGTTCGAAGTTAAACATGGTGATATAAAAGGCAATCAGAGAATCATTCAAGATGCTTTATTAAAAGAGAAGTTTGATTT
The DNA here is from genome assembly GCA_041725955.1 of Bacteroidales bacterium. Lineage (GTDB taxonomy): Bacteria > Bacteroidota > Bacteroidia > Bacteroidales > JBGRPZ01 > JBGRPZ01. The sequence continues at coordinate 35,424 of JBGRQE010000013.1, forward strand.
AATGGTGTTGCCAGAATTATTTTCTACAGGTTATCTTTTCGATAGTAAATCTGAGCTTAGAAACTATGCCGAAACTTTTTCTTCATCAGTAACGATTAGTATTTTGCATGACATCTGTAAAAAGACTAAAGGTTGTATTGTTGGAACTATTCCTGAATTTTATGAGGGAGAAGTATATAACACTGCTATTATAGTTGGTCCTGAAGGATTGTTGGGTGCACAGCAGAAAATTCATTTAACAACCTATGAGAAAGACTTTTTTTCACCAGGGTCGTCAATTTTTACTTTTAAAATTAAAGATGCAATTATTGGAGTAGTAACATGTTTTGATTTATGGTTTCCCGAAATGAGCAGGTTGTTAACAGAAAATAAGGTTGATATAATAGTTTGTCCATCAGCATTTGGAGGCGAAGAGTCGCTTTTGTTGCAAAGAGCAAGGGTTCTTGAGAATAGAATTTTTTCTATCTTATGCAATCAAACTGGAGTACAATTAAGTAAAAAAATGAAGGCTAAATTTAGAGGAGAAAGTCGTATTGTATCTCCCGAAGGAAAAATTATGTTTTCTGCTGAAAAAGGTTATTGTTTGCATACTGAAGAAATCGATCTTTCTATGGCAAGAAAGAAATATTCGATTTTGACTGAAAATTTTGGAGATGAGTGGAAAAAATACCAAATAAGTTTTAATCCTATGGGATTAAAGATGGGAACGACAGATTAGTTATACTGTTGTTATCCAAAAATTCATTGGCTTAAGGCTTTCTTCTGTCTCGTTAATTTCTTTCCAAGAAAAGTATGCTATTGGTCGTTCAAGTTTTTTGAAATTGAATTTTTCCCAAAGATATTTTAGATCTTTATATTCGTTTGGTATAGGGTAGGAGTTATTATCTCTATTTACGGTGCAGATTATTATTTTTTTATATTTTGGATAATTATTTTTTATGTAGGTTATGGCTGTTTGCATTAATTCTTTTCCTTTGCCACAATTCCTGAATTCTTTTTCTAATATTATTTCTCCTATATAAAAAAGTTCTTCAATTTTATAGTTTTCTTTTGTTAGAGGCGTTTTAAATTCATCTACTTCTTCAAGTAAAGGAATAGCTGTACAAGCTCCAATTATTCGATTGTTTAAGGAAAGAGATATTACAAAAGCATTTTTTGAATTCGCGTAAGTATTTAGATATTCCTTCTCATATTCTAAGTCTCCATCATATAAATATGGATATTCTTTAAAGATTTTAATTCTTAGTTTGCTAAGGAAGGGTATGACTTCTTTTATTTGTTCTTTTTTCAAAAAATCAATAGTAAAGTTCATAATGGTTTTATTATAAGGAATATCTTGGTTTAATAGCTGAAGCAATGAGAATAAACTCAATTATAATTGATTTGGAAAAATGGGATTGAGCGTGACTTTTACATAAACTTCAATGGATTAACAGTTTTATAAGTAATATAGTATATAAAAAAATCGAAGAATTGATTTTCTTCGATTTTTATATTTTGAGTTTAAATATTTTAATCGTCGAGGAAACTTAAGAAATCACTCATTTTTCCTTCTTCTTTCACTCCCATTAATTTGTGTAGATGTCTTAAGGCTACGGGTATTTTTGCTCCCCAGTTTGTTTGAAAAAGTTTATTTATCTCTGTAACGGCACATTGTTTTGAGGACCTTTTGTCTTGTTGATACAATAAAGTAAAATCTTTAAGATCTTGGTAAATATCAACAAGAAGCTCGGATAGGCTTGTTTTTTTTAATTTGTCTTCAAATTCACTTTCTTCATCTATAGCTGAAAAGGTATCTTTTGTATTGAATATTTTTTTCACATCTTTATATAAGCGTTCCCATTGTTCTTCATTTACAAAACGGGATAAAGCTTCTGCGTCCTCCACTTTTACTTCAGGGAGAAGACTTCCTTTAAGGTAAAGTAAGGGTAGTAATTTTTGGTTAATAGATCGAAAGTTTTCGAAATTGAATTTTTCAGCATTTTCAATAGTAATGCAGTATTCATGAGCTACTGTAAGAAATTCAATAACAGACTTAGAATAAGCTGCTTCGTTGTGTTGTTCTGTCATAACTAAAATAATTTGGGGGACAAAGATAATAGAGTCGGCAATTTAATCAAAATGAGCTTATTTATATCCAAGTTTTGCTGGTTTGTCGGGTAGGAATTGTGGGAATTTTAATGTTTGGATGGTTCCTACCATAAAAGCAAATGGATTGTCACCAGGAGGGGCATTTATAAAGTAAGACAAGCCCAATTGAATAGTTTCAAAGATGAGATTCTCATTCTTAAAACGAATTCCCGTTCCTGCATAAATATGAGTTTTATTTTCAAAAACAGATCTATCCTTAAATCCAATCCACGCAAAATCACTAAAAGCGAATAAACTAAACCTGAATCCATAAAAATACCAAGGTGTAAAGACATTAATTTCTGGTGAAAAAGTAAATCTTTTTATTCCAGGGAAATCTCCATAGTCTATAGTTGGAAAACCATGAATTTCTTCCAGATAAATTGTGTCAGTATCCAATCTATTAATACCTAATGTGTATGTAGCTTTTGAATAAATTCGTATTCTACTTCTGTGAAATTTTAGAGCATTGGTAGCAAAGATTTGTTTAAAATTCAAAACCCCTTGTTCAAATTTTCCTGCCCTAATATATCCTCCTAATTCTATTTTTCCAAATAGATATCCTATTTTAGGAAAGACATTTGCAAATTTAATTTGTCCGCTCAAATAGCTTCTGTCAAAAAATTCTCCAAATTGATATCCTCCAGTTAGGATACATTGATATCCATAAGGAATGTCCTCAGTTCTTCCAAATTCATAAAAATATGAAGTAGTAAAGTAATCTTGTTTAGAGATACATGCGCTAGTAAATAAATTTGTATGTTTTTGCAGCCTAAAGTTGGTGTCTACGCTTACTTTAGGTCTGTTAAAATAATTAAGAACTTGATATCTAATGGCAATTGTTTTGATTAAAGGAGCCCAATAAGAACTTGTTTTTTTTTCTCGGTTTATAAAACTTCTTCCAAAGAATAGATCATACTCATTAAAATGTACATTTTTAAATAAACGTAATGAATCTTCTGTTGGATTATTTAGGGGATATTTCCATCTTCCTGAATAAAGTTTTAATCCTCCAAAATAATCAAATTTTAATGGTATAATACTTCTGTTTGCGGATAGTATATGAGTAAGACTATCATCATTATTATGGAGCTGAAGATTTGTATTAATAAAAGAGCCTAGAACATTGTTAAAGCTAAGTTTACTTAAATCATATCTTACTTTTTCTCTTCTTTCTGTATTTGCAGAGAAAGCATTATCAAATCCTAAACCTAGACCAAGAATATTTACACTTTTTCCTTCAAGATATAACTCTTGAGGACTATCAATTTGAACTGATCCTGTTAATGGGAAAATATCTTTTGTAAGAACCTGAATATCTACTGAATCATTGCCGATAGGAATTATAAGTATTGTAGCATCATCAATGTAACGTAAGCGCCTTAGTACGCTACTATTCTCTGCTAGAAGATAAGGATTTACTTTATCTCCTGGTTTAAATAATAGGTTTTGTTTTATTACCCATTGTCTGGTGGTATGATGTAATTTGTTTGCAGATTTTCCAATCCAGGTAATGGCTTCGCGAGTAGTATCAGCGATGGTAGGACCAAATATAGGTAGTCTTTTTATGTTTATATTTCTAATAGTCTTTCCTTCATAAGGAATAAATGGAGTTTCGGCACGAGTTGCAATTGCATTGTTTTGATTTGTTCTTTTTGGTGCTCTAAATGCTAGTCTGTAGAGTTCTCGAGTAAGTTTGTTTTTTTGAGCTGCATTTTTAAGTTTCATATAGAATTTGCTTCCTGTTCTACCAATTAATACATTCATTGTGTCAGGAATAAATAATATAGTATCATGAGGAAGAATAAAGCTGGTATCATTAAATATTATTGAATTCCCAGCCTTAACAAAGACGGTATCTATTTCAATATTATTTTGAGCATTATTTTTGAAGGGATGTAGAAAGAGAGATGTGAAGAGAATAAAAACAATGAACTGTAAAAAGTTGTATCGCATTTTATTTTATCATAAAGTTGTTTTAGCTAGGAAAGTTAAAGGTTTTGGTGTTTTTATATAGAAACCTGAAAATTCAATTATTTCCAGGTTTCTATTTACTAATCTAAGTTAGTAATTATTATTTTATGTTGAGGTCGTCAACAATATTCTTTATCTTTTTTTCTAGGATAATTTTATTTTTTTCAATGGATCCTTTATCAAGCTTAGATATTTTTACACTAATATAGAATTTGATTTTAGGCTCTGTACCGCTAGGTCGGATACTAACTTTTGATCCATCTTTAGAAATAAATTGTAGAACATTTGATTTAGGTAAAGAAATAATTGAGGTTTCTTTAGTTTTAAAATCACAAACTTCTGAGCTGAGGTAATCTTTTATGCAAAGAATTGGAGATCCTGCTAATTCTTTAGGAGGATCATTTCTAAAGTTAACCATAATAGCTTCGATTTGCTCTGCACCAGTTTTTCCTTTTTTGGTTAAAGAAACTAAAGCTTCTTGATATTGGCCAAATTGAGCATAAATTTCTTTTAGTATTTGGTAAATACTTTTGCCTTGTTCTTTAGCCCAAGCTGCAATTTCAGCAAACATAGTACAAGAAATTACAGCATCTTTATCACGGATAAATTCCCCTACAAGATAACCATAGCTTTCTTCACCACCGCCAATAAACTCTTTTTTATTTTGGTTTCTTTTTATGAGATCGGCAATAAATTTAAAGCCTGTTAAAACATCAATACATTCAACATTATAATAATCGGCAATATCTTTAAGTAATTCCGTTGTTACAATGGTTTTTGCAATATATTGATTATCTTTTAGCTGATTGTTTTTCTTCTTTTCTGATAATAAGTAGTAGATAAGTACTGAAGCAGCTTGGTTACCATTAAGAAGAATTAAATTATTATTATCATCTTTTACAGCGATTCCCACTCTGTCGGCATCAGGATCGGTGCCCATGACAAGTTCAGCATTTTTATCATTTCCAAGTTCTAAAGCCATTTTTAAAGCAGAAGCTTCTTCAGGATTTGGAGACATAACAGTAGGGAAATTCCCATCATATACATCTTGTTCTTCAACAGTATGTATATTTTTAAATCCTAATTTTTTTAGCGCTTTAGGCACCATAGTACCTCCAGTTCCATGTAAAGCTGTATAAACTATTGAGATATCGCTATTTTTTTCAATAATTTCAGGATGCAATGATAGACTACATACTTTGTTTAAGTATTTGTCGTCTATTTCTTTATCGATAATTGTAATTAATTCATTGTTGCCATGAAAATGAATTTCATCAACAGACTGTATCTTTTGAACTTCCTTAACAACATTGACATCATGAGGATTTACTAACTGACCTCCGTCTTCCCAATATGCTTTAAAACCATTATATTCTTTAGGGTTATGTGAGGCAGTAATAACTACTCCTGAATTACATTTTAATTCGCGAATAGCAAAACTTAACTCTGGTGTAGGGCGGAGTGCTGAGAATAAATAAACATGGATATTATTTGCCGATAAAACATTGGCTGTAGTTTCAGCAAAGAAATGACTATTGTTTCTGCAATCATGTGCGATTGCTACAGAGTAATTATCTTTGTTTGGAAATGCAATTTTTATATAGTTCGCTAGTCCTTGAGCTGCAGCTCCAATCGTATATTTATTCATTCTGTTGGTACCTGGGCCCATTATGCCTCTCATACCGCCTGTACCAAATTCAAGATCTTTGTAAAAAGAATCAATGAGTTCGGTGGGATTATTATTTATAATATTTTGGATTTCTTCTTTTGTCTCTTGGTCGTAATTTCCAGATAACCATTTCTTGGCCTTTTCTAGAATATTTTTTTCAACAGATATATTACTCATTTTTTTACAAGCTTTTTATTGAAATTATTCTAATATTAAACTTTATATTTATGAAATCCTCCTGCAATTTGAGGAACATTAAAGTTTATTAATAAACCATCAGTAGCGTCACTAAATCTTAAGAGAGTGGATAGTTTTTTTTGGTGAAAATCTTTTTCCTTTGTACTGGATAGAATTTCAATAATTATTTTTTTATTTATGATGATTTCTCCAGTAAGAAACTCTTTTAAGATCTTATTCTTATATTTTAGATGAACATTTACTTCTGTTTCGACATGTAGGCCTCGTTCGTGCATCTCATAGCATAAAGTGGCTTTATATGCAGATTTAATCAAGCCGGTTCCTAAATGCCTGTGTACTTCTTTTGCAGCATCAAAGATTAGATTAATGATTTTTTCTGTTTCCGGATTGTTCATTTAGCAATTTTACACATTTTTCTAAACTTTCCACCCAGTGTGGAATTTGCAATTTGGTAAAATTTTTTATTTTTTCTTTATTAAAGCAACTATAATTTGGTCTTTTTGCTTTTGTGGGGAATTGTGCAGATTCAATAGGTTTTACTTTGCAATGAGATTGATTAATTCTTAATGCTTGAAAAGCAAAATCATACCAAGAAGCGACTCCTTCGTTTGAGTATAAAAATATTTCTTTAGTTTTTGTGATTCTTTCTTCTTCAATCATGCATAAAACAATAGATGCTAAATCGCCACAAAATGTAGGGCTTCCTATTTGATCAAAAACAACGTTTAGTATATCGTTTTTTGAAGCAGCTTTAAGTATAGTTTTGACGAAATTTTGTCCGTATTGAGAGTACAGCCATGAAGTTCTTATTATAGTATAGTAACAACCTGAATCAATTATCGCTTTTTCGCCAAGTAATTTACTTTGTCCATAAATATTTTTAGGATTGGTAGATGATTCTTCAGTATATGGTGTGTTTTTACTTCCATCATAAACATAATCTGTAGAAAAATGGATAAAATGAATGCCAAAATGTTTACAGGTGGTTGCTAAATTTTTTACACTTTCAAAATTGACATCAAGAGCCAATTTTTTTTCTGTTTCAGCTTTGTCAACGGCTGTATATGCAGCACAATTGACTATGTAATCTGGTTTTGTTTTTTCTACTATCCTTAAGGTATCTTTTTTATTAGTAATATTGAAATCATCAATATCTGTAAATATAAAATTGTAATTAGGGTGTTTTTTTGATAAATTACTGAAGGTCTTACCTAATTGACCGTTGCCCCCAGTTACTAAAATGTTTTTTGTTTTTTTCATCGAAGAATACATTTAAAATACTCAATTGTTTTTCTCAAACCAGATTCGAGATCGACTTGAGGATCCCAATTTAATTTTTCTTTGGCAAGAGAAATATCTGGTTGTCTAAACATAGGATCATCTTGTGGTAAAGGATGAAAGACTAGTTTTGATTTAGAATTTGTTAAATCTAATATCTTTTGAGCTATGTTGATGATTTTATATTCCTGTGGATTTCCAATATTAATAGGGCCAATAATTTCCTTTGGAGAGTTCATCATTGAAATAAGAGCATCAATTAGATCATCTATATATTGAAAACTTCTGGATTGATGGCCATTTCCATAGATGCTTATATCCTTATTTTGTAATGCTTGAACAATGAAATTTGAAATAACCCTACCATCATTAGGGTGCATATTTGGTCCATAAGTATTGAAAATACGAACAATTTTAATGTCTACTTTATTTTGTTTGTGATAATCCATAAAAAGAGTTTCTGCACATCTTTTTCCCTCGTCATAACACGCTCTGATACCTATAGGATTAACATTTCCCCAATAATTTTCTTTTTGAGGATGTTCTTTCGAATCTCCATATATTTCACTGGTACTAGCTTGTAGTATTTTTGCTTTTATTCTTTTGGCTAGTCCCAACATATTTATTGCACCCATAACATTTGTTTTTACAGTTTTTATGGGATTGTATTGATAATGAATTGGGCTTGCTGGGCAGGCTAGGTTGTAAATTTCGTCGGCTTCAATAAAAAATGGCATTGTAACATCATGTCTAATAAGCTCAAAATAAGGATTTTTTAAAAGATGAATAATGTTTTCTTTTTGCCCTGTAAAGTAGTTGTCAAGACAAATTACTTCATTCCCCTCATTTAATAATCTTTCGCATAAATGTGAACCAATAAAGCCAGCTCCACCAGTTACTAATATTTTTTTTCTCATTAGTTAATGAATCAGAAGGGTTAAATTATCACAAAAGAAATTTGTGTAAAAATACGATAATTTGTTTGATGGTTGTTAAATCTATAGTTTCACTAAATATTTATTGTCAATTGCTTTTTTATCTTGCTTGTTGGAATAAATTAAGACTTATAAATATATAAGAGATAAGATGGGGGGGGTGTGTTTGCAAAACAAAATAGTTGTTAACTTTTCTAAGTGTCTAAAATATTATAGCAAGTTCAAATCAATTATTTAGATTTCCTTTACCTGATACAATCAGTTTTTTGCAAGATATTAAACATACAGCATATTGGAAAGAGAGTGGAAAGATGAAAGGTAAATTCAAAGAAGGAGTATATGCTTTATCAAAAGATGTTGAGTTTCCTCATAGTTGTAAGATAAATTATAAAGATTTCTCACTAAGAAACAAAAAAACTCTTAGGATTAAGCTAAAATATCAAAAAGAAGATCTTGATAAAAAGATTTATTTGGTAGTAAAGATAAATTCTAAAAATGATAAAACGATATATTATAACCAAACTCTTCTAAAAGAACAATTAGAGTTTAAAGAAAGGGAATTTATTTTCAATTTACCTTCTGCTAGCTCAGAAAAGGATCAACTTGTCGTTTATTTGTGGAATTCAGATTATGGAGAGTTGAAATATGAAGGATTTAATATTGAGTTATTGGAATTAAAAGATGGATTAAAATTTGAGCATAGATTAAAAACTGAGATGTATAGTATTTGATCTAGAATCAATTTGAGGAGTATTATAAAAAGAAGCTGTCTTTTGATTTTAAGACAGCTTCTTTTTTCTAAATTTTAGGTTTTAATAGTATTATCTTATGGTAATGTTACCACACATATTACTGCATGTAGGATTTTCTGTTTGTGTTACACAAGGATTTTTTTGAGAAACACATTTTATTGTAACACAATTTTTTTCAATTGTCTTGCAGTCTGGTCTTTGAGTTAGATTTAAGCATTGATTTGTAGACCAGTAGCAGTCAAAAGTTAATTTCCCACCTTTAAGATTTCTTTTTTCCAGATTTGAAATTGTTTCCTTTGCAAAGGATAGTTCTAGTTTTTTCTTTTTCATCGATAAATACTTTAACTGATTTTTAGGTTCCCCTAGGAATCTATGTAATTGAATTTATCCAAGTACAATTTTTCTTGCTATTTGAAATTAAGCAACATTGTTTGGAGTTAGCGAGAGTGAAATTAAGTTGAAATTGAATTAAAATAACTTTAGGGATAAATGAGGTTATGTATTATTGCATTTTATCAATGAGTAAGGGGGATATTAAAATAAAACAGCTTGTCAAATTCGTTTGACAAGCTGTTTTAAAGTGATTGGTCGGGGGTTCGAACCCCGGACCCTCTGCTTAAAAGGCAGATGCTCTACCAGCTGAGCTAACCAATCATTGCTTAAATGCGGATGCAAAAGTATAGAAAAAATTTTATCCTGCAAGTTTTTTCAAGGTTTTTTGTGAAAAAATTAGAGGTTAATTTTTCCCTTACCTTGTCGTAGAATGCTTATATTATCAGAGGTACAGTCAATTATGGTAGATGCTTGGTTGTCTCCAAATCCACCATCAATAACTAAATCTACAAGCTTATTATACTTTTCGTATATTAATTCAGGGTCGGTAGTGTATTCAATAATGGAATCATCGTCTTTAATGGATGTTGTCATTATAGGATTTCCGATTGTTTTAAGTATTTCTAAACTTATTTTGTTATTAGGAATTCTAATACCTATAGTTTTTTTCTTGCTTTGAAAGATTTTTGGAATATTACTGTTGGCATTTAATATAAATGTGAATGGGCCAGGTAAATTCTGTTTCATCAATTTAAAAATATGATTAGGAAATGGTTTGGTATATTCTGATAATTGACTGAGATTCTCACCCAAAAAGGAAAAATTTGCTTTTTCTTTCTTTACTCCTTTTATTCGTGCTATTCGGTCTACAGCTTTTCCTTTTTTTATGTCGCAAGTTAAACCATAAACAGTGTCTGTAGGCATAATTACTATTCCTCCATCAAGTAAGCATTCTGAGATAATTTTTAGTTGGCGTGGATCTGGATTTATCGGATGTACATTGAGTAGCATGATACAGTAATTTTGATATTTTAGCTAAATGAAAAAAAGAACTAACTTAATTATGGTTTTTTTAAGAAAACAAATGTACATAGATTAGGTTAATTTAGGTTAATATTTTTAGCTTTAAATTATCTTTGCGCTTTCTTAATGTTAAGTAATGTTACTTTTTTTCATTTCATTTTTAAAAGAAGAATTTTACTGAGACTTTTACTACAAACTTATTTGAATCTTCTAAAAAACAATTTCAATTATGGAAAAGAAACACCCTTCTATTTATTATTTAACCTATGGAATTATTTCAGGTGTCGCGGCAATTATTATTTTCCTGCTTAATTATGCTTTTATAGGTGTCTCAGGATGGTTACAAATCTTGAGTTATGTTGTATTTATTATTCTTATGTATCTTGCAGCCAAAGAAGCAAGAGATAAAATTAAAGATGGCTATATAACATATGGCAATTCATTGGGAATAACCTTTTTAACTGGTTTAGTTGGCGCTTTTATTATGGGGGTTTTTGTTTTTATTTATGTTAAATACATAAACACTGGCTATTTGCAAGAAACTATTGATGAAACAAGAATGGTATTGATTCAGAAATTTCCGAATATGACTGATCAGCAAATAGACCAAACTATAGATTTTCAGTCTAGATTAGTAACTCCTTTCATCACTTCAATAAGTAATTTCTTTAGTTTTACTTTCTTTTCATTTATTTTTGCGTTGATAGTTTCTATCTTTGTCAAGAAAAATAAACCAGTAGATGAATTTTAAAGTAAATTATGGATATATCGGTTGTTATTCCTCTATATAATGAAGAAGAATCTTTACCCGAATTAAATGGTTGGATTTCAAAAGTAATGGAATCCAATCATTTTTCGTATGAGGTTATTTATGTAGATGATGGTAGTAAAGATACTTCGTGGGAAGTTGTTGATAAGCTTTCTGAAGGATCGGAGCATGTGAAGGGAATTCGTTTTCGTAGGAACTATGGTAAGAGTGCAGCACTAAATATGGGGTTTAGATATTGCAATGGAGATGTAGTGATTACTATGGATGCTGATTTACAGGATAGTCCTGAGGAAATTCCTGAATTATATCGGATGATTAAAGAAGATAAGTATGATCTTGTTTCTGGCTGGAAAAAGAAAAGATATGACCCTATAAGCAAAACCATTCCATCAAAGTTTTTCAATTGGACCACTCGTAAAATGTCGGGTATACATTTGAATGATTTCAACTGCGGACTGAAAGCATATCGAAAAGATGTTGTAAAAACAATTGAGGTTTATGGCGAAATGCATAGATATATACCTGTAATTGCAAAATTCAATGGATTTGATCGTATAGGCGAGAAAGTCGTTAGTCACCAAGAGAGAAAATACGGAATTACTAAATTTGGTCTTGATCGTTTTATTAAGGGTTATCTGGATTTAATTTCCATTACTTTTATGATGAAGTTTGGAAAGCGTCCAATGCACTTTTTTGGGGGTATGGGAACTGTAATTTTTATTATAGGTTTTGTAATTGCTGCTTATTTGGCTATAAATAAGATTTTCTTTGATGTATATAATATGACTGAAAGGCCATTGTTTTATCTTGGACTTCTTGCTATGATTTTAGGTAGTCAGATGTTTATGACTGGTTTTTTAGCTGAGATGATATCCAGAAACTCTCCAGATAGAAATAATTACCAAACTAGTGATTTTAAAAATATCCGTGAAGAGAAATAGTTTTGTGAATAGATAAATCTTCCTGTAATGAAAAAAATTGTTTGTTTTGGTCCTGGCCCTCAGTTTAAAGGAGGGATTGCAAATTATAATACTTCCCTTTCAAAGACTATAGATCTATTTGAAGGATATGAAGTACATATTGTTTCCTGGACACAGCAATATCCAGCAATCATACCTCGTGATTTTATGGATCGAAAAAGTAAGCAGGATCAATTGGCTGGAACCCAAATAAAAGTACACTATATAACCAATTATAATAATCCTTTTTCTTGGTTAAAAACCTGTAAAATTATTCAGGAAATTAATCCTGAAAAAGTTATTTTTCAGTGGAGTATTGCTATCCAAGGTTTGCCTTTAAGTTATATTTCAAGATGGCTAAAAAAACATACCGATATTCAAGTTGTTTTTGATTTGCATTTTGTTGCACAAAAAGAGGTGAGTAGCTTAGATCGCTTGTTTTTGAAAAAAGGTATTTGTCATGCGGATATGTATGTTGTGCACTCAAGACAAACAGCTAAAGAATTAAAAGAATTATTTCCTAAGCAAGATTTTGATCCAATTCTACCACTCGAAAAATCTACAAAAGAAGGTAAACCTATAGTGCAATTATATCATCCTGTGTATGATATGTTTACTCCTGAGAAGAATTATGATGTTGATGCTGCAAAAAAAGTAATGAAATTAAATAAACATGTGTTTCTTTTCTTTGGATTTATTCGAAAATATAAGGGATTACATAATTTAATTGAAGCATTTGCACGCTTATCAGAGAAGAGATCGGATGTGTCTTTATTGATTGTCGGGGAATCTTTTTGGCATACGCTTGATAAAACAAAACTTTCTACAAGAATAAAAAATGCTTTGTTTGGATTGGCCAAGAGTATTTTTCTTAATAAAACGGATGATGAACGCACTTACAAGCCACTAGAATTACTGGATAAGTATAATTTGCATAAAAAGGTTCATCTTGTTAATGAATTCGTTCCTAATGAGGATGTTTATAAATATTTCCAAGTTAGTGATTCTTTAGTCTTATTTTATGATAAGGCAAGTCCTTCAGGGGTCGGATCTATAGCATACAATTTTAATATGCCTTTATTGGTAACTAAAATTGATCATTTGGAGGAAATGGTCGATGATGGTTTTAATGGTTTTTGGGCTAAGCAATCTGATATAGATGATATGGTGAGAGTTATGGAAGCTTCTATAGAAAGTAAAATAGATCGTGAAAATGTTCGTGAATTTGCTTCTCAAAGAAGTTGGAAAAATTATGCTGAATCAATATTGAAGAATTAATTTATTCGTTGGAAGTATTTTATTGGAAATAAATGGGATTACTTTGATAAAATCCTAATATCTTTGTGTATAGATATTTATAACTTTCCTGTTTTGTCAAAAAATACTTCCAATGACAGAAGCTAAAATTCCTCAAAGGTGGTTTGTATTTTTTTTGTTTGCTCTTGTTGCATTGACTTTAGGTTTTTTTTCTAATGCTATTGTGCCCTTAAAAAAAGAATTGGCTGAGTTGTTGATGGCTAATTCTTACGATTTTAGTTTTATTCTTGCTTCAAGATCATTACCGGGTCTTTTACTTTTAATTGGGTTTATTGGTGGAATTATATTGGATAAGTTTGGTGTTTATTTTACACTAATACTATTTTCAAGTTTGATGTTGTGTGGTGCATTTATTTCTGCCTATGCAATTTCAGATCATTTTAGACATAGTGGTTTTGTTTTCAATTTTTTCAATTCTTTTTGGGATACATGTGATCCTGCAGTTAAATTAATGGCCTTTGGTTTCTTTATCTTTGGTTTAGGTTCTTTAGTGGTAAGGGTTTCTGTTTCAAAGCTTATTGCTGTTTGGTTTAGAGGTGGTAATGTAACTACAGCACTTACCTTAAGATCTTCTTCTATAAAATTAGGTGATTCTCTTGCTTTTTTAGTTAGTCCGATAATCTTTGCTCACTATGGATGGAAGTTTCCTTTGTGGATTGGCTTTTCCTTGATTCTTATTAGTTATTTAATACTGATTTGTTATTTGATTTTTTATGAAAAGAAACTAGGTAAGCATATTTCTAAATCTTCTAAAAAGAAATTTAAATTTAGCTTTTTAGGTAAGCTTTTTACGAAGCGATCTTTTTTACTTATATTCTTTTTTTATTTGGTGTTTAATGGAGTGTTTTATCCATTTGTGTTGTTTGGCTCTGATTTATTAAGAAATAGATATCATTTTACAGGAGTTGAGGGAGGGCTTTATTTCTCTGGTTTTATTCTTTCTACAGCATTCTTAAGCCCTATTATGGGATATATACTCGATAAAGGTTTCTCTTCAGGGAAGTTATTATTTTTTGGGTCATTTTTGTTTTTCTTAGGAATGATGCTTTTTATGTTGAGTGGATTAAATCCTATTATTCCAATGATAGCTTTGTTATTTGGTGTTGCATGTATCACTAGTAGTATTCAATCATTAGTGCCGAAATTAGTAGAGATGGAATTATTGGGTACTGCATTTGGAGCTTTAAATACTATAAAAAATATTGGTATTTATTTAATGACTTTATTTCTTGGATTTGTATTGATGTATTCAAATTCAGATTTAGATAAAGAGCTTGATGGAGATTTGAACTATGATTCTGAGCTAATGGTAGTTGGTTTTATGTCATTCTTTGTTTTTCTATTTGGTTTTTTTATCTATAAGCAATTGGTTAAAAAGAAGTCGGCTCAGGTTAGTAATTATTAAGTTAGCTTTGAAGTACAACCAGAACTAGCTATTTTAGCTATTTCTAATTTATTATTTGATACTGAATAAAACTCTTTTAGTATTTTCTTTTTATATTCTTCTAGGTCTTTGTTTTTTAATAAGCTGAGAATACAACCACCAAAACCTCCTCCAATTATTCTACTTCCAAGCACATAAGAAATGTTTGTGTTTATTTCAAAAATATTATCTACCAAGGTTGTACTTGCATTAAATAAATTTTCTATTCCTAGGTGTGAGTCATTAAGTAAATGACCTAGCTTTTGAAAGTCTTTATTTACAATTGCTTTCGTTGCTTTCTCAACTCTTTGATTCTCTTCTAAAATAAATTTTGTTCTCTGGAAAAGAGTATTATCCATATAATCTTGAAGTTCTTGCAGATATTCAATTTTTACTTCTCTTAAAGAGCTTACTTCAGGAAATGTTTTTTGAATATAAAATACAGCGTCTTCACATTGTTTCTTTCTCTTGTTATACCTTATTGAAGCTTTAGGATCTTTGTAATTTGGATTAATAACTGCAAAAGTATATTCATCTAGATCTAAGGGGTGATATTCATAGCTCATATTTTTACAATCTAGAGAGAAAAAGTAATCTTTCTTCCCAATAAGACATGAGAATTGGTCCATAAGTCCACTTCTGATTCCAATATGATTATTTTCTGCCAGTTGCCCAATTCGAGCTAGCTGTACAGATGAAAGTTCAAGTTGGAAAATGTCGTTTATTGCAAAAGCGACAACAGTTTCTAATGCTGCCGAAGAAGATAGTCCGGCTTGAATGGGTATATCACTTCCTACAACAGCATTAAATCCAAAATTTAGATGGGTCTTATTGTAAATCTCTTGAATTAATCCATAAATATATTTACCCCATAGTGGTAATTTGTTTATATCAGAATCAAGACTTAGCTGAATAGTTTCATTGTAGTTTAATGAGTGAATAGTAATTGAGTTTTTATTTATGGGTTGGATAGCTAAGATCATTGACTTATCAATAGTAAAAGGAAGAACAAGTCCTTGATTATAGTCGGTATGTTCTCCAATTATATTAACCTTGGCAGGGGAAGAATATATACTACAGTCTTTACCAAATAATTGGTAAAACTTTTTAGAAACAGTTTCTTTTAAATCAAGCATTATCTGAAGGTGTTTGTCTTGTCGAAAAATGTAATGAGATAAAATGACTTTTCTTTTTACCTGCCTTTATTAGAGCCGTTTCATAGTTTGGGTTTTTAAAATTATTGGGGCAATAGCTGGGTTCAATACAAACTGCATTTCTATGTAAGTATCTTTTTCCAGTTCTTCCAGGCACTATACTGTCCATATAATTGCAAGAATATATCTGAACCCCCTGATAATCGGTATATACATCTAATATTCTTCCTGTCTTCTGAGAAGTAAGGGTAAGTATCTTTTTTGTGTAGTTTCTATCCTTATTAAATAACCAAAAATGATCGTAACCATTTCCATTATTTAAGTACTGATCATCATCATTTATAGATTCACCAATTTCTTTTGGCTCTGAAAAATCGAAGGGAGTATTCTTAATAGGAATTATTTTGCCTGTTACAATCAGATCTTTATTACTTTCCAGGATTTCATTTGATGCAACTTGTAAAAGGTGATTATGGATTTTTCCTTTTCCTTCTCCATTTAAATTAAAGTAGGCATGATTGGTTAAGTTAACTACTGTATCTTGGTCTGCGAAATATTCGTATTTTATGGTAAGTGCACTGGTATTATCCCATGAATAAGTTACTTTAACTTTTAAATTACCTGGATAGCCTTCTTCTTTATCTTTTGATTCCAATAGAAACTCTATTGAGTTAGAGGTTTGCTTTCCTGTTGACCATATCTTTCTGCTGAATCGTAAATTCCCTCCATGAAGATGATGACCATCTTGATTTCTTGTAAGTTGATATTCTTTTTCTCCTATTTGAAGCATTCCGTTTTTTGTACGATTGGCTGTTCTTCCAATAGTAGCGCCAAAATAATCACAGGCCGTTAAATAGTAATTCCAGTGATTATATCCTAAGGTAATTTCGTCAATGTTACCAAATTGATCCATCGTCTGGATTCCAACAATCCGGGCACCAAGATTTGATAAAAAAACACTTTCCTTTTTATTGTTTCTTAATTCAAAAAGATAAATTTCATTGTCGAATGAATCTTTTCCCCATAGCTGCTTTAGTTCTTCCATAATTTCTGTGTTTGTAGTTTAAGAAAAAGACATTGTGACTCTTGTAAAACAATTTAATTATGTTTTTTTATCTTAATTTAATGTAATTTAACATGAAAAGGTTCGATTTAGGAGTGAAATAATTGAATATAGTGTGTAATTTATTCTCTTGTTTATATGATCTCTTCGATTTTTATGTCGTTTTATTTGATGGTGTTTTATTATTGTTTTGTCTTGCAATTTTAATTGCATTATTTTTGTCTCGATTACTTTGAAAATATAATTATGAGAATACGTGAATCTATTTTAGAATCTATTGAAGTAAAAAAGAAAATTGCTGAAAATGAAGTACTGCAAGCCATTTTAAGAAAACTTGCTGATGCTTGTGTCGAGAGCTTAAAGAATGGCGGAAAAGTACTATTTTGTGGTAATGGAGGTAGTGCTGCCGATGCCCAACATTTATCTGCAGAGTTATCAGGTCGTTTTTATTATGATCGTCCACCTTTAGCATCAGAAGCTTTACATGTAAATACTTCATATCTTACTGCCGTAGCAAATGACTATTCTTATGATGAGGTTTATGCCAGAATGGTAAAGGCTACCGGTAAAGAAAATGATATATTGATTGGAATTTCTACCTCTGGAAATTCAAAGAATATAATAAAGGCTTTTGATGCAGCAAAGAATCTGAATATGAAATGTGCTGCTTTTACTGGTGAAACTGGTGGAGCAATGAAAGATTATGCAGACTTTTTGATTAATGTTCCTTCCATGGATACTCCAAGAATTCAAGAATCGCACATTCTATTAGGGCACATCTTATGTGAGCTTATCGAAAGTGATATGTTTCCTCAAAATAAGTAAATGATTTAAATTGTATAGAATGTTTGAAAAAACTCAAATTGATTCTACGTGGACATTATTTTTGGATCGTGATGGAGTAATCAATAAAAGAATTCCAGACGATTATGTGAAAAAGATTGATGAGTTTCAGTTTTTGAAAGGGGTAAAGGATGCAATTTCGTTTTTTCCGACAATGTTTTCACGGGTCTTTATAGTTACAAATCAACAAGGAATTGGTAAAGGTTGGATGACAGAACAAGATCTTCAGAAGGTTCATACTTTTATGCTTGAAGAAATCAAGAATAATGGTGGGCATATCGATCGTGTTTTTCACTGTCCTGCACTAAAGTCAGAGAATAGTAATTATAGAAAACCTAGGCCAGGTATGGCATTGCAAGCTAAAGAGGAGTTTCCTGAAATAGATTTGAAGAAGTCTATAATGGTGGGTGATTCCTTATCGGATATGGAGTTTGCAAAAAATGCGGGAATGTTTTCAGTTTTTATTAAATCAGACTCAGATTATAGTAAGCAAGCTTTGGCTATGTCTGATTTACATTTTGATCGACTAATTGAATTTGCTGAATATTTGAAATAAGAATTAAATACATTACAGTGACCGAAAACCTAAGTTTAATCTATTTTGGGGTATATACCCTTTTTTTATTTTTTATAGCATGGATTACATCACGTAAAGCAACAAACTCAACCTATTTTGTTGGTAACAGAAAATCGCCATGGTATTTGGTTGCCTATGGAATGATTGGAACTTCACTTTCGGGAGTTACCTTTATTTCTGTTCCTGGATGGGTGGGGAGTAGTGGCTTTTCTTATATGATGGTGGTTTTCGGTTACATATTTGGTTATCTTACAATTATAGGGGTGTTGCTGCCCCTGTATTATCGCATGAAGCTAACTTCTATATATACATATCTCGAGAAGAGATTTGGCTTTTGGACCTATAAAACCGGAGCATTTTTCTTTCTGTTATCTAGGTTTATTGGTGCCGCCTTTCGAATGTTTATAGTGGTTGAGGTGCTTCAGCTTTTTGTTTTTGGTCAGTATGATTTGCCTTTTGTGGCTGTAGTTACTCTCTTTATTCTTCTTATTCTTTTGTATTCGATTAAGGGCGGGATACGTACTATAGTTTTTACAGATACTCTTCAAACTACCTTTATGCTTTTGGCAGTTTTTCTGTCTATATATTATATAAAGCAAGGATTGGGTTTGGAATGGAGTGGATTGGCCAATGTGGTTTCCAGTAGCAGTTATTCTGATATGATTGTATCTGACTGGGGGCATAACCAGCATTTCTTGAAGCAGTTTTTTAGCGGAATGTTTATAGCTATTGTAATGACTGGTCTGGATCAGGATATGATGCAAAAGAACTTAAGCTGTAAATCATTGAAAGATGCTCAGAAGAATATGTTTGCTTTGAGTATGGTTCTTGTTGTTGTGAATTTTATCTTCCTGGTTTTGGGAGTGCTTCTATATTACTATGCCGAACAAAGTGGGATTCAGATTCCATCAAAAACAGATCATATTTTTCCTCTAATTGCATTGGAGAGTTTGGGACCTATTGCTGCTGCAGTCTTTGTTATCGGACTGGTTTCTGCAGCTTATTCCAGTGCAGATAGTGCAATTACTGCTCTGACGACTTCTTTCTGTATCGATATGTTGGATATGGAGAAATGGAAAAGAAGCGATTTATATAAGCAAAGAAGTAGAATGCTTGTTCATCTTGGAATTTCTACCTTTCTGATTGCTTTGATGGTATTATTTAAAGAGATTAATAATGAAGCAGTGATTTCCAGTATTTTCACTGTTGCGGGTTATACATACGGACCTCTATTGGGATTTTTTGCCTTTGGATTGTTTTGTAATTATAAAATAAATGATAAGATTATTCCTTATATAGCTATACTAGCACCTATTCTCAGTTATATTATTAAATGGTATTCATCCAATTATCTTCAATATAACTTTGGTTTTGAATTATTGATACTTAATGGAGCGATTACCTACTTATTTATGTTTGTATTCAGAAACAAATCCCGAAAAATATATCATTTAGAAAATCATGAAGAATTTTAGATTTAGAGCAATCGAAAAGGTTCTGGAAAGAAAAAGAGTTGATGTTTCTTTTCCTTCCGAAAGGGTCTCTGACTATTACGGTAGTCTTACTTTTAACATCGAAACTATGATGGAGTGGCTTCCACCAGAAGCTTTTGATGCTGTGATGGCCGATATTGAAAAAGGCATTCGAATTGATCGGAAGATTGCCGATCAGGTAGCTTCAGGTATGAAATCCTGGGCTATAAAAAACGGAGCTTCACATTATACACATTGGTTTCAACCTTTAACCGGTACCACCGCCGAGAAGCATGATTCTTTTCTTGGATTGAAGAAGAATAAAGCTATTGTTGAGTTTCAAGGTGAATCTTTGATTCAGCAAGAACCTGATGCTTCTAGTTTTCCAAATGGAGGAATCCGAAACACTTTTGAGGCTCGTGGTTATACTGCATGGGATCCTACTTCTCCGGCATTTATTGTAGATAACACCTTATGTATTCCTACGGTTTTTGTTGCTTATACAGGAGAATGTTTGGATTTTAAAACCCCGGTATTACGTTCTGTTGAAGCCGTTGACAGAGCTGCATTAAAGGTGGCAAAGTTGTTTTCTCCTGAAATCAAAGTTGTAAAACCAACATTAGGGTGGGAGCAAGAGTATTTTTTGGTTGATGCCGCAATTTGCACCGCTCGCCCCGATCTTACTCTTGTAGGACGCACCTTGTTTGGGCACGCTTCTGCAAAAGATCAGCAAATGTCTGACCACTACTTTGGTGCTATTCATGAGCGTACTGTCGACTTTATGAAAGACTTGGAAATTGAAGCCCATAAGTTGGGTATTCCATTAAAGACCCGTCATAATGAGGTGGCCCCAAGTCAGTTTGAGTGTGCACCTATTTACGAGGAAGTGAATGTGGCAGTAGATCACAATCTGTTGTTGATGCATTTGATTCAAAAGATTGCACGTAAGCATCATTATGTTGCTCTTATGCAAGAGAAACCTTATGCCGGAATTAATGGTTCTGGTAAGCATAATAACTGGTCGTTGGCAGCCGATGGTAAGATTAACCTACTTACTCCCGGAAAAACAGAGAAGTCGAATATGCGTTTCCTTGCATTCTTGGTTTCTGTGCTTAAGGCTGTAAATGATCATGAGGAAATTCTTCGTGCCAGTATTGCTTCTGCAAGTAACGATCTTCGCTTGGGTGGTCATGAAGCACCTCCTGCAATTATGTCGGTATTTATTGGTTCTCAGCTTACAAAGACTTTAAATGATATCGAAAAAGCAAAGAGTAGAGAAGAGTTTGTTTCTCAACCTCAGTCAGGTGGAAATTTGGATATAGCCATGATTCCTGAAATTTTGCTTGATAACACCGATAGAAACAGAACATCTCCATTTGCATTTACTGGTAATAAGTTTGAATTTAGAGCTGTTGGATCGACTATGAATCCTGCTAGTCCGATGTTTGTTCTAAATACAATAATTGCCGATGCTTTGGTTCAATTCAACAATAATGTAGAAGCTAAAATCGAGGAAGGAGCCAAGAAAGAAACTGCCATCTTCGAAACCATTCAGGAATTTAGTGTAGATTCTCGTCGTATTCGATTTGAAGGAAATAACTATTCCGAAGAGTGGGTAGAAGAGGCCAAAAAGCGTGGTTTATCTAATCATGCCGATACTTATGATGCGATGCAAGTGATTAAACACGAAAATGTTTGCGATTTGTTTACCAAACATGAAGTGTTTAATTCTACTGAGTTAAGAGCACGATATGAAATTATGATGGAATCATTTACCAAAACCATTCAAATCGAATCGCGTTTAATGGGAGATATGGCCATAAATCATATTGTTCCTACTGCCATTAAGTATCAGAACGTATTGATCAAGAATGCTCAGGGTTTAAGAGATGTTTTAGATGAGAAGACTTTTTCGCAATTGGCGCAAAGTCAAATTCAAAATATCAAAACCATTTCATTGCATATCGAAAGCATCAAGAACAATGTTGAAGAAATGATTGAGGCCCGTAAAAAGGCAAACGTTTTACCAACTACCGAAGAAAAGGCATATGCTTATGCCAAGACTGTTCGTCCGTTTCTTGATGTAATTCGTAAGGCTGTTGATTATTTGGAGTTAATGGTTGATGATGAATTATGGCCATTGCCTAAGTATAGAGAATTGCTTTTTATGAAATAATAGTAAGGCATTAATTCAATGTGAATAATTGCCGTATTACAGATATAGAGAGGGGAGGATAAGGATTTTGATTTTTATTTTTCCCTCTTTTTTATATATATTTGGTAGTGTTTATTGTATTTTATCGTGTTTGGAAGAACCCCTTGCTGGCCATTGATTATTGTTTTATGTATGGGAATGATGGCTTTAAAGATAGAGTTCTGTCCGACAAAAAATTATATACGAATGAAAAAGTTATTTATATCTATTGGGCTTGTGGCTCTATTCTTATTGTATGCTATCGATGTCTTTTCGCAATATAAGGTGTATCCGATACAAGCCGAAAAATCAAAGAAAACTACAGGATTAGTATATTCTCTGCCGCAGACAGTGTTTCAAATTGATGTTGTTGTGCTAAAACGTAAGCATTTAAGAGGTCCTTTTGCCGACTTTGCCGAAGAATTGCTTGGTTTGAAAGATGTGGTTTCTTACGATTATGAAAACTATCAGATTGCAGATATTTCGGTTACCGAAGATGTTGAACCCGATCCAGAGGCTTCGTATATTATTGCCTTAGATCAAAAGCAATCTAAAGAAAATCAGGTAGAGTTTGTGTTTAACAACAATGGAACTTTTCAGGGAATAGAGAGTTTGTCCGATTTGAAGAAGAATAAAAGCAAAGTGCTTCCACAAAGAATAAATAGAACCGATCTTCGAGCTAGTGGTTTCAGATCATTAAAGCCTTCTACCGATTCGGTGATTCGTAAGATCTGTGTCGGAAATAAAGAAAAAACTTTGGTCTCTCATTTTAAGTCTTTCGCTAAGATATCGGATAAGGATTTAGCTCAAAAGATTGTTGAAAAGATTGAACGCTTACGAATGAGTCAGCTCGACTTAATATCGGGCGATTTAGATGTTGCCTACAGTAAAGAAGCATTGGCCTATATGGATAAACGATTAGATCGGGCAATTTCTGAATATCTTGATTTATTTCGCGGAGCAATAATCGAATCTCAAGAAGTTCATCATATATATTTTGTGCCGAAAAAGGAAAAGAAGTTTGAAGTATGTCGCTTTTCAAACAAATTTGGAATAGTAGAGCATGGAAGCTCAAAAGGAGAACCATTGCTTATGCATATCGACTTGTCGGGAATGGATAATTTACATAAACTGCTTGGCAATACTTCTGCAAAAGAGAATGATGGCATATTCTATAGAGTTCCCTTAAATTCGAATGTGAAGATTGTGTATAAAGATAAGTTGTTGTGGAATTCCAGATGTTTGCTGCCTCAGTATGGACCCGTGTTTCAAGGGGGAATAGGTGTTTCGGGAGTGGAGTATTCCGAGAATGGACATGTGAAAAGGCTTAAATGATTGGGGATTTAGCTTTCCCTTTCTGGAGTTCGAAATTCGAAATCTGATTATCGAAATCTAAGCAAGCCAGTGGGAACGGCAATCTGAGCCAGTGGGAACGGCAATCTGAGCTAGTGGGAATGGCAATTTGAGCCAGTGGGAATGACAATCTGAGCTAGTGGGAATGACAATCTGAGCTACTGCCAACGACCCGCTGAGTTACTGCCAACGACCCGCTGAGCTCGTGGGAATGATCCGCCGAGGCAGTCAAAATGATAACTTGAGGCAGTGAGAAGCTACATCTGTCAAATTCTAAAGAATCTGACAGATGGGCTGGATGTTAGCCTCACTCGCAAATCAATTTACCCTTGCAGATAATATCACCGCTCTGTAGAAGCCTAACCAGGTATATTCCCTTTTGCCAATTTGAGGTGTTAATCTGAATTTGGTTTTGTTGCTGTTCAATTGCCTGAGAGTAAATAATCTTACCGTTGATATCGACAATTTCCAGGGATGTGTTTTTATGATAGTTAAAAATCTGCTGTTGTATTTTTACTCCCTGAATACTTTCCTGCTTTTCGATAAATTTTGGGAGCTTTATATTTACCATCCCCCGGGCAGGATTTGGATAAATACTTAGAGCTTTATTTTTTGTGTTTTGTTCTATTTCTTCCAAATCTACCACCGACATGCTTGCAATAAATATGGTGTCTTGATTGATATTTCCCTTGCATAGATAGTCGTATTCTCTGGCCTGCGTATAAAGTGTATCTGGTTCCAGTTTATCATTGAATTTATAGAGCCAGGCATCTGCATTTTTCTTTTCTCCGGGATAGGGGCAGGTATAAAACAGGTATTTATTGTCGTGGGTTTTAATTACATCTGCAAGGCGTTCGCCAATTTCTACTTCCTTTAAAATCTCTCCTTTGCTGTTGAATTTTATGGCATAGCTATGTCCATCAGGAGTTTCCTTTCTTTGTTTCTCCTGCAATTTATAATCCATTTGAATTCTGGTCTTTATATCCTCAGGCGATTTAAATTCTTCTATAATAGCAGTAAGGTTTCCGATAAACTCCTGAGGTTGATTTTCTATTTGGGGAAGGAATTCAAAGTCACGTAGACTTGATCTGTATGCTTCTTTTTTAATATGAAAGTTATTTACTATTTTTCCGCTTGGATCTATTTGATAGAGATAAGGTCTTAAATTTGTATTATTAAACTCCCGCAATATAGAGCTGTAAATATTACCGTTTTTTCCAAATTTTACAATTAATGAAGAATAAGTTCTTCCTTCTCCAAGCATAAAAAAATCAGGATCTACAGCGTTTTGCCATAATATTTCCCCGTCTTTATTCACCATAAAGTGAAATGCTTTAAGCCAATCTTTATTAGCACTTTTTTCTGGCCAATAGGTTCTGCCACAAACAATAATATCCCCATTATCATTTATATCTGCATCTTGAATATCTTCACTCCAGAACTCTTCTTTGGTAGGGAAGTTGCCTTTCCATTCAATATTTCCATTATTATCCAGACTCATTAATCCAACTCTTTTATCATCCGTCCCTTCTGGGTATCGTATACATACAATACATCCATCCTGATTATTTTTAAGCAATAGTTTTACAGCGCAATAATTTTTTTTGTATGGAACATGAAATATTCTTCCCCAAATAATATCGCCGCAGGCATTTAATTTAATAACTACCGGATCGCTTGTAGGATCCATAAGATCGGTACCCCCGTATAGGTATATATCTCCGTTTTCACATTCTTTATGTCCCAGAATATAGGTGCAGGTATTATTGCCTCCAATAATTTTATTCCAAAGTTCATTGCCGTTAATATCCACTTTTTTGAGCCAACAATATTCAGGTCTGCTCCATCCAAACCATCCACTAAGGCTGTAACCTCCGTCATAGGATTCGTCTAGAGTTTCTATTGAAATATTTTTGTCTTTATAATATGTTTTTGGCCAGTTTTTTTGTGCAAAGAGGATTTGAGAGAATAGAAATAATAATAAGAGTATAGATGTCTTTTTCATGTTTTGGGGTTTGAAAAATAAGCAGGCTGTCTGTAGATTAACAGACAGTCTGCTTATTATTTAATTAATGGATTATGCTGAGTTTCTAATTCTATCATTATATATACAGACAAAAGCAAGCTACTTAATCAAAATAACTTTGACTTTTTCATTTCTTTAAATTAAAATGAG
>JBGRQE010000014.1:0-51425 GCA_041725955.1 Bacteroidales bacterium
TACAAGTACACTACTTAAGCCAAAGGGAATGTGGTACTTATGTTTTTTGGGAAGCTGATTCCATACTTTATCTTAAGTAGTGTACTTGTAGTATTTGTATTTATGGTATTGTATCCAATCTTTGGTATTCATATTGAAGGTAGCCTTCTTTCGGTATTCTTTTTTGTAGAGATTTTTGTTCTGGCATCATTTAGTTTAGGAATGATGCTTTCTTCAATTTTTAAGAAAGATGTAATGGCTTTGGATTTTGCTTTTTTCTATAATTCACCTGCCTTTATATTTAGTGGGTTTACTTTTCCGATTTATGGAATGCCTTTTTTTGATCAGATCTATGCATATTTGATTCCTTATACTCATTTCCTAGATGGATTTTTTAAACTATCACAAATGGGCTTGCCTTTTTCAGCTTCTTTGCCTGAGGTTAGAGGTTTGCTGATTTTTGTGTTGGTGGGTTTTGTTGGAACAATTATACCTTTATATATAAGAACTCGTAAAGCACTTCGTGGAATTTCAATGGAAGGAGGAATGCAATCATGAGGAGTTTAGTTAAGATAATGAAAGGTGAGATGTCTATTATATCCAAGGAATTTGCGATAATAATGACTCTTTTTCTTGGACCTATTGTCTATGCTTTTTTTGTTGGATCAGTTTATGAAAAAAAGAATATTCAGGAAACTCCAATGGGAATTGTTGATCTTGATGGTACAGAAACCTCCAGAACATTAACTCGTTTTGTAGATGCAAGTCCGAAGGCTCACATATCAGAAAGTTTTTCTAATTATGAAGATGCTTTAACAGCGTTGAATTCTTTTGATAATTATGGTTTTTTATATATCCCAAATGGATTTGAGAAGAATTTAAAGAAGGGTAAAGGAGGAACCATAATGGCCTATTTAAATACTACACGCTTTTTGCCTGCAAATGAATTACTGCAAGCAATAAATGAGGTGAGTATGACTATGGGTGCAGGAGTGAGGATTAAGTATTTTACAGCAAAAGGCTTGCCTCTTGAAGGAGCCAAAAACAAAGCCTTGCCTATTCAGCCTGTAATACGAACATTATATAATCCTGCAATATCCTATGGTGATTTCTTATTGCCAGCGGTTTTTCTGTTGATTTTGCATCAAACCTTATTTATGGGAATTGGGCAAAGTATTAGTTTAACAAAAGAGCGATATAAAATAGGAGTGTTGAAAGATTTAAGTGGAGGGTCGGCATTAAAAGCAATACTTGGAAAATCGGCCTTTTATTATTTTCTGTATTTGGCTTATTCATTATTGTTTTGTGGTGTTATTTTTCAGGTTTTTGATGTTCCAATGCGAGGATCTTTTGGGATATTATTTTTTATGTTCTTAATATTTGTTTTTACAATTTCCAATTTTGGATTATTGATGGGATCCTTTTTTAGAACACAGTCATTCTGGATGATTTTTGTAGCATTTACATCCTATCCGTTCTTTCTTTCAACAGGATATTCATGGCCATTATCCGAGATGCCTGAAATAATTCAATGGATGGCAGCAATTTTACCAAGTACACCTTTCTTTTTGGCTATGCAGCAAATTGTTACCATGGGAGCTGATTTTGCAAGTGTTCAAGGGCATATTCTTCATATGTTGGGATTATCACTTGTTATTTTTGTCCTTACATGGTGGCGTATGCAGTATTTGTTTAAAAAAGAGGTAAGTGATTCATAAGATTTAGTAAATTTAGCATATTGCTTATACTATACTTAGCATTATGATTTTAAGATATTTTATCAGGCAGGTTTTTCCTGCCTGTTTTTGTTATGTGAATTGTTATTTTGATAAAATAATGAATAAGTCCGATACATAAACTTATATGTAATTTCTTTACCTCAATAGGAGTATATCTTAGATAAACAAATGCACTTGTTTAATAAACGATGTTCTTTTTGTTTTTTTTGTATAAATAGAAGGTTTAAATTTGATTTTTGAATTCGATTTGTAAGGCACTTAAAAGCCAAATTCCATGGGGCAAGGTTGTATTCTAGATAAATATTTTAATTATTTACAGAGCTTATTTTATTGCAATTTTATTATTGCGATTATTCTTGTATAGAAAAGACTAAAATAAGTTTCTGTATTTATTGTGTTTAACAATCATCTGTAGCTCCCGGAGTCCTTCGGGAGCTTTTTGTGCATGAAATATCTTTCTAAGGGCTTAGATCCTTATTCCATTCAATGGTGCCAAAAGTAAGGCAAAGGAATGGGATTGGAGTGTCGTCATGATAGGAGTTTGGAAGTATACTTCTTATAAAGTCACCATGATTATTTTTTATAATTTTCATTTCATGAAAATACCTAATAAGACCTTTTAATGGCAATATATTTAGAGTTATACATAGAGTGAGATTTGATTGAGATTGACTTTTGTTAATTTCGAAATATTTTGCAAGGATAGTATCGTTATTAATATTCCCTTGAAGATTACACCATTCTGGGATGAAGTTATGGTTATAATACTGCATAAAAAAGTCGTAATCTTTTTGGTAATCCATAGATACAATTTCTTTTTTAAAGTCGCAGAGTTTGTTTTTTAGATTGGAGAATGCTGATAGTAGATTTCTTCTTATAATTTTTAATTCCTGAGTTGTAATGTTTTTGATTATTGGAAGTGAAAATAGAGGATAATTATAGCTTTTTTCCAGATTGTAATAGGACTGTATTTCATCAAAAATTAAAGAGGGGATATTAGATTCAATTTTTTTGTAGTCAAGGAAAAGCATTTTATTTGGAGAGCTTATGGTGCTTCCAATTTTACTAAGTATTGATAGTTCTGAACTATGTTCGAAGTAATCTTGCAAAGAGTAATTAATATTAAGTGTTTTTCCTACAGATAGTAAATTTAAAATATTACCAGCTTTGTATTTGTCGATATAGAAGTTTATATAATTTTCAAGACCTTCTCTTAATGTTTTTCCTTCGTCAATCAGCACTTTTTGTAAATCATTAATATGATTCTGTTTGCTTTGAGAAGTGGGGTGCTCATGAATTTCTTCAGGAAACTTTTCTAAATGAGCAAGTAAATTTCTCCATTCTTTTGAATCTTTTTGAAAAGCATAAGGATCATTTTTGTCCAATAAATTTATGGCTTTTATCATTTCATTAGTATTCATATTTTGAAGTTCCTGATATATGGCAAGGCATAAACTTAAATGGCAATTATAATAGCTTCGGTCGGCCCAAAGGAAATTATAACGCATATAAAAAGGTTCAAAAGAGTGTGGAGTTTTAGCTTGTTTCTTTGAAAAGTAATGAATTTCCATAGTTAAAGATGTTGGTTTTCTTGTTGTTACGAGTAGAGTTTTGGTATCAGAAAACATCTCTGTGAGAAGCAGAGCTTGTATAGGCTAAGGTATGTAAAACCTTTTGTTTGTCCAAATCTCAAGTTTCACACCTTATTTTTTATCCAGATTTCAATAATTACACCACAAAACCTTGCTTTGGACTAATATTTGTAGTATATTAACATAAGAAAAGTTTTCCGTACTTCCTATCTAGAAAAAATTGTGTTGAGAATCTTTTCTTTCGAAAATATAAACTATTTCATCTCTAATAAAAAACTTTATGGGAAAAGAAGATTTCAAATTGATTTTTACAGGTTCTGTAATTCAAGCAAATTACCTTGAAGCATATTTAAATGAAAACAATATTCCTACGATGATTGAAGATTCGTATGAATCAAGTTTACGTGCAGGATGGGTGTCAGGATCGCAAGAGGATGGTGCAAGAATGTTTGTAAATACTACCGATTTTGATAAAGCCATTGGACTAGTTGATGAATTTTTTCAAAGTCTTGAAGACGAAGATTAGAATTAGAAATAAATTTTAAATAGAAATAGGGGCTGTTCATTTATTTTTGGACAGCCTTATTTGTTTTTGTAAAGCTCAGTTGTTTATTTTTCTGCTGAATCTTTTTTGTGTTATTTACATTCAATTGAATAATGGAATAAACCATTATAATTGCACTAATCCACTGAATTGTGTTTAATGAATTATTATTTACGAAGAAGTCAAAGAATATAGCCGAAAGTGGAAATAGAAGCTCACATATAGTTGCTATAATTGCTTTTACTTTCTTCAATCCAAAATAATATAAGAAAATTGCTCCCGACCCGGAAGTTAATCCGATAATAAGAAAGAGTATTAGATGTCTAGTTTGTACAACTTGAAATTGTTCCCATTTTTGATTAAAGCTAACAATAAATAGCATAATTAAACTAGTGATTCCATATCTAAAAAAAGTAGCTGTTTTAAAATCGTATTTCTTTAAGATAAGTTTGGAGAAAACGGTTGAGCTACCAAAAGAGAATGCTGCAAGAAGAGCAAATAATACAGCTTTGTGCGTGTTTTGGTTTACAGTAAATGTTGGTGCTTCAAAACCAAATGTTAAGAAGTAGCCTGCAACTATTGCTAAACCTGCCCAGAGAAGAAAGCTTTTATGTAATTTTTCTTTTAAGATTATTGCTGCAAGGCCTATAGCAAATATAGGTTGAAGCTTTTGGAGTAGGACGACAAAGCTTAAATGTTGGAAGTTTACAAGAAATAAGGCTTTTACAATGCTCAATGTGCCAATTGCACCACCGAATAAAGCAATTGATATTACTGTAATCCAATCGACTGTATTGAATTTTTTTAAGTTTTTATATTCCTTGTAAAAGAATAAGTTCATTATTGCAAATGGGATAATATGCAGCATAAACACAACAAAGCTAACATCAAGGTCGAACAATCGGGGTGTTAAAACAACTCCATCAAATCCCCATAAAATTGCTGAAATAGATATTGCAATAATTCCTGTTAAAATTCTTTTCTTTGAATTCATTCTTATAGTTAAAATAAAAAAAATATCCCCCAAAGACAATTGATTAAGTAATCAATAGTTTAAAGTTTTTGAAAAAGTACTTTCGTAACAAATATAGTTTTGTATTTTATTTTGTTATTATCATTGTACTTCTTTATCAGTGATAACTAAAACTTTTGATTTTAATCTTTATTGTACTTTTGTAATGCCTGCGATTTTACAATATGATACAGTTAAATGCAAGTTTTATTTGTTATTCATATAAGTGATTATCTTACGGCAAGATAGTATTTGTTTTTTGATGTTTTTTTTGCAAAATATTTATCTTTGTCAGGTAAAAGAATATTACGTTAGTTTTGTTGTTTGAATTGATTGAAGAAAACAAGAGATGATATTTGATTATTAGTAACTGTATTTATCTATTATTTGAATTTTTACTTAGTGTATTTGTTTTTTGAAAAGAACGTTATTTATTAAACGCGATTTATTTTGAAATTCCACGATTTTAATTTTGAACAAGAAATTGTTGACTCCATAGAGGCGATGGGGTTCGAAAAAGCCAGCCCAATTCAGGAAAAAGCAATCCCTGCTATTTTAGAAAAAAGAGATTTGATAGCTTGTGCTCAAACAGGTACAGGTAAAACTGCTGCATTCTTACTTCCTGTTATTAATGAATTAATGAAGCAAAAGGATCGAGATGGGGTTAAGGCCATAGTGCTTGCACCAACAAGAGAATTGGCTTTGCAAATTGATCAACAGCTCGAAGGTTTCTCTTATTATACTAATTTATCTTCCATTGCAGTATATGGTGGAGGTAGTGGTATGGATTGGGAGATGCAACGAAAAGCTTTAAGCAGCGGAGCAGATATTATAGTAGCCACACCTGGAAAGATTTTAGGGCATCTGCATATGGGCTATGTAGATGTTTCAAACTTAGAGTATCTAATTCTTGATGAAGCAGATCGAATGCTGGATATGGGTTTTTATGAAGATATTTCTTCTGTGATCTCTTATTTGCCTAAGCAAAGGCAAACACTAATGTTTTCTGCTACAATGCCGTCGAAGATAAGAACTTTGACCAATGAGATTTTAGTAGATCCTATTAGTGTAAATATAGCAGTATCTAAACCTGCCCAAAATGTACTGCAAGCTGCATATCTTGCATACGACAATCAAAAGGTTTCTCTAATATCAAGTTTGATAAAAGATAAGAATCTTCCTTCAATAATTATTTTTGCTTCTACAAAAAGTAAAGTTGATGAGATTGTAAGAAATTTAGTTTCTGAAGATTTAGATGCAAAAAGTATTCATTCTGATTTAGATCAAGAAGAACGTGAGAGTCGTTTATTGGCTTTCCGAAATCGTCAGTTTCAAATCCTAGTTGCAACCGATATTTTAGCTAGAGGAATTGATATTGATTCTATCAGTTTGATTATAAACTATGATGTTCCTCGTGACGCAGAAGATTATGTGCATAGAGTAGGAAGAACTGCTCGTGCAGAAAATAGTGGTCTGGCTATTACATTGATTAATGATGTTGATCAGTATAAGTTTTTGCGTATTGAGCGATTAATTGAAATGGAGATTATTAAGTTGCCTTTACCAGCAGAATTTGATGATGGACCTGTTTATGCTCCAATCTCCAAGAAAAATGATAATAGACGTCGCCCTAGCAATAGGAGCAATGGTAACCGCGATAATAATAAAAGGTTCCAGCGTAACGACAATTATCGAAAGAATGAAAGACTTGGTCCTCCAAGGCATAATAATAGTAATAATGAAAAGAGAGACGACAGGCGCGTTTCTAATCAACAGAACCGAAATCGAAATTTTTCTCAGGATAACCGACAGAATGAAAATAAATTTCGTCAAGAGGATGTAAAACGTCTTCCGCTTCCAAAGCCTGTTGTACAAGTTCCGCGAAATTCTGAAAATCAGAAGGAATATTCTAGTAACGATTCAGAAAACTCTGGGATATAAAGCCAGGGATGATGAACAAAAAAAATCTACTGGAGGAATATTCAAAGCAGGAATGCGAATATTAAAATCAGTAAAAAATGGATTTTCAAATAAAAAATAAACTTTTTGTTGTTTGTGGTGCTACCAGTGGTTTTGGTGAAGCTACAGCAAAAGTACTTCTAAACGAAGGCGCAAAAGTAATATGTATTGCTCGAGGTATTGAGAAATTAGAAAATCTGAAGAACAAGTTTCCGCAAGCAGAAATATTAGCTGGAGATTTGACAAGCCTTGAAACTATCGACCGTGTTATGGATTGTTTAGGAGAACGATTTATCGATGGTGTTTTTATTAATGGAGGTGGTCCCCCAGCGGGTAATTCTTTAGAAACTACCATTGATATGTGGGATGAAGCATATCAAAAAATTATTCGATGGAAAATTTATTTTGCTCAACTTATTGTAAAGAAAATGCTTCCACAAAATTATGGACGTATTGTATTTCTAGAAAGTTGTTCAGTAAAGCAAGTAATCGATAACTTGGTCTTAAGTAATTCTTTACGAATGGCTGTTGTAGGATTTGCAAAAACCTTGTCTTCTGAAGTTGCTGAAAGAGGAATAACAGTTAATGTTTTAGCTCCGGGTTTACATGATACAGCTGCTATGCAGCGTCTTTATAAGAATAAGAGTGAAAATGAACATATTTCTATAGAAGAAGCAAAACAAAAGTTTACAGAATCGATACCTGTCAAAAGACTTGGAGAATCAGATGAAATTGCTGTTTTGGCATTATGGATGCTTTCTCCTGTGTCGGGTTTTGTTACTGGACAAACTATTTCGCATGATGGCGGGTTTGTTCGTGGTGTCTTTGGATAAGATATAATAATATTTATGTGGTTTGCCTTAAGCAATTAGGCAGACCACATTATAATACCCCCTTTTAAGTTATAAACTTCTTCCAGATTCAGTTCTTGTTTAAGATATAAGGCAGTTTTAAAACTTCGAATACCACTTAGACAATAGATTACAATGGGTTTATTTTTTTCGATTAACTTAAGTTGATTTGGAATTTGATCCATTGGAATTAAGAGTGCTCCTGGAATATGTTTTTCTTTAAATTCGTTTTCACTACGTACATCTATAAGTTGGAAATCCTTATTTTCAGACATCCATTTTTTTAGTTCTTTAGCTTTAATTGTTCTCATTCTTTTCTTTGAAAAAAGGATACTTCCTATAAAAATTATAAGTTTTAATATTTTCAAGGGTTTGGCATATTAAAAAAAATGTGCATGATAAAATTGGCTTGTTCTTATCATACACATTTTAAATTCATTTGTTCACAAAAAAATTATCTGTGAAGTTTGTTTAGAAAGGAAGATCTTCATCTGCACTAGGAGTAGATGAAGCAGGACTTGTGTGGAAATCTCCTTCAGATGGAGGAGGAGGAATTTCTCCTGGAGTTTGTTCTTGAACTTTTTCAATTCTCCAAGCTCTAACATTTGTATACCAACGACCATTAAATTCTCTGG
This sequence comes from Bacteroidales bacterium, assembly GCA_041725955.1. Classification (GTDB taxonomy): domain Bacteria; phylum Bacteroidota; class Bacteroidia; order Bacteroidales; family JBGRPZ01; genus JBGRPZ01. The sequence goes on from JBGRQE010000014.1 coordinate 8,312, forward strand.
ATTCTACGTTTATAGAAGCAGTAATTTTTTCACCAGAACTTAGGCTTTTAACAATATCTGTTTTATCACCCCAAGCTTCGATACAAACTTTTTTTGGATACTGCTCTTCGGTTTCAAGAACAAACTCTTGTTTTTTCCAAGTGCCATTACGTCCTTCACCAGTTACTTCTTGTAGAATCTGGTCTACTCTTCCTGTAATTTCTAAACTCATTATATTTTGTTTTGAATTAATATTTTCTAAATAATTATTTTAAAATCCTCTAACCTAGTGAAATATATCAAGGGAATAAGTTTTCTCTTGACTTTTTCATGGTGTAAAGTAATTTTTTTAGCCGACAAATTTAGGGATTTCAAATTACAAAAAGTAATTTTTGTTTTCAACGAAAAACGAATGAATTTTGATTTTGTTGATTAAGTTTTAAGAATAAAAGCTAAAAAATACCTAGATTAAGGTATTTCCTATTCTTAGATTACAGCATATATTTGCAATATAAATTTTAAATGTTATCAATCATTGATTTTACTTTTGTCAAAATATATCAATTAGATTGAGTAAGCCTATTTTAAATGTAAGTTACTGTTCTTGTTAATTGTTTTTCAGAAAGTAAGGCTTTGTGAAAAACAGAAAAAAGCTGCTTCTTTTTGAGCAGCTTTTTTTGTTTTATAAGAGTCTTGTCCTAAAATAGCGTTACAACAAAATTGTATTCTATATTGTAGGAGCTTTTTCTTTTTCTCTATTAATTTCTTCCCATTGTCCTTTTAGTTTTTTTATTACTAATAGGTAAATGAATGTGATTATTGCTGTTGCTCCGATTCCAATTAAATAACTTAGTTCAATATCTAAAGAAAAACCTTCTGGGGCAACCAAGATGTATGTGCAAATTACAGCTGTCATAAATATTGAAGGAATTAAAACAAAAACGTAGTGCTTTCCTTCTTTTGCAAGATATAATACCAGAGTCCATAAAGTTATAGTGGCAATTGTTTGGTTTGCCCATCCAAAGTATCTCCATATTACTCCAAAATTAACTTGAGTTAATATAAGTCCAATAACAAATAAAGGAATAGAGATAATAAGACGTTTTGATATTTGTTCTTGCTTAAATCCTATAGCATCAGCAATTGTTAATCGAGCACTACGAAAGGCTGTATCACCTGAAGTAATAGGTGCTGCAACAACTCCGATAATAGCTAATATTCCACCGATTTTTCCTAAAGTGGTTGAGCAAATCTCATTTACTACCCATGCTGCATTATGCCCCTCAATGGCCATGGTTTCAGAAAGTTCTTTTATGCCTCCAAAGAAACTCATAGATATTGCAGCCCATATTAGAGCTACAACTCCTTCTGAAATCATTGCTCCATAAAATATTTTTCTACCATATTTCTCATTGGTCATACATCTAGCCATCATGGGCGACTGTGTAGCATGGAAACCACTAATTGCACCACAAGCAATTGTAATAAAAAGCATTGGAAATATAGGAAACTCTTCAGCCTTTGGGTGTATATTTGTGAATGAAGCAAATGAAATTTCTGGAATATGATAAGAACCGAAAAGTAAAGCAAAAAATAATCCAACTGCCATAACCAATAAGGAAAGACCAAAAACAGGGTAGATTTTACCAATAATCTTGTCCACAGGGGCAAGAGTAGCTATTATATAATATATAAAAATAGCAGCACTTAAAATAAGAACGTTAATTCCTGTGAGTTCATTTAATATTGTTGCTGGACCTTTAATAAAAACAGTACCAACTAAAATAAGAAGAATCACAGCAAAAAAACGCATGAAATTCATCATGCTTTTTCCTTGATATTTACCCACTATTTCGGGTAAACTTGCTCCATTATGTCTTAAAGAAATCATACCAGAAAGGTAATCATGAGTGGCTCCTGCAAAGATACATCCAAATACGATCCATAAAAAAGCTACAGGTCCCCATAAAGCCCCAGCAATAGCTCCAAATATAGGCCCTAATCCTGCAATGTTTAGAAATTGAATAAGGAATATTTTATGGATTGGCATGGGGACAAAATCCACGCCGTCGGCTTTTGTGATTGCGGGAGTTTTCCTATTAGGATCTGCACCAAAAATTCTCTCAACAAATTTGCCGTATATAAAATAGCCTAATATTAAAGCTATTATAGCAGTAATAAAACTAATCATAGTCTATGTAGGTTTTAAGGTCTCGTGTCTGTTGTTAATAACGGAGCAATTTCACAATTATTAACAATTAATCAAAAACCATAGCTAATTTGTAAGAATTCAATTTTATAAATAATTGTTGCTTAGTCTCTTTGTTGATTTAATAATTGGTTTTGTATTGAAGAATTAAAGCTATAGAATGTAAGTAACAAAGAGTAACGGAATTCATTTTTTAAAAAACAATCTTTAGATTGAATTCTTTTGTGATTGATTAATAGTTGATTAAAAGAAAATCTTAACTTTATGGTAAGTATTAAAAAAGCCTGCGATATTTTTTTACTAAAAACTTATAATCTTTCCAAAATTTAGCTATAACCATGACGGTGAAATCAATTCCTAAAATTATTATTTCATCTATACTAGTTTTTCTTATTCAATTCTCTTGTGCTCAAAATGAAATTTTAGATGAGTATATACAACTTGGATTAAAGCAAAATATTAGTATTCAAATTAGAGAAAATGAGTATTTAAATGCAATAGCTGAATTGCAAGAGGCTAAAAGAGGGTATTTTCCTGGAATTAAATTCTTTGCACGCTACACTGTTGCGAATGGAGGACGTGTTTTTGAAGTGCCTGCAGGAGATTTATTGAATCCTGTATATGCATATTTGCATCAAATTAGTCCTGTTGTGTCTCCGGGAATGCCTTTTCCAAACCTTAAGGTTCCCAATCAGTCTTTTCCAATTTTTCGTTCTAGAGAGCAGGATACTTATTTTGAATTACAGCAACCCATTTATAATAGATTAATTAATTTAAATAAGCGAATAAAGAAACAAATGCTCAAGGTCTCGGATTTGACTTTAATTAATGAAAAATTGAAGTTAGTATATGATATTCGTTGTGCTTATTATGATTTTTTATCTGCAAAAGAATACTATAGTATTTTAGATCAAACGGAAAAAGTGTTGATCGAAAATGTGAGAGTAAATAAAGGTTTGTATAAATATGGCAAAAATACCAAGGAAGATATTTTAAGATCTCAAACAGAATTAAAACATTTATATACGCTGATTGCAGATGCAGATAAAAAATTAAATCTGTCTCAATCTTATTTTAATTTATTATTAGATAGGTCAGTTAATATGCCTGTAAAAGAATCCATTTTGAATGGAGATAGTCTTGCGCTTTTGTCACAACAAGAATATTTAAATCAAGCATCTGTAAATAGACCCGAATTAAAGCAATTAGATTATGCAATAGAGGCTTCTTCTTTAGCAATTAAATTAAAAAGAAGTTCTGCTTATCCAACTATAGGTTTGCAAGGTATGGCTGGTATTCAGGGGGAAGAATATGATGTTACTAATAATAGTGTTTATCTACTTGGCTCTTTGGTTTTGCAATGGAAATTATTTGATGGAACCAGAAAGAACAAACAAGTGCAGCAATCAAAGTTTCAGATGATTGATTTGAGGTTGAAGAAAAGAGCTTTGATAAATCAAATAACTCTGGAAGTAAGTGAAGCTTATTTCGATTTTATTTTGGCTAGAAAGAATCTCTATTATACTCAAAAAGAAGTTGAATTGTCTTCTCAGGCATTTCAATTGATTGAAAAGAAATACAGCCAAGGGCAGAGTTCTCTCCTTGAATTTATTGATGCTCGTAATACAATGAGCAATGCTCAAAAACAAAATATTATTTCCAAATTTAATCTTTTTAAGTCCTATGCCTTTCTACTTAAAGTATGTGGAATTAATGAATACTAGATTTTTGTTAGTTCTTATGATGACGATATTTTTATTTGGATGTACAGAAAAAAAGGAAGAAACAATAGATCAGCGTATACCTATTGAGGTAATGAAGGTTAGAGGTAAACTTTTTGCGAATCCCATTCGCTTAAGTGGTCGTCTTACATCTGAGAATGAAATAAAATTGAGCTTTAAGACAGGAGGAATCATATCAGGTATTTATGTTGATGAAGGGCAGTATGTGAAAAAGGGAACCCCGTTGGCATCTTTAAATCTTCGAGAGATAGGTCTGTATTTTGATCAGACTGTAAATGGAGAACAAAAAGCAAAAAGGGATTTAGATAGAGCAAAGGGTTTGTTTCAGGATTCAATAATTTCTCTAGAATTAATGCAAAATGCTCAAACTGCTTATGATGTGGCAAAGAGCAATATGGAAATTGCACAATATAATCTAAAGCATAGTAAGATTTATGCTCCTTTTGATGGCTGGATTCTAAAACAAATTGCTTTTCCTAAAGAATTAATAGGAGAGGGTTATCCTGTTTTTTTATTTGGTCAGAAAGGTGAAAATTGGAAACTAAAATTAGGAGTTCCAGATAGAGAAGTTTTTCGTGTTCGTATTGGAGATTCGGCAAGTGTCTATTTTTCTGCATTTCCTGATAAACAGTTCTCTGCTAAAGTTAGTGAAATAGGAAGTTTTGCGGATCCTTATACTGCAATGTTTGAACTTTCATTAAATCTGGATCCTGCAAATAATCCTTTTGCAACGGGAATCTTAGGAACTGCTCAAATTTTTCCTGAAGCTAAAACGAAATACTACTTTCTTCCTCCTTCTGCTGTTTTTGATATTTCCGGAAAAAAGGCATATGTGTTTGAACTAATAAAAGATTCTTTATATCGTAAGTCTGTTCATATTGGAGGTATTCTTGATAGTTGTTTAATGATTTCAAAGGGTTTGAATTCAGAATCAATAGTGGTTGTTAAAGGTGCAAGTTATTTAAAAAGTAATAAAGCTTTTAAAATAGTAAGTAATAAATAATAATAGAGTATCATGAGGCTACCCCGATTAGCAATTGAAAATATTCAATTTACTATAATCGTTTTTGTTGTTTTACTGATTTTGGGATTGAACTCGTTTTTTTCTATGCCCAGATCAGAAGATCCCCCTGTTGATGGGGGAGGTTGTTCAATTATAGTAGTTTATCCAGGTGCTAACCCTTATGATATGGAGTCTTTAATTGCTGAACCTATTGAGGATGCAATTAATGAAGTGGATCACATAAAAAAAATAAAATCATCCTTGAGTGAAGGTCTTGCAATAATTGGAGTGAAATTTGATAATGAGGCCAATTTTAAAGATACTTATGATGATATAACAGAAAAATTGAGTTCGGTACGAAAGGATTTACCTGAAGATTTATATGATTATTATTCGTTTAAGTGGGAAAGTACGGATACGAAAATATTATTGATGGCTATGATCTCTGAATCTTCTTCCTATCGTAGAATGGAAAAATTGTCTAAAGAGCTTAAGCGAAAACTTGAAAAGGTAAGAGGGATTAAACGAGTTGATATCGAAGCATACCCAGAACAAATTATAAGTGTCGATTTGGATTTAGAATCGATGGCTCATCGAAATATATCTTTCGACGAGGTTTTAAAGGCTATAGAGTCAAGTAATCTAAATATACCTGGAGGTAATATTGAAATTCAAGATGCAAGTTTTAGTGTGCAAACATCAGGATTGTATAAAAGTATTGAAGATATAAAAAATACAATAGTTGGAAATCATGAAGGAATAGTAACTTACCTATGGCAGGTAGCCAAAATTAAGCAAACATATGAAGACGAGAATTATCTGGGGAGATTTGATGGGAAAAGAGCTGTCTTTGTTTCTGCAACTCAGAAAAAAGGATACAATATTTTTAAAATCTTTGATCAGATTGATGAGCAAGTGTCTGATTTTAAGAATGATTTAGATTCTAATGTTAAGCTTGAATATGTTCTTGACCAGTCGGTAGGTGTAGATCATCGTATTAATCAGTTCTTACTAAATTTACTAGAAGGTATTGTTTTGGTTGGAGTAGTAATATTTCTTTCTATTGGAATAAGGTCTTCCATAGTAATTATGATTACAATTCCATTATCTATAATTATAGGATTGTTTTTGTTGGATATTTCAGATAATGGTATGCAGCAAATTTCTATTGGTGGTTTAGTACTTGCTTTGGGGTTATTGGTAGATAATGGAATCGTAGTTGTTGAAAATGTTCAACGAATGTTCCGGCAAGGATTGTCCCCGCGTGAGGCTGCAATTCAGGGAGCTTCTCAAGTAGGATGGCCGGTTTTTAGTTCTACAGTTACTACTGTTTTTGCTTTTATTCCTATTTTGATGTTAGGAGGAGTAACCGGCGATTTTATTCGTTCTTTGCCTTTGACAGTTATATTTGTAATGATTGCTTCTTTGTTTATTGCATTAAGTTTGGCTCCACTGTTAACCTCAAAGCTAATTAGACGTGATAAAGAGAAAAAATCCTTTTTCCGAAGGAAATTAGATTTAATAATTGAAGGTCCTTATAATTCTACATTGAACTTTGCATTAAAAAGAAAATCTTTAGTTTTATCTGTTGCCTTGGTTTTGTTTGTGGGAGCTTTATTCTTATTTGCATTTGGATTGAGAAAAAGTTTTTTTCCTAAGGCAGAAAAACCTGAGTTTTTGGTGCAAGTTAAGACACCAAAAGGTAGTAGCTTAGGATATACAAATGAAGTATGTCAATTTGTGGAAAAAGTTATCGATTCCATTCCTTCAGTAAAGAATTATACTACAAGTGTTGGTCATGGTTTCCCAAAGGTGTATTATAATCAGGGGATCTTAAGTTATAATGAAGCTTTAGGACAGATTTTTGTTGAATTGGATAAATATGAAGAAGATGAATTTGAAAGTGTAATTAAGGGGCTTCGTGAAAAATTAAAATGGATTCCTGGAGCAAGAATTGAGGTGCAAGAATTTCAACAGGGAGCACCTGTTGACGCTCCAATTACACTTAGGGTAGTAGGAGATAATATTAAAACACTTCGTGAAATTTCTTCTGATATAGAAAATATGTTGTTGGCTACTGCAGGTACTATTAATGTAAATAATCAACTAAGTAAAAATAGAACCGATTTGAAGATAGAAATTGATAAAGATAAGGCTTTGATGTTGGGAGTACCTTTGTCAATTATAGATTATGCGATTCGAACGGCAGTAACAGGAAATGTGATATCAAAGTTTCGTGATGAAAATGGTAAAGAATATGATATATTAGTTCGTCAAGATATTGATAGCTTGTATCTTCCTAGTGATTTGTCATCTATTTGGGTGAAATCCTTATCCGGGAAAATGATTTCTTTAAATCAAATGGCAAGAGTGAACTTTGAAGAAGCCCCCGCTATACTTACTCGATATAACCAGGAAAGATGTGCTGCTATACTTTCTGATGTTCGAGGTGGGTTTTCTGCAAATGAAATTAATCAGAAAATTGTAAAGCAATTGGAAAGTTATTCATGGCCAGAAGGATATTCTCTAATTGTGGAAGGTGATACAGAGCAAATTAAAGAGTCGTTTGGATCAATGGGATTTGCATCTATAATAGCTTTAATTGCTATATTTGCAATTCTTGTATTGCAGTTTCGCTCCTTATTGCAACCTCTGATTATATATTCTGCTATTCCTTTGGCTATTGTTGGATCTTTTGTTGCATTATTGATTACGAATAATGATTTTTCATTTACTGCTTTTATTGGCCTGACCAGTTTGATTGGAATTGTAATAAATAATTCGATTCTTTTGGTTGATTACTCAAATAGACTGATACGTGAACAAGGTAAGTCAATACATGAGGCTGTTATTGAATCAGGAAAAACTCGTTTAACTCCTATCGTATTAACTACTCTAACTACTATAGGTGGTATGTTGCCTTTAACTTTAACTGGCGGTCAAATTTGGGCTCCTTTGGGTTGGACTATTATCGGAGGATTAGCATTTTCAACTTTCTTAACTCTAATTATTGTACCTGTTTTATATCTGATATTTACCAAAGAATAAGCCTTGTTAAAGCTAACAATTGCTGCTACTCTTACCTTAAATCACTACCATTCCTACCTTTAAATTTCGCGACACCTACCTTTTTTTAATAAAAACCTCCTAGATATTTAATAAAAACCTCCTAGATATTTAATAAAAACCTCCAAGGTATTTAATAAAAACCTCCAAGGTATTTGATAAAAACCTCCAAGGTATTTGATAAAAACCTCCAAGGTATTTGATAAAAACCTTCTAGATGTTAGACGTAAATCCGCTGGGCTATAGTACAATCATTAGCTGTCTTAGTCAAAAAGTAGAGTAGCTTTTATATGCAAAGTTACCTTGATCGGATAAGCTTATTCATAAGATATAGACAGAGTGAAACGCTTAATTGCTATAACTTTTGTTCGGATTTCGTTTTTATATATAAGATAAAATAAAATGGTTTATTTTCAATGAAATAGCCAATATGTAATTTATTTCCTTTTATATTTTCCTTATAAATATTGAAAATATCATGTGTTTTTAGTAATATTGAAAATTGACAGTTTGTATAAACTTTATGTTTTATAAAATTATAATATTTCGATTTTTTTTTACTTAAAAATAGGGCTATTAAAAATAGTTGAATTCTCACGGGGGAAAGATTTAAGCCTTTTATAACATCAATGGAAATGAGATTATCTAAAGTTATTTTTCTAATTCTAACATTTTTTGGGGCTCTAGAATGCGTTGTAGGACAAGAAAGTTCCGATTCGTTTACAGTGATTCCATGTAAGACTGATCAAGATGTTGTTAATGTTGTTGATACAGTATTATTGCGTGGATTGAAAGAAAAGGGGCTGGTATCAAATATTCGCTTTTTACGAGGAGATCCTTCTATGGTAGGAAGATTTTATGGTGGAAGTAAAATTTCATTTGATCGTGGAATTGTTTTTTCTACAGGTTTAGCATCTACAGTAGTTGGTCCAAACAAAAAAGGATCTACATCTAAAAATATGGGGCTACAAGGAGATGATGATTTACAAAAATTAGCAGGAGGAAGTTTGAAGTCAAAAGATGCTGTTGTAGTTGAATTTGATTTTACTCCCATTTCCGATCATGTTGAGTTTGAGTATTTTTTCGGTTCTGAAGAGTATAATAATTTTGTAGGGAGCTCATATAATGATGTTTTTGGTTTCTTTATAAGTGGTGAAGGTATTTCGGGAACTTATAATAATAAATCAAAAAATATTGCACTTATTCCGGGAACTACAGATTATGTGGGTATCAATTCAGTAAATTGCGGTAAAGAATCTAATTATAAGACTCCTCCACCAGGTAAAGGTCCAAACTGTAGTAGTTTGATCTGGAATAATAACTTTAGTGGCGTAGCTGGAGCCGAAAATTATCCTGAATATAATGCTTATACAGTTCCGCTAAAAGCAGAAAGCGAAGTTGTTAGTTGTAAGGTTTATCGCATGAAATTGGCTATTTCAGATATACAGGATAATTCTTACGATTCGGGAGTTTTTTTCAAGGCAGGTTCTTTTAAATTAGGAGGAGTAACAGTACAAAAAACAGCTTCGAATAAAACATTAGGTAATGTTTTGATTAAGGGTTGTAATACTGTAAAAATTGAATTTAATACCAATTCTGTTAGGAAAAAAGATGTTAGTTTTCCTGTTATTTATGGAGGCGATGTTCGATTGGGAGTTGATGTTCCTCATTTGCCAACAGAGGTAAAAATTCCGAAGGGGGAGAAAACGGTTAGTATAGACCTGACATCAATTAATGCTAATATTAGAGAAGAAAAGAAAAAACTTATAGTTGTTTATCCTCAGAATATTTGTGTAATGTCTGATCTGAAATACGATACAGTATATTTTAAACCACTCAACAAAGTTTTGGGAAATGAATTGCCAGATAAAAATATATATTCCTGTATGCAAGAAGTTTCTTTTAAAGCTAATCCTCATAAAGGTATTGCTCCTTATACAGTTACTTGGGATAAAATGGGAGAAATGCAAAATGGCGATGAAATTAAATTTAATGCTAGTAAACCAGGATTAATAAAATTAAATATCACAGATGCTTGTGGTTCTACTTTTGAGGATGAAGTAAAGGTTGAATTAGAACCTGTAAAAATGGATGTAGGTCCTGATTTGGAGATTTGTCAAGGGCAATCCATTCAACTTGAAGCAAAAACTAATGCTTCTTCTGTCGTTTGGAGTGATGGTAGTACAGATAAGAAAATATTTGTAAAAGTTGATAAAGCGAAAAGTGTTTGGTGTGAAGGAATTAATGCCTGTGGTATGTCAGGGAAAGATATTATAGTTTTAAACGCTATTTTACCAATAGCAGATGCAGGGAAAGATACTTTAATTTGTCCGAATCAAAAGGTAAAGCTTTTTGCAAATAAAGGAACTTCATGGAAATGGAATACCGGAGAAGACACACAAACAATTGAAGTTTCACCCAAAAAAGAACAAAAGTATATTGTTGAAGTTACTGATAAATGTGGAAATGTTGCATCTGATGAGGTTATTGTTAGTGTAAAGAATGATGAAATTGCTTTTGCAGGTAATGATACTATAGTTTGTAGAGGAAGTGTTCTTCTTTTTAAGGCTGTTGGTGGTAAAAAAGTTGAGTGGTTAATGGATAAATCAATACTTACAAAAGATCGTAATTTTAATTTGAAAGCAGATCAAGATTTTGATTTGATATTAAAAGCATATGATTATTGTACAACACTTGATACTGTTAAAGTTAAAATACAAAAGTTTCCAAAGTTTAATTTTGATTATGCACCAGCAAAAGGATGTAAACCTGTTACGTTTAAGTTAAAAAACAAAACAAATGATTTAGATACTTTAAATTGGGTATGGACCTATGGAGATGATGAAATTGGAAAGAAAAAAGACTTTTCATATTCATTTGATAGTTCTGGTAAATACTCTCTTTTTGCTAAAGTAAAATCAAAGAAAGGATGCGTAGATTCATTGAGAATTGTTGATGTTGTTGAAGTATATAAGGATCCTGAAACGGTAATTTTACCTCGAAAAGAAGCTTATGTTACAGGCGATCGTTTATATAAGTTTTATGCTGAAGAAAATAATCCAGACTGGACATATACATGGGAAACGATGGAAGGAAAGCAATTTGTTGGCGCATCTGTTGATTTAAATTTTAAAGAAGAAAAGGAGTGGATTTTAAAACTCTTCACGGAAGATAATCATGGTTGTAAATCCGAGACAAAGGTTAAATTCCTAGCTTTTGATAATAATACCTTAATTAAAGTGCCCAATGCTTTTTCTCCCAATGGAGATGGCTTAAACGATTATTTTCAAATCCTACATCGTAGTGTAACAGATTTTAAATGTTTAATATATAATCGATGGGGTGAGAAAGTTTATGAAACTAAAGATCCTGATTTTAAATGGAATGGTGGATTGAATGACAATCAAAACGAATTTGCAACTTCATTTGCTGTTTATATAGAATATAAGGATTTAGAAGGGGCTATACGATCTTATAAAGGTTTAATTCATGCTGTAAAGTAGAATTTTTTGAGGTTATGGTAAAAGCAAAATGAGACTTTTCTTTTTTCGTTAAGTCTTGTTTTGCTTTGTATTTCCTTTTTGATGAAATAATTTTTACGTTTTGTGTTTTTTCTTAGTTGTTTTTTTTATTTGAGTTTTTGTTTTTGCTTGTTTTTAAATAAGTTCAGTATTTGTTTTTTCCTACTTTAATTCACTTCCTTCTTAATTTTGATTTTCTTTTATATAAATAAATAAAGCTATAATATAGCTACTATAGCTACTTTTTGTTGAATACAAGATTGTAGTTATTTTCTTAAATATTAGAATATTATCATCAGTTTTGTTGGAGTTTATGAAGCTTGTTTTTAGTCATTATCAACCATTATGGCTTGTATTTTTTTGTTTAATCCTCTCTGTTTTTGTAACTTATGTAGTGAATAAATTAGTCTGAGTTTTTGATGTAACAACTTATGTTATTGTTGATGGAAAAAAGAGAGAGTTTTTGTCTTTTTTTATTGTTGTATGTATTGTTGTGTTCAAGCCTTTTGGCTCAGAATAAGTTTACTGTATATCCTTGCAAAAATATAAAGGACGCTATTACAGTAATAGATACTGTATTATTAAAATCTCTAAAGGAAAAGGGTTTGGTGTCTAATATAAGTTTTAAAGGAGATCCAGAATCTATAGGCCGTTTTGTTTATGGCGATAGTATTGGTTTTTCCCGGGGTATTGTATTGAGTACAGGCTATGTAAAAGATGTTGTTGGTCCTAATTTATCAAGTAATACAGGCGGTAAATCGGATACAAAAGGGATAATGGATGAGGATTGCAATATATTATCCGGAGAAATTACCAATGATGCAGTAGTTGTTGAATTTGATTTTGTTCCTGTCGGAGATTTTATTCAGTTTGAGTATTTGTGGGCTTCTGAGGAGTATAATAAATATGTTCCAAAAAAGGGATCAGATAAAGTATATAATGATGTATTTGGTTTTTTTGTGAGTGGTCAGGGAATTAAAGGTGGATTTTCTTATTCCTCCGAAAATATTGCGAAAATTCCTAATACAGATAAAGATGTTGGAATAAGAAATATTCATTGTGGAATGCAAGAAAACTTTCGCTTGCCTCCACCTATGGTTGGTCCGAATTGTGAATTGCTTAAGTGGAATAATCATTTTCAGGATAATAAAGATGGTGGAAGTTTTTGTGAATTTAATGCTTATACAGTTCCTTTTAAGGCTTTTAAAAAGGTTGAAAGATGTCAAAAATATCATTTGAAGATGGCTTTGGCTGATGCAAAGGATTCTTCTTGGGATTCTGGAGTTTTTTTAAAAGCAGAATCTTTTTTTCTGGGTAATGTGGTTGTGATTCCTGAAGTGACCAATAAGAAAATTGATAATGACGTAATCTTTAACTGTAATGAAGTAGCATTAAAATTTCAATTGCCATTTCCTGCAAAGTCAGATTATAAAATACCTATTTTTTATGGAGGAGATGCTGAGGTAGGTTATGATGTTGAAAAGGATAATATGATTTATTGCTTGGATACAATAATAATACCTGCCAATAAAACTGAAGCTAAAACAATAGTTAAAGCTAAAAACAATGAGTTTATTAAAGAAAAGAAAGAATTACAAGTAATATATCAAACTCCTTTGTGTGGGAATAGTCAACGTGATACAGTTTGGGTAGATATAAAAAGAAATACTCCTTTGAAGGTCATTCATTCAAATGATACTATATTTTCTGATTGTAAAGAAGAAATTATTTGCAAAGCAGAAGTGTCGGGTGGCCATAATCCAATAAATATTGTATGGGATTTTTTTGGAGAGAAGAAAAATACAAATACGATTTCATTTACTGCCCAAAAATCGGGTTCCATTATTCTTACCGTCGAGGATGTTTGTTTTAATAACTATCGGGATACAACATATTTAAAGCTGGATGATCTTTTCTTAGAAATGTATCCTAATATTAGTGAGGCTTGTTATGGTGATGAAATTTGTTTTGAAATTCAAACTAATGGAATAGATTCAAAATGGAATAATGGATTCGAAGGAAAGAAAAATACTATAAAAATTATTTCAGATACTATTGTCTCTTGTCATGTTAAAAATAAATGTGACGAATGGATTAGTAAATCTATGAAAATCAAGGTAATTAAAGAGCCTAAAATAGATGCTGGTGAAGATGTTGAAATTTGTGAAGGAGAGTCTATACTACTAAAAGGTATTGGTGGTGAAAATGTAGCATGGTATTTGGATAATCAGGAGCTCTCTTTAAATCATGATTTTTTCTTTACCCCCCTAAATTCATGTTCCTTGATTTTTACAGCAAATGACAAGTGTATTCAATATGATACTCTTAATATCAAAGTTAAACCAAATTTGATAGTCGAGATAGACGAGAATATAATTGAACATTGTATTCCTGCAAAAATTAAATTGGCATCAAGACAATCTAAAGATATAGCTTATAATTGTAGATGGTTCGTAGAAAACGAACTACTGTCGACAAGCTATGTATTTGAGGGTGTCTTTTATGAAGAAGGAGAGTATTCTTTTAAGTTGATTGCTGATTCAGATGGCTATTGCTCTGATACAATTGACTTGTCTGATTTAATTGAATTATCTGTTCCTCCTGAAGTAGAAATTTATTGTGATAATGAATCTTTTTATAAAGGAGGAGAATATACTTTTTCTGCATTGCCTGAATTGAACAATGTCGATTATCAATGGTCTGTTGATAAAATAGTACTTGGGAAAGGAGCAAAGTATAATCATTTTTTTAAGTCCAAAGAAAATGTGAAATTGATGCTGATAGCCTCAAATAATTATGGCTGTTCTACAAAAGACTCCTTGATTGTTGAGGTTGAAAATTCTGAAGATTATATTTTTATACCAAACGCATTTTCTCCAAACGGAGATCATATAAATGATGTTTTTTCTATTGAATCCAATGGGATAAAAAGTGTCGAATGTAGGATCTTTAATCGTTGGGGAAGACAAGTTTTTTACTCTGAAGAACTGGATTTTTCGTGGGATGGTAGCTTTTGTTCTAAAAAATTAGCCCCTGGAGAATTTGTTGTCAAAATTAATATTATTACTAATTCTAATCGAGCTAGAAGTTATACTAAGCTCATACTTTTATTGAAATAACTTTAGATATAAGCATCTAGATTTAATCTAAAGTTGTTGTAGTTCAGTAACTCTAAAAACAAAACCTAAATCACTCGTATGAAAAAAATATACTATTTAATTGTTGCATTATCGATTAATCTAATTCCATTAAAGCTAATCGCACAAAATGGAAAAGCTTTCAAAGTTAAAGCTATGCAATCTAAGCAAGATGTTATTAATTTGGTAGACACATGCCTTCTTAGAGGGTTGCAAGAGAAAGGTTTAGTTTCAAATATTAATTTTGTTGGTAAAGCTATTTCTGTTGGTTATTATGAAAATGGCGAAACTTTGAATTTTCAGGGATGCAACCGAGGCATTGTTATGACTACCGGTATGGCAGAAAAGGCCATTGGACCAAATAATACTGGAGGAGCCTCTTTTGGAAATGGAGGTAAAGGGGATAAAGATTGTAATATCTTAGCTGGTAACAAAACAAGAGATGCTGCTGTAATTACTTTTGATTTTATGCCTTCTGCAAGTAATATGTCTTTCCATTATATTTGGGCATCAGAGGAGTATAGTAAATTTGTTAAAGCAGAAAAAAGAGATACTAGAGCTTTGTTTAATGATGTTTTTGGTTTTTTTGTTTCGGGAGAAGGTATCGATGGAATATTTTGGGGGAACAATAAAGCGAAAAATATTGCATTGGTGCCTTTTACACAGAAATATGTAGGCATTGGAACTATTAATTGTGGATATGAATCAGATTATAAAAAAGAACCACCAGGTAAATCAAACCCTAATGATGGTGAGTATTGCTATTTGTTAACCTGGAATAATCGGTTTAAAAATCCAGCATATTGTCAATATAATTGTTATACCCATCCTTTAACTGCTCAAACAAAAGTAGAAAAGTGTAAAGTATATCATATGAAATTGGTAGTTAGTGATGATAGAGATGATAAATTTGATTCGGCAGTTTTTTTAGAAGCAGGGTCTTTTAATATTGGAAATCTTGAAAGTGAATTAGAGTCTAGTATTCATGCCGCTGATGACTATGCAATTGCGAATTGTAATGAAATAAAAGTGAAGTTTAAACTAAATGAAGCTTTAACCGAAGATTTGACAGTTCCTTTGGATTATTCAAAAAGTGAAGCTGTTTCTGGTGTTGATTATAAACATGATGAAATTGCATATTCATTAGATAAGCTATTTATACCTAAAGGAGAATTAGAAGCATCTACTTATATCGCTGTAGCTGATAATGCGAATATACCTGAGAAAGGGAAAGAGGTGCTTATTCGTTTTTCTCCTACAATTTGTGAAAATGCCAAAAAATCTGAACAGAAGATAATATTAATGCCTTTAAAGCCCATTGATCAAAAAGTAGATTTTAAATTTACAGATCCTTTATCTAGTTTTAAATCAAATACTTTAAATGTTGAGTGCGATGATAAGGTTAATTGTTCTGTTTTATTAAATGGTGGGCATCCACCATATGAATATGAGTGGTCTCTGAACGCTTTGTCAGGAAAGTCAAAAGATTTTCAATTTGAGGGTAAAGATGCGAATTCAGGGGAATTAAAATTGACTTTTGTCGATCAGTGTGAAAGTAATAGAGAAGAGAATATTTATAAGGTTGAAATTGGAGGTATTGATTTGGAGCTTGAAGTATCTAATCCAACGCCTTGCCAAGGAGAAAAGGTGGTTTTTACTGCAATGACAAATGCTAAGGAATCAGATATAAAATGGAGTACCGGAGAAACTGGGAAAAAAGAAATAACAATTATTGCTTCTGAAGATATCGATGTTTCTTGTTTTGTTCCAAGTGGATGTAATTCAGATAAGGAACAAAGTAAAACAAAACCTATAAAAGTAATTTTACCTTTGGCTCAAGTTGAACCTGAAGAAGCAAAGCTATGCCCGGGAGACAAAATTAAGCTGAAGGCATCTGATGGAAAGTCATTTTTATGGAGTACAGGAGAAACTACTCAAGAAATTGAGGTTAACCCAACCGAGGATATTAATAAGTATACAGTTAGTGTTGTAAATGTTTGTGATGATAAAGCAGATGCAGAATCTATGGTATATGTAAACAATACAATAGATGCTATTATTACAAGTAATAAAGACAATCATACAATTTGTCGAGGAGATAAAATTACTCTTCATGGTGAAGGAGGCCAGGGGATTGAATGGAGTTGTGATGGTGATGTAATCTCTGATAATCCAGATCATACATTTACTCCTGAAATGGATCTGAAAATTAAACTGAAAGTATATGATGTGTGTAATGATTCAGCCTATGTTAATATTATCGTAAATCCAGTACCCGATTTAAAGTTAGAAAATGTTCTTGTCGAAGGCTGTGTGCCATTCTCTGCGCAAATAAATAATTTTTCGGAGGATAATTTCCCTGGAGGATTAAAATATAAGTGGTTTTTGGATGATAGTGAAATATCGACAGAAAAGAATTTTAGTTATGAGTTTGAAGAGGATGGTATTTATAACTTGGGTTTAGAAATTGAAACAGATAAAGGATGTTTAGTAAATAAAGAGATGCCTGAATTAATAAAAGCATTTGCAAGTCCTGATTCTGATATTATCCATGAGTATCAGGAGTTTTTTAGGGATTATAAAGAATATTCTTTTGTTTCAGAAAAAGATCTCCCTGATTGGATTTATGATTGGCTTATTGTTGGACCAAATTCTTCTTACAGCTCAACTTCTTCACAAGTATCTTATGCGTTTGAAGAATATGGCGATTTCTTTATAAAATTAAAAGTTACTAATGAGAATAACTGTTCATCAGAGTATGTTGTGGAATTTAAAGTTCAGGAAGTAAATTCTTTCTTTTGGATTCCTACTGCATTTTCTCCAAATAAAGATGGTAAGAATGATTATTTCTATGTAAAGCTTGAAGAGAAGATTGTTGAAAAATTCGATATTGGCATTTATAACCGTTGGGGACAAAGAGTTTTCTCTTCTAAAGATTATACTAAGAAATGGGATGGAATGTATAATGGAGAATATGTAGATGCTGGTCCTTATGCAATTAAATTACAAGTAAAGTTTTTGAATGGTGTAGAAGTAGTAAAATCTCAGATTTTATATGTTGTTAGATAGTTTTGAGTATGTTAATTTAAAATGAAATATATAAAAGGAGCTTTATAGGGAGCTCCTTTTATAATTGTAAAAAAGAATTGTTTTTAACATTGTTCTTAAAGGTTTGTTTTGCTTTTGAAGTAGGTGAGCTTATTGTATATTAGATGATTAATGGTTGAATTCATAAAATGCAAAAAGTTGATTACAAAAAGTTAATTGCATTTAAAGATTTTTAAAAACAGACAAGTTTATACTTGTTTTTTTTTGTTTATTTATTTCTTGTTTAACCTCTGTATCTGCTGATGTACACGGAGTTATGTTTTTGAGTTGTAAGAAATAAAATGCAAAAATGTTTATTATGGAAAATATTTCACAATAGTAATAAAATTGTTAACTTAAATATTCCAAAATAATATTTTTAAAAACTTATAAACCTAAACTTATAACCTATGAAAAAGTTTTACATTTTTTCAATTTTTTGTTTTTTTATCTTTTGTATGGGTTATTATTCCTTCGGACAAAAGAAGAAACCTTTGTTAATAAAAGCTTGTACTTCAAAAGAAGAAGCTAAACAATTAGTTAAAGATGTACTTCTTAAGGGACTTGAGAAAGAAGGTCTTATATCTCATGTGAAGATTATAGGAAAACCTGAACAAATTGGGTACTATACCAATGGTGAAGAATTAGGCTTTGACACTCCCAGTGGAATTATTATATCTACAGGGAAAGCTGAAAATACTATGGGTGGAAATGATTCTTCGAGTGAAGGAACATCTATGAAAGGCGGTGGAGATGCTGACTGTCAGAAATTAGCAAAGCAGGATAAGACTTATGATGCAGCAGGAATTGTCTTCTACTTTTATCCAGCTGGAAATACCATGAAATTTAATTATATTTTTGGATCAGAAGAGTATCATGAGTATGTTCCAAAAATGGCTCAAAGAGAAGATCCTAAAGTAAATTTGTATAATGATGCTTTTGGGTTCTTTTTAAGTAGCAAAGAAGATGATAAAATTAATGGTGAATTTGGGAATAATGCTAAAAATATTGCACTTGTACCTCTAACAAACGATTATGTTGCTGTAAAGGCATTAAATTGTGGATATGAAGGCAAACATAAAATTCCTCCTCCAGGAAAAAAGCCAGGGGGAGAGAATGCTGGTAATAACTGTCAATATTTATTTCATAATGATAAAGCACATGCTGCTTATCCTGAGTGTGATGCATATACGCTTCCTTTAATTGCTCAGCAATCTGTTGTTTTATGTAAGAGATATCAGATTAAAATGGTGGTTGCTGACTCGAGAGATGGTGCTTATGATTCAATGGTGTTTCTAGAGGAAGGTTCTTTTAATGTTGGAAATGTAAAAACTAAATTAGAGAATTCAAGTGTAGACGTTAAAGGAGTTGCAGTAAAAGATTGTAATGAAGTAAAAGTTAAATTTTTTATTCCTGAGCAATTGGACATAGACTTAAAAATACCTATTACTTATGTGGATCCTGAAGGTTTATTAGGAAAGCACATTAAAAAAGATAATGAACTTGGTTATTGTATGGATGAGGTTGTGATTTATCAAAGTCAAAAAGAAGCTTCTACTATTGTACAAGTTCTAGATGATCAATGGGATGGAAAAGAATACAAATATATAAGATTGGAATATCCAACCAATGTTTGTAATAAAGGAGAAAAAGCTATTACTAATGTTTCGATTCGAAAGATTAATCCTTTAGAACCAAAAATAGAGGTTACCTTTGATAAAGATGATGCAGAATCTAAATATGTAGATCCTGAAATTAGTTTGGAGTGTTTTAAGCCAGCTAAATTGAAAGCACAAGCTACAGGAGGTTACTCCTCAATTAAGTTTCATTGGACGGAAGATAAAAATGGAATAATAAAAGAACAAGATGGAGATAAGTTTGAAGCTTATGGAGATAGAAGTTCTAAAATTAATCTAAAAGTAGAAGGCTTGTGTCTTCAGGAAGAAAGAAACTTAACAGTTAAAGTGGGTGATGTTTTCTTAACCTTACCGGAAGACAAGGAAGTTTGTTTAAATGAGGAGAATCTGGAAATTATAGCAGAAACTAATTCTCCATTAGAATTTATTAAATGGAAAGATGGTGATGGCAATTTATTAGCAGAAAAAACAAAAACATATACGATTCCTGTTGTTGATGATGATATGTTAGTCATTTGTGAAGTTCCTGATGGATGTCTTCCTGAAATAACACAAACTGATACAATTAAAGTTTTTGTAAAGCGTCCATTTGCAGAAATAACTCCTGCTGAAGGAAGAATTTGTCCTAATGAAACTATTGAATTAACTGCTAATGAGGGTATTTCTTATTTGTGGTCTACAGGAGAAACAACAAGAACTATTGTTATTGATCCAGATGAAAATGATGATACAAAAACGGAAGAAGAAACTTTGGATATTTGGGTCGAAGTGACTGACAAATGTAATAATCCTAAAAAAGCAAATGCTACCATTAATATTAAATGGGGTGTTAAAGCTACAATTACCTGTAGTGATGAAGACCGATTGATTTGTGGTGGAGATGAGGTTCAACTTCATGGTGAAGGAGGAACGGAAGTTCAATGGATTAATAATGGTGCTGTAGTTTCAACTGAAAGAGATATCACGGTTTCTCCTAAAGAAGATATGTATATGGTTCTAGAGGTTAAAGATTTTTGTACTGATAGAGATGATATTACTATAAATGTTGCTCCTACTCCTAAAATTGATTTGGAAGAGGTTAAAATTAAGGATTGTACTCCAGCAGAAATTTTGATTAAAAATCATACTTTATGCGGTGGAAATCCTGTAGAATATGAATGGACTATGGATGGTAAGTATCACTCAAGTGATGAAGATTTTGAAATCATACTCGAAGAGGCAGGTGCTCATAAAGTTCATTTAAAAGCTACTTCAGATAATGGTTGTACTGATAAAACAGATTCACCTATTGAGATAGAAGGATATCCTCACCCTGAATCAAATATTATTCATGATTATACCGAATTCTTATTAAATCGTCAGGATTATTATTTTAAATCTGAAACAGATAACCCAGAGTGGATTTATGATTGGTTGATTAGTGGTCCGACAACAACAGGTTCTATGCAAGGATCAGAAGTTGCTTATGAATTTAAAGAACATGGAGAATTTAATATTGTTCTGACAATTACTAATAAGCAAGATTGTTCTTCAGAATTTAAATTAGAATTTCTTGTTCAAAAGCTAACTGCTTTTGCTTGGATACCAACTGCATTTACTCCAAATAATGATGGTAAGAATGATGAGTTTTATGTTCAAACAATGAAAAAAGCTCTAGATGAATTTAAATTGGAAATTTATAATCGTTGGGGAGAAATGATTTATTCAACTACAGATCCAGAAGCAAGATGGGATGGAAGAGTGAATGGTGAATATGTTGATCCAGGTGCTTATGCTGTAAAAGTAAACATTACTTCAATTGAAGGTGAAAAAGGAGAACAGAAACAATTGTTATTTGTCGTAAGATAAATATTTGTTCCGTATTCTTTTTGTGAAAAAAGAGATAGTTGTTTTAATAAGCATATAAAGGCTGCCATTTGGCAGCCTTTTGTTTCTTATATTGATTAAGAAAAGAATTGTGGTGCTTTTAGATCTAGTATAAGCTTGAAAACTATAGGTAATTATAAAGCAAATGTAGTTGGTGTTTAATTGTAATTAATTGATATCTATTGGTGTTAGATTTGTTTATTTCTATTTTTTTTCGTAAATTAAACTATCGATTTGTTTCGTTTATTGAATCTAAAACCTAAAATGTAACGTATGAGAAATTTTTACTTTTTTATTTATCATTTTATATGATCTACAACTAATGTGTCTTCAGATTGGCAAGTGCCTTAAAAAGGATTTTGACCTATAGTGATGAATTGATCGAATTGTTTGTTATGGTTTTTCTTCGACCCTTGATTTTTTAAATTAGTTTAAATAGTTTATGTGTTGTGAGATTTAAGAATCATTTACTATGGTTTAATTTTTATAGTTTTTAGCTTTTGTTTTCGAGCTAAAATAGTCCATTTGAAAAAGATTATCATAGACGACTTCTTTTGTGTGTATTTAGACCTAGTAAATGATTGAAAATAAATTGTTATCGTCTTTATATTGTTGATTTGTAGGTGTTTGTTGGTGTTGTGGCTTTTTACTTAAATTCTTATAATTCATTTGATTCTTTTGTAAAAATTGTAACTTAAGTAAATAAATTCAATTGAAAGATTAGAATCTGAAATCTAAAAATGTTACCTATGAAAAAAATTTACTTTTTTATTTTTATTTGTATATGGATGTTAGGATCTCGTCCTAATGCTTATTCTCAAGCTGTAGATCCTGATGATTTTAAGGTTACTCAGTTTAAAACACGAGAAGAAGCTATTACCAGGATAAAAGAAGTCCTTTTGAAAGGGCTTGAGAAGGAAGGCCTTATTGAAAATGTTAAAATTATAGGTAAGCCTGAACAGTTAGGGTATTTTGAAAATGGACAAACTTTAGGTTTTAATACCCCAAGTGGAATTGTTATTTGTACAGGAGAAGCTAGTCATACTATGGGACCCAATAGTCTTGCAGATGATGGTCAGGATATGGACGGAAATGGAGATTGGGATTGTTGGAAACTAAATGGTAGTAACAAAGATCAGGACTCAAAAGATGCTGCTGGTATCCTGTTTTATTTTTATCCTGCATCTACGTCTATAAAATTTAATTATGTTTTTGGTTCTGAGGAATACAATGAATTTGTTCCAAAGATGAATCAAAGAGGTCCTAATGTGTATAATGATACTTTTGGTTTTTTCTTAAGTAGTAAAGAGGATGATAATGTTATTGGTCCTTTTTCTAATAAATCAAAAAACATTGCATTGGTTCCTTTAAAGAAGGATTATGTATCAGTTAAGTCAATTAATTGTGGTTATGAGGAATATCATAAAGTAACTCCTCCGGGCAAAAAAGTAGGAGGAGAAAATTTTGGAAATAATTGTATTCATTTCATAAATAATGATAAAACTGATAGGAAATATATTCAATGTGATGGATATACAAAAGTTTTTACTGCTCAGCAAAAAGTGAAAATTTGTAAAAAATATTTGATTAAAATGGTGATTGCAGACACAAGAGATGGAGCTTTTAATTCAGCTGTATTTCTAGAGGAAGGTTCTTTTGATATTGGAAATGTAAAAACCAAACAAATATCAAAAAATGCAAAGGTGGCAGGAACTGCAATAAGAAACTGTAATGAGGTGGAAGTTAAATTTAGTATTCCTAAACAATTAGATCAAGAATTTCCTATTCCTATTACCTACACTGATAAAGATAATCTGATAGGCCCTTATGTTGTAAAGAATAATGATTTAGGTTATTGTGCTGATGAGGTAGTGATTAAACAAAGTGAAACTACTGTTTCTACTTTTGTAAGTATTGAAAATGATCAGTGGGGAGATGATGAATATAAGACTATTAAATTGGAGTATCCTACAAATATTTGTGATCGTGGAGAACCTGGTTTTACAACAGTAACTCTGCGGAAAATAAATCCTATTGAACCTAAAGTAGAAGTTAAGTTCGAGAAAGGAGATGACATATCTAAATATAATGATCCAAATATTGATCTAGAGTGTTCTAAAGAAGCTACCTTAACGGCAGAGGCTACTGGAGGATATCCTAATTCGTTAAAATATTTTTGGGAAAAAGTAAAAAACAATAAAACCGAAACTGAAGAAAGTATAGAAACAAAGATTTTTGGAGATTATCCTTCTACAGTAGAACTTAAAGTTAAAGGAATTTGTCAGGAAGAGACTAAGAAATTTATTGTAAATGTTGGAGACACTAAATTAGATGTTTTTACCGAGGATGATAGGGTTTGTTTGGATCATGATGTGGTGGTTAGTGCAACAACCAACTCCCCGTTAGAATATATTACTTGGAAGGATGGAGATGGTAATATTCTTGATCAAGGAAAGAAAGAAATTACAATAAAGAAAATTCAAAAGGATATGCAAGTAATTTGTCAGGTTCCTAGTGGTTGTGTTCCTGATGATTTTCAAGAGAAAGGAGTTAGCTTAAAAGTGATTTACCCTTATGCTGATATTTCTCCTAAAAATCCTTTAATATGTCCTTACGAAACTATTGAATTGACAGCTAATGCCGATCTAGAAACGAATAAAGGTGAAACTTATTTATGGTCGACAGGAGAAACTACTCAAACAATTATAGTTGATCCGCAAAAACTTTGTGAAATAAAAGAAGGTGTTGAGGTATTAGATGTTGATGTAACAGTTACTGATATATGTGGAAATTCAAGAACAGCTAGTACTAAAGTTCAGGTGAGATGGGATGTGAAAGCAAAAATTACTTGCAGCGATGAAGATCGTTTGATCTGTGGCGGAGATGCAGTTGTACTTCATGGAGAAGGGGGACAGTCTGTTCGATGGATTGAAAATGGAGTTGTTGTGTCTACAGAGAGAGATCTGGAAGTTTTTCCTCCAGATGATTTGAATTTAACTTTAGAGGTTGAAGATCATTGTATTGCTACTGAAGATATAACCATAACTGTGGCGCCAACTCCAATTATTGATTTGGAAAAAGTAATCGTAAGAGCATGTACTCCTGCTGAAATTTTGATTCGTAATCATACGGGAGATATTTTTGATGGAGCATTAGAATATTTTTGGACTATGGATGGAAAGCATCATTCTAATGATGAAGATTTTGAAGTTATATTGGATAAAGCAGGAACTCATGATGTCAAATTAAAGGTGGTTTCAGAAAATGAATGTAAAGCTGAACTTGATGATCCTATAGAGATAGAAGGTTACCCTCATCCCGAATCAAATATTATTCATGATTATGAGGAATTCATATTAAATCGTGAGGAATATTACTTTAAATCAGAAATGGATAATCCAAAGTGGATATATGATTGGTTAATTAACGGACCAACTACATCCGGATCTATGGAAGGGACTGAGGTTTCTTATAAATTTAAAGAACATGGCGAGTTTAATATTGTATTGACTATAACAGATGAGAATGAATGTTCTTCTGAATATAAGTTAGAATTTTTAGTGCAAAAATTATCTGCTTTTGCATGGATTCCTACTGCTTTTACTCCAAATGGTGATGGAAAAAATGATATGTTCTATGTTAAAACTATGAAGAAAGCACTTGATGAGTTTAAAATGGAAATTTATAACCGCTGGGGAGAGTTGATATATATAACTACAGATCCTAATGCTAAATGGGACGGTAAAGTTGGCGGTGAATATGTTGATCCAGGTGCTTATGCTGTAAAAGTAAATATAACTTCTGTTGAAGGTGAAAAAGGAGAGCAAAAACAATTGGTTTTTGTTATCAGGTAGAAATTTTATAATATTTGAATGAAAAGAAGGAGAGTGTTACTTTGAGAGTACTCTCCTTTTTTAATTTAAGTTATTTTTTTATGTTTTTTTTTAATTGTAGTTTTTTGAATAAGATAAAGGTCTCTAGTCGTAATTTTTATTACAATGACTTTTTTTGTTTATTTTCTGTAAATAATAATGATCTTTATAGACACTTCTTTTTTTGTTTTTTTAAGAGAAAAAAGAACAATTTTTAAACGGGTGCAATATTTGTAATTATTTGTGTGAATTGTTATTGTTTCTTTTTTTTTAAAATCTTGTATGCAATTCTTTTCTTTTCTCTGAAAAATAATTGAGTTTTTTTGAAGAAATTTAATCTTGTTTATTCCTTTTTAGATACTCCTTAGTCTTTCTTAAGCCCTATAAACAGTACGTTTTATTATGTTTTTTGTAAATTGGTGCAGGCTGATAGAAAAAACAACAACGAGTCTAACATTAAAAACCAAGGTATATGAAAAAGTTATATTTTTTCTTAGTTTTTTTTGGGCTTCTTTTAGGGATAAAAGGAAGCGTAATAGCCCAGGCACTAGGTCCTGATGATTTTAAGGTAACACCTTGTAAAACTCAAGATGAAGCCATTACACTTATAAAAAATGTGTTGCTGAAAGGCTTAGAAGAAGAGGGGCTGATTTCACATGTTAAAATTAAAGGAAAACCTGAGCAGTTTGGATATTATGAAAATGGAGCTACTTTAGGATTTAAAACACCAACAGGCCTTGTCATTTCTACAGGAGAAGCAAAGGCTACTGAGGGCCCGAATGTCAAAAGTAATGTGTCTCAGGATATGGAATGTGGTGGTGATAATGATTGCCAGAGACTTGCTGATGGGGATGATACTTACGATGCTGCAGGTATTGAATTTTATTTTTATCCTGCAGGAGATTTAATGCAGTTTAATTATGTTTTCGGATCTGAAGAGTATAATGAATTTGTAATGGATGCAAATAAAAGACCTAGTTTATTTAATGATAACTTTGGTTTCTTTCTAAACAGTGAAGAGGATGATGAAATAGTTGGTCCATTTAGTAATAAATCTAAGAATATAGCTTTGGTTCCTTTCAAAAGCGATTATGTTTCTGTAAAGACAATTCACTGTGGGTATGAAGAAAAGCATAAAGTAGATCCTCCTGGTAAAAAAGATCCTTCTTTAGGAAATAACTGTAATTTGTTAATTGTAAATAAAAAATCAGATAGAAAGTATAATCAGATGGATGGTTATACTGTTCCAATGACTGCTATGCATAAAGTTACTATGTGTAAAAAATACCGTATCAAAATGGTTATTGCCGACACTAAGGATAATGGATATAATTCTGTAGTATTTTTTGAAGAAGGTTCTTTTGATGTAGGTAATGTAAAGACTAAACAAGTTTCTAACAACACAAACGTTGCGGGTACAGCAATTAGAGGTTGTAATGAAATTGCTGTTAAATTTAAGATTCCAAAACAATTATCAAAAGACTTTGAGATTCCTTTAAGTTATACTACTTCAAGTGGTATTGAAATTGGAAACCATATCAAAAAGGATAATGACTTAAACTATTGTCCTGATAAAGTTATTATTCCTCAGGGTAGTGTTGAAGCTGAGAGTATTGTTAGTGTTGAGAATGATGATTGGGATGGAAAGTACCAGACAGTGAAATTATCTTACCCTACAAATATCTGTAATAAAGGTAAGATGGGTAGTACTACTGTAACTTTGAAGAAAATTGATCCAATTATTCCTAAGGTCGAAGTTACTTTTGATAAGGATGCTACTGAATCAAAGTGGGAAGATCCAAAGGTTACTCTTGAATGTTATAAAAATGCTTACTTCGATGCCAGTGCTACTGGTGGCTATGAACCTATAGAATTTTCATGGGAAGAAACCAAAGATGGTGAAGTGAAGAAAGAAGTGGGTAAACTTTTTACTGAGTATGGAGATAAACCAAGTCAGGTGAAATTAATTGCTACTGGTAAATGTACCAGCGAAGAAAGAGTTTATGAAGTTCAAACAGGATCAATTGCATTGAAGATTGAAGCGGATGATGAAACCCCTTGTCTAAATCAAAATGTTATTATTACTGCAACCACAAACTCTCCTTTGGAATATATTGAATGGAGTAATGGTGAAAAAGGCGTTAAGTCTATTACGATTGAAGCTATTCAAGACGATATGGAAGTTACCTGTTGGGTTCCTGGAGGTTGCGATCCTGCAGAAAAACAATCTCAGAAAGTAAGTCTTAAGGTAATTAAGCCTGAAGCAAGTGTTGACCCTGTGGAGGCTTTAATTTGTCCGGGTGAAAAGCTTGAACTTAAAGCGTCAAAAGGAATAGCATATAGCTGGGAGCCTACAAATGAAACTACTCAGAATATTATTGTAGAGCCTGTAGACGGTAAAGATGAAGTTAAGTATACGGTTACTGTTACAGATGAGTGTACTAATACTGCTTCGGCTACTTCAACTGTGCGTGTAAAAAGAGATGTTATCGCAAAGATTACTACCGACATTGAAGATGGTAATGCAATTTGTGGTGGCGAGGAAGTAAAGCTTCATGGTGAAGGAGGTAATTCTGTTGAATGGATGGAAAATGGTGTTGTATTATCTACAGAAAGAGATATTACTGTTTCTCCTCAGGAAACCACTACTTATCAGTTGAAAGTAACCGATTACTGTTCTGATATTACCGAATCTATCGTTGAGGTAAATCCAACTCCTCAGATCGCTCTTGATTTTGAAAAAACTGCAGATTGTACTCCTGCCAAGCTATTTATCCGCAACCGCACTGCTGATGGCTTTAAAGGAGGAAGCCTTGAGTATACATGGAAGATGGATGGAAAGGAATATTCTACTGATGAAGATTTCAATATTACTTTGGAAGAGCCAGGTGTTCACGACCTTGAGTTAAAGGTTGTTTCTGATAATGGTTGTAGTGATGAAGAGAAAATGCCTAATCGTATTGAAGCTTATGGTCATCCAGAATCAGATATTATTCATGACTACGAAGAGTTTTTATTGAATCGTGAAGAGTATTACTTCATTACTGAAACTGAAAATCCTAAATGGGTTTATGATTGGTTGATTAACGGACCTACAACTTCGGGTTCTAGTCAGGGAAAAGATATTTCATACGAATTTAAAGAACCTGGAGAATTTAATATAACTTTGAATATCACAGATGAGAATGATTGTTCTTCTAAATATACATTGAATTTCTTGGTTCAGAGAATCACCGCCTTTGCATGGATACCAACTGCTTTTACTCCTAATGGAGATGGTAAGAACGATAACTTTTATGTTCAAACCAGAAAGAAAGCTCTTGCTGAGTTTAAACTTCAAATATTTAATCGTTGGGGACAGCGTGTTTATGAAACCGATGATCCAAGTGCGAAATGGGATGGAAAAGTAAATGGTGAGTATGTGGAGCCAGGTGCTTATGCTGTTAAAGTAAATATAACTTCTATTGAAGGCGAAAAGGGAGAGCAGAGTGCTCTTGTTTTTGTCATTAAATAAATTGTTTAATATTTAACAACTGGGCCATTTTGCATATTTTAATATGCAAGGTGGCCTTTTTTTTGTCTATGAAAAAGCATTTCTACAGTATTTTACTTGTTGTTTTTCTGTTTGCAGGCATTATAATAAACATCTTGCAAATTACTTTTAAGGAGAATTGGCGGCATAATATGCAAAAGAATGAGTTTATCCGTCCTTCTTTAAATTCTATTCCTGAAAACTATAATGGATTGTTTGTTCTAAAAGATCAAAATGGACAAAGTATTGCCGAAGTGCATCTTACTGAAGGTAGGTTGGGTTCATATATTAAAGGATATTATTCAAATGGTGAGGTTCGTCATATTACCAATATTGATTTGAGTTCAAATCAAAAGCAGGTTAAGGTTTTTGATATGATGGGGAATCGCGTAATTATGCTCCAATGCAATTATGTTGCTAGATAATGGCTGTCCGTTAAACACTTTTATTTAATATTATTTTAATTTGTCTTTATGCACGTTTTATTACTCCATTGAAATACAGCTTGTTTTTAAGTGTTATATTTGCGTATATGCAAAAAGCGGAGGTGTGGGTTTGCATCGAAGGTAATATTATTTATATTTGCAACGCTTTTTGATGTAGCGTTCTTTGGTAAGACAAAATAGTGATATGCCCAGGTGGCGGAATTGGTAGACGCGCATGGTTGAGGGCCATGTTCCCGCTTTGGGAGTGCAAGTTCGATTCTTGTTCTGGGCACTTAAAGACTCCTGATTGTTTTATGCAATTGGGAGTTTTTTGTTTGTTGTGGCTTTTATGTCGTTATAGGAGAATTTTGCAAAGAGCTTATTTGTTTAATGGATAATGTTATCAAGAGATATGAAGTTCGGCACCCTTTTCTGAGGAATTATATAAAGTTCTTTTGGGAATTTTGTGTTGATAATATAACTTTAGATCATTCTATAATTTCTTCAAGAAACATCAATCTTCGTTTTAATTTGAGTGATTTTCCAATATGTTTATCTTCTAATAAGATTCAATTTCCTTTAGATAAAGTATTTTTCTCCGGTTTTCATAATCGACATTCGAATAGTAGTTTTAAGTTTTCTGGAAAAATGCATATGCTTGGAGTTTGTTTCTATCCAGATGGCTTTTTCCCTTTTATAGGAATCCCTCTCAATGAATTTAAGAATGGAGTCGCAGGACCAGAAGATATAGGAATACATGAGTTGCGTAACATCTATAAGAAGTTAAGAGATTCTAAAGATATAAATCAAAGGTTGATGATTTTGGAAGAAGAATTATTATTGATGTACAAAGTTCATGATCATCATAATGAGTTTAGAGGTCTGTATTCAGCTTTTCAAAAATTTCACCAAGAGTCCAATATTTCATTGTTTTGTAAAGAGAATGGATTAAATATTCGCAAATTAGAGCGAATGTTTGATAAATATATAGGTGTATCTGCAAAGACTTTTTTAGGAATAGATCGATTTCAAAAAAGTGTAAACCAGTTGTTGTATAGTGATTATAACAGATTATCTGATATTGCATATGAGAATGGTTATTTTGATCAAATGCATTTTATTAGAGAATTTAAAAAGTTTACAAGCAGGACTCCAAGGAATTTTATTTCGGCAAATAATTCTATGTTTCAAGTAGGTAAGTTTGTTTAACTGTCGTTTTTGTACTATTTGAAGTATAAATCATATTTTATTTTTGCCCGCATAAGTTTAATAATTAAGATTATGGAAATTCAATCAGTAAAGTTGGTGTATTTTTCTCCAACTGGAACATCCAAAGCTATTGTTCATGCTATTAGTCAGGGGATAGGGTGTAATGTTGTTGAAACAATTGATATAACAAATTCTAAAATTAGAAAACAAGAATTAAAACTTACGGAAAAAGACTTGCTTATTTTTGCTGTACCTGTTTATATGGGGAGAGTGCCAGCTCTTCTAAATAATTTTATTCAGTCTATTGAGGCAAGCAATACGCCAGCTGTTTGTGTTGTAGTTTATGGAAATAGAGAGTTTGACGATGCATTACTTGAACTACGAAATTTATTGACAGAAAGAGGTTGTGTTCCAATTGCTGGAGCTGCTTATTTAGGAGAACATTCGTTTTCGATTAAGGATTATCCTATTGCAGAGGGACGACCAAATCAAGAGGACTTAGATCATGCACAAGGTTTCGGTCGAATTATAGCAGAAAAATTACAAACAATAACAAATTATTCTTTAATGGACACTATCGATATTCCCGGGAATATGCCTTATAAAGAAGGAACTAAGCTTTGGGATGTTGATTTTATTGAAGTAAGCGATGATTGTTTGCAATGTGGAGTATGTGCTGAAATTTGTCCTGTTGAAGCGATAAGTTTTGATAACAGTAGAATAATCGATATTGAAAAATGTATTACTTGTTGTGCTTGTATTAAGTCATGTCCTAAAAGTGCAAGGTCAATAAAGCCAAGTCCAGTAATGGATGCAGCAATTCGTTTGAATACAAATTTTAGTCATCCTAAAGATCCTGAGTTGTTTGTTTAACCTGAGTTTGCTCTAAAATACCATCTTAAAAATAGAGTAATAAGTTCTCCGGTAAAGTCAACAATCAGCTTAGAATTGAAAAATATAAGGCTTTGAAACGAAAAACATAGGGCTTAGAATTGAAAAACATAAGGCTTTGGGTTGGTCAACAATGGGTCTGTTGAGTGTCAACAAAGTCACTGATGACCGGCAAAGAAGTCGATGATGACGAACAAAGAAGTCGATGATTTTCGATTCTAAGCCTTCTGTTTTTGAATAAAGAAGTTGATGATTGATTCTTGGAATAAGATTTTGTAAAACTTTAAATGAAATAACAGTGAGTAATAACTTAACTCTAAGTTAGACTCACTGTTTTTAGTGTTTGTTTGGTTTAATTATCCTAGTGGTTTGCTTGGGATAATATCTTAGAAAGGATATTCTTCTTCCTTGAACTTATAAAAATCTTTTAGCAATGCTACAACATCTTCAAGCGATTTAGTAGTCATAAGCTTGGCACGTAATTTACCTGCACCACTAAATTCTGATGAATATATTTTAAAGAAACGTCTTATTATGGCAAAGTTCTTATCGTCTTTCCATGTTTGGTTATACAGGGTGGCATGTTTCCAGAGTAAACTTAACTTTTGATGAAAACTTAATTCGTCGGGATTTATATTGGGATTAAAAAACCATGGGTTTTTAAATATTCCTCGTCCAATCATTACACCATCAACACCTGTTTCTTTAATTCTTTGCAATGCATCATCATAAGTAAACACATCGCCGTTTCCCAATATAGGCATATCGGGCAAAATACTATTACGTACTTCTACAGCTTTTTTTATCTCGCTCCACTCAGCAGGAAATTCCGATTGCATTTTTTGTGTACGACCATGCAAGGTAATAGCCGTTGGTTTGGTTTCCAAGAGTTGTTTAATCCATCGTTCTGTTTGATGAGTTTTAACACCAGTTCGAGTTTTAACACTAACAGGAAGATTTGTTGCTTCTTTAGTTGCATATACAATTTCCTGAGCCAATGAAGGATTATCTATTAAGGCACTGCAGCACCCGCTTTTTACAACATTTTTTACTGGACAACCAAAGTTTATATCTATGCCATCAAAGTCGAAGTTTTCATTTATCCATTTTGTCGCTTCTGTAAAATACTCTGGTTTGTTTCCCCAGATTTGCGCAACAAGCTTAATGTTTTTCTTCTTCAGTAATTCTTTTTCCGATTGATTTACATAGAAGCGTTTTGATACAACATCACGACCCACTTTGTGGCAAAGTCCATCGGTATTGGCAAATTCTGTCATTAACACCGAAAGAGTGTTGTCTGATGCAATATCGGCTACTATTTCCCTAAAAACGGTGTCGGTAACATCTTCCATAGGGGCAAGAGCAAAGATTGGCTTCGAGAGCTTATTCCAAAAGTTTGTATCTGTGTCTTTTATATTATTCATTTGTATTATATCCTAAAATATTAAGCATTGAATCGGCAGTTTGTTGTGGCGAAAATTCTTTGGTAATTATATTTCTATCATTATCGCGATAAATCAACACATGTTTAGGGTTTGGAATTAAACAGTGTTGAATTCCTCCAAAACCACCAATATTTTCTTGATAGGCTCCAATGTTGAAGAAACCAATAAACAGAGGATGCGTATTTGTAAATTTGGGTAAATAAATTGCGTTAAGGTGTTGCTCAGAGTTATAATAGTCGTCGCTATCGCAAGTTAGACCACCCAAAAGAACCCTTTCATACTCTTTGTCCCAATTGTTTATTGGTAACATAACAAAGCGTTTATTAATAGCCCAACTATCGGGCAGGGTAGTAATAAACGAGCTATTTATGATGTTCCATTTTTCCCTGTCGTTTTGTTGCTTTTGATATAGCACAGAGTATATGGCTCCGCCACTTTCTCCAACGGTAAACGATCCGAATTCGGTATAAAGGTTGGGAACAGGAATGTTTTCGGTTTTGCAATGAGTTACAATTTGGTTGATGATTTCCTCAACCATATATGCATAGTCGTAGTTAAAGTTTAGGCTGTTTTTTATGGGGAAACCTCCGCCAATATTTAGCGAATCTAGTTCGGGGCAAACCTTTTTCAATTCACTATACACCTTTAAGCACTTATTTAGTTCATTCCAGTAATAAGCATCATCTTTGATTCCGGTATTACAGAAAAAGTGAAGTAACTTAACTTTTACTTGCGGATTGTCTTTAAGCTTGTTAATGTAAAAAGGAACTATATTTTTATATCCAATTCCCAGTCGGGAGGTATAGAATTCAAATTTAGGTTCTTCCTCGGTAGCAATGCGTATGCCCACATTAAACTCTTTGTCTATTTCATTACAAAGAAGATTAATCTCTTCAAAATTATCCAATACAGGAATAACCTGAAGATTTGTGGTGTTTATTAATCGGGCAATATTGGTAATATACTGTTCTCTTTTAAACCCATTGCATATAATTTGAGTGTCGGAACTCAACTTTCCTTTACGATTAAGATTTTCAATTATATTGATATCGAAGGCAGAAGAGGTTTCGAGATGAACATTGTTCTTTAGAGCTTCGTCGATAATGAAAGAGAAATGAGAGCTTTTTGTACAGTAACAATAGTGATACTCTCCTTGATAATCTAGCTTATCCATAGCATTAGAAAACCATTTTCTGGCTCTAGCTATGTTTGCAGAGATTTTTGGAAGGTAGGTAAAACGCAAAGGTGTACCATATTTCTTCACCAATTCCATCAGTGAAACCCCATGATAAGTAAGCTTGTTTTCCTCAAGATCGAAGTCGTCTTGCGGAAAGTGAAAGGTCTGATCTATCAGATCAATATACTTATTCTTCATCCCCCTATAACAATTAATAATCCAACATATTTCTGATGATATCGCCCAAAATAGGCTCGCAAAAATAACTTAATTTTTATAAGTCGATAATAAAAATAAATCGGAAACACATACTACAATTAAAAACCAGTATTGTAACAAAGTCAATAGGACTTTGGTATAATACTGGTCTTCAAAATGCAATATCTCAATTATGAACTTGTAATTTAGAGGATTAACACATAAAATAATACTTTATTTTATCTTAATCGTTTTTAAGTCTTTTTCTATTATATTTCTCTTTACTAATCTATAAATACCCTCAACTATTAAGGCAACTAAAATGGATGGGATTAGCCATTCCATTTCCCATTCAACCATAGGAAAGCCTATAGATAATGGTGTTGCAAAAGGAAAATGAATTCCTGTAATATGGCAAAAACCCGGAATGTTAATTATAAGACATCCCAAAACAGCCAAACGCCATGTAATTTTTGAGCGAAGATATTTCTCTACCAGTTTAAGTAGAATAAGAACAACAGTTACAGGATAAACAATCTTAAGCACAGGTTCTGAAGCTTTGATAATAAGCTCTACTCCTAGGTTTGATAGTGCAAATGAAATTAGCATCATTCCAGCAACAATCCATTTATATTTTATTCTATGCTTAAATATGTTCTCCTCAAAGAATTTTCCGATTGTAGCAGTAAGTCCAACCGCAGTAGTAAAACAAGCCATAGTAACGGCCAGAGCCATAAAGTCCATACCTACATTGCCCAATAAGCCATATACTATTGAAGTAAATAAGTTAGAACGACTAATATCTTGAGGGAAAAGAGCACCTTGAGTTGCCCCTAAATACATTAAACTGGCATAGATTACTGTAACCAATATTGATGCTAAAATTGCAGCATAAATAGTCATCCTTAGTATGGTCTTTTTCTTTTTGTAACCTTTTTCGCGTAATGAGTTGATTACAAATCCAGTTAAGAGCAGTGCTCCTAAACCATCAACAGTCTGATAGCCTTCTAGAATGGAAGTTCCAAAACCCGATGCTAGTGTCGAATCACCTGGAATCACTGAAGGCGACATAATTCCTTTAATTATAATAGCAGAAAGCCCTAATAATAGCAGAGGGGTAAGTACTTTTCCTATTTTGTCGATGATATTTTTCGGATCCATCAATATAACAAAGGCAATTGCAAAATATATTAATGAAAACCAGAACAAATTGATTTGAGGAAAAATAGGCTTTATTCCCATTTCATAAGCAACAGCACCTGTACGTGGAACAGATAGAAGAGGACCTAAAATTAGGGCGACAATAATACCCAGAAAGATTCCAAATTTAGGATGGACCTTTTCTCCCATTGTGTGAATTTTCCCATCAGAAAGAGCTACTGCAATAATGGCAATAAATGAAATACCGGCATCAGCCAAACTAAACCCTAATACCCCCGTTGTCCAGCTGCTTCCTAATTCTGCTCCCAATTTAGGTGGGAAGATCAGATTTCCAGCGCCGAAAAACATGGCAAATAAGGCCAAGCCGATAATAATAACGTCTTTAGATTTTTTCATAGTAATAGAGTTTTTCCTCGTAATATTAACCCCCAAGGCGAGGATTTCCAGCAAATAAGTGTAATTGCCCAATCACCTTAAAACCTAACGCTGTTATCTTTATTCAGATTGTAAATCTATATTTACACAACTCTTCTTTAGACTTTTTACAAATAGTAATTTAAAGATTTTTAACGGTTTAGGTGTGGAATGGTGATGGAAAAAATGTAGCTGTGAATATTTCTGTTTCAGTGTAAAATTGTTGTAGTTTTGTCGTTTATTCTATGAATATCTAATTTATTCTTTCTAATTACAAATAAGGAATGTTTACAGATAAAGATAAAACCCAAATCGTAGGTCATGAGTTGACCGAAGAACAAGTAATTGCTCAGATCAATAGTTTTAAGAGAGGTTTTGATAGTGTAATCCTCGATCGTCCGGCCACTATAAAAGATGGTATAATACGTCTAAGTGAATCAGAGGTTGAGTCTTTGGGTGCAATCTTCGATAAGATAAAAGTGGGTAAAAAACTGGTAAAGTTTGTTCCTGCAAGTGGTGCAGCAACACGTATGTTTAAGTTGTTGTTTGAATTGGTTTCGGAATTAGAAAATTCTCCTGAAATTAGTGATGAAGAGCTTATTGCAAAGAATCATAAAGAAGCTTTGTCATTATTATATAAATTACCAGAAATGGCTTGTTTCCAAAACTTAGAATCAAAGCTGAATAATGATAATCTTGAGTATTCAACTCTTATTGCTAATAGAGACTATTCTAAAATAATAACATATATTCTTGAAGAAAAAGGACTTGCCTATAAGCATAAGCCTAAAGGATTGATAGAGTTTCATTCGTATAGTGAAGGAAATCGTAAGGCTTTTGAAGAGCAATTGGTTGAAGCTTCTATGTTGTTTTCTGGAGACAAAAGTAGTGCCATACATTTTACTGTATCTCCAGAGCATTTAGATGAATTTGAAAGCTGTGTAGATAAGAGCAAAGCGAAATATGAAGAAAGGTTTCAGCAAACTTATGATATTTCATTCTCATGTCAGAAACCTTCTACCGATACTATTGCTGTTGACATGTCTAATAATCCACTTCGTGATCAAGAAGGAAATTTGATTTTCAGACCTGCAGGGCATGGTGCTTTAATATCAAACCTTGGAGATATTGATGCCGATGTAGTCTTTATAAAGAATATTGACAATGTAGTAGCTGAATCTTATATTGGAAATACCATTTCATACAAGAAAGCTTTAGGGGGTATTTTGCTGACTCTTCAAGCTCGCGTTTTTGATTATATGGAAGATCTTGAGGATGGAAATCTTTCTGATGATCAATTGGACGAGATAAAACGCTTTTGCGAGGAAGAGTTGAGTATTTATATTACACCAGGTTTTGAGGCCTTTGAAACCATGGAAAAAATCGATTACCTATATACAACTCTTGATTGTCCAATTCGCGTTTGCGGAATGGTTAAGAACGAAGGAGAACCTGGTGGGGGTCCGTTCTGGGTAGAACATAATGATGGTAATTTATCTCTTCAAGTTGTAGAACAATCGCAGGTAGATAAGAATGATCAAGAGCAAAAGGAAATAGCAGAATCTGCAACTCATTTTAATCCTGTTGACTTGGTTTGTGGCTTAAATGATTTTGCTGGTGAAGCATACGATTTGCTTGATTTTGTTGATGAAGACACCGCTTTTATAAGTGAGAAATCATATGAAGGTGCTAAGTTAAAAGCAATGGAGCGTCCAGGTCTTTGGAATGGAGCTATGGCTAATTGGATTACTTTGTTCGTTGAAGTGCCGTCAACTACTTTTAATCCAGTAAAAACATTTTATGACCTATTAAGAGATAGCCATAAATCTAAATAGTTTTTTGGGGTAAAGATTCATTTTTTTGGGTTAGTAAATTCTTATACACCTTACTAACTTTGCACCATTGAGGATTAATGAATGGTTTGAATAGGATTTAGGAGTTTCATTTAATAAATTCTTATAGTGTGTTAAACAAGATAGATTATTTGCGTCTATTTTTAGTAAAGTAAAATTGTATTTGTGAAATCAATTCAAAACCAAGAAAATAGGTCAACCTATTTTCAAAGACAGAGGTTGTCTTTGGACAACCTCTTTTTAACAAAAGAATTGACTAATCATAAAGAGTTATTAAGTTAGGGAGTTAGAATAAAGTGAGTAAATTGACTGGGGTAAAAGAGATAGTTGTTCGACTATCTCTTTTTTTTACAATATGGTTATTTTAGGTTAAATTATATTGGGTTGTTTTGATGAATTGAAAAATGCATATATTTTTATGCCATGAGTGATCGTGTTTCGAATTTCAGGAATCGTATTGGAGTTATATATGGTTTGGTTTTTTTTGCTGTTATAGCTACAGCAATATCACAGTTTTTTTATCTGAAGAACTTATTTAAAGAAGGTTCAGATTTAATTGTTGCAGAGTCATACAGTGCTATGTCTGATGCACTTGAAAAGATGAATGAAGAAATTGTTGCTAAAGAGCTACGTGCTATTTTGTTTGAAAAAGATTCAATATTTTATAATAAAGGACAAAATAAAGAATTGGCAGAGTTTTTTTCCTTCTACAGAACAGTAAATGATATTCTATCTCATAAAGAGGTAGGTAAGAATAGAGGTGAATTGTTTGGAGAAATGGGTGATATATCTTTAACATTCGATTCTATATTCAAACATTCTAAACTTGATACAGTCATTCTTTCAAAGTATTATTCACAAGAGCTTGAATCGCGTGGAATTAATCTTGTCTTTAAGATAAAACTTCAGAAGAAAGATAAGAAGAAATTATTGTTTTACGAAGAGCAGTTTGGTCGAAATTCACAATTCGATACTTTTTTATGCTTCAATTTACATCGCTCAGAATATGGTTTCTATCTTAATAAAGAGCAGTCAAAACCTTCATTGCTTGGTGAATTACAAGTGAAATATTCTGGAGTGGACTGGTTTATCTTTAGAGATCTGTGGTTAAATCTACTTCTAACTATTCTTCAGAAAGGATTTATCGTTTTTGCGATTCTATATCTTGTTCATATTGTGTTGAAACAGAAAGAAATGTCAAGAATACGATCGGACTTTATTAATAATATGACGCATGAATTTAAAACTCCAATTGCTACAATAAGTGCAGCTTTAGAAGCAATGGAAAGTTTTAATGCTTTGGAAAATATTGATAAAACCAAACGTTATTTAGGTATATCAAGGGGGGAGTTGGCTCGATTATCGGGAATGATCGAAAAGGTATTGAAGATATCTGTTTGGGAGAAACAAGGATTAGAACTTAAGAAAGAGAAGTTTGATCTGTCGGAAATGATTTTTGATTTGAAGGATACCCTAAAGTTAAAGTCAACAAAAGATGTTATTGTTGATGTTAAGGATGTTATCCCTAAGATTATAGTTTTTGCCGACAAACCTCAAATGCAGAGTGTTTTGAGTAATCTGGTGGATAATGCTATAAAATATTCGGACGAGCATGTTTTGATAAAGATTAGTTTGCGTATCTTGCAGGGAGAACGACTTGAGCTAAAGATTCAGGATAATGGCTGGGGAATAGCCGAAAAGCATTTGAAGCATATTTTTGATAAGTTTTATCGGATTCCATCCGGAAATCTTTATCGGGTTAAAGGCTTTGGTCTCGGGTTGAGTTATGTGAAGAAGATAATTGAAGAACATAGAGGCGAAGTCAAAGTTAGTAGTAAAAAGAATATTGGCACTTGTTTCACTATAATAATTCCATGGTAATGGATAAGAAATTTAGAATATTATTTGTAGAAGATGAGGAAGCTTTAGGTGAAATTGTAAAAGAAAGTCTTGAAATAAGGGGTTTTGAAGTTACTTATTGCAACGATGGTAAGGAAGGGGAAAAGGCTTTTCGTAATCAGCAGTTTGATGTATGTATTTTAGATGTGATGATGCCTTTCAAAGATGGTTTTTCTTTGGCAAAAGATATAAGAGGTGTTAATCAGGACATTCCTATACTATTTGTAACTGCAATGACTCAGCCTAAAGATGTTGTTAAAGGTTTTGAATGTGGATGTAATGACTACATACGTAAACCATTTAGCATGGAGGAGCTTATTGTTCGAATTAATGCTTTGTTGAATAAACCTAAGGTAGTTGAAGAAAAGAGTACTGAAGGATTAATGGTTGAGCATTTTGGTGATTTTACCTATCATGAACAAGAAGAAGTGTTGGTTTGCAAAGGGGTAAAAACAAAATTAACACCAAGAGAAAGCCGATTGCTTAAGATTTTGTTATTAAATAAGAATCGATTAACTAAACGTGATGAAATCTTAGAAAATCTTTGGGGAAGAGCTACTTTTTTTAATGGTAGAAGCTTGGATGTGTTTGTTACCAAGCTTAGAAAACGATTGGCTTCTGATATTAGCATAGAAATTATTACTGTGAGAGGAGAGGGAATAAAATTGGTTTGTTCGGAATAAATGTTCGGAATTCAATTCTTGTTTTCTATCTTTATCGCTTCTTTTACTAGGTAGGTTTTTCTTCCTGCTATAGTTTAATTTGAAAGAAAGATTGATTTGAAAAATATGAGTACAATGAAACTTTGTTTAATTAGTAATTCCACCAATGCTGGTGAAGCATACTTGGGTTGGCCACAAGAATATATTAAAGAGTTTTTAAATAAAAACGCTGTTAAGAAAGTGTTGTTTGTTCCTTTTGCAGGAGTTGGACTTTCTGCTGATGGACTTCAGGCCTCTTATGATGCATATGCTGAAAGAGTTGCTGGTGTTTTTAATAAGCTTGGATTTGAATTGGAAAGCATTCATAAAGCTGAAGATCCAAAAAAAGCTGTTGCTGAGGCTGAATGTGTTGTTGTTGGTGGTGGTAATACTTTCCATTTGTATTATGAAATGCATCGTCAGGAACTAATGAGTCTTGTTCGTGAAAGAGCATTGAATGGTTTGCCTTATATGGGATGGAGTGCAGGTAGTAATCTTGCTTGTCCTACATTAAAAACTACTAATGATATGCCTATCATTGAGCCAGCTAGTTTTGATGGATTGAATCTTGTTCCTTTCCAGATTAATCCGCATTATTTAGATGCAAATCCTGAAGGTCATGGAGGAGAAACCAGAGAACAGCGTATTGAAGAATTCTTGATGGTTAATCGTGAAATGACTGTTGTTGGTCTTCGTGAAGCTTGCTTATTGGAAGTTGATGGCGATGATTTACAATTGAAGGGTAATCGTGATATGAGAATCTTCCAATTTGGAAAAGACTTTTATGAGGTGTCATGTGGTAGTGACCTTAATTTCTTGAAGTAGAAAAACGTTTATTGTGAGTATTGAGTAATTGTCTGTATATAGCAGAAAAAACTCCTTACTCACATAAAAATATTATAAGAAGTTCAGTGAATATGCTGGACTTCCTTTTTTTTGTTTAGACATTAATTCTTTGGGATACTCAACCTTATAAAGGTAAAGGGCGTTTCCTGGTACAGAAAAACCTGCTTTAGATCTATCTTTAGCAAGTATTATTTCTTCAAAATCATGTATAGATATTTTTCCCTGGCCCAATTCAAGCATAGTGCCTGTAATTGCTCTTACCATATTGCGTAAAAAGCGATCGGCTTTTATATGGAAAATTAACAGCTCTTCTTTTTCTTCCCAATAAGCTTCAATGATTTTGCAGTTGTTGGTTTTTGTTTGTGTATGTAATTTACTGAAGCTTGTAAAGTCTTTGTAATTAAATAAGATCTCACATCCTTTATTCATTAAGTTGATGTCTAGGATTGCTGGATTATGGTAAAGTAAATCAGTAAAAAACGGAGATCTGTTTTTTGATATTATATATTTGTACGTTCTGGATTCGGCATCAAAACGAGCATGGGTTCTAGTGTCTACAGAGAAAATCTCATTAATATAAATCGGAACTTTAAAGTATCGATTCATCTTATAACAAAGCTGTTTTAGCTCTTCTTCTGAATAAAAGTTATCTGTTTCAAAGTGTGCATAGAAATCGTTTGCATGCACTCCTGTGTCAGTTCTCCCGCATCCTGTGAGTGATAAATCTTCTCTTAACAGACGTTTTAAACAAATCTGAATTTCTTCTTGTACACTGATGGCGTTGGGTTGAATTTGCCAACCGTGAAATAGGCTTCCGTTGTATGCTAAATGGATAAAATACCGATTCATTATTGTTGATTGTGTTTTTTGCAAAGAAAAGAATTTCCACTTTGAATTACAATTTAGTTGGTTTCGTTGTTATGGCGCATTGGTAGATGATTGATACTATAGTAGTTTGCTTGGTGTTGTTGAACAAATAATGGTTCGCAAATGTTCTTTTGTGCAATTTAAACGATAAAGCAATTGGGTTATGAATATAGGTTTCGTTATTTCATCAGTACATAAAGAGCGTAGAGTATCTTTATTGCCTGAAAATATTTCAGATGATATTAAGCATAGTATTTATATCGAAAAAGGATTTGGTAGAACAATGGGTATAGAAGATCAATTGTATATTGAAAAAGGTGCAATTGTATTGTCTAAGGCTGAGGTTTATGCTAAGTGTGAAGTCATATTTACTTTAAAAGCTCCTCCTAAAGAAGATTATATTTTGTTTAGAAAGGGGCAACTGCTTATTGGTTTATTGCTTCCAGATACAGAGGGTGTTGAGTTTTATGCTGGTATTGCTAAAGAAAAAGATTTGCGTCTTCTTGATTTAGATTTGCGTGTTTTTCAGTATGGCAATCGTAAACAGTTTATTGAAGAAATTCCATCTGATTTATTATGGAAAAATAGTTTTAATGCAGGTTTTTCAGCAGTTATGCATGCATTGATGTCTTTTGGATATTATCCTTCATCAGCTTCAAAGATAGCTGTCTTAGGCAATGGTAATGTGGCTCAGGGAGCCTATCAGGCATTAATAAAACTTGGTGCCGACGTTCGTATGTTTTATCGTAAGACTTTGCCTGCTTTTTATAATGAAATTGATCGATTTGATATGATTGTGAATGGAATTGCCTTAGAGTGGGGAGCAGTGCCCATAATAAGTAAAGAACAGCAGAAGAAAATAAAGAAGTCATGCTTTGTAATTGATGCAGCCGCTAATGTAGATCGTGCGATACAAGGATCTCGGTATACTTTTTTGGATAATCCTATATACGAAGAGAATGGGGTGTATTTTTATGCAGTAAATAATACTCCTTCAGTATTCTACCGGAATTCAAGTCAAGCGTTTGGCGAAGCTATTGCCAATAATATTTTAAAATTGAATTTTGATCGTTTTTTTAAGTAATAAATATTGATTCATCTATCTTTATTATTTCCATGCCAATGAATATGTTTTGTGTGTTATGGATTAGTGGCTGTGTTATATACACTAATTTGATGAAAACCTTCTAGGTATTTGATAAAAACCTCCTAGGTATTTAATGAAAACCTCCTAGATATTTGGTGAAAACCTCCTAGGTATTTAGTGAAAACCTCCTAGGTGTTTAGTGAAAACCTCCTAGATATTTAGTGAAAACTTACTTGGGGTAGAGTGAAAGCTAACTAGAGATAGTTGTAATCATTACTGTTCTTGATCTC
>JBGRQE010000015.1:0-50159 GCA_041725955.1 Bacteroidales bacterium
ACCAGATGTTTATATAACTATAGCTTTAGAAAATCATCTGGAAACTATTTTTGAATTTTCTCCTTACAATAAATAAAGATATTACTTCGGGAAGAAGTGTTGCAACATTATTTTACACAGGTTTATTATTATGTATTACATATTACTTACTAGGGTGATTTAATCATATTCCCTGATAAATCAAATTTAGACATTTGCAATAAAAACAGATTATCCATGAAATCAACCCATTGTAAAAAGAAAATAATTATTAATTCATGCCATCTCGGTAATAATGTTAGATATAAGGAAGTAATAAAAGAGTATCCAATTCTTTGCTTCAAAAAAAATTTACACTTATTCCTGTTTGTCCAGAAAGATTAGTTGATCTTCCCATTCCAAGACCCTCTGCAGAAATTGTAAATGGAACAGATATTGATGTACTAAGAAACAAGGCTAAAATACTAGAAACAGCAGGGAATAACGTCAACGAAAAATATAAACAAAGAGCACAGGAAATACTTAAAATTGCACAAGAAAGCAAGATAGATTTGGCAATTATGACAAACGGAAATCCATCTTGTGGTTGTGAAACCATTTATGATGGAAATTTCTCAGGTACAACAAAAAACGGAGAAGGTGTTGTTGTAGCCTTACTCCGTAATAATAATATAAAAGTTATATCTGATAAAGAAAGTGAAGAACTACTTTCTTATTTTAAAACTGAATAAATTCTCCCTGTACAGGAATAATAAAATTGCATCCCAAATAACTACCTTTCTGTTGCAATTCAGAATAAATTTGATGTCTGAGTTTACTTAAAGGAACCCCTATTAATTGTGGTTTAATGTGAGTTATTACAACTTTTAACCCTTTTAGAGGTTCTTTTATTTTTTTCTCTCCAAAGGCAAGCTTTGAAAGTTTTGATAATTCTTCTACAATTAAATCCGGACGTAAATGACCATAGAGTTGGTTATCTCTTCTTCCCTGAGAAAACGAGCTTTCTATAAATATACCTCTCAACGAAGCGTCTTTTACCAAAGGAGCAACAACATTCCATATTTTAGATAAGTTATCCGAATTTTCGATTCTATCAGCACCTGTATCACCAATATATAGAACATAATATAATCCATCGGTAATTAAAAATGCTGAACTTTCATAATCATTGGAATGAGACAATGGAAATGCACGAATTTGGAATCCGGTTCTATCATCAGTATAAAACTTATCGAATTTCATCTCTTTAAAAACATAACGACCTATAGGATCCTTTCCTTCATCAGTAAAATTGGCTACAACTTCCCAGTTGAATACATTTTTTAAAAGAATATTTTTTGTTCGACCTGTAAGGAATATGTTTTTTTTATTATCAACAGGTGCAGTTACTAACATACCAGAAATATGATCAATATGAGGGTGGCTAATCAGATAAGCAGAAATATGGTTCAATATAACCTGGCCAACAATTGTAGTATCACTAGCTAAATTTAAGGGTAGGAACTCCAAATTACCTTTTTGCAATGCCTTTTCAATTCCAACAGAAATTGTTCCTGCATCGCAGCATATCATTTTATCAACACCCTCCTTTCCTATCAAATAGCAAGAAAGATTTGATTGATCATATCCTCCCTGTTCACCAAGGACAATAGTAAACAATCCTGAATCTTGAGAAAAAGTTAAAGAAGGAAAAAATAGGAATATAAAAATAATAGAGTAAAAATAGTTTTTATAGCTTTTCATATTGATAAGAATTTAACTTAATATACACCAACTACATATCCATTTGCGATATAGCTATTCGCAGAACTAAGCTTAGAAATACTATACACTCTTCTGCTTCCTCCTAAATGATTAATTCTTTGTATTT
Organism: Bacteroidales bacterium; assembly: GCA_041725955.1. Lineage (GTDB taxonomy): Bacteria > Bacteroidota > Bacteroidia > Bacteroidales > JBGRPZ01 > JBGRPZ01. The sequence continues at coordinate 1,850 of JBGRQE010000015.1, forward strand.
GATCATTTAAGACTTCTTTACGCTTATTTAAATGGATGAATACACTATTTAATTGAATTGGTTTTACTTGATTGTAAATTTCTTTTTTAGCGGTTTTCTCTGGCATCATAGATCCCCAACCTATTATATTTAACAAAAAAGGATGATCTTGAGTTGCAGTAACTGTTCTTCCATTTTTAAAAACATAAGATACCATTGCAGATTTATAACTGTCTATAACTTTCAATACTTTTGTTCTTCGTGTTCTCTTTGTGCGAGGATTAAGAGTCAAGACATAATCACCAACTTTTATATCTTCAATATTTTTTTCTGTATTATCCCCCATTCGTATTTTAGTTCCAGCTACCAAACAAGATGTTTGTTCTTTACTATCAAATAACTGTAATAAAACTAATACTATAATTAACAAAATATTAAATAATAATCGCAAATTCTTTTTCTTCTTCATCCAATTATTCTTTTCAATATTAAATTTAAGTACGCACTCTTTTCATTACACCAAATTACTAAAAATAAGTATATCTAATTTCAGTTAAAGCACCTTACTTCTTCATCTTATTCAATCAAAGTATAATTTTCATATTTATCCCGTTCGTAATAAGCAAAAACACTACCCAATTAATGAACTCTTTTTCCTAATTTTGAAAATTAAATTTACACAAGTATTCAAGACTATAGCAGGTCAAAATATTTTTTTGAAAATTATACAATTATGAAGAGGTTTATTACTTTAATTTACTCTGTTCTAATTAGTACATTGGTATATTCCAATGGTAATACAGAATGGATACGCTATTCTGCTATTTCTCCTGACGGATCGCAAATAGCATTTTCACAAAAAGGGGATATTTACCTAGTTCCAAGCTCTGGAGGAGAGGCAAAACCAGTAACATTCCATAATGCACACGAATATGCTCCTGTTTGGAGTCATGATGGTAAAAAATTGGCTTTTGCATCAAATAGACATGGAAATTTTGATGTATTCGTTCTTAACTTAGAAAATGGACAAAGTAAGCGCTTAACTTTCTTCTCAAGAAGTGAAATTCCTTACACTTTTAGTCAAGATGATCAGACTATTCTTTTTGGAGGCGCAAGATTAGATGATGCCAAACACAGAGGATATCCCAGCTCAAGATTTACTGAATTATATAAAGTTTCCACAAATGGAGGAAACCTAAATCAAATCTTTACAATTACTGCCGAACTAGCACAGCTAAGTAAAGATGAAAATCTTATTATTTATCAAGATAAAAAAGGTGGTGAGGATTATTTTCGTAAACATCATACCTCTTCAGTTACCAGAGATATTTGGGTTTATAATAAGAAGAATAATAAACATACCCAATTAAGCTCTTTTAAAGGTGAAAACAGAAATCCTGTATTTGCACCAGATGAAAAAAGTATCTTCTATTTATCTGAAGAAAGTGGTAGTTTCAATGTTCATGAAATGAAACTTGCAAATCCTACAGAAAACACTCAAATCAGTACCTTCTCAAAGCATCCTGTTCGATTCTTAAGTATTTCTAATAATGGCACTCTATGCTACACTTACAATGGTGAATTATATACTCAAATTAAAGGAGATAAACCTCAAAAGGTTGTTGTATCAATTCGTACTGGAGAAAAAGATAATAACGAAAAAGTAATACCTATTCATGGAAAAATAGAAGAAATGGCTATTTCTCCAAATGGAAAAGAAGTTGCCTATATCGCAAGAGGTGAAGTATTTGTTAGTGCTGTAGAAGGTAATATGACAAAAAGAATTACTACTACACCTGCAGCAGAATCATTTGTGAGTTTTTCTCCTGATGGAAAGAGTATTATTTATGCAAGTGAGAGAGATGCCAAATGGGGAATCTACGAAAGTAGATTAGTTGATAAAAAGGAACCATACTTCTACGCTTCTACTCTTATCGAAGAAAAACCTTTGATTGTAAATGAACACGAAAATTACGAACCTAAATTTTCTCCAAACGGTAAAGAAATTGCATATATTCAGAACCGCAGAGAATTGATGGTTTATAATATAAAAGAAAAAAAGAGTCGCAAAATCTTAGGTAGCGACAAACTCTTTTATATGCAAGATGGCGATCAGTACTTTACATGGAGCCCTGACAGCAAATGGCTTTTAGTCGAATATTCTCCTGTTTTAGCAAATACAGAAGTTGTTCTTATAAATGCTGACGGTAAACAAGAAATGATAAACTTAACCGAAAGTGGTTATACTGACGCAAATCCAATATGGGTAAATAAGGGTAAACAAATGTTATGGTTCAGCGATCGCCATGGGTTGCGTTCATATGCCAACAGCGGTTCTAGACAACTTGATGTTTATACAATGTTTTTCACTAAAGAAGCTTATGATCGTTTTAATATGAACGAAGAAGATTACAAGCTTCTTAAGGAAATCGAAAAGAAAAACAAAGAAGATAAAGACAAGGATAAGAAAGACAAAAAAAAGAAAAAAGAAAAAAAGGACAAAAAAGAAGAAGTTAAAGCCTTAACTTTTGACTTAGACGGAATGAAAGATCGTAAAGAAAGACTTACTATTCATTCTTCTAAACTATACGATGCTTTGCTTTCTAAAGATGGAGAAACCCTTTACTATCTAGCTAAATTTGATAAAAAAGCTGATCTATGGAGCACTAACTTACGCACCAAAGAAACAAAAAAACTTATAAAAATAGGTGCACGATCAGGAAGTCTTGTCTGGAACAAGGATATGAAAAAGATTTTCTTATTAGCTGACGGAAAAATATCAGTACTAGATCCTAAAGCAAAATCAAAGAAAGGTGTAAAGATTCAATCTGAAATGACCTTGGATTTGAAAGCTGAAAGACAACAAATGTTTGATCATGTTTGGAAACGTAACCAAAGCATGTTCTATATATCAAATTATCATGGAGCAGATTGGGATGACTTAAGAGCAAACTATGAACCTAAATTGGCATCTATAAACAACAATTTTGATTTCACCGAATTACTTTCAGAAATGCTGGGTGAACTAAATGTTTCTCACTGTGGAGCTCGATATCGCGAAAGATTTCCTATGGGCGATAAAACAGCCTCTCTGGGTGTATTTATTGACTATCAATATAAAGATAATGGTCTTAAGATTTCTGAAATTATCAAAAACGGACCTCTTGATAAGAAAGATTTAAATATCAAGGCAGGTATGATTATCAAAAAAATTGACGGTAAAGAAATTACTCCAGAAGTTGATTATGCTAAATTCTTAAATAGAAAAGCAGGTAAATACACTTTATTACATGTATTTGATCCTGAAAAGAAAAAAGAATATAAATTCACAGTAAAGCCTATATCTCTGGGTGATGAATCAGACTTATTCTATGAAAGATGGGTTCGTCAAAATGAAAAAGAAGTAGCAAAGTTAAGTAATGGCAAATTAGGTTATGTACACCTATCCGGAATGAATGATGGCCGCTATCGTAATACTTACGAAAAAGTAATGGGTAAATATTATGATAAAGAAGGATTGATTGTTGATACCAGATATAATGGCGGTGGTGATTTGGTTGGTGACTTAACTATGTTCTTAACCGGGGAACCATTTATTGAATATGCAATTGAAAGCAGACCTATTGGAGCAGAACCTGGATTCCGTTGGACCAAACCAAGTGTTGCAATGATTAGTGAAGGCAACTATTCTGATGGACACTGTTTTGCCTGTGCTTATAAAGATTTAGGAATTGGTAAACTAATTGGTATGCCTGTTCCTGGAACTTGTAGTTTCGCTGGTTGGGAAATGCTTCAAAATGGAAAAGTACTCTGGGGCTCTATTCCTGTAAGTGCAAAAGACAAAGCAGGTAACTGGATGGAAAATAATGAAACCTCCCCTGATATTCAAATCAAAAATATGCCTGGCAAGGTAGATCAAGGTGTTGATCAGCAATTGGAAGGTGCAGTTAAAGAATTACTTGAAATGACAAAATCAGAAAAATAATATATTTCCTATACAAAAGAGGTTATCCAAATAGTATAATAGATAACCTCTTTTGTTGATATATTGCCATTTAAAACATAACTATTTCAAGTCTCCATTTATCGAACTTCAGATAAATTAAACACCGAATTATCTCACTATTATTTTTTTCACAATACTCTTTCCCTCTACATTCAGTTTCATAAAATAAACAGAAGAAGATAAATCTTTTACAGAAATTTGAAAACTACTACATTCCCCTGAAACTCTTTTCAAGATACGTCCTGATAGATCTGTAACTTCTATCTCAACACACTTCTCTTCTGCTCCAGACAAATTTACTAACACAACATCTTCTACAGGATTTGGATAACATGAAACACCAACTTCCAACTCATTTTCAGCAACAGAATATGAATTGAAAGAAATTTCAGGGATAATCAAACTCTTTAACAAATCATCATTGGCAATCTCCTCAACATAATCCATATCTTCAAAAACAAATTCCTGATCTTCTTTCTCCTGATAAAAAGAAATCTCTTGTGTTTTATTATTACCTCTTACATTTAAATATAATCGAATAGGAAAAAAAGGTATATCTGGATCAAATTTTGATTTAATCACCAACTTTCCATCCTTTGTTTTTCTACAATTCAAAAATGCTTTCACCGTTTTTGCCTTATAAACATAAGCATCGAAAAAGTTATCCCAGTTCATATTGCTTATCTCTTCTAGGACAATTTTAAAATCTTTGGTAGCAGCTACCTTATTTTCGAATCTTTGTAAATACGATTTTAAAACTTCGAAAAACTTATAATCGTCATTTAGTGTCAAACGAATCATATGCATAACGCGAGCTCCTTTATTATAAGTCAAACCACTAAATAAACGATCATACGTCATATCTTCATCCGGACAATAAATAGATTTATCGAAATAATCTCCCCACTTCTTTGTAGCTTGCCACCAATCTAAAATCTTGGCTTCATCGTTTAAATATTCAAAGGCTAGATATTCAGTATAAGTGGTAAACCCTTCATTTAACCATAAATCATTCCAAGTAGCACAAGTTACCAAATTCCCAAACCAGGAATGTCCAAGTTCATGAATATTCATTCTCTGAAAACCAATATTTGTAGTTGTTGTCATAGTCTGATTTTCCATAGCTCCAGATCCCAATACACAACAATGCCCATATTTCTCATCAGAAAAAGGATAAGGGCAAAATCTCTCTGAAAAAAACTGGAATACAGTAGACAATTCTTCAAGGTGCTTCTTCGCCTTATTCTTTGATATTAAATCATAATTATCAGGAAAATAATTTTGAAATAACACATTTTTCTCATTTTTATCTTTATCAGTTATAGATACATAATACTCGTATTCATCAAACTTTGCAGCCGCAAAAGAAATCAAATAATAAGCAATCGGATAATGACTCTCCCAAATAAAAACATCTCTATCTCCATCTTGCTTTACCTCTTTCAATAATCCTTGCGAACCAACTTTATATCCTTTAGGCACACTAATAGCAATCTTTACAGAATCTGCCTTATCTGCTAAGTCTTGTTTCACCGGAAAAAATTCATTTGCAAACCATGGTTCGGTAGAAGAATAAGTTGCCTTCCCATAAATAGGTGAATTATAAGATACGATTCCTCTTCCTTGTATCTCACTTGCCTCACCTCTATAATATACTTTTATAAAACTAATTTCATTCAATTTACATGGAACGATAGTCACTGTACAGAAATCATTATTTCTTGAAAATTCAAGCTTTTTACTCTCAGGAGAAAGAATACTATCTATTTCAAACAAATGATGAATATCAAAAGTAAGATTTGTAAGATTCTTTTTCTCCGAAGAAAAAATAATCTTTCCACTTCCTTGAATACGTTTCGAACCAGGTTCTATTGACAGATCTAATTGATAGGCCTTTACATTATATGCATAATTTACCCCTTCTCGTAAATGAGAAAGAACAAACACTTCTTCAGTCAAAGTTTCAAATACACCGTCTTTCTGAAACTCAGGACAAATCTCTTGTGCTCTAATAAAAGCAACACAAAAAATTAAAACAAATAAAATTAAAGGTCTTTTCATAGTGCTATTGATTTCATGATTGCTTGAAAATTAGTGCTTTTATACTGATTTCCCAAAACTAAGATCCTCGCATCAAACTCTAATAATGGAAAAACTGTAATAACAACTTGACTTTATGTAATGTTTGCATTACTTTTGATCCGGTAAACATTACATTACCAATCTAACTAAGTAAATATGAAAAACAACTATTTATTTCCAAGAGTCTTTGAGTACATAGGATATGTTTTATTAATTCTGGGCATTTTTTTAGGAATTTTGTTCTTATCAGAAATTTCATTAGATTTTCTAAAAATAAATGTTGTAGGTTTCTTTGACAACGGATTTAATGTAAATAAAACTGACATCACAGACGAATTAACCGCAATATTTCTTATTCTTGGTGGTTTATTTATTCCTTTAGCAAAAACAAAACATGAAGATGAATTTATTCTAAAAATACGCTTAAAATCACTTGTTTATGCAGTGTATCTTAACTTCACATTAGTTATTCTAACCGTTATCTTTATTTACGAATTTTCATTCTTGGATGTAATGATGTATAATCTTTTTTCATTGCCTTTGTTTTTTGCCATAATATTCAAATGGATGCTGTATAAATTTAAAAGAACATACAAATATGAAAAATAGCATAAAAGTTGAAAGAGCCAAGAAAGACATTACACAAGCAGAATTAGCAAAGCAAGTAAATGTTAGCCGACAAACAATCAATGCTATTGAATTAGGTAAATACAACCTCTCAACTATACTTGCATTAAAAATAGCTAAGGTGTTTGGAACTACAGTAGATCGTATTTTTGAACTTGAAGAAAGTGATTTAAAATAACAAATAACTTTACATATATAGACTAAAATAGACTTATCTCTTGCAGAAAAGGGTTAATAGTGTTCACTATTAACCCTTTTCTGCAATATTTCCTAACCTCTTAAGATCTAACACCTCAATCTCTTTATCATTGATTGATAAAATTTCATCCTTATTAAATTTGGACAAAGTTTTTATCAAACTTTCTTTTGAATAACCAAGCATTTTGGCAAGACCTACTCTTGTTATAGGCAATTCAAACTTATAACTCTTATATATCTTACAAAATTCAAGAAGCATTATAGCTAGGGCTCCCTCAACATGCTTACTATTCAGTCGTGCCATCCAGTGAACCAAACCACTTGTCATTGCCGACATATGCTGAATTAATAATAGAGCAAAACTTCCATTACTCTGAATTAGATGTTGAAAAGTACTCATCTCAATAATTTCTACTCGTGTATTCTCTAAAGCCTCAGCAGAAAAGCTTAAATTTTTATGTGCAAATGAGCAAATTATTCCAATAAATTGTCCATCTGAAAGCAATTTAACGGTTGTGGTTTTATGATCATCTGTAACATCCAGTTTCACAACTCCGCGATCAATCAACATAATGTTATTGGCAACAAATCCTTGTTTTATAATTGTTTCTCCTTTTTCAAACTCAAGAAAACTACTACCTTCTCTTAAGGTTATCCTTTCGTCACTAGTCAAAACCTCAAAACAATCGTTGACAGAAATTGTAGATCTATTACTATTATTTTTGTACTCTATACCTAACATATATCTAATAATCTAATATTGATATTTTACCCCCAAAAGGGTGTAAAATTACACCTTTTATAAAGTAAACAACCACTATAGAAACTGTATTACTCCACCTTTATTCTCTTTTCCAATGCAAGAATGCTACCTACCTTTGGAAAAACTAAACACATATAAAGATTATGGCAGATTTGAAATTTAGAATAAAAGCAGAAAGCGAAAATGCAACAAAAACTGTAGTAAAAGCAAGAAACTTTGAAATCATTGTTGACGAACCTGCTGAATTAGGAGGAAAGGACGAAGGTGCTAATCCTGTAGAATATCTTCTTGCTGCTTTTGCGGGATGTCTAAATGTAATGGCACATGTTGTTGCAAAAGAAATGGACTTTGAACTTAGAGGTGTAAAGATAAATCTTGCTGGTGAATTAAACCCTGCACGTTTATTCGGACAATCAAATGAAGATAGAGCTGGTTACAAAGGTATTGAAGTCAAAATCGTTGCAGACTGCGATGCTGATGATGAAACTTTAAATAAATGGTTAGAAGCTATTGAAGATCGTTGCCCAGTAAGCGATAACATAAAAAACATTACTCCTGTAGAAATAAGCGTAAAGAAAAAATAAAAAAAAAGAGGCTGACAAAAAGCATTTGGCAGCCTCTTCTTCTTTTCTTTGTTAAAACTCGGGAGGTTGCATTTGAGGTAAGCTCCACTTTTTTCTAACAGAAAGCCAACGGATAGCAATAATCAGAATAATAACGAAAATCTGATTAACTTCCTTCGGAACACTGGTAAGCTCAATAAGCGTATAAATAATTCCACCAATTAAACTTGCCATAGCATAAATTTCTCTGCGCAATAACATTGGAGTATTACCAACAAAAGCATCTCTCAATATTCCACCCATCACTCCTGTTACCACACCCATTAAAACGGCAACGACAGGATGATAACCAAAACTTTCAGATTTATTAATACCAATAATTGTAAAAACAGCTAAACCTATTGCATCTAAAAAAGTAACCGGATTCTTAAATTTAAAAAATAATTTAGGAAGGAAAAAAGTGGCAACCGCTCCAATCAAACCAACATAAATATAAGTAAGATTACGGATCCACATAACAGGGAAAGAACCAATTAAGGTATCTCTTATAGTTCCCCCTCCAACTGCGGTTATTAATCCTGCAAAAATAGCCCCGAATAAATCTACACGCTTACGAGATGCTGCCATAGCGCCCGAAATGGCAAAAACAAATGTCCCAAGCATGTCTAAGAAATAAATTAAATCAAAGTCAGAAATTGTAAAATGTAGCATTTTTAGATTTCTTTAGTTTTAAGTTTAGACTATAAAGAAAAGAAAAATCATACACTTAAGCAAAATTAAAAACATTCAATAATGCAAATTACTAATACAACAAAAAAGCTACGAGCTTGTACATAATATGTATATATTTGAGTTTTAAATAAAACGGGTTTTTTACTTCAAAAAAAGAACACTTAAACTTAATCAAGGGTAATTTTGTTTACTCACCAGTAATAAATCATCTGGAAACCTTCGAACCAAACAATTAAAATAAAGCTTTATGTCTCTAATGCAATCCAATATCCTGGAAAGTAAATATTTGTTCTTTGGCTTTATATCAGGAGCGCAAAAAGTTATAAGTCAACAGAACGAACTTAATCGTATAAATATCTTTCCGGTTGCAGATTCTGACACGGGTACAAATTTGGGGAACACTTTTTATTCTGTTATTCATTCCTTGCATCCAGAAAAATCTTGTCCAATTTTAATAAATAAAATTGCAGACCATGCTATTAACGGAGCCAAAGGGAACTCCGGAGTTATTATTGCTCAGTTTTTACATGGTATTAGTTGTGAAACAAATCATCTTACAAATATCAATTTAAACTCTTTTGCCAACGCCTTAAAGAACAGTGTAAAACAACTTTATGAAGCTGTAGCCAACCCTGTTGAAGGTACAATTCTTACTGTGATAAGAGAATGGTCTGAGTTTTTCTATGAAAAGAAAGAAAGTACAGATGGCTTTTTCAAGGTGTTTGAAGAGTCTCTGGAAATCGCAAAGAAATCACTCTCTTCTACTACACAAAAGATGGAAATGCTTAAAAAAGCTAAATTGGTAGATGCTGGAGCTAAAGGTTTTGTGCTATTCCTTGAAGGCATTATGGAATTCTTGAAAACAGGTAAAATTGTAAGAACTCCAACATCTGTTAATACAAGTCCATTAGAAATCATTGAAGATATCGATACTTTTCCCGTCTACAGATTTTGTACTGAAGGTGTTATTATGAAAAAACATAATGAAATCTCTTTCGATGAAATAAAGAAGTATCTTCTAACTCAAGGCGATTCTGTTGTGCTTGCCGGTGGCGGTGAAAGACTTCACTTCCACGTTCATACAAATACTCCTGACAAAGTTATCAACCATATGATAAAGCAAAACCACATATTGGTTCATCATAAAGTTGATGATATGCTAACTCAGTATAACTGGAAGCATAATAATACAAACGAATACGTGCTGGTTGTAGACTCTGTTAGCGATATTCCTCAGGAACTGCTTGACAAGAATCAAATTTATATTGCGCCCTTCTTTGTCGAACATAATGGTATAAGCTATCTCGACAAAAGAACTATCAAAACCAGTGCTGTATATGACTGGATACAAAACAGTAAACATCAGATTAGTACTGCCCAACCAGGAACAAAGTCTTTGAAGACTATATACAATATGGGATTAAACTCTGGTAAAAAGATAATATCCTTGCATACTTCATCGCATCTTACAAGCTCATACCAATCTGCTCAAATGATTCAAAAGGAAATTGGCAATGAGCAAATATTGGCTTATGATTCATATTCAATCACTGGTGGTTTAGGTATTTTAGCTATTCGTATAGCCAAAGCCTTGGAAGAAGGTATTTCTGGTGAATTGTTAGAACAGAAAATTGAGGAATGGCGAGATAAGGTTAATCTGTTCGTCAACTTCCCTACCTTAAAATATGCTCGTAAAAGCGGACGTCTATCTCTTGTTAAAGGCGCTATTGGACAGTTAATGAATGTAAAACCTATTCTATCTGTCAACAATAAAGGTAAAATTGAATTTGAAGACAAAGCCTTTAGCAATAAATCGGGAGCAGAAAAATTGATCAAACAAGTAGAAAAGAGAATGGGAAATCATAAAATTTGGGGATATACCATCACTCACTCTGGATCGGAATATACACAAATGGTTCTCGATTTTATGATGGAAAAGACTGGCTTACCTCCTGTTTATATAAATGAAACCTCTCCTGTTATTGGAACTTATGCAGGGCCCAATGCTATCTGTGTTAGCTTTATGATAGAATAGAGCTTCTTCAAATCAGGTGAAAAATATATAGGGACATTCTGGTTATTGGCAGAATGTCCCTTTGCTTTTAATACTTATACTTCTTTCGGAAATTGGATACTTCACGAATCATTTTACCCATTTGCTTTCCTTTCCTCTTCTTTTCTTGCTTCGACTCAGAGAAAACCTGAATCTCTTTCATCATCTTCAAATAGCTATTGTATATAATTTCATCAAGATCTCCACGCTTTACAGCTGCCTTAACAGCACAAGCTTTTTCGTTAATGTGCTGGCAGTCGCGAAATCGACAATCCTTTGAAATCTCTGCTATTAAAGGAAAAGCTAAGTCGTGTTGTGCACTGTCAAAGTTCACTCCAAACTCACGCATACCGGGAGTATCGATAATCAAACATCCATTTGGCATAATATGTAAGTCACGACGAGTGGTTGTATGTCTACCTTTTCCGGTATGTTCACTTCGGGTTTTTACCTCTTGAAGTTGAGTTCCAAATATTGAGTTTATCAAAGAACTCTTACCTACTCCTGAGGAACCCAGCAAAACTGTTGTGGTTTCATTCTGGAACACCTCTGTTTCTATAGTTTCAATTCCTTCTCCCGACAAAGTGCTACAGAAGAATAGAGGAACATCTCTTTGCAATCGTTTTACAGAGTCGATATAATACTGACGATCTGTAATCAAATCAGCTTTGTTTAAGATTACCACTGTATTCAGTTCGCATGCCGCCATTTGAGCCAAATATCGTTCCAATCTCTTTATATTAAAGTCTTGGTCAAGGCTTTGCACCACAGCAACTCTATCGATATTTGTTGCCATAACTTGCTTTGTAAATCCCTTACCCGACGACTTACGAAACAACTCATTCTTGCGTTTCAAAACCTGAAATATATAAGCGGTGTCATCAACCCTCATAAAGATAACCCAATCGCCAACCTTAGGTTGATCTTCAGGCAAATCGGCAAACTGTAAGCGTCCCAATAAATCGGCGTTGATCTCACCCTCTTGGCAAATCAAACGATACTTACTTCCATAATCGGAAATTACTCTTCCTAATTCTTGATTATCTTCTAATTCAATGGAATACTGGCGGAATAGATCCAAGCCATATGTGCTTAAAACTGACATTTTATGAAATAATACGACATTCTTGCAGGTACACAACAAGCGTGTCAATTAATATTAAATTGATTATAGTAATAGGTAGGAAGTCGGATAAGTAGCTTAATTAAACTTACTTAATCCTTATTTCACAATATCCAAAGCAAGTATGTATGTAGTATTTTTCATAAGTCGACAAAGTTATAAAGTAAACAGAAAAAAGCAAAACCTTATTTCTATGCCTTTATCTTACCCCATTACAGCCCATATTCTTCTGCATCTTCTTGCAAATCTTTGTCCCAATTTTCTTTAGGTAAATCGGAATGTATTTCAATTAAATTACCTTCGGGATCTCTGAAATGAGCAACACGAATGCCCCATCCTGTCATGTTTTGTGGAGCCTTTAGAAACTCAGCACCTCTATCTTTCAGGTTATTATAATGCAAATCTACATCATCTACCTTGAAGATTACAGCTACTTTGTCGCGTGCAGTCGATGGATAATCTAAATCGGCATTACCCAAAGCACTTGCCATTAGGTCTGACTTATATAGCGACAAACCGAAATATTTACCCACATCAAAGCTTGCATAATCGCCACCAAGCTTACCCCAGTTCAATTTTAATTGCAGTGTTTCTGCATAAAAACGAAAGCATTTGTCAAAATTTCTCACCAATAATCTAACATTATCGAGTTTCATATCTGTTGTTTTTTAAGTTTCAAGGGCAAAAGTACATCTACATATTATTGTAATATTGTATAAATCGGACATATTTTTTTCATATAAAATACACTATATCATAGAAGCATAAAACACACAAACTGTAAGCTTTATAAGGAAAAACAAGCAAAAAGAGGAGTAAAACCTGCCGTATTACACAAATGCATCTGGCCGATATACGTTTTTCCTATAGATATATTTATTATTTTTATCCCTCAAACCACATCAATATCTATATTAAATGAATAAATTAAAAACTACAACAACTATCAAAGAATTCAAAGAATCAATATCAAATCCAATAAAAGTATACATATCATATTGCCTTATTTTAGCACTGGCAACTCAATATATTTACGCTCCGGAGTTTGATCATTACACAAGAATTTTTGATAAGAACAGCTTAGATTATAGTCCACCACTGATTTTATTCTATATTCTCGCCTATATGGTTATTCATATGTTTTATAAAGAAAGGCTCAAAAAGATCTCAGCAACTGATATATTTACTAAACTAAACATCTATAGACAATACAGGTATAAACATGATATGATTGTTTTTTCATTAATTACAATCAATGTAATACTATTGGCAAATACAGGCGTTGCAATGTTATGTTATACCTTTTTAATACCGGGCTTACTGTTAATTTGCAACTCAAATATCAAAAACGAGATTCTAAATTCCTTAAAACTGACAACAGAGGAAAAGGAAATTATAACTAATGACCATGCTACTTTGGAAATACCCAGAGAACTACAAGAAGAATTTAGCAATTAAGTCTTCTTACTAAAAAACACAATCATCAAGCCTCTTTAATATATAGCCTTAAAGAGGCTTTGTTTTTCTCTAATTTCGCCGACAAATCAAAACCAATATCAAATGACGTTAGAAGAAGAAATAAACCTCTTTCTGCAAACGAAAGGAGTCGACTATATTGAATATATAGACATTTCAGGCTTAAGCAATAAAGAGAATAAAGGTTTTAATCATGCCATTTTGATTGGTAAGAGCTTATCGCCACTCTTTATTAAGCATATGAATGAAAAGCCTGATTATTTGCAAGAACTTAAATCGAAAGACGAAACAGACGATTTCCATCTGAAGGAAAAAGAAACTCATATTATTGCCGATGAACTGGCAAAACTAATTTCAAACAAAGCATATAAAGCATACAGTCAGTCAGACAATCATATTCTAAAAACAGGCTTCTTCAATCCCAAAAGCAAAACCACTCCACTCCCTCACAAAACAATTGCTCTACTTGGCGGTAAAGGCTGGATTGGAAAGAACAATCTTTTTACAATGCCCGAGTATGGAAGTGCAATTAGCTTATGTAGCGTTCTTACAAATGCACCTATAAAAAGCAATCGGAAACCGCCTCTATTGCCCAAATGCGGCACTTGTTCATTATGTACAGATATATGCAGCACAGGAGCCATAAAGGGAAAACTATGGACGAAAACAGGGTGTCGCGAAGATATTATCGACGTTCATAGCTGCAAAACTTGCCTGCAATGCATTAGCATTTGCCCTTATACGCAAAAGTATATGCGAAGGGCGCTACAGCAGAAACGAATATGATTCTTGTTTACAATCCTTCAAAATCGAAATACTGAATATAACGATCGTTGTGCTTTAAGTCGAGCTGATGGGGTGTTGCTCCTGCAAATCGCTTTACTTCACGGATAAAGTGCGACTGATCGTAATAATGCAGATAATTCATCCTATCTTCTTTTACCGAATACATGGCCGACTTAAATCGTACTATTTTTGCGTAATCCTTGGGGCCAACGCCAATCTTTTGATTTATTATCCGATTGAGCTGCCTGGAACTTATTCCTACTTTCTGCGAAATATCGTCGACAGTAATTCCTCCTGCAGTTGTATACATTAAATCGAAACACCTTTTTAATCGCATATCTATTTTGAATTTACGCAGCTGTTTCAGGAAAAGAGAATCGAAGTAATTCACCATGGCCTGCGGAAAGCCTAACGACACTTCAAGTAATACTTGAGCTTCGACACCCACATCATTCAAGGTGACAGGAATAGAACCATCCAGATAATCTTTTACATTAAACCTTAGCAAACTCCCAAGGGCAAGAGGTTTAAAGCGAATTCCAACAACTTCGGTGTCGTTGGTGTAGGTAATATGCACAGGTTTGCTCCATAAGCCGGTTATCTGAACCGAACTTATACACTGATTTCTTATTACGATTAAAAGGTCGAAATTACCATCAGGGAATATGTCGAACGACTTGCTTGTTTGTGTTTGAATACGAAACACCCAATATGCATCAATATAATCGCTTAGTAGCGAATGAGGTGCAAAATTCTGATATAGTATGCTTGGTTCAATTTGTGTCATATTCAATTCGCCTATATATGGTAGCAATTAAGGGCAAAGATAAAGTAAGAATCAAAAGCAAAGAAAGAAAAGTTTGGTGAAAAAACCGATTTTATTTTAACTTGATGGCTGCAATAATTCAAGTAATCAAATCTAAAACTTATGCTAAAATACAGCCTATACCCCCTCAAAATAGCAGACGAAAACGATGCCTACTATGCCAAACCACAAAATGTTATGGTGTTTAAAGAAGAGGATTTGTTTAAGCTTTTGGTGAAGCCTGGCGGAGTAACCGAAACGCAATTGGTAGCAGTTTTAAGTGCCCGAAACAATTTAATTCAGCAACTTCTTGAGGAAGGGCACACGGTTCAAGACAAATTTGTTCGCTACTCAATACAAATTAAAGGTAAGTTTAATGGTGTTACCGACCAGTTTGACCGCCGAAGACATAAAATTGTTCCTCATGTATCTTTGGCAAGAAACAATAATTTTGAGTTCGACAAACTGCGAACTCATAAAGTTGCCTTAAAAAACAAATCGCCTCATATAAGCCAGGTTTTCGACTTTAAAACGAAATCGAAAAACCAAATGATTAGCTGCGATGGTGTGGTTAGAATAAGAGGGCATCATCTTCGCTTCGACCCTAAAGACAACAATCAAGGCATTTGGATTACAGACGATAAGCGCAACTCTGTTAAAGTAGAACTTGTTATCGAAAACACTCCCTCGGAAATTCTTTTCTACAGCCCTATAAATCTTCCCGACCTTCCCCTTAGGATTTTAATTGTCGGACAAAATGGAGAGCGCGAACATACGCACAATGGAATGAGCCAATTCTATCTAGAAAAAGCTCCATAGCAATCTGCCCCACCAAACAAAGTAGATAAAGACAGCAAACATAGTGGTTGATATAAGAAAACATAGTAATGGTTGCCTCACCTGACGCTGCGTCAGTTCGCAGAAGAGGCTGCGTCAGCTTGGAGCTGATGCCGCGTCAGCTTCCACCTGACGCAGCGTCAGGTGAGACAACTATTGCTTTAGATTGTGCCAACATAAGGCTTCTTTGCACCTCTTTAAGCAGTCGATGGCTCTGTTCAATGCCTTGATACTTTTGCAAAAAGGCTACACTTTGCTCAAATGCGCTGCATGCCCTGTAAATCTTCCAACGCAAAAGGCTGTTATTAATGTGCTTATGAAACACCATTTCCAGAACTTCAAATCCATCAGACGGCCGATTATAAAACGAAATAAAGCCAATAGCATCAATGGCCTCACTAAGTGCACAAGGTTCGGCAGTTTGGATAAAATCGAATAACACGGGCAAAACAGATGGTTTCATCTTCGATATAATTCGGGCAACAATATCGCGGGGCAGCGGATAATTCTTCTTTCCAAAATCTTTTTCGGGCACTTCATTATGCTGATTCTTCCCTATTTTCCCCAAGTAAGGAAGCAAATATGGCAAGGCAAAAGCATCATAAATGGTCAGGGTTTCACAGATTTCGATCTTGGAATAAAGCTTCTTCTCTGTTGTAAGAGCCTTTATAATTACCTCAACCTTTACTTTAGATGGAGGGCTGTACTTCAATAAGCGTGCGGCAAGAGTGCGGTTGACTGCAATATCCGATTGCAATAAATCTAATATCTCATTCTGATTTAATTGCTGATAAGAATTGTGGTAATCGTTGGGAATATAGCCACGTTGTTGTAGTTGCGCCGGTGATGACTTCATATTTAAATGCTTTGGTTGTTGATTGTGCTATTTCATAATATTTACTCTTTCGAATATTTTATACATTTCGGTTACCCCTTTTTGAGTCTGATTTGTGTCGAAAGTCCCTAATGACTTGGCATTATTGATTGCTTTTGCCAGCATAGGCTTAAGCTTTGTATAAATATCTGCTTTAGATTTTTTATAATACCTTTCTGTTTTCTTATAACCAAAGAGTTCAGTTCCTTTAAACTCCTTAATAATATCATTACATTGAGGGTAAAACCTCCCTGTTTTCTTGTAGTGCTGCAAATACCAAAATTCAAGACAAGGATTATTTACAATAATAAAAACATTATCTACATCCTTAAGCTCCGAAACATACTTCTTTAAATCACTTAGCGGAGACTTGCTTTTAGATTTCTTTTCTTTCTCTTCTTTAAGAATCGTATCAAGGTCTATAATCCAGAATACTTTATCATATAGCTTACTACTCTCCTTTACAAACTCACACAGACTAGCTAAAGTTTTCTTCTTAGGAAGTTCGGGTCGAATATGAAATTCTGTAATTTTTTCGACGCTTATCATTTGTTGTAAATACCATTTTTCAGTCTCTCCGTCTACGACGAACAAATATTGAGGCTTGGCATCTCTTTTTCCATTGCAAGCACTTCTGCCTCTACTTCTATTCCTCATCTTCTTCAACTTCGATATAACAATCATTTAAATTAGGAGTAGCCCCCAATTTCCCAATCTTATAAGCATTATAAACCGAAGAAGTATCTCTAATTACATTCGATTTAAAATCAGTTAAGGCATATAAATCGGTAGCACCGGTTTTATCAGATTTTTCAGTAAACCAAATCACATCATTTCTAAAAATATCCTTTTCCATCAAGAGCTCACGATAATGGGTTGTGGCAATAATTTGCGACTGATTCTTATTTACGAGAAATGATAAAAGGAAATGTTTAAGCAAATCGGGATGCAAAGACGACTCTAACTCATCAATAAGAATAAGCTTTTTGTTACGAATAAGATAATCTAACAAACCACTAAATTGATAGTAACGTTTCGTTCCTTCCGATTCTTCATCATAATCTAAAACTTCTTCACCATGCGAGAATGAATGTTTGAAAAATATATCTCTTAGTACTAATTCACCTTTATTCACTTTATTCTTAAGCTCTACTCTTTCCTCATCAGGAATTATTAAAGCAGTATCTATATATCGACTATAGTTGATTCGTGCAACTTCATCCATATTGTCTTTAAAAATAATATCAGAGATATTGAAATCAGCTTGGGCCAATAAGCTCACAACAGCTTCTTTTTTTATCATCCCATTTTCAATATTATTAGATATAAAACCAAGCAAATCAGTTGAGGGCTTTATCAATTTCAAGAAAACTTTATCAAACCAATCCGCCACCTCATTTAATTCATAGGAATCAAGATTGGTTTTTAGAAAACCCCCAAGAACCGTATTATTAACCAGAGTATTGCCTTCCAGTATTTTTCTATGCTCCTCTTTAATCTTAATAGTACTACCAAACTTAATGCAAGTAAGCTTTTTTTCGGAATCTGAAGAACGCTCAAACACCAAAGCCTCACGTGTTTTATAATAGTAAAGCTTTTCTGAAATAATCATTTTTTCATTCAACTCCAACTCATAATAATACTTAATATCATTCTGAACAAACTCCAAACTCATTAAGGTATTTGCATGAATTGATTCCTGATCAAACTTAAACGGAGAAAAATTAAACTCATCTGTTTTATACACAAAAGGATTAGTAACAATTTCCCGAAGAAAGTCTAAGGCTTCTAAAACATTTGTTTTTCCCGAAGCATTAGCGCCATATATTAAGCCCAACTTAAGAATATGGTATTGCTTATTACTTCCTGCCTTATAAACATAATAGTCTTCAAGGTCTGCATTTGGGCTTGCTTCGAAGCTTAAACAGACTTCATCTTTTATCGACTTAAAGTTTTTTACACTGAAGTTTAGTATCATTTTAAAGCTAATATTTGTAAATCACTTACAAAATAAACCTTTTAAATGTATAAATTAGTATTTAACACAGAAATATTTAAAAGGCAGAATAGACTAACTCCAAAATAACAAAAATAAATTTACTTATCTTTGTGCAACCACTTCCCCCCCTTCACAAATTTGCCCCTCCTCCCTATTTATACTTCTCAAATATTAGTATTATGAACAGAAAAAATACCATATCTATCGATCAAGATATAGAATATGCTGTATCGGACAACTGGATCGAAAACCCTGCATTAAACGTGAAATGCCTAAACCCCCAAGCTTCAGACGAATTTAAATTTGCCGATGTTTTTTACGTCTATCCAACAGTAAGCGACAACGATAGCTTTAATATGGATATCGAAAATAAAGACGAACGAGCCCTGGCAATGGGCGTTTTTAAATCTCAGGCCAGTGTGTTTGCCCCTAGCGCACAAATTTACGCTCCTTATTACCGACAAATGACTAAAGCTCTTGAACTGAATGATGATGAAGATCCTTTGCAAAATCTATACTTCAAATATGGAGAAAGAGATGTAATCAACGCTTTTAAACATTATATGGAGAACTATAATGAAGGTCGTCCATTTATTATTGCCGGACATTCGCAGGGAACAATGACTCTTATAGGATTGATAAAAGACGATTACTTTAAACACCCAAATGTTAGAAATCTGTTCGTATCGGCATATTTAATCGGATATACAATAACAGATAACGACCTTAAGATTGCCAAACTTGGAGCTGCCAAAGGCGAAACTGATCTGAAATCGATTATCTCATATAATACACAGTGGACAAAAGCCGACCAGCATGGCGATATGCTTATTCCTCCTGCAAATTGTATAAATCCGTTGAATTGGAGAACCGACAATATTGAGGCTCCAAAGGAAATGAACCTTGGATCGAGATTTTATGATGATGAAACTGGTGAGTTTAAAGTGGAAATTAAACATCTCTGTAATGCCAAAATCGTTACAAAAAGAGATGAATTTGAAGGAGCACTAAGCACCAATCTTAATGTAGACGATTATAGCTTTCTTACAGACGAACCCTTCGGACATGGAATATATCATCGATACGATTATGCTCTATGGTATAGAAATCTTCAGGAAAACGCTCGGAAACGAATAATTGCCTTCGAAAAAGCCTTCGGACATTTAATACCCACTCATATACATTTTAGATAGTTCCTCAGAACATATACAATACTAATCCCTCCATATTGCTATCTTTATGGAGGGGTTAAACCCTAAAAAGCATCAACAATAACACCTATAATACCATTACCACCCGATTTTTCTGGCTTCTTTCGTGTTTGCAACCAAAACCTACCTCTTCCCTGTAAGGTAAACAAATAACCTTCACCACTAGTTACTGTTTCTTTTAAGCCTTTTGATATTGCTTTAACCTGTATAGACGAATCATAAGCAAGCAATGCATCTTCGTCAACATATAATGGTTTATCCGAATCTATTTCCTGTTTAAGAATACGTCCAAAAGCTTTTAAGAAAAGAGTACCACTACCAAATGTCTTAAGCTTTAATCCGGCAAATAACTTAGATTTCAATTTTGTGCGTGTTAAAGCAACTTCCAAACCTTGAGTGCGTGCAAAATGTGCCGAGGATCTAAATACAATCGGTTTATCTTCCTCTACTTCCAACATTAACACTTCACTATTTTGTTTTGGAGAAAACACCATATCAATTGAATCCTTTGCTGTATAGACATTGTAAGTAAGACTTTTCCCTCCAAACAACTTTGCTATCCAGCTATTCATACTCTTTGCTTCATACTTCTTTTCAAAAGAATATTCGCCACTGCTATATAGCAATGCTCCACTTTCAATAATAATACGTTCCCCTGGATCAAAATCAATCTTCAGAAAGGAATTGGGATAAGATGATAACTTATAATTCATACGATTAAAATTACTTATGATTATTCGCAAACACACAAAAATAGAAATAATGCATGCCCTATCAAACAAAACAATTACATAAATCACAAGTATAAGAATTCAATCAATAGAAAGATTCAAAACAACAATTATCTTTCACCACAAAGCTTTAATTCCCAACGCATCCTACAAATAGCAACAAAAAGAAGGGAAAAAACATTTGGAAATATAAAAATATATCCTACTTTTGCCCCGCAAACAACGCAAAACGCGGATGTGGCGAAATTGGTAGACGCGCTAGACTTAGGATCTAGTGCCGCGAGGCGTGGGGGTTCGAGTCCCTTCATCCGCACAAAAAAAGTTGTCAGAATCTGACAACTTTTTTTTTTATCCATATGACAAAAATTAGACAGTAAATCTGTTTAATTATTATGAAATACGTTCATGCAATTTAGCAACATCATGAATTGATCAAAGGAAAAAAACACCTGCTACACATTCTTTTAGAAATTAACCAGTTGAAAGGTAAAATTATCCTTTATTTTTGTTATTTTTGCGTCCATTTTATTGGACGAACGTAGACCGAAAGGAAATATAAAATAGCACAATTAAAAAAATGCTAATTTCCAGGGGAGTAAAAAAAAGTTTGTTTGAAATATAAATTCTTGGTTAAATGAATATTACAAAAGAAAACACTGGTGAATTAACTGCGGTAATTAAGATCCAGTTAGAAAAGAGCGATTATGCAGATCAAGTAAAGCAAGTCCTTAACAAGTATCAAAAACAAGCTCAAATGCCAGGCTTCCGTAAAGGTAAAGTTCCTTTCGGAGTTGTAAAAAAAATGTACGGTGCAGGTGCAACCGTTGAAGAGGTAAACAAAATTGTTTCTGAAAACCTTCAAAAGTACATCCAGGAAAACAAAATTGAAACTTTAGGACAACCAATTCCTAATATTGAAAAGACTGGACAAATCGATTTCGATAATGGTGAAACTTTTGAGTTCTATTTCGATCTTGGCCTTGTTCCTGAATTCAACCTTGATGGCTTAAATGATCTTAAGGTAGAATATACCAAGATTGTTGTTGACGACGAAACTGTAACTAAATTTATAGAAGACGCTCAAAGTCGTTTAGGAGAAACTTCTCACCCTGAGGTAATCGAAGAAGGTGATCTTATCCCTTGTGAACTAATTCAACTTGACGAAGAAGGTAATGAGGTTGAAGGAGGTATCAGAAATGAAACTTCTTTAGATCTTGAGCAAATTCAGCTTAAAACTATAAAGAAACAGATTATTGGTCTTAAAAAAGACGAAGAAACTGTTTTTGATTTAATGAGAGCTGTTAAAAAAGTTAGTGAAATCACTAAACTTCTTAACATTGACAAAGACGCTGCAGGTAAAATTTCTGGTAACTACAAACTTGTAGTAAAAGATATCGTACGTGTAAAAAGAGCTGAGCTTAATGATGATTTCTTCAAAAAAGTATACCCTACTGCAGAAATCAAAACTGAAGATGAGTTAAGAGAAAAAGTACGTGAAGATGCTCAACAAGCATATTCTTCAGAAAGCGATCGCTTCTTTACCATTAGTGCAATGAAAGCTATCGACGAAAAACTTAATATCTCTTTACCAGATGAGTTCTTGAAAAATTGGATCCTAAGCACCAATCAAGAGAACATCACTCCTGATCAATTGGAAAACCAATATTCCAACTACGCAGATTCATTCAGAAAACAGCTTATCGAAGCTAAGTTGATGAAAGAATTTGACATTCAAGTTACTCCTGACGAAGTAAAAGCATATATCCGCGATTTCTTCACCAAGCAATTCCCTGTTGATGAGGCTGATGAAGAAGCAAACGCACGTATGGATACTATGGTAAATTCAATATTACAAAACCAAGAGGAATCTTCTAAAATCTTCAATCAAATTCTAGAAGAAAAAGTATCTAAAGTAGTTAAAGAGAAAGTTCAGATAGAAGAAAAAGAAGTTAGCTACGAAGAATTTATTAAATTAGCAACAAACGCTAACTAAAATCTTTTCAATATGAACTCCAACGAATTCAGAAAATATGCCGTAAAACATAGAGGAATTAGTTCTACTACTCTAGATCAAATCTCTTCTGTTTATGACAATTATATTTCGCCAACAATTATTGAAGAACGCCAAATGAATGTGGCATCAATGGATGTGTTTTCACGCCTGATGATGGATAGAATCATTTTTCTAGGTGTTCCTATTAATGATCATGTTGCAAATGTAATTCAGGCACAACTTCTGTTTTTGGAATCAACAGATCCATCAAAAGATATTCAGATTTATCTGAATTCTCCTGGAGGATCTGTATATGCAGGATTAGGCATCTATGACACCATGCAAATAATAAAACCTGATGTTGCTACCATCTGTACAGGTATGGCTGCTTCAATGGGTGCTGTTTTACTTTGCGCAGGTGCCGATGGAAAAAGAACTGCATTAAAGCATTCCAGAATAATGATTCATCAACCAATGGGAGGTGCTCAAGGACAAGCATCCGACATTGAAATCACAGCTCGTGAAATCCAAAAAGCTAAAAATGAGCTTTATCAAATCATTGCAGATCATACCAAGCAAGATTTTGATAAAGTCTGGAAAGATAGCGACCGTGATTACTGGATGAGTTCAGCAGAAGCCAAAGAATATGGTATGGTTGACGAAGTATTGGTAAAAAATAAGAAATAAGATTTCAAATTAAAACTGTTATGGCCAGAACCCCTGATAGATGCTCATTTTGTGGCAAAAATAGGTCTGAAACCCATTTATTAATCGCAGGTTTAGATGCACATATCTGCGATCAGTGCATTACTCAAGCACAAGAAATCCTGACCGAAGAAATGAATCTTCGTCAGCAGGAAGAGATGAATGAAATTCAACTCATGAAGCCAGTTGAGATAAAAGAATATCTCGACCAATATGTAATTGGACAAGATGAGGCAAAAAGAGTACTGGCCGTAGCAGTTTATAACCATTACAAAAGAGTCAAACAAGCTAATGTTACAGAAAAAGATGATGTAGAGATTGAAAAATCAAACATCATTATTGTAGGTGAAACTGGAACTGGAAAAACTTTATTGGCACGCACAATTGCCAGAATGTTACACGTTCCATTTGCTATTGCCGATGCTACGGTTCTTACCGAAGCTGGTTATGTAGGTGAAGATGTCGAAAGCATTCTTAGCCGCCTTCTTCAAGCTGCAGACTATAATGTTGCTGCTGCTGAAAAAGGAATTATTTTTATTGATGAAATCGACAAAATCGCTCGTAAAAGCGATAACCCTTCCATCACAAGAGATGTTTCTGGTGAAGGTGTTCAGCAAGCCATGCTAAAATTATTAGAAGGTACTGTTGTAAACGTACCTCCTCAAGGGGGTCGTAAACACCCTGAGCAAAAAATGATTCAAGTAAACACCAAAAACATTTTGTTTGTTGCCGGAGGAGCTTTCCAGGGAATTGAAAGGAATATTGCTTCAAGAATGCGTACAAACGTCATAGGATACAGTTCTAATGGAGAACAACGACATATTGACAAAGAAAATATGCTTCAATATATCAGCCCTTCAGATTTGAAAAAATTTGGACTTATACCTGAAATTGTTGGACGTTTACCTATTCTAACTTCCTTACATCCTTTAGAAGCAAGTACCTTAAAGAAAATCCTTACAGAACCAAAAAACGCTTTGGTAAAACAATATAAAAAGCTATTTGAACTGGATGATATAAAAATTTCATTCGATGATAAGGT
This sequence comes from Bacteroidales bacterium, assembly GCA_041725955.1. GTDB lineage: Bacteria > Bacteroidota > Bacteroidia > Bacteroidales > JBGRPZ01 > JBGRPZ01. The sequence goes on from JBGRQE010000015.1 coordinate 26,435, forward strand.
ACTCGACTATATTGTTGAAAAATCTGTTGAATTCAAACTTGGTGCTCGTGGACTTAGATCAATCATAGAAGCCATTCTTAATGATGCAATGTTTGATCTTCCTTCTCAAGAAGAAATAAATACCCTTAGAATTACTTTGAAATACGCCAAAGAAAAATTCACCAAATCAGACATTATAAAGCTAAAAGCCTTTAAAGAATAGCATTTTCAATAAAAAGAAATTTTGAGCTGGCATAATTCTTGGTACTTTTGTCTTATGAAAAAGGAACTAAGAATTATTACAGCTCTTTTTTTTATCCTATTGATTACCCCTTGTAGTTTACACTCTCAAAATGAAAAAACACTATTAATTGCAAGGGCCAGAATTATTAATGGAGATACAATTGCTTTTCATAACCTTCCAGAAGTCGAAATACATTCATTTATGTATCCCCAATCTCGAAGAGCTAAGCGTAAATTAAACAAACTCATACGGAATATTAAAATAGTATATCCATACGCAAAGCTAGCAGGTATGAAGTTAAAGGAATATAGTAAAGAACTTGAAGTTGCAAAAACAGCAAAAGAAAAGAAAGTAATACTTAAAAAAGCAGAAGAAGAAATACAGAGTAAATACGGTGCCCAGTTAAAGAAGATGACTTTTTCGCAAGGGAAAATTTTAATTAAGCTAGTTGATAGAGAAACTGGAGACTCAAGCTATGACCTTGTACGTTCATTAAAAGGAAAATTTGTAGCTTTCTTTTGGCAAACATTTGCCCGTATTTTCGGATATAATCTTAAAATAAAATATGACCCTGAAGGAAAAGATAAGGAAATAGAAACAATTGTAAGACTAATTGAAAAAGGGCAATTATAAAAGGGAAGAAACAAATCGATGAATCTTCCCTTTTATTATATTACTTACCTCTTCCCTGAAGAACAATAAGTACTGTATAAATCAAAATCTTAAAGTCCATTAATAAAGACATATTTTCAAGATATAATAAATCAAATTTCATTCGATCAACCATCTCATCAACACTCGAAGCATATCCATACTTTACCTGCCCCCAAGATGTAATTCCCGGTTTAATTTTATGCAATAAGCGATAATGTGGTGCTCTTTCAGATATAAGATTCACAAAATAATCACGCTCAGGTCTTGGACCTACCAGCGACATATCGCCAATAAGGACACTATAAAACTGAGGAATCTCATCTAAACGCACTTTGCGCATAAATCGACCAAATGGAGTTATTCGTGGATCATAATCGCTAGACAACTTTGGTTTCCCATCTTTCTCTGCATCAGTATACATACTTCTAAACTTATGCATTTTAAAGGGTGCACCATTAATTCCAACTCGTTCTTGAGAGTAGAATATAGGTCCCTTTGATGACATACGAACACCTATTGCAGTAAAAACATATACAGGAATCAATAATATCATTGCAATAATTGAAAAAACTACATCAATTACACGCTTCACAGATTGTTGCCATGCAGGCATTAAATCAGGAGAAACAGTAATCAATGGTATTCCAAAAACAGAACCCGTTTTCACAGAACCAATTATAATATCTTTCAAACTTGGTTTAATTTTTATAACAACATTGCTTTCTTCAACAGCAGCAATAGCTCTTTCAACACGTTTTCTATCATCGGAATCAGTTGCTATAACAATTTCTTCAATTTCATGTAAATTAACAATTTCCTTTAAATCATCAAACGATCCTAAGTTAGGTAAAATCCCCTCCATACAATCATCTTCATCTTTTTGAAATCGAACATAACCTACAAAACTGTTCCCAGAACCTTTCTCCAAATTCTCAAGCGATTCATATACCGTTTTAGCAGCAACTTCTGCACCTACCAACAAGGTCTTAAATCCATAAATTCTATTATGAATTTTATAAACAATACGGGAGGTAAGCATCAATCGAAGAAAATATGTGAAGACAAAGTGCAACACAAATAAAACCAAAAAGAAGCTGTAATACGATCTGTAAGAAATAATTATATCATCAAGTATTAAGAAAAAGAATATTATTAACACTCCAACAAACACTGTAGCAAAAGTTTGCCACAATTCTCTTAATCTACTTCTCCGATAAATCTTTCTATAAAACCCTGTAGAATAATATAATAACAACCAAAATATTGGCAAGACAGCCATGCCTCGCCACAAATTTGCATCTGCAGTTATATCTTTGAAAAATTCATGAAAATCTAATGGCATTAATCTATATTTTCTGTATGAAAAAAATAGTATCCACGCCAACATGGCCGAAAAATAGTCGGCCAATAAATATTTCAAAACTTGCAATCTCCTATTCATTCAAAAGTAATCTTACTAGGTATGAACCAACTTAATATTATCAATAAATATCTCTTTCTTTGTATAAACCTTCTCCCCATTCTTTTCTTCTGCAGGATTATATCCAATCAAAAAGAATGTAATCTTTTTCGCTGTTTTGAAATTTCTAGATATAAATGGAGTTAAATGGAAATATAACTTCGACCAATCTTTCTTAGATTTGATAAAAGCATATTCATCAAGAACCGATCTACCATCTGAGTTAAAGGCAGCCATATATAATGCTATATTCACATCAGACCTACTTTCTATTTCTAAATAACATTCCTGATCCTGATTATATGACCCATTTTTGAAAAAATCAAATTCCTTAACAGGTCTTATGCACATAATCCTCTTTTTGTCATCTAAGGTAACATGCATTACTCCTGTAGATCTTTTGTCTAAAGGAGATACATTCGCCTGATCAATATTTACAATCGAAGGTTCTGCATAATTCTCTTTAGTAATACCTTCATTACTTAAATTAAATAATTCAGGATCTGTTTTCACCTGAAGTCCAGGGCCATCTAAGTCATAACTATCCTTAAACTCAATATCAGTAAATTTAGCATACGAAAGTTTCACATCTAAAGGAGTTTCTTTTCCTTCCTTTAAATCAATTTTACCTTCATAATAGGCATAAGTCGCATTCGAACATCTAGTATCGGAATTACCATTCAATAGTATACCCGGACGAATACGAATAGAATGATTCCCTGATTTAAGAACAGGAATCTTTGCTGGCAACTCAAACACTCCTATAAATTCATTATCGACATGAACCCATGCATCCACAATTTTGCTGGAAGCAGCTCCCTGAACGTTATAGTCGGTAACTAAATCAATTTTATCTAATTTGATATATGCAGGAACTTCCTGACCATTATCAAATTTCCTACAAGAATTCAATGTAAGAAAGGCAATAAAAAAACTCAAAAAGGAAATCTCAAGTGCTCTAAATCTATTCATGAATAATAATTTTTATTGGAAACTTGATTATATCACCCAAAAAAATACTCCTGCTCGTAAAATTAAGTATCCCTTAATAAAAACGAGCAGGATTATTTTTATTTTGCTTGGCTTAAATTTGCCATAGAAATATCATAAATTTTATATGCCACTTCAAGAGCAGCTATTCCATCTTCAATAGTAACAGGAGGAACAGTATCATTGATTATAGACTTTCTAAAACTATCAAGCTCTTCTTTTATAGCATTGATTGGTTCTACAACAGGCTTTTCAATTTCAATTTTTTTCGAAGCCTTTCCTTCTCCTAAGTCTAAAATCATTGCTAAAGGATCAGCATCTGCTGGATTTACATCATCCATACGAACTACCTCTACCGATTTCTCAAGAAAGTCGACAGAAATATAAGTATCCTTTTGGAAGAAACGTGTTTTTCGCATATTCTTCATTGAAATTCTACTACTGGTCAAATTGGCTACAGCACCATTTTCAAATTCTATGCGTGCATTTGCAATATCAGGAGTTTCACTCACTATAGGTACTGCGTTTGCAATTATATTTTTTACAGGAGATTTAACAGCACTTAATACGATATCTATATCATGAATCATTAAATCCAAAATAACAGGAACATCACATCCTCTTGGATTAAATTGAGCCAAACGATGCAATTCTATAAACATAGGACCGTTTAGGTAAGATTGTGCAGCTAAGTATGCAGGATTAAAACGCTCTACATGCCCAACTTGCACCTTTACATTTGCTTCCTTTGCAATAACCAATAATTTTCTGGCTTCCTCAGGACTTGCAACTATAGGTTTTTCTATAAAAACATGCTTCTTTTTTCGTAATGCTTCTGAAGCACACTCAAAATGAGATACAGTAGGAGTAACAATATCTACTACATCAACTAGTTCTATCAATTCATGAAGACTTGAGAATGATTTTAAACCAAATTCTTCCTCAACTTTTTTTGCAGTATCTAAATCTGCATCATAAAAACCTACAAGTTCATAATCAGCAATTTGCTGAATGCATTTCAAATGTATTTTACCAAGGTGTCCAGCCCCTAATACTCCTATTTTAAGCATATTCTTTCTATTTTTTGCAAATGTAATTTTTTTATTGCTCAATGAATTTTAATTTCGCAAGTATAAAAAAATAAATCCGTCTAAAAAAATTACTAACAAACCTGATTATCATAATATAAGTTGGAATAAAATGGAAGATAGTTTTAAGCATAAAGGTCTTAGAAAAATGTTAGTGGAATGTATTGAAAACAAAGGTATTTCTAACCAGAAAGTACTGCAAGCAATAAATCAGGTTCCAAGGCATCTATTCCTCGACTCCTCGTTTTTAAGTTATGCCTACGAGGACAAGCCCTTTCCTATAGGCTGTAAGCAAACAATTTCACAGCCCTTCACTGTTGCATTTCAAACTCAATTACTTGATGTACAAAAAGGAGAGAAAGTTTTAGAAATAGGAACAGGAAGTGGTTATCAAGCATGTGTATTAGCAGAGATGGGTGCAAAAGTATTTACTGTGGAGAGACAAAAAAAGTTATATTTCAGAGCAAAAAGCCTACTCCCAAAACTGGGATATCCACAAATAAAATGCTTTTATAGCGATGGAAATAAAGGATTACCTACTTTCGGGCCTTTCCATAAAATATTAGTCACTTGTGCTGCAACAGAAATTCCAGAAAACTTAATAGAACAATTAAGGCCAAACGGTATACTGGTAATACCTGTAGGAAATTCAGAAAAACAAGAGATGTTTCAAATAATTAAAAACAACGACAACTCTCTAACCATCAATAAAAATGGGGATTTCAGATTTGTTCCTCTGCTAAGAAACAAAGCAGATGATAACTAATTTTAACATAAAAACAATTGGGAAATGTCTATTTTTATTTAATTTCGCACCTCTAATTAAACCAAATTAATTAGTTTTTCACTCGATAAACAAATAAAAACATGAAAAAGTATCTTTTTTTATTTAGCCTAATCATTTGTGCTGGGCTTCTTACTTCTTGTAATAAGGATGATGATAATAATATTATTGCAAACCAAGGACCTGTTTTAGAATTTATTTCTGGTAATAACTTCATTACAGGAAATACTGAAGTTGAATTAGGTGCAAAAGTTGCTTTTAAATTCCATCTTGCTTCTAGCGAAACTACAGATAAGAAGCTTGCTTCTTTTGAAATTAATGTAGTAAACGACGGAGTAATCTTGAAAGATATTAGTGAAATCATCACTGATGAAAACAAAGACGAAAAAGTTAAGAACGAAAAGCAAGTAACCATTATCAGAGAGTATACTATTGATAAAGAAGGTAAAACTACCTTCAACTTTACTCTTACTGACAAAGATGGAAAAGCTAATGCAAAAATCGTTAACGTAACTGTAAAAAAAGACGTTGTACCAACACCTGGTAGTGACGTAAAAACTGTTAAGAACATTGTTCTAGGTTCTAACAGCAACAGTGCTGGCAGCTTCTTCAGCGCTTCTGAACTAAAAGGATATGCTATTGCTGCTGCTAAATCAAATGCAGCAAACATTGATTTTTGCTTCTTCAATGGTGCTTCTAATGGATTCACCTTTGCTTCTATTGATTCTGAATTAGCTCCTAAAATGTTTACCGACAAAACTAATGGTATTGCTGCATGGAACAAGCGTAATGCTACTCGTTTTGCAAAAGCAAACATCACTGAAAAAGATTTTGATGCAATCAGCGACAAATATGTATTCCCTACTGACTTTAAATGTATTGAAAAAGAAGTAACCAAAGCAGGAAACGCTCCGGTATTCTATTTCTTCGTTACTGAAGCTGGTAAAAAAGGAATCATCAAAGTTACTTCTTTGAAAGATAGACTTGCAGGTACTGCAACTATCGACGTAGTTGTTGAAAAATAAGATAAAAAAGATCTTGCAAAAAAAGCCATCTCATTCGAGATGGCTTTTTTTTAACTAAAAATAAACACAATTTAAATCTAAAAACACACTATTTACAGTAATTACAGCGTATACATAATTAGATTCATCTTATTTTATATTTTTGTCAATAAAGAGAAAAATAATTGGTTGATGCAATGCATATCTGAAATTGATATGCCAAAATAGTTTTACGATAGTAAAAACTATTGTCATGTTCAGTAGTACGAAAGCAGGCAAATCAAACAAAAACAATATGTATAAGAAATTATTTTTCTTCTTTATACTCTTACAGAGTCCTTTTATACTAAAAGCTCAGGATATGATTGGACTTACAAGTAGTAATTATTCTGGTATATCTGGAGCAATGATCAACCCATCGAGCTTAAGCTTTATGAAAACTCGCATGGATATTCGTATTTTGGGTAATCAGACCTTTGGATTTAATACAGCCTATTATATTCCGGCTAAAGACAATAAAGGACTCGGTTTTATAAATACTCCTCTTCCTGTTTATGGTAGTCAGAAAGAAAATTACATTTACTATAACAATAAAGATCAAAAGCAACTTTATATTGATCAAAGAATTTTAGGGCCTGCATTTAGTCTTACTTATAAAAAGCATACTATAGGTTTCAGTACACAGTTTAGGGCTATGGCTACTTCAGATAAAATTCCATATGAACTTCCTATTATTCAATACGAAGGACTTAAATACAAAGATCTTCATAACATTAGGTTCTCTGATTTTGAATTTTCAGCTGCAACACAAGCATGGGCAGAATTTGCACTTAGTTATTCATACGTAGTTCACAGCTCTTTTGCAAATCGTATTGCTGTAGGTGCCAGTCTAAAATTACTAAAAGGAAATACAGGCGCCTATCTAGAAAATCAAAATGTAAACTTCTTTATCGGGAACGATACTACAATATATATTAACAACCTTATCGCAAAAGCAGGTTATTCCTCTCCTTTACATCTAGATAGTAAAACATATGATTCCGATCCTACTTTTAAGGGTAGTGGCGTAGGCTTAGATATAGGCTTTACATATATGAATGCCAAAAGAGCATACGAAATAAACACCTTTCGAAAACGTCAATGCGAAATTCCTTATGATGACTATAACTTCAAATTTGGTGTTTCTATACTCGATATAGGGGCTATAACATACAATCAGAATGCCAGAGCCCATTTCTATGATGGAGTTTCTGCAAAGTGGAAAGATCCTAAAATATCTTTTGATAGTTTCAATGGCTTATTCCACACTTTTGACACCCTATTTTATGGCAAAAATGGAGCAGGTAATAGTGTCGTAGCCGAAAAGATTACAATTGGTCTCCCAACAGCACTTTCCATACAAGGAGATATTCATATAAATAAAAACTGGTATACATCGGTCTTATACACTCAACCCATAAAATTATACAAGTATAGCTTAACTCGACCAGCATTTATGGGAATAACACCCCGCTACGAAACACGAAATTTTGAAGCAGGAATACCACTAAGTTTATTATCATATACCTACCCTCAAGTTGGAATGTATATGCGTTTTGGATTTTTTACAATAGGAACCGAACAATTATTAAATTTCTTGGGATGGAATAACCTTAATGGGGCAAATATTTACTTTTCTTTTAAGATAAATCTACAAAAAGGGAGCTGTTTTAATGCCTATGAATCGCCATGTCATAGCTACAGATCAAATTTTAGAAGAAAATAACAAAACACTATACTTTTTATACACAATAACTTACAAAAAAAGCCATAAAAAAATATGTTTTTTCCGCTTGAAACACTTGCGTAATTAGAATAAAACAGTATCTTTGCATCGCAATTAAACGGAAATGGTGATTGTAGCTCAGTTGGTTAGAGCACTGGATTGTGGTTCCAGGGGTCGTGGGTTCGATTCCCATCATTCACCCTAAAAGGCTATCGTAAGATAGCCTTTTTTTGTTTATTTAAGTACACGACAAAATTGGATCAATTCATAGTAGTGATCGATACCAGTTAGGCCAAAAGATTTTCAAAATGATCCAATATTCCTACAGGTAGTGCTAATTCCAATAACGATAATTTCATATCATTACTCATCCTTCGAAAGTAAGAAGATACAAATCCAAATCCATTACAAGTTATTAATTCATAAAAAGTTGGGAACTCTTTTAAATAGTAAAATCAAATTCTTCCAATTCCAATAAATTTTCTGAGTTAAAGAATTTAATATCTACAATATTTTCTTCTTTCATTTTGAAAATAGAAAAGCTTTCAAGATCTAGTTGATATGAATCTAAAATATTTCTTTTGTCTTTGTAAACTTTTATTCTTTGTTTAATATAGTTTGGAAATACAACATTGGATGCTCCTATAATGCAGATTTTACTTTTTGTATTTTCGTCAATCATTTGAGCAAGGTATTGAAAACTCTTTAAAACACAGCCTTCACAATGAAAACTGGGAATAAGTATTAGGTACTCGAATTTGGAAGGTATATTTTCCAATTTCATTTCCTTAAGATAAGTACTTAGAACTTGATTTTCTCTATGGTATTTTTTAGGTGCAATTGAACACGAAGTTTTCAGAGCTATAAGAACTAGTAGGAAAATGATCTTTTTCATTCGTTTCTATTTTTCGATAATTTTGTATAAGCCCAACTTCAATGTTTCCTTATTTTTAAGATCAGATAAAGAATAATGAGAGATCCATACCCCCTCTGGAGTTGGAATAATTTGGAATGGCATTGTTATTCCTCGAAATGTAGGAAAGATTTCTTCTCCAATAACCTCTAGATTTTTATCTAGAATGATTAAAGACCATGTAAAATCTTTAGTAGAAACAGCATTAATGCTATTTTCGTCAAGCTGAAAAGGAAATTTAAATAAGCGATAATAAAGTTTTCGATAAGGGTCAAATACCATCCTTAAATACGCAGGACTTTTATAATTGTATTTCATACTGTAGGAAATCAAATGTCTTTTTTGTTTGTCCTCTTTGATAAAAATGGGGTTTGTTTTGGAGCCTGCATTCTTTTTGAATAAAAATTTTCCTTTAGAATTATATACAAATAAGGTATCATTTGCTTCAAAATTACAGCATAAATTATATTTTGCAGTCCAATTTAATCTAAACCATGGAAAACCGAAGGTGTTTCCTTTTTGGTAATTACTTGGAAATTGAATGTTTAGTTTTTTTAAAAAAGGATTGTTGATATTTTTGAAATTGAAAATTACACCAAAACCTTTTTTGAAGTAATTGGAGTCTACCTGTGTATCATAAGCGGTGCAAAATGCAGCCTGACTTTTATAAAAAGGTAGGCCAGAAGAAAAATTTAGTGGAATATAAGAGTTATCTTTCACAAGTTGCTTGTTAAGTAAGAGATTTCCTAAGGTATCAAATAAAAAAACAAAAGAAGTGTTATAGTCGTAAATAAAAAAATTATCATCTGCATAATAACTCTTCATTTGTTTTGGGATTCGATTCTTGAATTCTTTAGGAAAAAGAAGATCTATAATGTTCCAATTAAGTTCTCCTGAAGTGGAAGCCCTAGCTTCGTAAATTTTGTTTTTTTTGGAATTTAATGCTTGAAAATAAAATTGATTATTTTGCCATTTACCTTCATATCCAAATATTTTAACAGCTTCAATATCATCTGGAAGGTTATTTGTTAAATTAAGGCTTATTTCTTTATCTAATTTAAACCCAACTTGTTTTTGACAAAAAAGGCTAAGATTTATGAATAAAAATAGAATTGAATAAATAACTTTTTTCATACAATGATATATATAACTTTCAAACAGAACTACTGCTTGCCCTAAGATAGATTACTGCAGTGGTCCTGTTTAAAATTATTTTTTAATTATTTTAAAGGAAAGGCAACGATAATTTCACCTTCTCCAATTTTATTGTCTCCTTCGTAGTTTTCCAAGATTAAATATTTGAATGGATTTTGATCCTGATTCTCACTAAGGTCAACAGATTCCTGAAAATAAAGGCTTAGCTCATTATTTATAATTTGATCGATTGTTTTTTCTAATAAAAACGTTCTGATTTTTTGTATTTCTGGAAGTTCGTTTTTTAAAAGAGCCTCCTTCAATGCTCTTTGTCCACCAGCAAATATATAGTTTCTGATCTGTTTTTTTTGTGGATTTCCTCCATTAGGGTCTGATGACTCTAAATCTATTCTAACCCATTTGTATGGATCTAAATACACACCATCAGGAAAAACATAAATATCATCGAAACAATTTATAGCTGGTAATGTGCAAAAAATCTCACCATAATTAAATCTTTGCAAAGACTTCTATGTATCCCCCATCCATATCCGTTCTGAGAATTGTCTGATTTTGTAATCAAACTTGAATTAGATTGTGTTGAATTTTGTTCCTTCTTACATCCCATGATTAGAAGAAATAGGCTGGATAGCCCAATAAAGAATAACTTTTTCATTTTTTAATTTACTTTAAGGTCAATATTGACTTAGGTTTTGTGCAAAGAAAAAAAAAAAAAAAAATCAGATTAACAAATTTATTTTAATGTACTTAAATTTTTTTCAGAAAAAAGTTAAACCCTTTATCGAAAATTGTTTTGCTTTAAAACGAGGTAGGAAAGTGATATAATAATGATATTTAGTAATTTAGGGTGTAAGATTTTCGGACTAAAAGGGATGTATGCCTCAGAAAGTTGTCTAGAGTTGAAATCTCATAATACTATATCTGTCAAGCCCAACCTAAAGAATAAATCCAGACTCTGAACAAAGTCCAATTACTACTGTGGTTTAACTTCAAAAGGTTCCCTTTTCGATTGCAAAAGGGGGCCTTTTGGAGTTCAAATGGGGGCCTTTTCACTTTGAAAAAGCCCCCATTTGAATTAAAATATCGGTGCTTATTTCTTCTTCACCCAATTAACTAAAGGCTGTTCAAAGAAGAAATACAACATGCTGGATAAAGCAATGGTTACAATCCAATAAATCATATATAAGGAAAAGCTTTGTGTGGGAGTGTTGATTTCGTATTGCTTCTGAATAAATAAGGCAACAATGCCCAGGTTTACCAGATACATTCCATAAGAAATATTACTAATATAAGTTACAACTCCTCTTAGGTGTTTACTCTTTACCGTTTTAATATTATCGAAAAATGGAAGAACCATTGCAATGCCCAAAGATATAAAACTGAAGTAGAATGTTTTTCTGTAAAATGTATTCACATTAGAAACTCCAAGAAGATGTATATACATCAAGCAGAAACCTATCAGAAGCATCTTATTCTTATTCTTCACCCAAAAGTCATTATAGAAATATCGAACATAAGCAGCCAAAACTCCATAGAATATAGAATCTAAACGCGTAAGAACAATCTTACGGAATTTCACATCCCACCAAAAATAATCTACATGCTGATTGCTAATTGCCATTCTATAAACCAAAGGAAGAACAAGCATAACTATTATAGATATAAACATTGCTTTTTGCGGACCATAATACCTCAAAAGCACATAAAGCAACACAGGAAAGCCTAAATAAAAGAATTCCTGCACAGGCAAACTCCAGCTTTCCCAGAAGAAATCAACGAAATAGGAAGAAAAATTCTGCGCAAACAAGAAAAACTTAAAGTTAAAAGCATCAATATTTCCAAACGCAAGGCCTTTCTTGACAAGAATATAGTTTACAATCAATATTAAATAGTAGGCAGGAACGGTTCTGATTAATCTCTTTTGCCAAAACTTTCGAACCGATTTAAAATCCATCTCTTTATTACGACTAATTTCTTTCAGTAAAATCAATCCAATGAAGAAACCACTAAGAACAAAGAAAATATCAACACCATTTACTTTGGGTATACTAGGAATCCATCCCATAGATAAAGCCGAAATTCCATTACCATGAGTACTTACCACAATCAGAATGGCAATAGCTCTTAATAAATCTAACCCAAATATTCTTTTCGTCTTTATTTGCTGCCCCATTTGAAATTTAATCTTATTTTCGTGAACTTAATTGGTGGACAAATTTAATTATTATTAGGAAATAATCAGATTTATATGATATGTTAACAGTAAAGCGAACTGACCAAACAAAAGATAAATTATACTAAATCAAATTATTATCCCGTTAGACCCTATATTCCTTTCATATAAGAAAATAGAGAGGAATTAAATCAGAAACAGATATTATTGTGAAAAAGATAAACGCAAACAGCTGGTGGCTTTGGAAATTCTTCATAGAAAAGAGGAGTTAGCCGCTTTGTGTTTGTATAAACTCATTTTAAAAAAGCCGTAAGACTCTTCTCTTACGGCTTTTTTTTATTAACCACAATGAATAAAAATGAGAACAATAAAAAACAATCACCCATACAAAAACAAGCGTGTGCATTTTCGATGGCGCAAATTTCTTTCCCTCCACACTTAAAAAAAAAGAATGTATAAACAATTAATGCACAACGAAATGAAAACGATAAATCAAGCCTCAACACAAGAAAATCAAGATAATAAAACAGAACAAAAAGGTTATTACGGCGAATTTGGAGGTATGTTTGTTCCTCCAGTCCTTGAAAGTCATCTTATTGAACTTGGCGAAAACTTCAAAAAACTTATTGTAAACCCCGAGTTTATAAAAGAATATCGCTATTTGCTCAAAAACTTTGTTGGTCGCCCAAGCCCTTTATACTTGGCACGAAACCTCAGCCACGAATCGGGAAACAGAATTTATCTAAAAAGAGAAGACCTCAACCATACAGGAGCGCATAAAATCAACAATACAATAGGTCAAATTCTTATTGCAAAGCACACCAATGCTAAAGAAGTTATTGCCGAAACCGGAGCTGGACAGCATGGAGTGGCCACAGCAACAGCATGTGCTGTAATGGGAATTCCTTGCAAAGTGTTTATGGGAGCTGAAGACGTTCGCCGACAAGCAATGAACGTGAGAAGAATAAAGCTTTTAGGGGCTGAAGTTATTGAAGTGCATAGAGCTACTTGTACTTTAAAAGATGCTGTTGATGAAGCTTTGGATTATTACATTCAACATCCCGACTCATTTTACCTGCTAGGATCACAGGTTGGCCCTTACCCATATCCTCAAATCGTAGGCTATTTCCAAAAAGTAATTGGAGAAGAAGCTCGTAAGCAAATTCTTGAAGCTGAAGGAAGACTTCCCGATCATATTTTTGCTTGCATTGGTGGTGGATCTAATGCTATTGGACTTTTCTCGGCTTTTTTAAACGACAATGATGTTCAGATTCATGCTGCTGAAGGTGGCGGAATAACTCTTCTAAACGGTCAAAATGCAGCAACCCTCAGCCTTGGTAATCCAATGGTTTTTCAAGGAACTTATTCCTACTGTTTGAATAAAGATGGAGAAGTTACGCCCACACATAGTATTGCCGCAGGATTAGACTATCCAGGTGTTAGCCCTCAGCATTCATATCTTAAAGATAGTGGCCGAGCAAATTACTATCCAGTTAGCGACGAACAAGCCATTTCGGCATTTAAATTACTTAGTAAAAAAGAAGGTATTATTCCAGCAATTGAGAGTGCTCATGCAGTTTACCTTGCACTTGACTATTTGAAAAACAAAAATGATCAAGTGGTAATTATTAACTTAAGTGGTAGAGGTGAAAAAGATGTCTTTAGAGACGATTTCTTGTAGACATCTAATCTCCCCAGTAATTTTTACATTCTTTTACTGGGGAGATTTCATATAGTATGATCTAAAAACACTGCCCAAACCCTTAGAATCCAAAATCATTGGGCTTTTCTATAGTAATTATAGCTGAATTACTCTTCGTTAAATCTCAATCAATTTCAATTCTATTTTCCATTCAATTTACTTTGGTATTCAGGAAGAAAAAAATTAGTTTAGGCTAATTTTTTATAAATACACAAGTAATGAAGAGAAGTTTAAGCATTTTCCTTATCCTTTTACTCTGCTGGGGATGCACAAAAACAAACGAGCAAGAGCATTTTTTAAAGGATAAAACCTATCGCGAAAAAGTAATTACGCGCTTCAATCAAAGAAAAGAATTCGCAAAAAACAGAAGCACTCAGCTTTTTTCTGTCTTTGACAAAGACCTAAATCTACAAGAAAAAGAAGCCCTACAATTTATTTATGCCTATATGCCATTAAATGATATGGCTGATTATGATGGCGATTTCTTTCTGAAACAAGTTCGTGCTTCTTTCGATGCGCGAAATAGTTTTGATTGGGGAAAAACAGTTCCTGACGAATTATTCCGCCACTTTGTACTTCCCTATCGTATAAACAATGAAAACATGGACTCTGCCCGAATGGTTTTTCTTGAAGAACTAAAACCTCGACTTCAAGGTATGAGCATGAAAGATGCTGCGTTGGAAGTAAACCACTGGTGTCACGAAAAAGTGAACTATACCCCAAGCGACATGAGAACCAGCGGACCTTTAAGCACGCTTCGAACTTCGTGGGGACGTTGTGGCGAAGAATCTACATTTACCGTAACTGCAATGCGATCGGTTGGTATTCCTGCACGCCAGGTGTATACTCCTCGCTGGGCACATTGCGACGACAATCATGCATGGGTTGAAGTTTGGACCGACGGAAAGTGGTCTTACCTAGGCGCATGTGAACCTGAAACCGACCTTGATATGGGATGGTTTACCGAACCTGCACGACGTGCAATGCTTGTACATACCAAAGTTTTTGGCAACTATCAGGGTAAAGATGAAGTGGTTCGTCGCAGCGACAATTTTACTGAAATCAATGTAGTAAAGAATTATGCAGATGTAAATAAGATCTATGTTAAGGCTGTGGACCAAAATTCGAATCCTGTAAAAGATGCACGCATCGACTTTGGTTTATATAATTATGCCGAATTCTACCCAATTGTAAAGAAATACACAAACGACAAAGGTTTAGTTTCTTTAACTACAGGTTTAGGCGATTTATTGATAACTGCAAGTAAAAACGGAGCATATACAAACAAGAAAGTAACTGTGGCCAATATCGACACCTTAGTTATGGTTATTGGCGAAGGCTTTTTTGCTGATGCATCTGCCAATATAAACTTCACCCCTCCTATCGAAAAAGATCCTTTTTCTGTAGACGAAAGCAAGAAAGCAGAAAATCAGATTCGTCTTGATAAGGAAGATCAAATGCGTGCTGACTACAGAAAAACTTTTATCGACTCGGTTGCTGCATATAAATTTGCTGAAGAAAAGAACATTAATCCGGCACAAACCTGGAAACTGTTCAAAAAGAGTCATGGCAACTGGAAAGAAATCAAGAAATTTATAGAAACAGCAAAAAATAAGGATGAAGCAGATCAAACTTTAAGTATTCTGGAATTAGTTGCCGAAAAAGATTTAAGAGATACCCGATCTGATATTCTGGAAGATCATCTTTATAACACCATCAATAAATTTAAACCAGAAGATTATGCTTCGAAAGAAATATACCTCGACTATGTTTTAAAGCCACGTATTTACTTTGAATGGATGATTCCTTATCGTGCTTATCTTCAAAATCAATTTAAAGATCAGTTTAAAGGACAGAATAACGAAAAGGTGCAACAAATCAAAGATTGGATAATAGAGAACATAACTATAAACAATAAAGAAAACTATTACAATCTGCCAATTACCCCTAAGGGAGTTAATGAGTTAAAAATATCTAACGAACTATCCAGAGATATCTTCTTTGTTGCTCTATGCAGAAGTTTTGGTATTCCTGCCCGATTAGAACCTGCACAAAAACTTCCTCAATATTATAATGGCGAAAAATGGATTACCATTTTCTTTACCAAACAAAACACCGAACAACCAATTGTAGGTTATCTGCATTTAAACAATACACAATCGGAGTTTGATCCTAAATATTATAGTCACTTCACCATTGGAAAACTTAAAGATGGAGTATTCAAAACTCTAGACTACGACTGGGACAAAAAACTATCAGACTTTAAAGATCCTATGACACTCGAAGTTGGAGAATATCGCTTGATTACTGGAAAACGAGGTTTCGATGGCACTGTATACACCCATTTCGAGCACTTCAATATAGATAAAGACAAAACAGAAAATGTCGATCTAAGATTCCGTGATCTTAAGGTAGATGGAAAAGTTCTTGGTCATATCAAAACTTCAAACACGGTAATAGGTAAAGACGGAAAAGAGAATAAAATCTCAGATCTGAAAAAGAAAAATGCCATACTGATGATTTGGGTTGAACCAGGAAAAGAACCAACACGTCATGTTATGGAAGAGTTTAAGGCTGCCAAGCAAAAATATACCAACTGGAATGGTCATATTGCCATTATGCAGAATGACGAAATCACCAACCAAAGCCTAAACAACGATTTCTTTGTAAATATGCCTGCAAATTACAGTGTATATAAAGACAAGGGAAATATCATATTCAACAAGGCTAAATCGGAACTTGGAATTAGCGGTAAAGTCCAAAAACCCCTAATCCTGATTTTAACCCCTGATGGAGATATTAAATTTGCATCTAAAGGTTATAAGATTGGAATCCATGAACATGTATTGAAGTTTTTGGACAATGAGATTTAGGACGAAGTAATTATCCATAAAAAAACACTGATTGTAGCACATTCTGCAATCAGTGTTTTTTTTGCTTCTTAAAGACTTTAAAGCATCAATCTAGTTCAACTTAAGTTGACTGTCATATTCTTTTGCTTTTAATTCCTTTACCATTCAATATAGGTTTTTCAAGCAATAAGAAGAGTTGTTCTTAGCTAATATAGCTTCTTTCCAGATGCTTCAAACTCTAGTATATCCTTACGATTAGGAAAAGTAAAATAAGATCCTTCTTCTTTTAGCTCAACAAAGTTAAAAGGTTCTCCTTTCTTAAAGATTTCCAAAGCTTCAAGAATTCCTTTTGCACCAAGCTTCTTTAATTTCGACACCAATTTCAGATGAGTTATTGCGGCAGGAATCTTCATTCGCTTTTGAACAACAATCTTACCTGTATCAATACCCTCATCCACCAAAAACAAACTAATACCGCATTCTTCTTCATTATTCTTTAAGGCCCAAAAAGCTGGCAAAAGACCCTTGTAATCAGGCAATAGAGCTTCATGATAGTTTAATATTCCAATTCGTGGGATGGAAATGAGATCTTTCTTAAAAATCTGATAAGTACCAATACTAATAATTAAATCGGGAGAAAAATCACGTAATTGTTTAAGAGAATTCTTGGAATTAATAGATTCTTTAAAAGTAAAGAAAGGAATATTAAAAGCATTTAGAACACTCCTTACTGTTCTTTGCTTGATTAACTTCAATCTTATATCTCGAAAATAATAAGAAAATATGTGTTTGAAACCAAAAACAGAAATCAAATTTCCAATTGACGAAGAAGATTTCTTTTTGATACCAATAGGCATTGAGTCCAATAAAAAAACCGCACTTATCTTATCCTCTTTTTTCAATCCAGAAAAAAGTTTTTTTAACAGAAAAGGTGTCGTATAATTTTCGTCTTGAGTTAAAATAATAATATTCATAAGCAAAAACGTAGAGATTGTAGTTCAATAGTTTGGTTGATTATAAATTTACAAAAAAAAGTCTCTACTAAATTCTTTGAAATGCACTTTTATAAGCGGGATATTTCCCGATATTTAATTTAGAACAAATAACTATTCCATTTAATATTAAATAAAGGATAATTATATCCACTTTTCTTTATTTATTTTGCAGCATCTTATATTGATATATAATAAGAGAGATCACTTTTTAACCAAAGAAACTATGACAAAGAAAAGTTTTGCACTTATTGTTTTACTTATCGGAATTGCTATCAACTTTAATTCATGTACAAAATTAGGAGATAATAATGCGACACCCAATCTAGAAAATGGAAAAATAGACAAAGAGGCTGCAATAAAAGAACTCCTAACAAACTGTACCGATTATGCCGCTAAAGAAGGAGGAAAAAAGGATGGCTACTATCGTAATAATAAAATCAAGATTGAATTCCCTGGAATTGTCAATAAGCTAACTCATGCAAAAATCGTAGGAAGTGTAATAAAAAAAGTATTAAAACCGCTTTTAGAAAAAATGAACAGATGTGCAGAACAGTCGGCTAAGAACGCGATTCCAATATTCAAAAAGGCAATTGGCAGAATGAATATTTATGATGCTGCATCAATTATTTCAGGAAATGAAACAGCAGCAGAATATTTAAAAGATGAAACCTACAACAAACTGAAAGATGAGTATTACCCTGAAATAAAAAAAACATTGAAGAATGTTGGAGCACAACAAATCTGGGAAACTGTTTTCAGTATTTACAATAAAGTTCCATTCGTTGATGACATACATTCTGATTTAGCCGATTATGTAACCTCAAAGGCGTTGGATGGTCTTTTTGTTCTTTTAGCAGAACAAGAAGATAAGGTGAGAAATAATGCCGCGGAAGAAGTTAGTGACTTAGTAAAAGAAGTTTTTGGAAAGAAATAAAAACAAAAGAAAGGGGCGAACTCTATTGAACGCCCCTTTTCTTTTTATCTAAAGTATATCTTTTGTAAATACGAGTTGCATCAAGATTGAAACCAATCTCCAAAACTATCCAAAGCTTTATTATTACCTCCAAGAGCTAAAAAGCTCCGAGAAAAATAACGAAGAATTCCAAAAACAGGAAATAAATACATAACTGAAAACATAAAGAAAGAACTTCCAAACCCTTCTTTATTGAATACAAAATATAAGTGAAAAAACATAAAAACTAAAGCAACAATCTAAAAAACAAATGCAAATACAAGCAAAATTGCAACAACTTTCTTTTTCTCTTTAAGTGTCATCATTATTTATTTAAAGTTCTTAATACGAATTTAAATAAATCATATGATATTTCATAAAGGCTGAAGCTATTTCGCCAAAAGCTCTGTATAGATATTATAATTCTCAGAATCAAAACATACAAAAAACAATTCTTGTATATGCCCATATTCTGAAAAATCCTTAATCGCTCTAATAGAAATCTCTGCAGCACGTTGCTTTGGGAAATGGTAAATTCCGGTACTGATATTCGGAAAAGCAATAGATTTTAGTTGATATTTCTCGGCCAACTTCAAACTTGATTCATAAGCAGAATACAGCAAAGCCTCTTCCTTATTATTACCACCATACCAAACCGGACCAACAGTATGAATTACATGTTTTGCTGGCATATTTCCTGCTCCAGTAATCACAGCTTGCCCCACATGACAAATCCCTTTTTTACTTCTTATAGCTTTACACTCTTCCAAAATAGAAGATCCGCCTGCCCGATGAATTGCTCCGTCAACACCTCCACCACCAAGCAATGATGAATTTGCAGCATTTACAATGGCATCAACTTTCATTGTTGTTATATCGCCTTGAATAAGTTGAATTTTCATTTTATAAGAGTTCTATGTATTCTATTATCTAGATGAATTAAGATGATTAAGCATGACAAATGATCGAAATATTTTTTTGTATTTACATAACGATTAACGAATTCACTTTCTTTTTTATAACGATTCAAATTTGAACACAACGAATTCTTGAAGTATGCTATTAATTATAGGATTATCAATATATCTTGAAGTATATATAGTATCAACAAAACAATATAAAATCTAAATAAAACATATGTTCTTTAGCATAAAACAGTCAAATCTAAAGCTGGTAAATTCAACCCATTATCTCTACATTACCTATAAACACATACTAAACACAAACATATATATATTTATATATTCAATATAAAGTTGGAAATAATTATAAATTATTTTAAATTGCATTACTGATTTTTATAGGATCTTACTACCACTAGATTCCTAAATAACCAAATTTAAACTATATGAAAAAGATATCTACATTATTATTTTCTATTCTTACCATTATTCCTTTTTTGTCGGAAGGGCAGAATGTAAATTATAGAGAAACAAAAGGAGTAACCTTAGACAGTATTGCAAAATATTCTGTTGATAAGGATGATAATTTGACGTTAGCATCTAAAGAGTATTTGACTTCGAACAAGCAAGGTTTTCTAACTGAGTATAAGAAGTTCAACTTAGAAAATGGGAAATCAACACTAGTCGCGCTCACTAAATACACTTGGGCCGAGGAAGGATATCATTCAAAAAAACAGGAATACACTTATAAAAAGGACGGAACTCCAGAAAAAGAGTTTGAAGAAGAAGTCAAGAAGAACGACAAAGGTTTAGTTCTGGAATACAAAAAGATACTCAAAGAAGATCATTTTGCACAAGATAAATTATATATCAAAGAAAAAGAAAAGCATAACTATTCTTATTATCCAAACGACTCAGTAAAAATACACGAGAAAACAGAATATACAGAAGAATATGGAAACCTAAAATCTACCATAAAATATACTCAATTCCAGAAAATGGAAACTTATAAACGTCTTTCTAGTAATGGAACTTTGATTGAAATCAAGTATTCATACAACAAACAGGAACTACTTACCGAGAAAATCCAGTATTGGAATAATAAGTTATACGCAAAAACAATATATTCATACAACAAACATGAACTACTTACCGAGAAAATCCAGTATCAGGGTGATAAATTATACGCTAAGGAAGAACGCTCATATTACAACAACGATATTCTTCAGGAAAAGGTAAACTATATTTATTCAAACGAGAAGAAATGGAACTTTATATCAAAAACTGAAAACAAAATATCCGATGATAAAATAACCACTTCAACCGAATATTCTTTCAATAAAGATAATCAGGAATGGGTATGTGATACGATTGTTGATTTTGAATATAAAGAAGACAAAGCAAACAATACAAATACTATTATTCAAAACTGCCAGACAAAAGACGAAGAAGGTGAATTTTACATTTCTTCGAGAGAAACAAAAACCTATGATGCTCAAAAACGTTTGATAGCCCATATTAATGCAAGGTTTGTTTTCCCTTATCTTCTTCGTATGGAAGGTAGACTTAGGGTAACCAGTTCTTATTTTTGTAAGTATAATGAAAAAGGATTGTTAGAGTATGAAAAAGATTATTATAATGATTACGAGCCTGATTCAAGAAAAGACCGCTCTGATTGGACTAATACAATAACTTATAATTATGATAAGAAGGGAAGAATGATTTATAAAAATCATACAACTACTACTTATTCAAATGGAAATGGGCAAAATACAAAAACAACTTGGACATATGACGAAAATGATGTTTTGATTGATTATACTACTTTTCAAGGATCTAGTGCAGGTATATTTGAATATACAGAAAAAGTAATCCGAGTTGACTTAAAACTAACCAAAGATAATCTTGCCCCTTCTGCAATCTTATTCTTGGGTAATGACAAAGCAATTCTGGAAAAACATTTTATAGATGTTGAATATGAAGGTGGAGTAGATAAAATTAAAACACAACAAAAGCACAAAAGCTACTATTATTATTCCTCACATGTAGGAATCAATGAAACCATCAATTCCAATCAAATCAACATTTATCCAAATCCTGCACAAAACAATGTAAATATTGATTTACCTCAAGAGGTTCAGAATGCAAAAGTTTGCTTTATAAACCTTAATGGTAGTATTATAAAAGAGTGCGAAATTAGCAATTCAACCCAAATTAAGATTGGTGATTTGGCCAGAGGATTATATATCTGTAAAGTAATTTACGGTAAGAAAGTTGAAGTAAAGAAAGTGTTACTGAAATAATAATATAAAGAAGTAAAAGAATCGGAAACGACCTCTACATAAATTTATAAAATGTAGAGGTCGTTTTGATTCTACTCTTTTGCCATGATATAAATCGTGACTTCTGCAATTATTGCGATGACAAATAGATCGAATTACAGTTTAGGATATTCAATATAAGCCAGTCAAAAGATCAAAGCAAGGCACTCAACACAGTATGGGCTTGACTGGACACAGGCAAAGGCTCGACTGGACATAAGCAAGGGCTTGGTTAGACACAGGCAAGGGCTCGGTTAGACACACCCCCTGTCCTAGTCGAACCCTTGCTTATTTAACTGCCTGAGATTGATTATCTGAGTAGGTGATATGAGCAGTTTTATTACGTTTGCCTAGCTTTCTCACTTGGTTTTATTGCACAATGTAGTTTAGATCGTCAAAACTAATGCGCAATTCTGAACCCTTACGACTGGTATTTCGAATTTCTATACTGTAGGTTCCTGGTTTCAAATTGGGCGCTACAAACTGCAAAAACTTAGGTTGATTGGTTCGTAAATAGTTAACCTTAAACTCTTCGTAGGTATTTATGTCGATAAAATAGATTCCTTCCTCTTCCGATTTATTAAGTATTTTCAAATCATTTCCTTTAATTTCAACACCTCCGTTAGAGGTTATTTTACTATTCTCGGTTTGAGAGGTCCAGTCAAAAACTTCGGCAATTGTAGGAATGTCAACATGTTGTTTCACAAATTCAGGTTCAATCGAGCTAGAAACTTCTTTAACATGGGCGGCGAGTATAGCATGTAAAGTAACTTCGTGGCGGTCTTTGTCGAAGCGATCGTTTTCATCAACAAACTTACCACTCATACCAATTCCTATTCTGATATTGCCATCATAAAACTCTTCGCCATCGGCAACAAACTTTTTGATAATATCCCAGTATGAGTTGTAAATAGCCTTGATTTCGTCGGATGATAAAATAGAAGTAAAACCGCTTAAACGGCCAATCAAATCGTCTAGGTTTCGAACTCTGGGTTTAACAGGACGTGCAATACAATCGTTTTCATCTTTGGTTAAGTGATTTTTGTATAGAGTGTATTTCATATTATTGAGGTTTGATTTGGGTTGCTGGGCGGAAGTTAGGGAATTAATTGATTACCCTAGCAGGTTCTGGAGATTCAAAAACCTGCTAGGATTAATCATACATCGAGATTGTTTTTGCCTGCCATTATAAAACTTAGCAAGATTTTTTTTCTCTGATTACTTTTCTACAGACTTATACTCATAAAGAGTGTAATTGTTTTCTCCAGTAACTTTTACAGGATAATCATCCTCATTATATTCAATTGTAAATTTTTCAACTGAACTAAGAGTCTTCGATTTATATATTTTCTCGATTGTATTATTAACATAACAACAACCATCTTCTCTAAAAAAACTTTTAATATTCACGTTTTTAAAGACATTATTCTTGTTATCAAATTTATACTCGGTCTGATCTTCATTCTTTTTCTCCCCTTCTTTCTCTCCAAATTCAAAAAAAGTAGATAAATACATATTCCCTCTTTCATCATGACTGTATGAGTACATGGAAGAAAGACTTCCATTTGGACGAATACTAATTCGCTCTTTAACCAAATCGCCCTGACATACAAGATTATAAGTATAACCTTTTTCAATATCACCGGCATAATCAAAATATGTTTTAATCCGTATAACCTGTCCTTTCGAGTTATAATCCAAAGAATCTATAGTAGCATTATTACCATCCTTTGAAAGGAGCGCAATTAAATTGCCATTTTCATCATAAACATAACTATTAAAGCAATCATTGC
>JBGRQE010000016.1:0-49730 GCA_041725955.1 Bacteroidales bacterium
CTACTGTTAATTGTTTTGGAATAACCAATAGTGCTGATGGTCTTAATTTCATAATTAAACTAAACATCAACAATTCCAAAACAATTAACAGTAGAATAAGAACTATTAATTTATTCTGTTGAAAAACACTTTTGTCGAAAAACTTCAACATCATAAATAATATAAGCAAAGATACTACTACCAAGATAGCCTGCCCGCCCACAACTTGATAGAATACAGTAGACACATTAATTTGACCTTCATAATCTTTCTTTAAAGAAGTCAATTCTCTGTATTTCTCTGAAGACACCAATTCTCCTCTACTTATAATCTTCTCTCCTTTTTGAATTAAACCATGAGCATTACTAATATCAAGTAGTGCATTTTTTAAAACATTATTATTGGTTTTTTCATCAAAGATTACATTCTGAAGCATTACATCTTCCAACACAAGTCGTAATAAAGAAGTGTCTAAACTACTGTTCTCAGAAAGTTTTTCTTTTATATATTCATCTGCAGAATGTATACTAAAGAAATGATTAAATGGCAAATTTCTACTTGTATTTGCCTCTATAACGTTTATAAAAAAGGTGCTATCGCGTTTCTCTAAACTCTCGTGCATTTCTATAATTCCATGACTCATCAGAGTATCTAGAATAGAAAAACCAAGTTTATAATTTTCAATAGCCTTAGGGTCTGTCTTAGGATCTGTTTTTCTATTTCCCCTCCACTCCTCATCAAAAACCTTTCGATAGTTGAGAAAACTTTGTGTTTCCTGTTCTTCATCATACTTAAAATATGGATGATGATGATTTAAAATCTGCTTCTTTTCTTCCTCAAGTTGATTATTATCCTTTAAAATCGGAAAATCAAATGGTGCAATAAGATCCTCATGCAACCAAGGTTTTCCAAGACTAAATTCATATTCGAACTTTCTTTCTTTAGGAAGGATTATCAATATAATAATTAGAGCAACTACAAATAGAAATACTTTGTAAATAAGTTGCGCATTGTATTGTAGCCATTTTAGCATATTTACACCAGTTTTAAAATAATCAAAGCAAATTTAGTAATATTGGTAACTTTAGAATAAACATTATCCTCAATAATGGGTTTTGCTTTAATTATTAAATCTGTATCTAAGATACATTTTAAATACGAAAAAAGAAATATCAGCATCTTATAATCTTAATGCCAAGATCTTATAAAACTTCAACATGAAAAAACCAAGCCAAAAAGGATCATTTAAAAAAGGAATACTAATTGTTACAAAAACACCAATTAGAGCTAAGGATAGTCACAAGTCTGAAATGATTTCTGAACTATTGTTTGGTGAATGTTTTACTATTTTGGAAGATAAAAACGAATGGATTTATATTCAAAATACTTACGATAAGTACGAAGGATATATCGAAAAGCAGCAATGTCAATACATATCAGAAACCTTCTTTCAAAAGATACAAGCAAAAGATACAAATCTGACCTCAACTAAAAGCCACTTATTAGAAATCCATAAAAACAACTTGGTCAAGCTTGAGATTGGGTCTATTCTTCCCTTATGGGAAAAAGGAAATTTCTTTATAGAAAACGATAGATACAAATTTCCATTACCTCAGGAGAAAGAAGACAAAATCATAAATCGTATTATAAGTTTCAGCAAAAAGTATCTTGGCAGCCCATACCTTTGGGGAGGAAGATCTATTTCAGGAATCGATTGTTCTGGTTTTGTTCAAGCCGTTTTTCGTTATGTAGATATTTTTTTGGAAAGAGATGCTTATCAACAAGCAGAACAAGGAAGTGATGTCTTTTTAATTAAAGAAGCTCAGGCAGGAGATCTGGCATTTTTTGATAATGATGAAGGTAAAATCACACATGTAGGTCTTCTACTTAACAACAACGAAATTATTCATGCTTCGGGAAAGGTGCGCATTGATAAAATCGACCATAATGGTATTTTCAAAAGAGAAACACAGCAATACTCACATAAACTCAGGCTAATTAAACGTCATTTATAAACACCCAAACTTCTTTAAGAATAGCCAATACATTAGCATTCAACACTATTAAATGCTTCGTAAAATCACCCCTTTTTTACTAATGTGGTGAATTTACGAAGCATTTTGTTTACCATAAGTTTTGTATAAAAGAAATTAATATTGACTTTAGCACCTTAATTTTAAAGTTAATAGATTACACATCTATTAACTTTAAATATAAAGACTGCCTATTTATTACTATGCATTGTCTGGAATAATCCTATGTTTTTGGTAAAGGTAGAACATAGATTATCTAAGCAGGAACTAAAAAATTATCTGAAGAAAGGGGTACTTCAGATATACAAACTATAAACAAAAACAACGATTTCGACAATGACTGACTGTCGGAATAAAGCAAACCAAGAGATCATGAAAATTTTTAGATCAATTACAGTCGCTCTAATCTTGACCTTATGTACGGGGTTCACATTTGGGCAAGGAATTATCAAAGGTATAGTCCTGGATAAAGAAACGAACGAAACACTTATCGGTGCAACAGTGATGATAAAAGGTTCCACAAACGGTATAACAACCGGTATTGATGGAGCCTTTTCTCTTAATGTACCTAAAGGAAAATCTGTTGTCGAGTTGAGTTATATAGGTTACAAAACAATCGAAAAGAATGTAATCGTTCAAGATGGCCAAACTCTAAACCTAGGTAAAATTGGCCTAGACCCTTCTTCTATAGGATTGGAAGAGGTAAATATTTTGGCAGATGTTGCAATAGATCGTAAAACTCCTGTTGCTGTATCAACAATTAAAGCAGAAGTTATCGAAAAGAATTTAGGCTCTCAGGAGTTTCCTGAAATCTTAAAGAACACTCCCTCTGTTTATCCAACAAAATCAGGTGGTGGTTTTGGTGATGCCAGTATTAATATTCGTGGTTTCGATCAACGAAATATTGGTGTTTTGGTAAACGGTATTCCTGTCAATGATATGGAAAATGGATGGGTTTACTGGTCAAACTGGGCAGGTCTAGGTGACGCTACACGAACAGTGCAAGTGCAAAGAGGTTTGGGTGCCTCTAAACTGGCAATCAACTCTGTGGGTGGAACTATAAACATCATAACAAAAACTTCTGATATGAAAAAGGGAGGTAGCTTAAAAGTAGAGACTACCGACTTTGGAAGAAAAAAAGCAATGCTAACCTTATCTACAGGTAAACTTAAGTCAGGTACTGCCGTAACTTTTGTAGGAAGTAGAACTACAGGAAATGGTTATATTGATGCTTGTTATACTGATGCATGGTCATATTTCCTTTCTATTTCTCAAGAAATCAATAAAAATCACCAGTTAGTATTTACTGTTGTTGGAGCTCCACAAAAACACGGACAAAGAGATTCTTACAATATGCTAACTCGTGAAGAATACAATCAGTTCGGTACTAAATACAATAAAAACTGGGGTTATTTAGGTGGTGAGAAATTAAATACTCGTAATAACTTTTACCATAAGCCTCAAGCAGCTTTAAATTGGTATTGGACTATTAACGAAAAATCATTCTTATCTACTTCTACGTATCTTTCTGTTGGTTCTGGAGGTGGTTCTGGAACTCTAGGAAAGAAACCATATAAATACAATGCTCCAAGAACTCCTTATCAAAGTCTTGATGGAGGTAGAAACACTGGCCTTTACGACTGGGATAAAATGGTAATGATTAATGATTCTTCTTCAACAGGAAGCTATCATATTTTAAGGAATTCAGTAAACAATCACTTTTGGTATGGAATATTATCTACTTTCACTCATCATTTAAATGACGACTTTACTTTAATGGCAGGAATAGATGCCAGAAGCTATAAAGGTGAACACTATCGCGAAGTTCGTAATCTTTTAGGTGGAGCATATTGGGAAGACAGAAACAATAAGACTGCAAAAGTTGGCGATCGCATCGCTTATGATAATCGAGGATTGGTAACTTATAGTGGTGCATTTTCACAATTGGAATATAACTCTGGAATTATATCTTCATTCGCGGCTGCAACTATTTCGAATACTTGGAATCAAAGAATTGACTATTACAGCTATACTCCTGGAGTTGGTGAGAAAAGTAAAGTTCTTTCAGATCTTGGCTATAATGGTAAGGTGGGGTTAAACTTGAATATCTCTGAATCTAGTAACCTATTTGTTAACGGAGGATATTATTCAAGAGTTCCTAACTTCAAATTCTTATTCTTGAATTATAAGAATGATGTAAACGTAGATCGCGTAAACGAAAAAGTAATGGCTCTTGAATTTGGTTATGGCTTTAAGCATAAATATTTTTCATTACATGCAGACGCTTATTTCACCAAATGGAACGATATTAACAAAATATCAAGATTTGGAAGAAAAAGCATATACTACTATGGCCTTGAAGAAACTCATACTGGTATAGAACTTGAAATGCATGCTAAACCTATCAAAAACCTTACACTAGGATTAAATGGTGCTTATGGTTTTTGGGAATATAACAATAGTGTAAATGTTGATGATGTAGATGAAAGTACTCTTGCCATTACAAAATACAAGGTTAATCTTAAAGGAGTTGCTGTTTATGACCAACCGCAAACTCAGGTTAACTTTAGCGCAAGCTATAAAGTCTCTGATTTTGATTTTGGTGCAATCTGGAACTTTTACGACCGCTTATATGCAAAGGTAAATATTGACAATAGAATTAAGATTGCCAAAGATGTTAATGTCGGAAACTCCTACAAATTGCCTTCATACAATACCCTTGATTTAAGAGCTGGATGGAATTTCAACATTGCTGGTTTAAAATCATATGCTTCGGTAAACTGCTATAATGTTTTCGATACTGAAGCAATTACTTCTGCAGAAGAGAGTATTGACAAAAATACCTTAGAAAGCAATTTCAGTAAAGGTTTCTGGACCTGGGGACGTAACTTTAACTTCTCACTGAAAGTTAACTTCTAGGAAGAAATATAAATACCCCTACAGAGAGGCTTTCACAATGAGAGCCTCTCTTTTTTTAATCTCTCATTATCACGATTTTGCTACAATCTTTTTAAAGCATTGGCGTTCGTAAAACAAAAAACTAAACTTCACTATAATGAAAAAGTATTTAAATATCCTCTTTTTGGGGCTATTGAGTGTCGTTATTATCTCTTGCAAATTTCCTGCAAAGAATTCATGTCATAAAGATGTTGCCTCTACAGAAAATCAACCTTATGTTGTAATGTTATCTATGGATGGCTTTCGATGGGATTATGCAGATAGCGTTCCTACCCCAAACCTTGATAGGATTGCAAAAAACGGAGTCAAGGCAGTTTCTATGAAACCTTCCTTTCCGTCTTTCACTTTTCCTAATCACTATAGTTTAGCCACTGGACTCTATCCGAATTCTCACGGACTTGTTTTCAATAAGTTCCACTGTCCTACAACCAATAAAGACTATTCGATTGGTGACCGTAAGGCGGTTGAAGATCCTGACTTTTATGGTGGTGAACCTATATGGACGACTGCCGAAAAACAAGGAATTACTACAGCTTCATTCTTTTGGGTAGGATCTGAAACTTCGGTATGTGGCTGCCAACCTACCATATGGAAAAAATATCAACATAATCTTCCGTTTGAAGATAGAATCGACAGTGTTGTAAATTGGCTACAACTACCAGAATCTAAACGCCCTCATCTTATTACATGGTATATGCATGAACCTGATGCAACAGGTCATAAAAGAGGTCCTCATTCAAGAGCAACTGATGCGGTGGTTATGAAACTTGACAGCCTTGTAGGCGTATTTGTCAATAAGATCGAAAGTCTGCCCAACGCCAGCAAAATCAATATAATCATACTTTCAGACCACGGAATGTGCCGTGTATCTCCTGAACGCTGGGTAATTTTAAAGGATAAGGTGAAAGAAAGCTGGGTAAAAAGAATAAATAGCTACAATCCAACATTAGGTATTGTTGCTAACGAAGGCTGCAAAGATTCGATATGGAATGCCCTACAAACTTTTGAACATATTAAAGCATGGAAATCTAGTGAAGTACCCGAACGACTTCATTTTGGAAGCAATCCAAGAATTGGCGACTTTGTGGTTACGGCTGATAGTGCATGGAGTGTAGATTATACCGATAGACACCCTCCAAAGAGTGGTGCACACGGTTTTGATAATAACATCACTGATATGCATGCCATATTCTATGCTATGGGGCCTGCTTTTAAGAAAGGATATACCCAACCTACTTTTCCGAATGTAGATGTTTATCCTTTGATTGCAAAAATATTAAATATAAAACCTGAACCTACCGACGGAAAGCTTGAAGAGGTGGAAGGAATGTTAAAGTAAATTCATAGGTTATAATTGAAGGGGGTGCTGTCTGTCAGCATTCCTTTTTTATTTTATCCGTCTCTCCTTGCCACAGCAATACTCTTTTACCCTATCAGACTCGTAAGTTAATTACGCATTACAATCACTCGCCATTGCAATTGACATAGTTTCTAACTATTTCATATTTAATTCTTCTGAACAGAAACTTTACTTTATTTTCTTTTGTTCTACCATAAACCTCAACAAACCTAATAGTTATGAAAACTGCTTACCTTTTCTTACTTACTCAAATATTCAACACTCAGAACATTATCTATTACGGCATAAGGATACTGGTTGTAATAATTATTCTTTTGGTTGCTCGTTTCTTATCGCTTGGTATTACCCGTTATACTCGAAGAAAGCTAAAAGAACAAGACAGGTCAATATCCGACAGTCAAATCAATCTTATTAAGATTTTTACTAAAGGCATAATTTACTTCCTTGCCATTACCTCCATAATGTTTACCTTCCCTCAGCTTAAAGGCTTGGGTACGTCGGTATTTGCAGGGGTTGGAATCACTGCCATTATTATTTCTATTGCTTCGCAAGCAGCATTCAGCAATATCGTTTCTGGCTTCCTTATATTTACGACTAAGCCCTTTGTTGTTGGCGATAGAATACAGATTCAAGGAAAGGCTTATGGCTTTGTTGAAGAAATTACAATTCGACATACAATTATCCGCAATTTTGATAACCACCGAGTCGTTATTCCAAACTCAACCATATCTAATGAAACCATAATCAACTATAATATGGTTGATCCGGTTAGCCGTGTTGATATCTCATGCGGAATTGGTTATGAATCTAACCATAAAAAGGCCTTTAAAATCATTGAAGAAGAAATACTAAATCATCCAAATTACTTTGACCACCGACCTTTAGAGGAAAGAGAAAAAGGAGGAAACGATATTGCTATTCGCATGGTTAATTGGGGCGATTCAAGCATCGATCTTAAAGCATCCTTTTGGGTAAACCAGCCCGGAAAAGCTTATGGTACCAAATGCGATTTATTACAATCGATAAAAGAGCGATTCGATAATGAAGATATCGACATTCCATATCCTCATCGTACAATTGTAAAAAAGTAAGCTAAATGAAACGATCTAGAAAGAAAAGAACTCTAAGCATTACCATAATCATTATCGTCATTCTTATTATTGCCATTGCCCGACTAAACAAACTTGCCTATATAATCAGCGGATATCAATCTAAAGAACTTGCTTCATGGGTGTTTCTTGCTCATAGAGACAAAGATTCGGTTTTGAGGAACGATCTAAACTTCTTTCCTATTAATCTGGCAAATGCAACAATAGATCGAAACGATTCTGCAGTAATTTCCTCTGTATATGGTCTTGGCAAGCAAAAAGCTATTTATCGTGCTGGTCGTGGTGCTACCCTTTTGTCGGGAGCAAACGAGGTTATCGTTAAGCATCAGGCTTATAAAAAACCCAGCTACCCTAATATCAATCCCGATACTGTAAATTGGCCTCAGGGAAATAAGGATGCCTTTCTGGATAAAGACACATCAAACATTAACTACACTAGGCTTGAACGCATTATTAATGCTTCGTTCGACAATGCCGACACTGCCCGCAAAACCAATGCTGTTTTGGTTCTGTATAATGGAAAAATTGCAATAGAAAAGTATGCCAACGGCTTTAATAAGAATACGCTTCACACAGGATGGTCTATGACTAAGTCTATAATCAACACACTTATAGGAATAGCCGTTAAACATAATTTGGTTGATATTTATGCCCCAAACAAGATTCAAGAATGGCAACAAGACGATAGAAAGAACATAAATATCGATCAACTTTTGCATATGACTAGTGGCCTGGAATGGGACGAAGGCTATGGAAGCGTTTCTGATGTAACTCATATGCTTTATACCGAACCATCGTGCTATGCCTATGCCATAAACAAACCCTTGCAAAACAAACCCGGTTCGAATTGGTATTATAGCTCTGGAACAACTAATATTATCTCCGGAATTCTAAGATCGGCAATAAACAACGATCAGGAATATTTAAGCTTTCCCAGAGAACAACTATTCAACAAAACAGGAATGCACAGCATGGTTATGGAAACCGATGCCAGTGGCAACTTTATTGCTTCTTCCTATGCTTTTGCAACAGCCAGAGATTGGGCACGCCTTGGTTTGCTTTATCTGCATAATGGAATATGGAATGGCGAAGAAATTTTGCCTAAAGGATGGGTTGAATACTCTACAAAAGGCTCGGAAGTAACCAATCTAGAATACGGCGCACAAATATGGCTTAACCAATCGCAGAAGGAAATGCCCAACTGCCCCAAGTCTATGTTTTACTTTGATGGCTTTCACGGACAAAGAGTATTTATTGTTCCATCGCATAATGCAGTTATCGTAAGACTGGGCTACTCTGAAGAAGGATTGTTCGACTTTAACCTATGGCTGAAAAATATTTTGGATTGTTTAGAGAAAAAGCACCTTGGTGCAATATAAAATCTACCTTGGTACTTTTCGATTTTCATTATGGTGCTTTCTGATTTTCATTATGGTGCTTTTTACATTTCACCTTGGTGCAATATAAAATCTACCTTGGTGCTTTTCGATTTTCATCATAATGAAATTTAAAATCCACCATGGTGCAATTTAAAATCTACCTTGGTGAAAGGGTATCTTCCACCATAATGAAAGGGTGCAACCCTCGACTAGAGTTG
The DNA here is from genome assembly GCA_041725955.1 of Bacteroidales bacterium. Classification (GTDB taxonomy): domain Bacteria; phylum Bacteroidota; class Bacteroidia; order Bacteroidales; family JBGRPZ01; genus JBGRPZ01. The sequence continues at coordinate 9,037 of JBGRQE010000016.1, forward strand.
CACCCTTGCACCTAGGTAGGCGACACCATCCCTAGTCGTAAGTTGACCACCTTCACCTTGGTGGTTTATTTTGATTCCTTAAAGTCGACAACTCTAATTGCTTTATTACACATACAATCTTCCTTAGCATCGCAAGAAAAAACATATGGTTGATTAGGGTTCTTATCATCTTTAAATACTTCTAAAGCACAATCGCAATTTTCACCCTTGCACAAACCAGTGTAATACTTCACATTTAAAACATAGCCTTCGCCACCTTCTTTTTTATTCAATTCAAAGAAGGTTCCCAAGTCGAAATATAGGTCTTGTTCCTTATAATCGACATCTCCTTTATTGCCTTCAGCTATATTCATATGGCTTTTTGCATACAAAACGTAAAGTCCTTCTTCACCTTTACCATTAATTTTTTGCATACTAAAATCCTTAAGTCCACTACCCTGATTATCTTTTAATATGGTATCAAGCTCTTTTTTCAAGACCTCTTTATCGCTTATTTCAACGCTTTTGTCTTCCAGAGATCTTATAAAGTCGTCGTAAGAAACAAACTTCACTTTCTGAGATTCAATCTTTTCCCTTTCAGGAGTGGTTTCGGTGGCTGTTTCAGTCTTCACTTTTTCTTCAGCACCCTTTGGCTTTTCTCCGTTACTGCATGACAACATTGCCCCGCATACAAGTAGAGATAAAAAAACTTTTTTCATAAGATAAACATTTAAAATTAAGCAGTTATTACTTAAAATGACCATGCCAAGGTACGATATTTTACCCATGGAATAAAAGAAAGCGAGAGGCTTTTGGTTGATTGCCCCTCGCTTATATTCTATAATTTAACCTAGATATTAGGCTTCGAAAAATGAATTATATTCTTATGAATTGGCTTTTTCTCTTAAGGCATCGGCTTTCTGCTTTGCTTCGGCTTTAATTCGTGCAGCTTGGTCTTCAGCGGCCTTAATTCCTTGATTGGCTAAATCTTCGGCTTTCTTCTTTGCGGCTTCAGCAGCTTTTTCGCCTGCTTTTTTACCTAGCCAACCATTCTTTGCTCCTTCATCAATTAACTTTTGAGCTTGCTTTTGGGCTTCTTGCTTTGCATTTTCGGCTGTTTCTTTTGCCTTTGCAACAAGTTGAGTAGCCATTTTAGCGGCTTCGGCTTCAATATTATCTGCCTGTTTGAGCAACTCTTGATTTACGGATTTCTTTACTTGATCTTTTACCTGATCTTTTACAGAACCACCGCCAGAGGAACCACCAGATAATGATTTTTGGAAGTCGACCTTAACCACAGGTTTATCAACAGTTCCGGTAATGATGGTAGCCACGTTTACATTATCACCCAAACTAAAGTTAGCACCCAAACTATTGGCAAGATCTACAATTCCGCCTAAAGCTTTATTTGCATCACCACCCAAATCTTTTCGAGGAAAAACAAAGTCGACATTATACTTTATCTCCTTGCTTAGGGCTGTATAACCTTGTACGGTAGCATTCATATTGCCTGATTTGATTTTAAAGGGAGTAGTAATTACTTTACCATCTTCAATCTTAAAACTTAAGTCGGTTGGGTCGAGTTTTAAGTTTTTAAGCTTATCATTTTTAATAGCATCGGCAATTTTGTCTAAAGCAGGCAATCCTTTAATTTGCATTGCTGAAGTCTTTAAGTTACCATAGCCCTGAACACTTGGCAAAACAGGACTCATTTCTTTATTCAAATCGCTATTGAATGTTGTTTTTAAAGAAACTGTTCCATTAATATGTTTTGCTGACGGAGCCAATTCTCTAAATGCTTTAAATGAAGAATATGTCTTTTGAATATCGAAGTTATTGGCTTCTAAATCAAGAGCAACCTTAGCATTTGGAATATCCTTTGTTATATAATCGCCCTTCATTATTATCTGACCGCCTAAAAGATCTGCTTTCAGAGGTTTTAGATTTACAGCACCATCTTTTATGGTAATAACACCACGAACGTTGGTTAGGTCTAGCTCATCATACTTTAATTTATCGAAAGTAGAATTCAACACAAAGTCAATATTTTCCGGAACCTTAAACACGCTAATCTTAGCGGTAGTATCGGCTTTTGGTGTAGTTTGCTGAGCAGGCTCAGGATTGACGTTGGTTGTATCGGCACTTTCATCTTTTATATCTTCGACAACTTCCTTCTCGTCGGTCATAAATTCATTCAGATTTATAAACTTAGACTTGGTGGTAAGGCGTGCTTTGATAACCTCATCTTTCAACACATATGCAAGATAGTTTTCAATTTTACCATTTGCACTGAAATCGCCTGTACCTATGGTCGATTTAAACGACACCAAATCGAGATACTTAGGAGCAAAGTTCAACTGAGCCACTTCAATATTTACAGGAGGAATTTGTTCGCTCTTATAAGAAAAGCCCTGAACCAAAACACTTCCTATAGCTATAAAATCTTCATACTCTTCTTTCTCTATAGAAGAAAGCTTGCCATTTACGTCGACATCTAGTTTAATCTTTCCATTAATCTTCTGGTTTTCATCTAAAGGAATAACATCTCTTACTTTATCCAAATCGACTGTACCATTTAGCTTTGCCTGAATATTTGGATCTGAAATAGGATGCGACAAACGCATAGAAGCAGAAAAAGGATTTCCCGACATCTGCAATCCAAACTTAGAAACATCTACAACGGTAAGATCTAAATCGCCACCCGGATTCTGAACCTTGGTAAGAATATTGACATTAGTAATTGCCCCTGGCAAATCGGGATATTGGAACATTCCATCTTTAACCTCTAAGTTTAGTGTAAAAGCAGGATAATGGTTCTCTTTATAAATACCATTTAATGAACCATCCAATAAGAAGTTCCCTGAAGTCTTTAGCTTCTCAAAGTCTTTAGAATAAACTGCAGGAACCATACTCAAAACCTGCTTAAACTCGGTATTGGAAGTTCTAAAGGTAAGTACAGTATTTATTTCATCATTCGGAAGCATAGACACAGCACCCTCAAAGAACAACTTCAAGTCGTTTATAGCAAGAGTATTCTTCTTGAAAGTGAATATATGATTCTTCAAGTCGGCATCAATAGCAGCATCAAAGTCAAGGTTAGCCTTATTTAAATATGCAATATTACCCATCTTATAACTTAGGGCCTTTGCCAAAACACTTAGCTTAATGGTAGTTCTTTCTGCAGAAAGGTCTCCTCTCAACTTGAAATCGAAACCCTCAACGCCAAAACTCATCTCTCCAGGATTGTCTACATACTTTACCCTTGCCTTGTCAATCTGAAAGTTATCCAGCAATATCTTTATAGATGAAGATGATTTCTCCTCTTCTGTAGAAGCTGACTTTGTTGAAATATCTTCAGTTGTATCTGGCTCTTGAGCAGAAGCTTTTGCGATATCCCAATTGGATTCGCCTTCCTTATTTACGATTAGCTGGGCATAGGGCTGAACAATAGTTACATTGTTTATTTCATATCCTTTGCTACCGAAAACGCTACCCAAGTTAAATGAAACATAAATAGAAGGTATAGAAGCTAGTGTATCTCCTTCAAATTGATCTTTACCAACAACAGAAATGTCATCCACCTTCATACTCAAGCTTGGAAAATCGCGGAAGAAAGAAAAGCTAACATCTTTAAAGTCGACGTGAGCTTCAACATTCTTTTCAACTTCCGTTTTTACAGTTTCAAGAATCTTTCCTTTAAATACAATAGGTAAGATTAACATTAAGACGATAATGATTACTATTATTCCAAATAGAATCTTCAAAAATTTCTTCATGGGATGCTTATTATATTACTGAAAACAAATTATATCTTAGCCAGACGATTCCTCAACAGATGATCGGCAATTACTAAAGCTGCCATCGATTCAACAATAGGTACAGCTCTAGGAACAACACATACATCGTGCCGACCTTTAGGTTGAAGGTTTATTTCTTTTCCTTTTGAATCTACTGTTTTTTGATCCTGCATTATGGTAGCCACAGGTTTAAAAGCCACTTTGCAGTATATATCAGCGCCATTGGATATACCGCCTTGAATTCCTCCCGAGAAATTGGTTTCAGGAACAATTTCACCATCAACAGTTGTAAAAGAATCGTTTACTCTACTCCCTCTTTCTCGCGACATAGAAAAGCCCATACCATATTCAAAGCCTTTGGCAGCATTGATACTCATTAGCGCTTTGGCCAAATCGGCCTGCAATTTATCGAAAACAGGCTCACCTAATCCAAACGGAAGATTTTGTATTACACACGAAATACTACCTCCAACAGAATCATGCTCATCTTTGCATACAAGAATTTCCTTACGCATTTGATCTGCGGTGAAAGAATCAGGACAACGAACTTCGTTTTCATCGATTAGGTTAGGATCAAGTTCAGAATACACCTTATTACATTCAACAGTACCTATAGCTGAAGTATAAGCCCATAATCGGATATTAAACTTGATAAGTAATAGTTGAGCAAATGCTCCTGCCACAACTCTTGATATGGTTTCACGAGCCGAAGAACGCCCTCCACCTCTATAATCGCGCAAACCATACTTCATATCATAAGTATAATCGGCATGAGACGGGCGATACACATCCTTTATCCTAGAATAATCAGAAGAACGGGCATCTTTATTCCGAATAACAAATGCAATTGGAGTTCCCAATGAAATGCCATCAAAGATACCAGATAGAATTTCAAGTTTATCCTGTTCTTTTCGTTGAGTGGTAAGTTCAGACTGGCCGGGTTTTCGTCTGTTTAATTGTTTCTGAATAAAACATTCATCAATCTCAACACCTGCGGGAAAACCATCAATTATTCCACCCATTGCCTTCCCGTGAGATTCGCCAAAAGAGGTAAGTTTAATAACTTGACCGAAGGAGTTTCCTGCCATAGACAATAATATTAGAGGAGTGCTTAAAGATAAAAAAAAGAATTAGATAAAAATAGGGATGTCTAAAAGAAGACATCCCTAAATTCCTTTTGCTTAAACAAATATAACTAATTAAGTTATACTTGCTCTCTTATCATTTTTATTTTTTCTTTCAGAACTTTTATTTCGCCTTTGGCTCTATTAATTTTCTTCTGAACTTCAGTCTTCAAAATATTAGCTTGTTTAGAATCAGCGAAGAATAAGATATTATTTTCCCATACTTGAATATCTTCCTGGATTCTTTCAATCTTCTTTTGAATATTGAAACGTTCTCTATTCAACTGACGAGAACCATCTTCAGAATTACGCATATTCTGAACCTGATCGGCGAAATTATCTTTCATCACCTCAAGTTCATTCAACTGCATTTTTTGAACAAGGTTATCCATAGCTGATCTGAAGTCGCCATAAACCTTATCCTTCAATTTGAAAGGAACATGACCAATTGCAGACCATTGCTTTTGGAATTCTCTTAAAGCGTTGATATTATCATCTTTACTATCACCAGCTTCAAAAGCACCAACCTTCTCAATAATTTCTTGCTTAAGTTTTAGGTTTTCTTCCTCGTTTACACGAGCTCCCTTGAAGTGTTCAGATTTTCTGTTGAAGAACTCATCACATGCAGCACGGAAGCGAACCCAGATTTTATCTCTTTGTTTCTTAGGAACCATTCCTATTTTCTTCCAATCTGCTTGCAGACGAATTAATTCTTTGGTGGTAACTCCCCAATCGTTACTATCTTTCAAAGCTTCAGCCTGAATACACAGTTCCACTTTTTTCTGATAGTTTTCGTTTTGTTCGTCTTTCATCTTTTGGAAAAACTCTTTCTTTCCAGAAAATAGCTCATCAAAAGAATTACGGAAACGCTCCCAAATTTCTTCGTTAAACTTCTTAGGTGCAAAGCCTGTTTTCTTCCAAGTTTCCATCAAAGCAAGAAGCTCATCAGAATCGCGCTGCCAGTCTTTAGCAGTATCTCTTTGACGAGCAAGAACTTCTTCAGCTTTTTCACAAAGAGCAACCTTTGCATCATAAGCTTCCATTTGAAGTTTATTACGCTCTTCACGCAATTCACGACGCTTAGCATTGATTTGGTCAGAAGCACACTTGAATCTATTCCAAAGTTCTTCACTTTGATCGGCAGGAACAGGTCCAATTTCTTTCCACTCTTGGTGTAATCCTTGAAGATTAGCAAAAGCTACGCTAGTAGATTCTTCAAGAAGTAGAGCTTCAGCTTTTACACAAATTTCAGTTTTCTTTTCAAGGTTCTTTTTCAATCCCATATCGCGTAATTCGCGATTCAATTTCACCTTTTCAAAGAATTTCTCTACAAGGAAATGGTAGTTATTCCATAGGTTTTTCACTTCTGCAGAAGGAACATTACCTATATTTCTCCATTCTTCTTGTAGTTCTTTAAACTGATCGTAAGTTTCTTTTAAACTTTCTTCAGAAACCAATAAAACTCGAATCTTTTCTAGGATAGTATTCTTTTTCGCTAAATTGTCGAGTTTTAATTTCTCTTGTTCTTCTTGATATTTCTGACGTCTCTCACGATAGAGATGAGAAGCAGCACCAAATCTTTTGCGAAGGGGATCTTCGGCAGGTTTAAAATCTATGCGCTCTCCTCCTGATTCAAGGAATTTATTTAACTGTTCTTGTTCACCCTCTTTCTGGAGCTTTAAGAAATTCAATTTTATAGCTGCAACTTTCTGTTTAACAGCCAAGACATCTCCTTCCTTAACGGCTTCTTCTAAAAGTAGGATTAATTCTTCTCGAGAAAGACCTTCAAGTTCCTCTTCTTTAAAAGCATCTTGGTCTTCTTCCTCTGTTTCATTTTTATTCTCATCGAGATCAGCAGGAATGGCTTCAGTTTCTTGTTTGTTTTCCACTACTTCTTCAGTGGCATTTTCATTAACAGCTTCAGCAGTTTCTACTTCTTCTGTTTGATTTTTTTCAACCATGTCCTCCTGCACCTGATTTTGTTCATTCTCAGGTACGATTTGTTTCTCTTTTTCTTCCATAACTATCTGAGATTTTTCCTCTAAAGGATTTACGGTGCCTACCGACAACTCATCCGCCTTTACCTGACTGGGGAAACCCTGCTTATCCAATTCGTTTTCAAAGACTAAGGTTTTTTCTTTTTCAATATTATTTTCGCTGCCCATAAGGTTTGCAGATTATTTTTTCGTTTACCCTCGTTCTGATTTAAGCAAAAGGTACGCGCAAAAATAGCAATAATTTATATTAGTCCTAACATAATTTTCGCTTAGACATTCAGTTTATGAGAATTAAATCGAAAAAAGGAACAATGAGCATTATTTTAAGAAAACGAGCAGGAAATAAAGTTATTGAATACAACTTTCTTTTAAACAAAAAAAGAGATACTCAATAAACGAGTATCCCTTTCTTGATTTGATTTTAGAAAAATTACCTAGGCATTTTCCAATGCCATTTCTAAATCTTTAATAATGTCTTTTACATCCTCAATTCCAATAGCCAAGCGTACTAGTCCATCGGTAATACCTGCAGCCTCTCTTTTATCTTTAGGAATCTTTGAGTGTGTCATTGATGCAGGATGTTGGATTAGGGTTTCTATACCTCCAAGAGATACAGCCAACATAGCCATATGCATATTATTCATTAAATGCTTACCAGCTTCAAAACCACCTTTAAGTTCAAAACAAATCATAGCTCCAGGTCCATCCATTTGTTCTTTCGCCAATTCATACTGTGGATGAGATGGAAGCCCTGGGTATTTTACAAAGTCAATCTTTGGATGACTCTCAAGGAATTCAGCAACACGTTTTGCATTTTCCTGAGCTCTGTCAATACGAATAGCCAAGGTCTTTAGTCCACGACGGGTTAACCATGCTTGATGAGGATCCATATTACAACCCATATTCACCATTACAGATTTCAATCCTTTGTAATCTTCTTCTGTTTTTGCAATAACCATTCCTGCAACGATATCAGCATGACCATTTATAAATTTAGTCATCGAATGCAATACCACATCCGCTCCTAATTCTAATGGACGCTGCAAATAAGGGCTACAGAAAGTGTTATCCACACAAACCTTAATACCTTTTTCGTGTGCCATCTTACAGATAGCTTTGATATCGGTGATTCCCATTGTAGGGTTTGCAGGAGTTTCCAGATAGATTAACTTGGTATTTGGACGAATCGCCTTTTCTACTTCACCAGAAATGCTTGCATCAACATAAGTAGACTCTACACCAAATTTGGTATAAACGGTTTCCATTACTACTCTTGAAGGACCATATACAGCATTGTGGCTAACAATATGATCACCTTGCCCCAAGAAGTGAGTATAAACTGTAGTAACTGCCGACATTCCAGAAGAAGTAGCAATACCACCGAAGCCATTCTCTAGCTCGGCAACAGTTTTTTCTAACTCATTAATATTAGGATTACCTATACGGGTGTAAATATAACCATCGCTTTCGCCTGCGAAACATTCTGCTCCGTGCTCGGCACTCTGAAAGCCAAATGTAGAAGTTTGATAAATAGGGGTAACTGCGCTACCTAATTGCTTGTTCTCTCCAGCGGCATGGATTAATTTGGAATTAAATCCGGCATTAGAAGTATCCATATTATTGAAATTTACGACAATAAATCTATTATTTAGATCCAGAGCCTATATCATCCATTCAAAACTCAATTGTCGCATTGAATCAATCATAGATCTCTGGACCATTTAAAATCCAAGAGAAAAGAGGCAAAAGGCAAAAAATGTTTTAGAACCCAATTGAATCAAACGAAGAACAAAATAACACTATAATCACTAACTAAATAACATTTTTTCACTTTGCCTTTTGCCGTCTTTCAAAACTATTTATAATTCAAATGTGGTACAATTTCAATATCAAACCTCTTTTTTACACTCTTCCTTTATAAAAGAAAGCACATCATCAAACTCACTCACTCCTTCAGGCAAATAAGAGATTTGAATATTCGACTGAGCAAATACATCCAACGAATTACGCCCAATCTCCCTCACATAAACAGTTTTAACTTTCCATTCTCTGAAAAATTTCAATAGCCCCCCTGCCGGACAACTTTCTAATTGGTAAAATGGATTCTTGTAAAAGATAACATCCATTTCTTTTGTTCCTACTAAAGCAAAAGAATTGCAATGAGCAAAACTCTTCGACACTTTAGAACTCGACGAAAGTTTGGTACAAGGAACTACAAAAACCTCTTCTCTCTCCTCCTGAACCGGAAAACTCTTATTAAGTTCTACACTGCAATGGTCGCATACAATATTGAAATCGGAAGATTCGATACACTTTCGTGATTGACTTCCATAATTTCTGCACGAACTGCAATGTCTCCACTCATTATCCAGCTCAACATCTCCTCCACTAAATTCAAGAACAGAATTTTCTATAAGAAACTGACCCATCTTCTTTCTCGCCTTATCATAAATACGCGTAAATGTAGGTCTGGAAACATCCATCAATCCAGCAGCCTCTTCATGCGACAGATTCAAGTAGTCTACCAATCTAATGGCTTCATACTCCTCAAGAAGCAACCGCACGCGATCTCTTCCTTCTAAATCTAACCCTATAGGACCGAACCCCTGTCCGAAAGGCAATCGCAACAATTTTCTTTTTCTCTTTGGCCGTGGCGACATTTTCCTTCTCTTATCGCCGCAAATTTAATGAACAAAAGTTCATAATCAAATCCAATCGCTACTTCCTCCGATATTTAGAGCTATTCAAAACAAATTCCAAATGCTCTTGCAATTCTTAAAATTATTCTTAATAAAACCTTTTATATACCAAAATCATTACCTAACTTTAAAACACTAAACCTATTACCCCCTAAACCTATAATCATGAATAAAAAATTATTGACAGGAAAGAAGATCGCCGTACTTCTTGAGGCCGAGTTTATACCTTCTGAAATAAACTATTATGCCGAGTTCTTTAGTGCTCTGGGTGCCGAAATTTATCTAATGTCACATTTAAGAGGGCAAAAGGAAAAAACATTTGTTTCCGATATTCATGGTCCAGACTGCAAGTTTAAAGACATCAAAACGATAACCATTAAAACTGATGTCCATTTTGAAATCCCCTCTAAATACGATGCCATACTCGTTGCTTCACACCACTGCTCTGCTCGCTTAAGAGAAATTCACATGCCTGATAGTCCTTTTGAAAACACAAATGTAAAAGTCTCAACTGCAGTGCATTTCTTCGGTGAAGCCATGAAAAACAACCAAATAGTAAAAGGTGCTCTGGGTCATGCATTATGGATTCTTACTCCAAGAAAAGAATTATTGGAAAAGCGCAAGGTTACTTGCAATAGTATTATTCTTGCTGATGTATTAAATGCCGGCGGTAATTATGTAGACGACAACGTTGTAACGGATAACGACCTTGTAACAGGTAAGTCAATTGAATACATAAAAGAGTACTGCTACGCTATTTCTCAAACGATTATCCGAAAGCAAAAGGAAATCGAGAAGATCGAAAATATTACTATGAGTAATTAGTAATTTGTTTAATTTTAAGTGTATTTCATTATCGTGGCTGATCTTTCGACCAGCCACTTTTTTTTATTTTATAACTTTCACCTTTGCAGCGACATTGTTTTCCGATATCAGTCGAATTAGATATATACCTTTTCTCCAGGTGGATGTATCAAACCTCACCTCTTTTTGTCCAGCAATTAATAGCTTTGTAAATATTTTCTGTCCTTTAATATTTACTACTTCCAAATACGAATTTACATGATAATTATATTGCTGATGAGTAACTATTACTCCCTTTGACTCCTGTTCTTTTTGTATATACTCAGGCAACTGCAGTTGTATATAATTATGGAAAGGATTTGGATAAGCTTTTAAAGATTTTAATTCTTTCTTAAGAGGAGACTCTTTTAAATCTACTACAACCAAGTTCGAAAAGTCAAACTTTTCACTTTCTATGGGGCGATCACATAAATAATCATATTCTCTGGTTTGAGTATAAATGCTATCATATTCTAAATTTGCATTATACTTTTCCAATACCGTGTATATCTTATTTTTAATCTCTATTGGCCCATAAAATAAAAACTTATGATCACTTGTTTGGCAAATATGACCCGCATACATTGTCTCTCGAGATTTCTTTTTCTTTATATTCCCTAGTGTATCCATTAATATAGCATAACCAGGATTTAAATCTCTTTTATTTTTCGTTTCTGTGAATCTGGAATTATAATTCCAAACTCTATTTCTTTTTTCTGCTTCTAAAGGAGGCATAGTCAAATCCGAACCTAATGGATTAAAGCTATAGTCACACATCAACAATTGATCATTCACAAATTCAATATAATTCAATTGTCCTCTTTTTGGTTTTTCTCCTACTAACTTTTTTTCAATAAGTTTCCCCTTTTTATCCCACTTAATAAGACCTGCCCAGGTTTGATCTTTTATATTTCGAAAATAAACTCCCTGATAAATATTTTTTAAATTATCCGACTCTATACCGCAAAAACTTCTCCTAAAAACATAATCCTCATTAAATTCATCAGAATCGGCTACATTCAGCCACTTTACTTCCCCTTTTGCCCCACACAACATTGCCAACTCCTTTAAAACACCACTATTATCTTGTTTTGATTTGTATACAAATCCAGAAAAGAATAATTCTCCATTAGATAGCAAACAAGTATGTCCAACAAATTGACTACTACATCCATATTTATTTATGCGGCAATAATGCCTCCATAATAGATTTCCTTCTGGAGAAAAACAAAAAACACTTAAAGGAGTTCCTTCAGCCATAAGCTCTCCTGTCTTGAATTCTTTATGATAATTTAATATCAGTAAGCAATTCCCCTCTTTTGTAATTAAAACATTCGTACAATATCCCAGAGGAAAATTCCCTTCTAATATTTTTCCCCATTCAACTTCTCCACATGCATTAAATTTTACCACACAAGCATCATCCCCTTCTTTTAAATAATCAGTTCTCCCTCCTGCGTATATAGCTCCTTTTTGATCAACAGCATGATCAAAAAAACAAATGTCGGAAGCTGAATTTTTAACTTCTTTTGTCCAAAGCTCATTCCCATTTACATCTGTTTTTTTTATCCACGCTGATCCTTCTGGATTTCCATAATAACCACTCATTACAAAACCACTATCATAATGCTCTGTCAGTTTTTTTGTATCAATAACTTTTGTTTGAAATTTAGGTTTATAATGTTTAACCCATTTGTTGTTTTGAGAAAAAACAGGAATGCTGATCAAAATAAAAAACAAATAAAATACCTTTTTCATACTTTATATAAATTGGTTTGAAAAAAGGAAGAGGTATACCTCTTCCTTTTTTAAGCAAAAAATTATTAATAAATAATTAACTTCTTTTTAGCCAAAATTTGACCATTTTTCAATACATTTATAATGTAAATACCCTTTGAATATGAGGATGTTTCTAATCTAATTTTTTGTTGAGTAGAATTAAAATCTAACTTTTCAATTAATTGACCTTTCAAATTTCTAATTTCTAAGAACACAAAACTTTTTTCCAATCCTTGGAATTGAATTATACAATTATTTTTTGTTGGATTTGGAATTATTTGCATCTTCACAACTTCTTTATTGCATTCTAATTTTTTATTAAAATTCATATATTTATGTTCAGACTTAAATATCTCCACACAAGGATCCTTAAACCCTTCAAGTAATGAAAAGGCTTCTCTCCCAACAAAATCCTCTATACCATTATCATTTGCAATATTTTCTAATTGACCTATTATTTGATAATAATCACTTTCTTTGGAAATAGACAAACGAACATGAATCAAGTTTTTAAACCGGTTCAATGTTTTAATTGAAAATCCATTCAGAATAATCTTTCTATTAAACTATTTCTTTTTATACATCGAAATATACTTAGTTAATAAGTATTTACTTACAAATAGAAAAATAAGAATAAGAGGAATAATTATCCATATGTATTTTGAGTCAAAATCTACAAAGGGCCTTAAAATCAGATAAGTTCCAATACCGAAAAGCATATTGTTTTTTTCTGCTGAAAAAAAAGTTGTTAATGCAGTTAAAGAAAATTCAAACTTAATGTTTTTTTTCTCTTTGTTTTTAGGTATTAAAAGCATCCAAAATACCAAAAACCCTACTCCTATAATCAGTTTAGATGTCAGTTTTATAATTTCTAATGACATAATTTTTTTTCTTAAAACCAATACTCTTCTACAGCATGATCAATGGCATCACTAATACTTAATGCTGCACATGAGGTAATTCCACCCAAGACAATACCGCCTATAATAGTACCTGCAGGTCCAGCTAAACTTCCAGACAAACCTAAATCATAAGCACCAGTGCTACACCTGATGCGTCAGCCATAACCCAACTACCTACTGAATGATTAGAAATTGCTCTATTTGAAGAAGTCATCATTTCGTGAAATGGATGACTAGGGTCTGATTTAATATTGAACTCATCTCGACTTTCAAGATGAAGAGATAAATGTAAGCTAATATATTGTAAAAACAAAAAGGGTTATTGATATTTGTCTTGCAACACAAATATCAATAACCCAAGGTGTACGAAGTACTGAGCAAAGATATCATAGAAACTGAAATAATCCCACATTTACCATTGGCAAAACGAGGATTTAAGACCAAAAGCTATCTTATTGAAATAGTGAATTCAATATTATATAAGTTAAAAACAGGTGTTCAATGGACGTATCTACCTGTAGAGTATTTATTTACAGGACATGCATTGAATTACAAGACGGTATTTAATCGATATAGACAGTGGTGTAAATCTGAAAGCTGGGAACATTGTTGGGTAATGATTTTAGAAAAATATCGAGATAAATTAGATCTTTCGAGTAGTGATATTGACGGAAGTCATACTAGAGCGATGAAGGGAGGAGAAGAAGTTGGCTACCAAAAACGAAAAAGAAGCAATACGACTGCCATATATTTGACAGACCGACAAGGATTACCCTTAGCTATGTCACAACCTGTAGCAGGTAATCACAATGATCTGTATAAACCCTCTGTACAAAATAGAAAATAGTATCCAAAGAATCATAGATCTCATAGGCTCTTCAGGCATATCAACGAAAGGATTATTTGTTAATGCAGATGCAGGATTTGATTCCGAAAAGACCTTTAAAACACTTGAGACCAACGGTATAATACCAAATACCGTCTATAATAGAAGGAATGGAAAAAAAGATTCTGATAGACTTGTAATTCGAGAATTATACAAAGAATGATATGCTATTGAACGAACAAATGCCTGGATGGATTCATTCAGAAGTCTGCTAAATCGATTTGATGTAAAGCTCTCTAGTTGGATTGGGTTTAATTATATAGCACTTATTGTCATCGGGTTAAGGAAATTTAAAAAGTCGAGATGAGTTCTTCAAACAATTTTCAAACGAATGTTTTACTGTTGAAATAAAATAATAATAATATGTCTTCGCTTCAGGAGATAAATTAGAATTTTCAACAATAATTTCCATTTCTATAATTGCCATATCCATTTCTTCATAAGAACTAGAGAAATTTTGAATTAAATAGTCTGTTAGGTCAAAAAAATCTGGTAAATAAAGTGAGGGATGATTATGTTGCATTCTATCCCTCATTACCTCATAATACCCACAATCTTCATTGAATTAAAGAGAAATTTCTTTAAAAGAAAGATAAATAATATTTTTGAATTCATTGTATTGTTGAAGTGACTCAAAAGTTATTTGTCCAATTTCCATGTAAGAATCTAACGCTGTATCTACTAGTTTTTCTCCGATGTTATCTTATCCCAATTTAATGCAATTTGCAAGGCTTAATCATAAAATCCACAAAATGTGACACTCTAATTCTAAAAAAATTACTTGCTTTGTATGAAATCACATAAAAATCGCGCGCTTTGAAAAACAATCATATTTCTGCCTTGCAAGAGCTATTTTATAATGCTCTTTCTATGCAGTGGGACTCTATCGACAGGCTCCCTGCATCGGGTTCAGACCGAATTTATTTCAGGATAAGGTATAAGCAGAACAAGAGTCTTCTGGGAGTTTACAATCCGCATATTGCAGAAAATCGCTGCTTTATTGAATATGCCCAACATTTCAGCGAAAAGAATCTCAACACTCCATGTATTATTGCGGTTGATGCATCAAGCCTCTATTATTTGGTAGAGGATATTTCTTCTGTCGACTTATTCTCGTCACTTACTTATGCGAACAAGAATAAAGATTGGAACATACAAACCTTAAGTCTTATAAAGGACAGTTTGCGGGCGTTGGTGAATATTCAAATTGAAGGAGATAAAGGTTTAAACTACAAAGTGGCCTACCCTGTACCGGAATTCGATATTAGATCGGTGAAATGGGATTTCAACTATTTTAAGTACTACCTCCTTAAGCCTAAGGGCATTTCGTTTGACGAATTGCAATTGGAGAAAGACTTCGAAACCTTTGCCCAATGGCTAACTACCAACCACATTGAAGCTTTTATGTTTAGAGATTTCCAGTCGCGAAATGTGCTTATAAAAGAGTCTAAACCATATTTTATCGACTTTCAGGGAGGACGAAAAGGCCCTGTTGCATACGACTTGGTTTCGTTTCTATGGCAAGTATCGGCAAATATTCCGGCCTCTATAAAGGAAGAGTTGATTGACTTCTACCTTGTGGAATTAGGTAGGAAAGTAGATATCGACACTCATGACTTCAAAAGTAAACTCCCCGGATTTGTTATATTCCGACTAATGCAGGTTATGGGAGCATACGGATATAGAGGGCTATACGAAAGAAAGCCTCACTTCTTGAAGAGCCTTCAACCTTCGTTTTGTGCACTGAATGACTTTCTGCAAAACCATAAACTCCCCATTCTTTTGCCCGAGTTGGAGCGTATTTTAATGCTTTTGGCTTTGGAAGGAAAGGTTGTGAAGAATGATTCAAATCGGTTAAACATTCAGGTTTGTAGCTTTAGTTACCTCAAAAGCGGAATTCCAAAAGACAGCAGCCCCAACGGCGGTGGGCATGTATTTGATTGTCGTTTCTTGCCAAACCCAGGAAGAATTGACCAATACAAATCGCAAAACGGAACCGATTCTGAAGTAATTCAATACCTGGAAAATCAAAAAGAAGTGCATAAATTTATCGATTCTGCCTTTAAAATCATTGACGCAAGCGTAGAAAATTATCTCGAGAGAAACTTCACCAATCTTATGATATCCTTTGGATGCACGGGGGGTCAGCACCGATCTGTATACTCAGCTGAACGTACTTTTGAACACTTAAAAGAGAAATATGACGTTGATATTAGTATAGAGCACGTGATGAAAGATCACTGGATATCAAATCACTGAAACCATTCAAAACAATTTCTATCCAATATTTTAATTCGTAAACCAAGAAGTTTTGTTATGAAACGTATGTGTGATAAAAAAGATCCCGACCCGGTAAAGAACCCAAAATTCGAATGTAAACAGTGTAATCTAACTTCAAACACAAAAAAGGATCTTTGTAAACCTCATCCTAAAAGTTAAATCTAATTTGAATTTATGATAATATAAAAAACGAGGCTGCCGAATCAAGCAGTCTCGTTTTTTTGCTTTCTTTCAATCTATACTTATTGTTGTTTTACTTTCCTCTTGCTTATTCCTTTTTCTGAACAGGTTTATTCCTATTACGATTCTTGCCTTTACGAAACTTTTCGATCAAATTATCAAGAAAAGCTTCTTACGTTTCTTGATTTGGATATTCGAATGTATAAACTCTTTTTTCGTCACAAATAAACGATCAAGAGCTCATTACATATTCGTTATATTCTGGCTTGCACTCTAATAAAAAACCGAACATTTATTCTGTTTATAGCTTTATAAAACAAATTATTTTCTTAAATTAGGCCTTCAATCCTTGCTGCACGGGGCATATGAAAGTTGAAAAACCTAAACTCATCCAGATGCAGCCTTTTATTTACAAATCCTAAACATATCAAAACATGGAATATACTCTATATAAGAATAACTTTAAAAGAGACGAAGACAGCTTTATTGGTAGACCTATTAACTGCCGTAACCGCGATTTAGACGACTTGATTGACAGAATTAAAGGATTCAATTCGACCTTAAGTCCGTCTGAAACCAAATCGATTATTAAGGCCTATTGGGACAATGTTTCTAAGTTTATTGGCGATGGCGAGGAGTATCGCGACAATTTTATTAGCGTGCGCCTTGGCATTTCGGGCTCGTTTGATAGCGAATCGGACCGCTTCGACAAGGAAAGACACAATATTACTGTAAAGGCAAGCGTGTCGGGTAGTATAAAAAAATCGGTCGATACAATTCATACTGAATATGTGGCTCCTGATACCGATTTGCCCGTAATTCATCAGGTATACGATTGGAATTCGGAAACCGAAGATCAGAAAGTAAGTTCCGAAGGTGTGGTCGAAATTCATGGCGACAACCTTAAAATTGATATGGAATATACTGAATATGGCATTTTCTTTATTAATACGGAAAGCAATATCGAGAGCAAAGCTGTTAACATCAGAACCAACCTTCCTAAAACCTTGGTTTTTAAAGCTCCCACTCTCGATGCAGGCACCTATAAGATTGAAATTAGAAACGCTCCTCGCAATAGCCGAAAAGAGCGATTTAATATAGATCATAATGAATATACTGTAGAATAGCAACAAAGCCGTAAACACCTATAAGAAAGCCTGATAGAGCAATGCTCTGTCAGGCTTTCTTTTGCTTTGCTATATGTTCAGGCTGGCGACATGCCTGGTAGCCGAGGTCAACATGGCTTGCTCCCGTCGTCAAAATGCTTCGTAGCCCTCGGCTACACATCGTTTTGCCGAGGGCTACGGCTTGTGTAAGCCTCGGGAGCGGAAGCTGTCGCCAGCTTGGTTGTGCTTTGGATGTATCTAAACACAAACTGTCGGGCCAAAAGAACCCGACAGTTTGTTAGTTAGTAAAACACAATTATCCTATTTCGTTTTAACAGGATAAGGAGGATTTTCTGGAATCGGCTTTCTGGTTTTCAGTTGTTCCATAACCACCTTAATAGCCATATTCAACTGAGCATCTTCGCCCATATACTCTTTATAAGGGTCGTTAATCACTTCAATATCCGGATCAACACCATAACCTTCTATAATCCACTTCTTGCCTTCATCATCATAAGGTCCAAACTCCGGAACCCTCAAGTCGGCACGATCCACAAACGGACGCGAACCTCTAATTCCAACAACACCACCCCATGATCGCTGACCAATAACAGTTCCAAGCTTTAGTTTCTTGAATTGATAGGGGAATAAATCGCCATCGGAAGCAGAATAATTGTCGATTAGCATAACCATAGGACCGTTTAACATTTGAAAAGGCTTTACGGTTCCTTCAAAATCGCGTTGCTTAGTAACCATTGCCAATCGGCGACCAAGGCGTTCAATAATCATCGGCGAAACATTACCTCCACCATTTCCACGGTCGTCTATAATTAGCGCCATTTTATCCAACTGCGGGTAAAACAACTTTACAAACTCATTGAGTCCGTTGGTGCTCATATCAGGAACATGCAAATATCCAACAGTTCCGTTGGTTGCTTCACTCACCTTTTTGATATTTCCGCTTACCCACTTATAGTAATACAAACTCGACTGGTTGGCAATTGGCTTTAGAAGAACCGTGTGGCTTCCCTTTTCAACGGGCTTGCTGTTTACGCAAAGCTCAATTTGCTTATTCACCTTATCAATGAGCAGAGTATAGATGTTATCGACATCCTTTAGCGACTTTCCGTTTAAGGATGTTATGTAATCGCCTTTACGAATCTTAACCCCTGTTTCTGTTAACGGAGATCGCGCAGTTTTTGTCCAGTTCTCGCCGGGTAAAATCTTGCTTACTTTAAAATAGCCCGACTGGTCTTTTTCAACCTCAGCGCCCAGCAAACCCATCATAATTCTTTTGGGTTTTAGAATATCGCCACCATTAACATAGGCATGCCCCACGTTTGCTTCGCCAATCATTTCGCCGATTATATAGTTCAGATCATGACGATTTTTGGCATATTTGACCAAAGATTGATACTTATCTTTCATTGCATTCCAATCTACACCATGCAAATTAGGAGCATAGAAATAGTCGCGAAAAACTCGCCACGATTCCATAAAAATTTGCTGATACTCCTTATCCAAGTCAATCGTTGTTTCCACACCCGAGAAATCGACCAAGTCGCCACCCTTCAGATTAATAGGGCCCTGAGGCAAGTTAATCAGAGTTTTCTTTCCGTATAAGAACATCTTTTTATGATCGGCACTAATCTTATATAAAGTATAATCTCCGAGAACCGTGTTTTTCTTCTGCTTCAAATCGAACAAGTTCAGGCTCACCTTGCCGCTTTTAGTTGAATAAAAACCATAATAAACCTTATCGCCAAGTGCAGTTACATTGCCATAGCTTCCGGCCGAACCCGGAATTACATTAATTCTATCAGCAATTCCATCAAAGTCAATCTTCACTCCTTTATCATCATCCTTTGCCTTATCCTTCTTTTTGTCCTTCCTAGACTTCTTAGGTTGTTGGGCTGTTTGCTTAACCTGATCGTTCTTTAATGCAAACGGATTTGGAGTGTCTTTAGATAGAGTTACAAAATAAAGACGAGTCATATCAGTATAAGCAGTATTCCATTCCGTCCAGCTATAGGTTGGGTTAAAGCTTCGATTAGACGAGAAGAACAAATATTTTCCTTCAGAATCAAAAGATGGCGAATCGGAATCGTATAGCTTCGAAGTTACTACCTCAGCCTTTTTTGAATCGATATTATAAACTTCAATCCAACTCAATCCTTTATTACGCGGAACCGAATAGGCAATCCACTTGGAATCTGGAGCCCACGAAAAGTTCCAAACTTCGCTTGCCTTAGAGTTGTATACAGTTTCAGTTTTCTTCTGCTCAACATTAACATACTTAAGGTTTCCCTTTTTGTCGTTAAACAAAAGCATCTTACTATCGGGCGACCATTCTATGGTATATAAATAGGTGTCGGTGTTTGATGTTAGTTGAATAGGCTCTTCCTTTCCATTCTGATTCATTACATAAATCTCATTCTCGCCACTACGATCAGAAATAAAAGCAATCCATTTGCCATCGGGCGACCATTTAACCGTACGATCATGAACAGCCGAGTTGTTAGATAAGGTATAAGTTACCCCTTCTTTAGATGGAACCGAAAACATGTTGCCACGAGCACAAACCGCAAGTCTCTTTCCATCAGGAGACAAATCGTAGCACGACATATAGTCTGCTAGCTTTTTAAACGGCATTCTTCCACCGTCAACATCATCCAAAATCTGAATATCAATCTTCTTCGACGACCTATCATCAAACGAGTAGATATACAAATAGCCTCCGTTTTCATACGTAATTCCATATTCCGATATACTAGGAAATTTAATGTCATAATCGGTATAGTCGGTAATTTTGGTAGTTTCCTTAGAAGTTATATCATACATAAACAAGTTCATAGTGCGGTCGCGGTCAGAAATAAAGTAGATCTTATCTTTATGCCACATAGGAAAAATATTCTGATGCACATTATCAGTAATCTTACTTACTTCTTTAGATTTACGATCGAAAAGCCAAACATCGTCGGCCATGCCACCCTGATAATATTTCCACGTTCTAAACTCCCGAAAAACGCGATTGAATGCAAGCATGCTGCCATCTTCATTAAAACTACAGAAACCTCCGGTTGCCAATGGCATTTCATAAGGAATACCGCCATTTATGCCAACCAAATATAGCTTCCCCTTAAAAGCATTGAAGCTATTCATTCGAGATCGAAAAATAATGGAATCATTACCTTTCCATCCCATAACAATATTATTCGGCCCCATCCGATCAGAAACCATATCTCGCGATAGGGTTGATGTATAAGTTAATCTCTGAGGAGCACCCCCCTCGCTAGGCATAATATAAACCTCGGTGTTTCCGTCATACTGAGCAGTAAAAGCAATCTTACTACCATCAGGCGAGAAGTGAGCAAACATTTCATAACCTTCAGAGTCGCTGGTTAATCTTCGGGCAAGCCCACCCTGATTAGATACAGTATATAAATCGCCAGCATAAGAAAATACTAGCTTATCTTTGGAAGACGTTGGAAACCTTAATAATCTTGCTTCTTTATTCTGAGCATAGATCTGCGTACAGAGAAAGAAGATGAGAACGAAAGACGATAGAAATCTAAATTTTATCATTTCAAAATGGGTTTAAATGATTTAGAGTTAAAGTTTTCTAAAATTATAAAATAGCTGTCAACCAGTAGTGAAAAATGAAAAAAAGTATCAGAATAAACGAAAGACTAAGAAAGATCAATCCCAATATAGTGATTGGACATATCGAAGGAGAAATAGAGTTCACCAAATATAATGAGCCTTTATGGACCAAAATTCACACCCTTTGCAAAGAAATAGAAACCCACTACACTACAGAATCCATAAAGCAAATCGAAAACATCAGCACCCTAAGAAAAACCTATAAAGACTGCGGAAAAGCTCCAAGCCGATATCGCTCTTCATGCGAAGCCATGATGCGCAGAATTATTCAGGGAAAGGGATTGTATCAGGTCAATACACCCGTTGATGCCGGCAACCTTCTTTCGCTCGAAATCAAGAATAGTATCGGACTCTTCGACAAATCAAAAATCGAAGGCGATATAGAGTTTAGAATCGGAAATCAAGGCGAAAGCTTTAAAGGCATTGGCCGATACGAACTGAATATGGAAGGTATGCCCATGGTGTGCGATAAAACCGAAGGCTTTGGCAGCCCAACATCCGACTCAGAAAGAACCTGTATCCAAGAAAAAACCACAGAGATTCTGCTGTGCATATACTCCTTCGCAGGAAGAAAAAACATAGAAGACGATTGCAAAAAAGCAATTGACCTTTTTGAAAGATATTGCATGGGAAAAGCTCTTTCATTTAATGTTATTTAATATAAGATAGGCACAAATGATTACATATTAATGTACTAATCAGCAAATTAACTCAGGATTTTTTTTAACTTTGCGCCGACTCTAAAGGAACTGACTATGAAGAAACTAATATTGCTACTGCTATGTCTAAGTTTATTTGCATGTAAACGCAATGACTTTGATCAAGACTATTCTACAGAGAAGGCTGCAACTGCATATCCAACACCGATAAATGACGAAGCTCAGGTTATGGCTACCCTAATGACAATGTCGTATGTGGGTAAAAAACATCCCGACTATATATTCGATAGTCTGAATATCGCCCTAAACGACAAAAGCTATATTACCAAAGGAGAATGGGGGCTTGCATGGTACAACTTCAATACAAAAAAATCGCTGCTTGCATTTATCGCATACAACAAACAGCAACCCGGAACCTATGCCCTTTGTATTCGCGGAACCAACTTCGCATCTGTCTACAACTTTTTCTACGATATTGATATCTACAGACAGGCCGACTGGATCTTTGGTAAGTCTCTTCCCGACTCAAAAATTATAAATGGATCGATGATTGCCTTCAATGCAATCCTAGATACTAAAGGACAAGAATTTTATCCGAATACAGGAGACATCAGCCTTACCGACTATATAAAGCAAATATTCAACGAAAAGCAAAACCCTCAGGGAGTTCAACGTTTTTACGTTACAGGACACAGTTTAGGCGGTGGTCTTGCTGCTCTTTTTGCCGATTATATATTGGAAGATGTAGTAAATATCGAAAACAACTACAACAAATCACTATATTCCGGAATCTACACCTTTGCAAGTCCTGCAATTGGCAATGAAGAGTTTGCGCAAAGTTTCGAAAATCTCCTAGACAGGCACAGAACTCCTGCACCAGGAAAAACACAGATCAATTTTAAACGCTATTACGTAACCAACGATGTGATTCCTTATTTATATCACAACATCTCGGAATTAGAGAATGTAGATTATCCGCTAACCACCTTTATGAAACTGCAATTAAGAGCTTTTGCAAAAACAGTTACCATACCACTAAAGGCAGAAGACATGGTTTTTGAACATTTGGGAAATGGAAATAAAGGAGAGGTAATTTCCTTAAACATTAAGGACTTGCCATACAAACCAGACCTTCCCGAAGAAGTTAATGTAGTTGGCGATTTCACAAAGTATGGCGACTGGAGCCACTCGCATAACAATTACTCCATTTTGATTGGAGGAAGCTATGTTCCGAAACGCTAATTGACATAAAAGAATAAAGGGCCACCTAACAGGTAGCCCTTTTCATACAATAAGCCAACAACAATAAGTAAACCAAATATCAATTGCTTGATCTTGGTTTCAAACCAATACCATTTAAAAAATAAGTCGTGTAATATGATTGCAAAAACAATCATAGGGAAGATTTGAAACGGATGATTTTTGAGCTTATTGTAATAATAATCTTTTTTTGCTGTTTTTTGTAGCATTCGAGTACCATTGGTAGAAAATCAATATTCATTTAATACTTTTGCACAAAAAACAAATGGCTACACTACTGAAAGATCAGGATCCGCTTGGGGCAGCAGCCTACAAATATTGGAGTTCCAAAGAAGAATGTTTTATCGATGTTCATAGCGATCTATGTGAAATGGATCATATTCCTGCTTCATACCTATTCAGAGAATTCAAAGAAATGCCCAAGATCGAGAAAAAGGCATTGAAACAATGTAAGGGTAAAATACTGGATATTGGTGCGGGTGTAGGAAGTCATAGTTTGTATTTACAGAACAAAGGATTAGATATTACTGCCTTAGAAATCTCACCCTTCTGCGTCGATATAATGAAAGATAGAGGAATCGACAACATTGTTTTTGGCGATTTCAATGAAATAAAGGTAGAAAAGTATGATACGCTTCTTCTGTTGATGAACGGTATTGGAATCTGTGGACAGATAAATAACCTGGCTCTATTCCTAACCCGATGTAAGCAGTTCCTGAATGATGGCGGCGAATTACTACTCGATTCCAGCGATCTATCGTATATGTATGAAGGGGAAGACGAAGCTTTTATGCCTAGTCATTATATCGGAGAAGTTCGCTACACTATGGGATTTGAAGATGTTACCGGACCAGCATTCGACTGGCTGTTTATCGATTTCGACAAGCTAAAGGAAGAGGCAGTGAAATGCGGCTTCACTTGCGAGAAGATTATCAATGGTCCGCATTACGATTATTTGGCAAGATTAAAAGCTGCAAAATAATACGCATTATAATTACATTGAATTTGCAACGTATAATGCATTGCCCGTAGCAGAATCACTGAAGTAAAGAAAGTGGTGCAAGCATCTGTGATTACAATCAGCATAAATAAAAGAAACTTCTATATAAAAATCCCTGAGCTTTAATTATAAGGCTCAGGGATTTGCTTTTAATCGTCTATGGATTGGATATTTTCGTTCTTGGCAATCTCCCAATCGGATACAAATCCTTCTCTTTATCCCAATATTTTGAATGTGCATAAAACCAATTGATTTGCGACCAAGTATTGTTTGCAAAATCCTTATCGTTCTTCTTCTTTAGCTCAAACTCCTCTTTCAACTTAGGGTTTTCTTTTAGCATCTTTCTGGCCAAAGGTTCAATCACATAGCTTTCGCCATATTCTTTTTGCTCAAAGATTGAATTAAAGTAGCCCCAAAACAGCAATGAACCATCCCCTTCAGGCTCGAGTAAATTGGCTATAATTCTAATCTTTGCCTGATTTGTTGGAATAACAACACTCCCTTTTGAGTATGTTCTTTGGGCAACATCTTTTTCTATATCAAATGATTTTAAGGGAATATGTCCTTCGAAAGGAGCACTACCCCACTTTGGATCTTTTATTCTGTAGAGTTCAACACTTATGGTTGTATCTGAATTCAATGTATTCATCCTAATTCCATGAACAGACAGCAAATCGATAACCTTTTTCCATTGTGCAGGAACAATATATGCCTTAGGCAATTTCACCACCTTATCAGGGATGTTTTTATTGAAGTATGGGAGCTTATACGTTCTTTTTCTCTTTGTATGATAAACAAACCAGTCGCCACCAGTTAAATCACTTTTCGAAACATCATAGTCTACACCCTTAAACTTAACCATAACGCTATCATTCTTTGACAGACGATATGTTAAGGGTAAAGCCATTAAGTTGGCCGAATTAACATCGGCACTTTTTATAAGCTTTTTATACTTCCGATTATTGGAATTTAAATATCTGATAGCTTCCAAAATAATCTGATAAGTAGCATCAACCCTTTGTCGGTATGGCTTTAACATATGAGTCTCTACAAGTAATCCGGGTCTATTGACATTCGCGGTATATGCTTGCGATAACATTGAAGAACCAACCTCACTATATAAACCAGAACGAGGGTCGTGCCAATTTCTAAAACTTACATAAGGAAAGATGGGAAACTCATTCTCTCCCATTTTTCTTTCCAGATAAGGAATGAAATTATTTTTCTGCCAACTTACCAGGCCTGCATCCAAATCGCCAAACACCTCCATAGCATAAGTAGCAACATACTGATAGTCGGCACCATCAGTAGAATGACAATCAATGAAGAAGTCAGGTTGAAATGTATTGAATAGTTTATGCCATGATTTTAATTCCGAGCTCTCTGCCTTAAGGTAATCTCTGTTTAAGTTTAAGTTTTGTGCATTTGCCCTCCATCCCATTTCCTTTGGTCCATTTTGATTGATTCGATTATATTCACCAAAGCGCTCAAAACCATCTACATTAAAAATAGGTATATATATTACACTTACATTCTTTAGCATAGAGGATTTCAAATTACCCTTAAAGAAATCTCTAAACAGTAATACTCCGGCATCTTTGCCGCAAGTTTCTCCAGCATGAATTGCTGCCTGAACCAACACAACTACTTTCCCCGACTGTTTTATCTCTTCAGGAGTAGAATATCCATCTCTATCTAAGATTAACAAAGGCAAATCCTTACCCTTTTCACTCTTCCCAAACGAGCTGTAAGATATCATGCTTGAGCTATCGGCAAGTCGTTTCCAGTACTTTACAGATTCTTTATATTCCGAAGTTCTCATCCCTCCGGTCTTTTCAAAAAAAGTCAACCAACTTTGTGATTTCTGCGCCCAGCATAAAGTCGAATAGCAGAAAATCAATAGAAAGAGAAGATTCAACTTCTTAAAAGTTCTCATAAACAGATATCTTTAGTCAAAAATAAAGCCCAGTAACTAATTAAAATATAGCATTACAAAATAAGTAGAAATCTCTTTACACTATTATTATTTTTTGTTAAAAAAGAGATAATAAAGAGCAAAAGAACCTATACAATTAGGAAATAGTATTCAGAGATAGCTCTTAAATCATCCTAAAAAAATATTAATATTGCAGATTCCAATTAATCGTTTAATTATTGATTTCTGCAACAATGAAGAAATTTTTCAGCACGCTGGCTTTATCAGCCTTAGTATTGAGCAATGGTGTTGTTTTTTCGCAAAAGCAAGACCAAAGCGAAAAACAAAGTTTAACAGCAAAAGACGCTATATATTACAATCCGGCAGTTCTTCCGAAAAGACTAAACCAGTTGAACTGGATTGCAAATACCGACAGCTTCTCACAAATAGAGAATAATGTAATTGTAAGCGCTCGTCCGGGACAAAAGAAAAACAAACCTTTACTAACCTTAAAGCAATATAGCGATGCTATTGTTAAAGCGGGTGGTAAAGAACAAAAACATTTCGGCAGAATACAATGGGTAAATGCAAAGGAATTTGTAGCTACAATTGCTCAGAAAATCTATATTGTCAATATCAAGTCGAAAGCAGCAAAAGAGATAAACAGTTATCCAAAGGAAGTAGCTAACCTACAAATGGCTCCAAAAACATTTGCAGTAGCTTATACAAAGGAAAACAACATATTTATTTCAGTTGATGGTAAAGAAACTCAAGTAACCAAAGATGATAGTAAAGAAATCATAAATGGAGAAACTGTTTCCAGAAACGAGTTTGGAATAGACAAGGGAATCTTCTGGTCGCCAAAAGAAGAGAAACTAGCTTACTATACCAAAGATGTAAGTAAAGTTGCCGATTATCCTCTGGTTGATGTAAACACACGTATTGCATCACTAAAAAACAGTAAATACCCAATGGCTGGCGAAAGCTCTGAAAAGCTTTTTGTAAAGGTTTATGACTTGCAGACTAAGAAAACAACTGTACTAGATACCAAAGGACCAGTTGATCAATACTTAACTAATGTTACCTGGAGCCCTGATCAAAAGTACATCTATGTAGGTCTACTTAATCGTGATCAAAATCATCTAAAAGTAAACAAATACGATGCAGCAACTGGAAGTTTGACAAAAACTCTATTTGAGGAAAAAGACGAGAAATGGGTAGAACCTGAATTCCCATTATACTTCCCAAACAACGATGCATCTAAATTTATATGGATTAGTGAGAGAGATGGATTTAACCACCTATACCTATATAGTGCTGAAGGAAAATTGATCAAGCAGCTAACCCATGGCGATTGGATGGTTACTAAGTTCTTAAAATTCGATAAGAATAATAAGAAGGCATTCTTCCTTTGCACAAAAGACAGCCCATTAGATATGACTGCTTATAGTGTAGATATTAACTCTTCAAAGATTACAAAAATCACTCCTCATAACGGAACCCACCATGTTCAAATAAGTGATAATGGAAGATACGCTATCGATATCTATAGCGATACCATAGATGCAAGAGTATATAATATTGTAAACAATAAAGGAAGAGTAGTTCAACAACTATTGAAAGATAGCGATCCTTTAAACGAATTTGCAATTGGCAAAACCACTATCGGTAAGATCAAAAACAAAGAAGGAATCGACCTATATTATCGCTTAATTAAACCTGCAAACTTCGATGCAAGTAAAAAATATCCTGCAATCGTATATGTTTATGGTGGTCCTCATGCTCAAATGATTACCAACTCATGGACTGGTGGCGGCGGTTTATGGTTAAATTATCTGGCCAATCAGGGTTATATTGTATTTACTGTCGACAATAGAGGTTCTGCAAACAGAGGTAAAGAATTTGAACAAGCTATACACCGTAATATTGGTGTTCCTGAAGTAGAAGATCAAATTACAGGAGCAAAATATCTTAAATCTCTTCCATATGTTGATACCGAAAGAATTGGTGTAGACGGATGGAGTTACGGTGGATTTATGACTATCACCTTACTGCTTGAACATCCAGAAATATTCAAAGTGGCTGTTGCTGGTGGCCCTGTTATCGATTGGAAATATTATGAGATTATGTATGGCGAACGATATATGGATTCTCCTGAATCAAATCCTGAAGGATATAAGAATGCAAATATCTTGAATAAAGTTAAGGATCTTCAGGGAAGATTAATGGTTATTCATGGAGCTATTGACCCTGTTGTTGTTTGGCAGCATAGCTTGCAGCTATTAAACCAATCAGTAAAAGATGATAAGCTAATCGATTACTATGTTTACCCAAATCACGAACATAACGTAAGAGGATTAGACAGAGCACATCTTTATAAAAAGATCGTTGATTACTTCAACCTACATTTGAAAAAATAAAAAAATGGGGCTGCCTAAATCAAGCAGTCCCATTTCTTTTATATCTATTTCTTTTAATTCAACTGATTATAATGCTGAAGAATAAACTTCATGCTACCACCAGTCCACTTCGCAGCTTCATGAATCATTACTTTGGTGTATTTTACAGCCTCAGCATTTCCTTCACCAACACCTTTAGGATAACCTGAGTCGCCATAAGCATCCCAAGCTTTTCCGCTAAATGAACTAGAATAATAATTGGCATTATAAGCAGCCTGTTTTAAGGAAGCACGTAAATCACTTACCTGATAAAATTCAGAAGGATCAACATCTTTTACTGCATTTACAAAGCAATGACCTTCAGTCCAGTTGTTCAAAACCCATGATTCAAAATCAAAATGATGGAATGCCATAGAAACTTTAGGAAAAATAAAAGTACTATGCAAAGTTTCACTAACATCGGTAATATAATGTAGTCCGTAACCTACATACCAATCGCCCATTTTCTGATCTCCCTGGTCATAGTATAAACCAGCATATTTTCCTTTATAACCTTCACCTTCTTTACCTGGAGTTTCACTACCAAGTAAATTATCATGAAAATCGTCATCTGCATCACCCCATTCCCAATTTCCTTTAGAGCTATACATATAAGCATGTGACCATTGCTGAGCAAATCCATTTTGAATTCCTGCCTGGAAAAAATCAGGCATCTCGGCAGCTTCACCCATTGCTTGTGCACGTTCTTCAGATAAACCTAATTTCTTCGCACACCAATACACATACTGATCATGAGTCTTTTCATGCCACTTCAATGAAGTTTTCTGATGTTTTTGAATAAAATGATCGTGTGTAAAGTTAAGCAATTGACTATCGGGAATATCCATATTCTGATCTTCATTTGCAGGATCTGGCATATCATGATCTACTTTTTCTGGTGCTCCGGAAGGATTGCCAACCTCTTGTTGAGGCGATTTCTTTTGGCAAGAAAAAAGCAACGCAAAATACGTTAAGCAAACAAAAACAACCAAATGTTTGGAGTTAAATCTTTTCATAGCTTCAATAGTTTAAGAGTTTAGAGTCTAGTAATAATTAGTAAAGGGAAACGCACATACCTATACACTTTATTTTAAGCTATTTATATTTACACACGACACAATACCAATTTATAATCTTTACAAATAAACACATTCTAAATAAACGCATCCATACAAGTAACTTTAATATGCCAGCCTTGCCTTACTTTTTGATCAAAGCAAGTAATGGTTTGCGGTATAACCCTGTAAGTGAATATCCAACACCCAGTATATTTCCATCAAATATCTAGGAGGTTTTTATCAAATACCTAGGAGGTTTTCACCAAATATCTAGGAGGTTTTCACCAAATATCTAGGAGGTTTTCACCAAATACCTAGGAGGTATTCATTCAAAACCTAGGAGGTTTATATTAAATAAAGGTAGGTTCCGTAGAATTTAAAGATAGGAATGCCAGTGATTTAAGGTAAGAGTGATAGCGATTAGGGCAAATATTATTTTATAACAGTGTGATGAAGTTTATAGACGCTTTAACAATCCTTTTTTCCGAAAACGAAGTTTGTTTCTTAAAATCGGGTAATTATTCAATTATTTTTTTCCTTTTATGTTAAAAATTTAAAACCACAGTATTTACAGTACATACAAACTTAACACCCATACTATCTTTCTCCGTTATCGTAGAAAAAACGGAGTATAAGTAATTAATTTTTAAGTCTCAAATAAAATATCAAAAAAATAACCCCGTTATAATAACAAAGGAAACAAATTAAAAGACAGACTATTAGAAGCTAAGCGCTCTTTATCTTATTTCTCTCAGGAAAAGTTTTTCGTTTAACAAAAGGGGTAAAACGAATTTTTTCAAACCTCCTCAATATATGATGTAGAAGAAGAGTAAATGTATTATTTGGAGGTTACTAAATTAGGGCTATAAATTGGGTAATTGTAAATATTTGGACACTTGTCCAAAAAGAATGCTATCAAGAGGCAGTTTCAAAGACAAAGAAACGGCCTCTTTTTTTTTGTAAAAAAAAAGAGAGCTGAGAAATATCCATTATTCCTCAGCTCTCTACCTCATTTTATTTTAAGACCTATAATTAAAAGCCTATTCTTTCACAAAACGAATAGTTTTGGTATAAGATTCAGAATCGATTACTTTAATAAAGTAAACTCCAGAAGTAATATCTTGTAAGTCAATTTTTGAAGACTCACCAGAAACATTACCACTCTTAACAAGTACACCATTCACATTATAGATATAATACTGTCCATTTACTGTATTATTCTTGAACATTATATTCAATGCATCATTTGCAGGATTTGGATAAACAGATAGATCACTATTTACATTTAACTCATCTATTCCAACTCCTATTTGTACTTCTTTCACAAAAGAAGCTATAACCTCTTTTGTTTTTGTATTTTGTACAAAAACAAACATTTTAGTTTTCTTTCGCTCAATATCCTCAGGTAGTGTATATGACAACTCTAATTTAGTTATTCCACCCTTTTTAAGTCTTTCAACTTTAAGACCTTTGTTACTTGGTAGAATTTTACGCATAACATTAGGGAAGAAACTTTCTCCATTAGGAGCTCCTGATAAAGATATATCTTCGGTAAGCATAGCATAAACAACCAAATCCTTTCCTTGAAGATCAATTACTGATGTAAGATCAAGATTAGCAGTTAGGTCTCTTCCTTTTACAGCAACATCACCAGAAATACTGAATAAGTTTGCTCTTAAATTTTCATAATCTAAGAATTGTTGACCAATATCTGAAGGGCTATAAACTCCCTTATTTCCATTTACAACAACCATAGGAGCAACATTTGCTCTATAATACATAATTCGATTATTATTATCAGCTTTAGCAAAATTGTACATTGGGTCATCATTAGAAGGCCAAAACACATGATAAGTAATATGAGCTGCTTTACTTTTATTTTCTGGTTTTGCCAACAGAGCTTCCAAAACAGGATTACTGGAAGCACAAGGACCACAAGCATAATTAGTAAAGTGCTCTAATGCTACAAGTCGCTTTGATGCACCATCAACGATATTAAATTCAACTTTAACCTTATCATTGTCTTCCACCATATCAGCAGATGTATTCACCTTAGTAATATTTACATCTAATACTTTAGGACCTGTTCCTTCTGGGTTTATACCATTTAAGCTAATTAAAGCAAAATCACCAAAAGCCATATTTAAATCAGATACACTAACAGTTTTGGCAGCAGCACCATCAATAGAATAAGAAACCTCAAATCCGGTAACAGTACTTAAACCTTCATTACAAACATCTAGAACTATAGGATAGTCTGCATTTGGAACTACATAATCGATAGAAGAATAATACTTCATTGAAAGATCATTCAACACTGGTTGATAAACTTTAATATTATCAATATTTAATGCATCACCATTGAAAGTCTTAAGACGGAAAGCAATATAAATTGTAGTATTACAGACACCTAAATCTCCAAGATCAAAAAAGTTCTTTGTTGCTATACCTTTTTCTGCGTAATAATCTTTCAATGAAACAAAATTTTCAAGGTCAGAAGTCGATTCAGAAACAAGAACTTCATAAGTTTCAGTAATTCCTGGATTATTATTTATAGCAGTCCAACTTAAACAAGCACCTTTTTTAACAGAAATCGCAGGAGTAATCAAATAACGATCTGCAGTACCAGGAACTTCAAATGCAGAAGTTGAAGAAGCCATTTTATTACCATCTTTATCGATAACAATCCAAGGATTAGCTTTGTAGATTTCGTTTTTAGGATCACGCTTATCCTCATCGATCAACTTCATATCTGCAGGCATTCCGTCAGCAAAATCTTCAAAGTAATATACATTAGGGACAAGATTCAGAGTAAACTTAAAATCATGTTTAACCTTATCCATTGCATTAGATCGTAAATCTTGTACTTTATCAACCTGAACAGAGTAATCACCATTAACAATTCCTGATAAACCTAAGATTACATAATCTGGCTTAATTTTCTTTACAGAAACAATTTCTCCTGATCCTTTAACCAATGAGTAATTGCTTTTAATAATTGCAGTAGTTTCGTCTACTTCCTCATTAAACTTAATTCCAATCTTATTATCAGCTAAAACATCTACACTTAAAATTCCAGGAGCGTCAATATCTTTTAGGAAATCAAAGTTCACTTCATAATTTGAACATGAATTAAAGCTTAAATCCTTTACTCCATTAATCTTAATATTATAATTACCATCAACTATAGAAGTAAGTGTTAATTTGACTTTTTTGGAAGAAATTAATTCAGCCTTTGAAATCACAACAGCCTCAGGACCATCTTTAATCGTGTAATTTTTTATTTTTTCAGCTGACTTCTTCTGTAAAGCTTCACTAAAATTCAGTACCATTTCATTATTAGTAACAAAACGAATACCATATACTTTTGGAGGAACGACATCGTTAAATACGCCTAATTGCCCATCAACACTAATATTTTGTAGATAGAGAGACTTATTCCTGTTTCCATCACGAGATTCTTCCCAAGCAAAAACCCATTGATTCTGACTCAATTCGCTAGCAATCAACTTTGATCTCTTATTATTTACAGAAATAATTGGCTTCGATTTTTCTGTCCATGTGTATGTTCCATCTATATTGATACTAATTGCATTTGCTACTGTAGGAAAAGGAATATCACTACCATAAGAAGAGGCTATAATAATTGAGCGATCGCCAGTAGTCAAAGCAGCATTGGCTCCATAAAATTTCTCTCCAAAAGGAATTACCTGAAGTCCGTTTTCAGCCCAATTTTTCTTTCCAGTTTCTGCATCAAAAAGCTGAGCTCGCAATTCTTGTTGATTTTGATCTTGCCCCACTTCAGACCAAGCAGCAAAAATTTTATCTTCATCCTTCATATAACTAATATCAATCATTGATTGATAATTACCTTCAATTACTGCAGGTCTTGATACCCATTTAATTTCACCATCGGGAGCCATATATCCTAAAGTAACATAATATCTAGGACCTGATTCATAACCTGAAGCAATTGCAACACCACCTTTTCCATCTGAAGCAACAGTAACATCACCATATTTAGAACTATATAGTCGTTTCATATATGATTCATTTTGTCTCTCTCCTTTAGAATTAAAGCGTCCAATATGAACTCCCATTGCATCAGGATGTATCAAAAGAAACTCATTATTTGCTATAGAAATCAATTTAGGTCTCATATAACTTCTAATAACATCATTCCACATAATGTTACCACTCTCATCTAATCTTTGGATATGTCCTTCAGCAGAGATTGCACTTTTCAGATAATCCCATGCAACAATTACACTATTATCATCTAAAACACATAGTTCGGGAGACATTTCATCAGTTTTATCATCACCAGAAAGGTTTATTCCTTCTTTACCCCAAAGCATTTCTCCTTTAGGAGACACTTTATAGGCATTCATAGTCATATAACCTTTTCTCATATCAGGTGCAGCCAAGACAATATTACCTTTTTTATCGATCTGCATATCCCAATCAGACAACCAGCTCAATTGAGGATAGTCACAAACAACAATTCCTTTGTGCTTCCACAATTCTTCTCCAGAACTACTAAAGTGTTGCATATAAACACCATAATTACCCTTTTTAGAATCCCACCAACCAATATAATAAGATCCATCAGGAGCAACACGTATCTTCTGTAGGCAAGAACCATTTTCCGGATCTACACATAAGTTCTTTGCAGGATCATCACTCCATTCAGTTGGAGTATACTCACCAGTTGAAAAACTCCAAACAGGACAGTTTTTAGCATCTCCATTTTCGTTATAAGGAATAGCTTGCCAGTAATAAGTAGTATTCTCAAGCAAATTTGGTTGATAAGAAACAGCACTTTTTATATCAACTTCATTAGTTGGAGGATTATTAATTCCAAACTTAAGTTTTACTCCGGAAGAAAAGAAAGGCATTTCCCATCTTAGTTCTTGGAAAATTGGCAAATTCTGAGCTCCATTACGTGGAGTTGGATTCATTGCAACTTCTGGAGGTGTAGATGTCTTATAATTTATAGGGAGAATAATATCATCAAGAGTAATTGTATAGGTACTCTGAGAAGTCGCTACAAATTTAAACTGTACATAATCTTCCTTCACATAATCTTCGATAAGAACAAAATGTTGTTTAAAACCACTATTATCATTCTTTCCATTAGCGCCCATAATAAGCTCCTTCCAGGTTTCACCCATATCTGAAGATATATAGACATCAACACATTCTTTTGGAGTTAGATTATCATGACGAATCTTAAAGGATAAATAATTTTGACCCTCAACATCAATCATTTGAACAGGACTAGTGATTAATTCCGCCTGATCACCTTCTTTTGACACATCTAATCCTGAATAATACACCATTGCTTTCTCCCAGTTATATGCCTTTGGCACCCATTTTAAAGCACCTTTTATCTTATTGGAAGCCCATGCTACTGGTAATTCTAAATCTTCAAAATCATAGCAAACATAATTACTTCCGATACCAAAAAGAGTAATAGGAACAGTAATATCACCACCTGTGCTCTTAATAACAGCATCAGTTTTTAATAAGCCTGAACCAAAATCAGTCAATTCAAACTCAAGTTCAGCAGTTTCCAAAGTAGAAATAGTAATTGGAAGACTAGATTTTAATTTAAATGGAGTATTACTAAGTCCTTCAACAGAAGTAATACTCAATTCTTGATCTCCTATATTTCTAAACTTGAATTTCTTTACTGGTTTATCATCACTATCTGATTTAACAGCACCAAACTCTATTTTAGATGATAAAGCTTCGATGGTCGGACCTTCTTTAACTTTCGGAATAGAAAGTGTATAATTAAAGGTATCTCCTGTTCCATCCTGTTTTTCAATAAAAGAAACTTGAATATTTAAATCACCATTAAAGTCTGCAGGAACAGTGATATTTGGGCTAAAGAAATAATCGAAATCATTAGCAGAAAATTCACCTAAAGATTCTCTCAAAAATTGAATTTTTTGACCATTGATAGTTGGATTTGCAACCAAACGATCACGCCAATCCATCATTTTCGAACAACTGTTAACCGTTATATTTTCAGGAAAAGTAATTTCAGTAAGGCTCCATCTAGACTCATAGTAACCACTATCAAAAACAATCTGAAAACTTTTTGTTTCACCAGGTGTATAGTAATGTATGCACCTCATTATAAGTTTTGGGTCAATAAACTCTCTTGTTTTAACAACTTTTTCTGTAGGAACAACCTCTCTGACTTCTTCTGTTTCACCATTAATTAGACAATAAGGATTCTTTGATTGACCAAAGACGCCTACTGCTACTAATGAAAGAAGAAAAATAGTAAATAGTTTTTTCATCATCATGTTTTAAATTATCACTTATTTTTTAGATAAATCTTAGTAAATTAAGATAAAACGAGAATATAAATCTCGATAGATAAAATATTCTATGATAGAATAAATCACATAAAAACAATTCAAATAATTGAATCATGGACAATTTAAACCTGTATAAAGAGAAAGACAAATAAATAGACTTATCAATACTACTTTAGCGAAAAACAATCTCTACAAAACACTACCTCAACATTTATAACAAACTATTAATCAACGCTAATACTGCAATAAGAAAGTATACAAATCCACATCCGATGATAAGTCTAACTTCTTCCTTAACCTGTTTCGTGCAGAATCAATACTACGCAATTCTTTAAAGGTTATACTTGCTATTTCTTTATTCGACAAACCTAACCGCAAAAAACCACAAAGTTTTTGTTCATTAAAAGTTAATTTTGGATACTTTATTAGTAAAGAAGTATAGAAACTTGGATGTATTTCTTCAAATAAAGTTTGAAACTCTTCCCAACCATTCTGACCTTTAAATAGTCTAAACTCATTTATTAATTGATGAAGTTTTTCTTTTTTATCTTTATCTCTTGGATGTATTTTCAGCTGAAATAATTTCAGTTCTTTCTCTATTTTAGAGATAAACTCATTATTACGATTCGAAATTAAGGTAAAACTCATAAGTTGTCTATTCTTATAATCTAACCGCTCTTTCATTTCATCCGATTTCTTCTTCTGAATTTCATTAGCTTGAGATTGAATCATTTTTGACTGTACACTCATTTTATGATTATTCTTACGAATCAATCTGATTTTATTGATCAATACTAGAATAAAAACACCAGCTAAAAAAACCACCAAAGAAGTTGCAGCAATCCAAGTATATTGCATTTTTATAGTTAATTCTTTTAAAGCCATGTCTTGCTTCAAGATAATATTTTCATTACGCTCCGTTTCAAAATCAAGTGCTGTTTGCACTAATGACAGCTTTTCTGTCACATCTACTTTATGTAATGAATCAGTTAATCCCTCATTTTTTTTTACTAAATTGTAGAGATCTACATAGTTATTACTCTTAAAATTTAACTCATAAGCAGCCTCATAAGACATTTTCCTTAACTTCGGATTTTTCAATTGCTCTGCAAGCTCTATCGCTTCTCCTATTAGTTTTAAACCCGCTCTATAATCTTTTTTTAATGAATAAACCTTGGAGAGAAAAACCTTTGTGCGAATTAATTCAGAAACAAATCCATGTTCTTTTTGTATTTTATGTGCTTTCATTAAATACGACATTGCCATTAAAGGATCACCCTGCTCAAAATATAAATTTCCAATATTCGTGTAAATAAAAGAGAGGGGAAAAGACATTTTTGAATGATACACTTGCTCTACAGCTAAGAAAGCATAATCTAAAGCCTTCTCAAAATCTCTCTGTTTCAGATATATACATGAGATATTCGTATAATTATTAAACATCTCACTTTTACTATTTCTACTTTTACTTATTTCTAAAGCTTTATTAAAAAGAGAGTCAGCTTTTTTAAAGTTTTTCTGTTCAAAATATATATTTCCCAGATTATTTAAAGTAATTCCTATTCCCTCTAAATAGTTATTCTTTTCAAACAATGATAATGCGAAACAATATTTATCAATGGCCATTGCACTTAACCCCATCTCCTGAAAAACACTACCATAAAGATTTAGATAATACCCCTTTTGAACTAAAAATAATGAATCGTTTCGAGATTCTTGAAAAAACATCTCCCAAGATTGAAGCATATCCAAAACCTTTAAGTAGTTTCCTTTTTCTAGATGAGACAAATTAATTCGCATCATTAAAGAAAAAAGATATCTTTCGGATAAACTATCATTTAATAATTCTTTCTTCGCTTCACTCCCCCAAACTGCATTTATATCGACATTTTCCTTTAATTCCTTTTGCAATCGCAAACTAAGTGTTTTTTTAAAGCTCTTGTTATCTGCTGCCTGACAAAAATGAAAAAACAGGATAAAAACAATAAAACATAGTTTTACAAACAAGTTTCTTCTCATGTAGCAAATTTAAAAAAAATCAAACCATTATTCTTTATACATATACTTAATTCGTTCGTAAGACATACCAAGCATTAATAGAAAAGGAATAAAAAAACACACTTTCTCTAGATTATAACTTAAAAATAATCTTTAACTTAGATATGCCCAGATAAGTCAGTGCTCAAGTTGATAGTCATAAAATATTCTACATATACTATCGTTTGCTTTTTTTCTAAACCTAACTTTAAACTTATTCAAACATGTCAAGACCACGTGAAAGTTTCTCTTCTAAATTAGGAATCATTGCTGCGGCAACAGGATCTGCAGTAGGATTAGGAAACATATGGCGCTTTCCTTATGTTACAGGAACCTATGGAGGAGGAGCTTTTTTAGTAATTTATTTTCTTTGCATTCTATTTGTGGGTCTGCCTGCATTATTATCTGCTTTCGTAATCGGAAGAAGAGCACAAAAAAGTTCTATAAGTTCTTTCAGAAAGCTAGCACCTAACACACCATGGTTTTTGACAGGATATTTAGGTTTCCTAGGCGTATTCTTAGTTCTTGCTTTTTATAGTCAAATTGCAGGATGGACACTACAATATATTTCCTTTGCTGTACAAAATACATTTAATGGACTAAGTCCCACAGGTATTCAAAACCTCTTCAATGAATTTATTCATGATGATAAAGCCACTTTAAGCTGGCAAATAATTTTTATAATTGTTACAGGTCTGATTGTTTTACTGGGCGTTGAAAAAGGAATTGAACGATTTTCAAAAATCCTTATGCCAATTCTTGTTCTAATTTTAATAGTATTAGATATAAAGGCTTTAACACTTCCAAACTTTCAAGAAGGTTATAAATTCTTATTCCATCCTGACTTTTCAAAAATCGACAGTACTGTTATTATCAATGCTATGGGTCAAGCATTCTTCACTTTAAGTATTGGTCTTGGAACCATGCTAATTTATGGATCTTATATAAGTAAAAGAGATAATTTAGCTAGCACCTCAGTGCAGGTTGCTATTTACAATACTTGCATATCCATACTTGGTGGATTAGCAATTTTTCCTGCAGTATTTGCTTTCGGACTTAGCCCTTCTTCCGGATCTGGATTGGCTTTTATTTCTTTACCATCTGTTTTTCAATCTATGAGTGGAGGATATCTTTTTGGACTTTTATTCTTTATACTATTAGCGATAGCTGCTCTAACATCTACAATATCTATGCTAGAAACTATTGTTGGCCATTTTGCTGAAAAAGAAGGAGGCAAAAGAATAAGAATTACAATTATTTGTACATTGATTGTAATCGTAATTTCTATATTACCAGGATTAAGTACTGCTGGTCCATTAGAAAATGTAAAAATATTTGATTTAAACTTTTTTGATTTATTCAACTTTAGTGTTTCTAATGTGATTATGCCTGTTGGAGGTTTCTTATTCTTAATTTTCACAGGGTGGTACTTAAAAAAGGAGGATGTTAGAGAAGAATTAACCAGTAGAGGAAATTTTAAAGCAAAGTATTTTAACTTCGCTTACATACTTATAAAATACATTGCTCCAATATTGGTAATTATTATCTTTTTAAATGGACTGGGAATACTTTAATAAGGCAAAATGAAAAAAGAAAAATTTTCATCAAAGATTGGAGTTATTGCTGCAGTCACGGGGGCTTCTGTGGGATTAGGTAATATTTGGAAATTCCCTTATGAAGCAGGACAAAATGGTGGAGGTATTTTTCTGATTACATTTATTATATGTCTTATTTTTATAGGCATTCCTATATTAACTAGCGTATTTATTCTAGGACGCTCTACAGGAAAAACTCCTGTAGGAGCCATGAAACAAATAAAGCCAAAATCTTTTTGGTATTTAAATGGTTATTTAGGTATGCTAGGAGCTTTTTTGCTTCTAGCATTTTATTCAGTTGTGGCAGGTTGGGTTTTAGAATATATGATAAAAAGTATTCAGGGTACTTTTATCCATAGTAATATAGATGCTATTACAAATGAATTTGAAAAATTTATAACAGACCCGATCGCTCCAATAATCTACCAATTTATATTCCTTGCACTAACAGCTTGGATTATTTGTGCAGGAGTAAGTAAAGGCATAGAAAAGGTTTCTTTTATATTAATGCCGATTCTTTTATTACTAATTTTATTTCTCGACATATACTCTTTTACTTTATCAGGGGGAAAAGCAGGATTTAAGTTTCTTTTCTCTTTCAATTTAATTGAATTAAATTTTCATACGTTATTTGCCGCCATGGGTCAGGCTTTTTTCTCTTTAAGCATTGGACTTGGAGCTATGGTTATTTATGGAAGTTATATTGAGAAAAAAGTAAATCTAATTCAGGTAAGTAATGAAGTAGCAATAACAACTTTGGTTATTTCTATGCTTGCGGGAATTGCAATTTTTCCTGCTATTTTTGCTTATGGCATCTCTCCAAAAGCAGGACCTTCTCTTTTGTTTATTACAATACCACAAGTATTCAGCGCATTACAAGGAGGAAGTATTTTATCTTTTTTCTTTTTTCTGCTTTTAGCACTAGCAGGATTAACTTCAAGCATTAGTATTCTTGAAGTTCTTGTAGCCTTCTTTCAACAAGAATTTAAATTCAACAGAATCAAATCTAGTATTGTTATTTCTCTACTAATCTTTATTCTAACTATAATTTATAGTTTATCCTTCGGAATTTTATCAAATTGGAAAATTCTAAATAGAAGTTTATTTGAAAATACAGACATCCTAATTTCAAATATAATTTTACCTCTGGGGGGATTAATCT
>JBGRQE010000017.1:0-49381 GCA_041725955.1 Bacteroidales bacterium
ATAAAGTAGACTTAGCAATAGGTAAAATGTTGTTTTAGTGGCGATCTTACCCAAATTTTACCTATTGCTAAGTCTACTTTATCGCAGCATCTAAAGGAATTAAAAGATGCTGGATTGATACAAGGAGAAATAAATCCACCTAAAATAAAGTATTGTATTAATCAGGAAAACTGGAAAAAAGCAGGAAAACTTTTGGGCGGTTTATGGAAATAATATCTTTTTGTATTTTTGATATGTTGTAAATTATCTATTTTTAAATTTCCAATCAGTATAGAATTAAACTTTATCGACGTTAATGATTTTGTAGTGGTATATTCGTTTTTTAATTCGTTTACTTTTATTTGATGAATACAAATAAGACAGAGTGTTGTAATCTTCATAGTGTTATTGCCGATTTTTATGATAATATATATTTTTTTATCGTAAATAAAGGTATTGAAAAGGAAGAGGCTAAGGATCTTACTCAGGAGATTATGGGAAAGTTGATTGATGCCTATAGAAACAATCAACAGATTCATAATTTGAAAGCATGGTTATTTCAGGTAAGTAGA
This sequence comes from Bacteroidales bacterium, assembly GCA_041725955.1. Taxonomy (GTDB): domain Bacteria; phylum Bacteroidota; class Bacteroidia; order Bacteroidales; family JBGRPZ01; genus JBGRPZ01. The sequence goes on from JBGRQE010000017.1 coordinate 552, forward strand.
AATGTGATCGCTGATTATTATCGACGGAGTAATAAAAATATTGAATCTTATGATTTCAGGGAATCTACCTATTATAATAGTGTAGAAAAAGGAAACTCGCTTTCTGCTGAAGATTTTATTCTTCCCATGATTAATCTATTGCCCGAAAAGTATAAGACGGTACTTTATAAAAGTGATATTGAAGGAATGAAACAATCAGAAATTGCGAAACACTTGGGTATTGGTTTATCTGCAACGAAGATGAGATGTCAGCGTGCACGTCAAAAATTATATGAATTGTTTATGGAATGCTGCGATATTAAGTATACTGAAAGTGGAAAATTTGCCAGTTGCAGTATAAAATTAAGTTGTCATGAATTGAGGGTTGCAGAAAAAAAATTAAAACAAGGAGATTAAAATTCTGTGACTTTTTGTGTCCTTTTACGACTACATAAGCAAAATAAGAAATTATTAACTTTTAAGTCGTTTTTGTTATGCAAGAAGGTTTGATCAGAATTGTAAAAGCTTTTTTCTTTAATGTAATAGGATTAAATACATCGCCATTTTTGGAAGGGCTTACTAAAACAATAGGTAACTTTATATTTATTACCCTTGAGCTTTTTATTCTATTTATTTTAATTTCCTCTATTATTGAGTTTGTGATGATGCATGTAAATCAGAATAAACTTCAACGCTTGTTTAAGGGGAGAGGAGTTCTTGGAAATATTGCAGCAGCTGTATTTGGTGCAGTAACTCCTTTTTGTGCCTGTTCAACCATACCGATGGCTGTTGGTTTCTTGAAAGCTAGGATTCCTTTTGGTTCAGTAATGTCGTTTTTAATAGCCTCGCCTTTGTTAAATCCAATTGTATTGGCTATGTTGGCTGCAACTGTAGGTATTGGAAATGCTATAATTTATTTTGTTTTAACCTTTTCATTGGCTGTTGTTTTTGGAGTAGTTCTAAATTCTTTGGGATATTCAAAATATGTTCGCTCTGTAGATATTGGCTGTTCATGCAGTGGAGGTAATGATATTCAAGAAAAAGATTATAGACGTCAGTTGCCTTTAGGTCAGAAAATAAAGTTATCCTTAAAATCTGGATGGAATTCTCTCCGACCCATTTTGCCTTATTTGTTTGTTGGTGTTGCTATAGGTGCTGCTATTTATGGCTATTTACCCGACGGAAATACTTTTGCAAGATATGCTGGTAGAGATAACTTTTTTGCCGTTCCTATTGCTGCATTGGTGGGGATTCCACTGTATATACGAGCAGAAACTGCTATTCCAATTGCAATGTCCTTAATTTCTAAAGGGGTGGGTATGGGCACTGCTATAGCATTAATTATTGGTGGTGCAGGAATGGCTATTCCTGAAATGACTATGCTTGCCAAAATTTTTAAGCGTAAATTGTTGATTACTTTTATTGCAGTTATCTTTCTTGTAGCAGTGATATCAGGGTATATATTTAATATTGTTATGTAGTTTTGAGTCTAAAACTAGCTGTTAAATAAGGCAAAATCAATCGTAAAACACAGTGGTGAGGACTAAAATCTTCACTTTATGGGTATGTTATTACGATTGATTTGCCTGTATGTCCTTCAGTTAATTCAGACCAAAGGAAAAACTGTCTTAGTTGAAATAAATATCTTTATGTTATTTCAATATAATTTTATGATTTTCAATTTTATCGTTGAATAGCACATTTAGTGTATAAAATCCTTTTGGCAGATTGTCTAAGTTAAGAACTTTATGATCTTCAATATCAGAAGAAGAATAAATAATTTGGCCCTGGCTATTAATCAATGAATATTGACTTGCTTTTTCCATGCCCTTTATATTTATTTGTCCTGATGAAGGATTAGGGTATATGGATATAAGGTTATTACTTATTTCATTTAAACCAAGAGAGATTCTAATTTCAATTGTCTTAGATTTATCAACAATTACTTCTTTATAATCTGGTGTTTGCTGAAAGCGATACCTATACTTATAGGTTTCATCTTTTTTTAAATCTAAAAATACAGCTATTCCATCTTCATTGGTTATTTTTATTTTATCATCTAAAGTAATTTCTATATCCTCGCAATTACCAAATGAGCGATTATATGTATGAAATGCTAAATAAAATTTTTCTTCTTTTTCAGTATAAGGAAATCCTAAAGCTACCATTTCTGCTTTAGCTTCCATTTCACCAATTAAGTTTGCTTTACCTGTTGAAGTATTTACATAATATAATTCTCCATCAGTATTGCTTGATAAATTCCAGTAAAGTATATCGTTTTCATGGTCAAAAGCCATAGATTGAGAATACTGAATTGCACTTACTCCGGTTTTTCCAATATATTGTAAAGTGAAATCTTCTAGATTAACACTGAACAGGTTTTTATTAAATCCTATGGCATAGGCATTTCCTTTAGAGTCAATTGCAAAGGTCATAAGTGTAGTAATATTCTCTAAAGAACCAACGAGTGTGCACACTCCAGTTTTATAATCAATGGTATATAATTCCTGAATGTCACCTTTTTCACAGATTCCATAAAGTTTGTTATTGGTGTAATTATATGCCATATCTACAAATACTTTATCTGTAGGAGCAATGTGAAGCTGTTGACCGGTGGTTAAATCTAGTAAAGCAAAGTTTTTAGCATTAATTTTTGCTCTGCTGCCTTTGTTATTAACTTCTCTGCTTACAGTTACATTGTTAACAAACCAGTAGTTGTGAATCATTGTTCCAGCTTTTGCCATAACATTCTTTTCGCTTATTTTTTCTAAAGAAGTTACTTTGCCAGGATTTCTAACTTCATAATTTGCAGGTCCGTTAACAACCTTATCATCTTTAGAGAAAATTGAATAAGCATAAGCCTTTTTAGAAACCAATACAGTTATACTTTTGGATAATGTATTATTATCAGGGTCTGTATCATTTTCTAATTCTATATCACACTTTAAATCTTTTCCCTTTAAGATAGAAATATCTTTAAATTCTACCTTTACTGTGCTATTGATTGCTAAATCGATGTTTTGATCAAATGAAGTTTCTCCATTATTAAGAGTTACCTTCATTGCCTTAATATCTGTATAACCTTTATTTACTAAATTTACAGTAATGCTTTTCTTATCTCCCTCAAAGGCCATTTCTGGAGTTTCTATAGAAGTGATAGCTGCATCATAAATTTCAAGATCATTTAAGGTTATATCAATAATTTTAGTTTCATCACCTTTTACAGTACCACTTGCAAGTTCGTTATCACCAATAGCAATTTTATAATCATGTGTTTTTGTTGCATCGAGTCCTATAAAAGTTGCTATTCCCGAAAAGTCAGATATTAAGGTTTGACCATCAATAGTAACTTTAATATCTTTAAGTAAGTTACCTTTATTATCTTTTATTCTGAAGGCACTATAGTGTTTAGTCTCGCCAGAAACAAATCCAAGAGAAGTAAGTTCACTTAAAGCTTTTACATTACCAATAGATGTGGCTTTACCTGTTTCGGTATCTACAGCGTAGAATATACTTGAGGTATTACTATATTGACACCAATACAATACGTTATTGGTATGGTCAAAAGCCATTGATTGTACGCTGCTAACTCCTGCAGCACCTGTAGCACCGATTTTAGTACTGGTAAAATTGCTAAGGTTAATTGAATGCAAACATTTATCTGGCCCTATACCATAAGCGTTACCATTTTGATCAATAGCAAAAGTTATAAACTTGAACATTTTATTAGGACGTAGAGCAACTTCATTAGTTTCTCCAGTTTTATAGTTGATTTTGTATAGCATTTGACCTGTTGTAAGGTTGTTTATTGCATAAACAAAATCGTCGGACTTATTATAGGCCATTTCTTCAAATGCATTTTCTGCAGATGCTATATTTAACAGTTCACCAGTTTCTAAATCAATGATAGAGTAATTCATTGGATTTGTTCCTCTGGTTCGTGCAGAAGATTTTGCACTCTGATCACCATAGGAATACTTACTGATATTTGCAAACCAAAGATTGTTAATCATGGTTCCACCAAATGGAAATACATAATCTTTACATTTATTCTCTAAAGAAGCTATTGTTTCAGGGCTTTTAGTTTGAAAACTTACTGGTCCCATAGGAACTGCTTTATCTTTAGAGTATATGCAATAGGCGTATGCTTTACTTTCGTTTAGTATATGTATTTTACATGATTTAGTATTGTTGTCAGGGTTTACATCTCCAGTAAAGTTTGCTTTTGCTTCTAATTGTTTAAGAGCTTCAATAGTAATTTCTGAAAATGCCACTTCTTTAATTTCTTCAGGTTCTAGCGAAACCGTTTTTAGTTCTTCAGTTCCGTTTACGGAAAGACTTACTCTTGCATTAGACATCTTGTTTTTTCCAAGATTTATTACTTTTACTTTAGGAGTTACCTTATCATTTAGGTTAACAAAGTTAGGTGTAATAATATCTAAAGCCGCAATTTCATAATCTGGTTTTTCAAATACTCTAAGGGCGTCAATTTCCCAGTCAGAAGCAAAATTGCCAATGTAGTGAAAGCCAATATAGACTTCTTTTTCTGCATATCCGCTTAAGTTAAACTGAGCTTTATTCCATTTTTCATGAACTTTACTCATGTTTTTTAACAATACAAAGTCACCGTCCTTAGGATCGCCAGAACCTATTGAGATATAAACTCCATGTTCTTGGAATGTAGGAAGATGTACCCATTTATTGCGTTCATAGAATTCAAGAAAAGTACTTGCTTTTACTGTAAATTTAGGAGAAACCAACCAATCGTCGGAATCTATTTCCATCTCACTTACTTTTGTAGCGAAAGCACTCCCTTCATAAGGATTTGTTACTCCTTGAACCCAGCCAGAGCCTTGTTGTGTAATATAAGTGGTCCAGTTTTCGGCAGGCCATGATTCAAAACCTTCGTTTATGGATTCTTTGTTGTTTTTAATCGATGATTTAATGTGATTTTGACCATTTAAGGTAAATATACTAAATAACGATAAAAGTAGAAGAGTAAAATTTCTTTTCATACTGTTTTTTTTTGTCTGATAATAATATATTAATAGATAACTCATTAGGCATTATTTCTAGAGGTAAAATATTTGTAATCTAATAATAATAATGCTTTTGAGGAATCACAAATCTAATTAATATATTTTAATAATAAAACTATTAAAGTTAATACATAATTCTTAATACGCTTTAATAGTCTGGAAATCTAAGAGTTTGTTTGGATGGATATTTGATCTTTTTCTAGATTTCAGTTGTCTTTGTATATCATAGAAGGTGATGATAAATAGCTGTATGAAAGCCGTTTAGATTATGCATTGTTTTATGTTATTCTTTAATATCCATAGATTTTATAGTATCTATAATATGTGTGAATGTTTGACCGTCCTAATCATGATTTATCTGAAATTGCTATTGATGGGTGAAATAGGTGAATTTGACTTAAAATAATTGCTTATAAAAGCAAGATCGAAAGAAAGAATTTATGGCCGAACCTAATGTAATAATATTTATTATCTTTGGTGAATTGGTCTGATATACAGCTTTGTATGTCGGGCTTTTTCACTTATACTAAGCAATGGAATATTCGAGGTTTAAAATAAAAGATATAGAATTTGCAGCATTTGGAGACTATAATGGGCTTCAAATGTTATCTATTTATAATAGAGATAATGATATTAATTTATCTGAGAAATATACTTATTCTCCTCAATTGTTTTCTGAGTTAGAAAATCAGTTGAGAGAATATTTTGAAGGAACTCGATCTGAGTTTGATTTAAAATTGAATCCACAGGGAACTGAATTTCAAAAAAAAGTATGGAGGTCTTTATTAGAAATACCGTATGGTGAATCTAAGAGTTATAAAGATATTGCAATTGAAATCAATAATCCTAAGGCAGTAAGGGCAGTAGGGGGAGCGAACAACAAAAATCCTATTCCAATAATAATTCCTTGTCACAGAGTGATTGGAGCCAATGGAAATCTTACAGGTTATGCATATGGTTTAGATATGAAAAACTATTTGCTCAATCATGAATTGATAAATTATGTCTTTTGCAAATTAAATTATGAGTATGGAGATTTAAGTTGGTGGCCAGCTGATTCTCCTTTTGAAGTTATGGTTGGTGCAATTCTTGGGCAAAATACTTCGTGGACAAATGTTGAAAAGGCTTTAGCTAATTTTAAAGGCAAATTGAATCCTGAATTTATTGAGAGTATAGATATTGATGCTCTGGCTCAAATTATACGACCTTCGGGCTATTATAAACAGAAAGCAAAAAAGCTTAAAGCTTTCTGTTCTTGGTTTGCTAAATATAATTTTCAAGAGGAAAAAGTAGCCATAAAAGATACTGAGATTTTACGACAGGAATTATTGAATGTATATGGAGTAGGTCCTGAAACGGCCGATTCTATTCAGTTGTATGCATTTAATAAAGCAACTTTCGTAATTGACACCTACACCCGTCGCATATTTTCTAGAATTGGTTTGGTAGTTCCTAAGCTATATGATGATTTTAGAAATTTAATGCAAAAACATATTAAACTTGATGCAAATATTTATAATCAATATCATGGTTTAATTGTTGAACATGCAAAAAGATATTGTACGAAAAAACCTAAATGCAAGGAATGTCCATTATATACATTCTGCAAAAAGCAGTTACTGTAATTATAATTATCTTTTAGATTCTCAGATAATCTCTGTGTCTGAATAATATTTAAACAAAATTATCCAAAGTATGAAGAAGTCGAAAATTTGGTTGATAATGTTGTTTTCTGTTTTGGCATTATCATGTAAAAAAACAGACACTGTTAATAATACGCCTTTGCCTCCTGCTGACGATGCTGTATCTGAAATAGAGATGCAATACCTTAGTGTTATCTATAAAAATGCCAATACTGTAGTTTTGACCGCTAATTTAATAACAAAGAATAGTACTGGACTTTTGAAATATGGTTTTGTAATCGGAAAAAACACTGACATAACAGAGTCAAGAAAGGAATATGTCGCTGAATATTCTTCGGCTAAAGGATTAACTTTAAGGTTTGCGATGGAACTAAATGAATTGGAAAATAATCAAAAGTATTATTTTCAGGGATTTGCTGAATATAAGAATAATAGATATTATACAGATAATATAGGGATATTTATTGTTACTGATAAAGAATATAATGATGCTGAGGTTTATACTTTAGCTGCAGAAAATATAGAGAAACGTTCCGCTACCCTAAAAGGATTGTTTTTGGGTGGATTAAAAACTAAAATAAATAGTTGTGGATTTTTTTATGGTAATTCAAGTAATGAGTTGAATAAAACTATTTATAGTGAAGATTGTAAAACTTGTTTCAAGTCTAAGTTAGTAGATTTAAAAGTGAATACAACTTATTATTATAAGGCATTTATAGGTACGGATAGTGGGATATTATATTCTGAAGAAAAAAGCTTTACGACTAAGAATTTGGGGAAAGACGATTATGATATGGAATTGATTGTTCCTCAAAATAATGATGATCCTTTTATTTTAAAAGCACTGATTAAGCAATATGGCAAGTCAAATATTACAAAAAAGGGTTTTTACTATGGAGAAAAATGTGATGACTTAAATATTCTTGTGGAATCACATAAACCTATAGATGAAGATATGTTTGGTGCTGAGCTTTCTGGTTTAGAGGATAGGAAAAAGTATTATTGTAGAGCTTTTATTATTGATTCAAAAGGTATAAGATATTTAAGTGATACCAGAGAGTTCTTTTTTATAAAAAATTCTTTTCAGAATCCGGTTCTTCGCACTTTAAAGCCTGAAGAAGTAACTCCTAATTCGGCTATTTTGCGAGGAATTATGATTGAGTCAGGAACTGATAGGATTAAAACTCAGGGATTTTATATTGGAGAAAATCCAACTGATCTTGATTTAGAAGTGAAAGTTTTGGATATCCAAACGAAAGGTGTTTTTGAGGCAAAAACCACATATAAGCTAAAGAGTAATACTAAATATTATTATAGAGCTTATGTTACTACTGAAAAAGGAAGATTTCTGGGTTGTAATACAGAAAATTTTACAACAAAATAAATTTTTTTGTATAGAAGTGGTTAATACTCTGTGAATAATAAAGCAGATGTTTGAATAATCGCTTTAACTTTTTTGTGAATCACTATCACTATCACTATCAGTAAAGTATTTTTGTGTTATGTGTTAAATTAAAAAAGGCAGTATTAAATTATTTAATACTGCCTTTTTTTGTCTAAAATATCCTTATGAAATTATCTCTAAAACTATAAATTTTAATTGTTTATTTAGTGTTTTATAAATTTTAGAGGAGGAGCATTTTTAAATATCATAAAATATAAACCTGGAGTGAAATGCTTAGTATCTATTTCTTTACAATTTTCGAATTTTCCTACAATGATACCCGATGAATTGCAGATTTTAAATGCACCAATATTTGCTTTTGGATTCAAGACCAATTTTTCGGAACATGGATTTGGATATACATAATTTACATTTGTGTTTTTTGTTATGCGAAAATCTAAGCCAGTAGGATCTTCATTAGGACGTAGGGAGTCAAAAGCTTTATAATATTCTTCAAAAGAATATCTTTCTCTACAATGAATCATTGCATCTAATAACCAATACCAAGAACCTCCAATATAAGTCTTCCAAGTATTTATGCTGTCATTTATCGTTTCTGGAGAAGACCCTCGATCGCAAAAATCACCATAGACAGTCTCAAGTCCAGGCGTTACATATTTTCCTGGAAATGCTTCGTTCCATTTCTTAACATCAACATTTTGACCTCCTTCGTATTTTTGTAAATAGATTATACCAAAATCTTCAGGATTTTCTTTGACGATCTTTTTATATAAATCCGACCAGAATTCGATATTATTGTAAGGAGCTATTGATATTTGATAATCTAGGCTGATTAATAAATTTGATAATTGCATTGCCGTAATACTATCGTAATGATTTTCGTCATCATAGATAATCCCTTCACAAATAGGGAATTCTTCTTTGAGTAGTTTAAAGTTTTTGTATAGAGTGGAATTAGGTCCAATACCTTCTTTGTCTATTAGATCTCTTATATTTTGGAAATCGAAGGGTCCTTCTACTGGATCACTAGCCGATCCCAGTGACCATTCTACTCGAGTAACCGTTGAGGGTTGTTCTTTAAAAGCATTTATTTGTTCTGGCCATTCAGGTTTTCCAATATATGCTCCATCTTCGATGATTTTAATATCATTAAACACGAAGTCACCATTTATCTCAACATGGATAGTCCATAAAACCATTGTATTAAAACCGGAGTTTTTTAAAAAAGGGATTATAGTGTCTGATTGTTCGTAGAAAGGACCTCCTCCATAAATTCCTTTAATTTGAGCATATGAACTATTATTAGTTATGTTGAAGATTGCAAAGATTGATAAAAAGGTCAGTATTAGTTTTTTCATTTTGTTCTTCGTTAGGTTTTTCTTAAAGTTAGCTATTATATTTTAAGGTATTTCTTTAGTAATTTAATTTTATTCGTTTTTTTTTATACTTACGTTAACATGCTGATAACAAAGTTTTTTCTATATCGGGCGTTTGTAATCTAACCCCTAAATTCTTAATTATGAATAATACTGGTTTAAAAAATAGAATAAAACTTTTGCGAGTAGAAAAAGTAATCATTTCAAAATTTGAAGAAACTCAAAAGTTATCAAAAGATAGCACGCCTATATGGTCTTGTGCCATTGGTAGTGTTTGTTGTGGATCAGGCAACATTAAAATTGAATAAGTTTTTTATGTCTATAAGATTAATCTTGTATAATATTAACAGTGAATTACTTTAGGTTAATTCACTGTTTTTTTTTGTTGTAGGAAGAAGTGATTCAAATAACAGGGTTTAGGTCTTGGTTCTTATACTCAAAGTATGTGTTTTTGAGTTTTCCTGGTTACATATTTAGTCAGAATTTACAGAATAAAGCAGGAGATCTGTAAAGGTTATAATGGCTTTATTCTTTCCCACATAATTACTGAATAGGAACTAAAACCTAAAGCAATGAAACGATTGTTATTTTTATTAATGGTATTATTTACCAGTTATAGTGCTTTTTCTGCAAATGACTGGCAAGTGAATTACTCGAATACAAGGAGTGATGGAATTAAATTAACATTTGAAATCAATAATTATCAATTGATAAATCAGTCAATTGGTTCAGATAATTTCGTCTATCTTGACTTTAATGGAGGAGTTAATCTCGAAAAAAGAGGTTATGCGGCTCTTCCGTTTGTTCACTCTACTTTAAAGATTGATGACTTAAAGAACTATTCTTTAAAGGTAGTTGATTCTGAATATAAAGATGTTGATTTGGATTATCCAATGCTTCCATCTAAAGGAATTATCACACGTGACAAAAATCCTCAAGATATTCCCTATGAAATAGATCCTTCTTCTATTACTAATACTTGGTATCCTGAAGAAATTACAAAAACATCTAGCCCATTTATTCTTCGAGAATATAGGGGTGTTAATGTTTACGTTTCTCCATTCCAATATAATGCAGTAAAAAAGAAGTTGCGAATTTACAGCAGTATTACTGTTGAACTTACTCCTAATAATAGTTCTTCAGTAAATCCACTAGAAAAAAAATCACGAGTTAGTAGTAAGGAAGTACAAAGTATGTATAAAAGTATTTTCTTAAATGCTAATGATATTTCTGTAAGAAAAGATCTAGCTGTAGCTGATAGAGGTAGCCTTTTAATTATTACTACTTCTCGTAATGAAAATGCTATTCAGCCTTTAATCGATTGGAAAAAAAGAAAAGGGATGACTGTTTATAAAACTGTTGTTCCTGCAAATACCAAGGTTAAAAGTTTGATAAAAGAGGAATATGAGAAGCATAATGATATATTGTATGTACTATTAGTAGGTGGTTGGGATGATTTAAAATCTGAAACTATTTCTAATCTAGGTAATGCACCAACCGACCCTATGCTTGGTTGTGTTGTTGGTGAGGATGTGTATCCTGATTTGTGTATTGGACGTTTTTGTTCGAATTCTTCTGATGGAATTAGCAATATGGTTGCTAAGTCAATTAACTATGAGAAAAATCCTAGTGGCGATTGGTATAAGAGTGCTTTAGCTATTGCTTCAGATCAAGGACCTGGAGATGATAATGAGAAAGATTATGAACATCAAAATGTAATTTGGTATAATAAACTTAGTAAGTCTACTTATACAAAACTATATACAGCTTATGAGCCTTTAGCGAAGAAGAGTGATATTTCTACTGCTGTAAATGCTGGAGTAAGTGTCGTGAATTATACAGGTCATGGTTCTATTACAAGTTGGGGAACAACAGGATTTAATTCCAGTGATGTGAATAAGTTGAACAATGGAAATAAACTCCCTTATATTATTTCTGTAGCCTGTGATAATGGAATTTTCCATAAAGGACAAGAATGTTTTGCTGAAACATGGACCAAGAAAAAAGATGGCGGAGCGATTGAAATCCTTGCTTCTACAATTTCTCAACCTTGGCAACCACCAATGCGTGGACAAGATTATTTTAATGATCTTTTAACCGGAGGATATAACTATGATAAAAATCCTGGTTCAGGAATAAATACCGATCAGGGAAGAACGACTTTTGGTTCATTAGTTGCAAACTCATTGATTTTGATGTATAAAGAATCTAGTCAGAAACAAGATCTAGAAACTTTAAAAACATGGACAACATTTGGAGATCCTTCTTTGCAAGTAAGAACAGATACTCCTAAAGAAGTTACTATTAGTGAGCAAGTTGCATTAAGTGGTGTTCCTTTCCAAACAACAATCTCTGGTGATGGAAAACCTGTAGAAGATGCATGTGTTGTGTTAACAGATGGTGAGCATATATTTAAAGCTTATACAAATGCTTCTGGCAGTGTTACTATTAATCACTCATTGATTCCAGGTACTGCACATATTATTGTTACAGGATTTAATTTGAAAACTGTTGATAGAGAATTTAAAGTAGTATCTCCAGAACAAGCTTATCCTATTATTACTAAATTAACTTGTGCAACTGGCAATACAAATTTTGAAGTTCATAATGGAGAGAAAGTTCCATTTAATGTTACTGTTCAAAATGTAGGAAAACAAGCAGCAAAAAGTGTTACAGCTAAATTGATCTGTGAAGATTCTTATGTAACTGTAAGTAAGGCTACTGTTACTGTAGGAGATCTTGATCCAAGTCAGAAGGTTATTAAGAACTATGCATTTGAGATTAAAGTAGCAAATAATGTTCCGGATAATCATGTGATTCCTTTGAAGATAGAGGTGGTAAGTGGTCAGAAGAAGACTGTTTATACTCAAAATATAAAAGCAAATGCTCCAAGAATTGTTTTAGACGAAACTTTATCCATGGTTGATCTGAAGAATAACCGTTTGAGTTTTTTGAAAAATTCAGATAAAGGTGCATTAGTTTATAAAGTTGTCAATAAAGGAGGGGCTGCTTCTGAAAAAGTACAGTTGAATTTAGTTTGTACAAATTCAGGTGTTACTATTACAAATAGTCAAGTGGTATTGCCATCAGTAAAGGCTAACTCTTCAGAGAATGTTGTTTTCCATTTTACTGTTGGTGATAACTTGCAATTTGATTCCGAGGCAGTTTTCTATTTAACAATGAATTACCAAGATAATTCAACAGCTGTTAAATTTACTGCTCCTGTCAATCTTGAAGCTGAAGACTTTAGAACTGGCGACTTTTCACAATTTCCTTGGAAATTTAGTGGAGAAGAAAATTGGACTGTTGTTAAAGAAGGTGTTCAAGGTGGTTATGCTGCAAAATCAGGAAGTATCACTGATGCTCAATCTTCAATTATGAAGATCAATATAAATTGCCAGAAAGAAGGAAATCTTGAGTTTAAATATAAGGTTTCTTGTGAAGCTACTTACGATCAACTTAGATTTTATGTAGATGGTAAAAGAAAAGCATATTGGTCTGGCGAATTAGATTGGGATACTTATATTTGTGCATTGACCAAAGGACAACATGAGCTTAAATGGGTTTACATTAAAGATTATATGGGTACTGATGGTCAGGATTGTGCTTGGATTACCGATATTGTATTTCCTAACAGAATTAGAGTTGGTGTAGGGGTTAGAGAAGTTGCAGATTCTTCAAATGAATTTACAATATATCCAAATCCTGTAAATGATCATTTAAAAGTACGATTCAATGACAATAGCAGTAGTGCTAAGAATGTAAGTATATATAGCCTTAAGGGAGAAAAATTACAAAATGTTTCTTCTAATGGTAGTGAGTTTGATATTAAATTATCAGATACTAAATTCCAAACAGGTATGTATATAATTAAAGTTATTGATAGTGGAAAGGTATATACTAAGAAGTTTATGAAAAAATAAATCTTTCTATATATATTAAAGAATGGGCTGTTCAATATTATTTTGGACAGCCCATTCTTTATTTTGCTTAACTAAATATTTCTTTTATTTGGAGGTAATCAATTCGTACATGCTTTCAATAGAAAGTTGACTTATTTTGTTTGTTCCTTTTAATAGTTGTTGAGCAAGATCTCTTTTCTTTGAGTGAAGATCAATAATTTTTTCTTCAATAGTATCACTTGCTATTAATCGATAAATGGTAACAGGGTTTTCCTGGCCAATTCTATGAGCTCTGTCAGATGCTTGATCTTCTGTAGCAGGGTTCCACCATGGATCCATGTGAATTACATAATCTGCAGCTGTAAGATTTAACCCAACACCACCTGTTTTTAAGCTAATCAAGAAGATATCGCCAACACCCTTTTGAAATATATTTACCAAATGTTCTCTCTTACTTACAGGGGTTTTACCATCCATATAGTGTATTGAATAGTTTTGTTTTTCTAGGTGACGTCTAATTAAATTAAGATGTGTTGTAAATTGGCTAAAAACAAGCACCTTGTGACCTGTGCTTACAATGTTTTCCAGAAGATTATCTAGGGCTTTGAGCTTTGATGATTGAATTTCTGATTTACTATTTACAAGTTTAGGGTGGCAGCTCGCCATACGTAATTTTGTAAGCTCAGCCAATATCTGAATTGCATTTCTGTCTGCAAGAGCATTTGTTTTTTGAATATTTTCTATAGCATGTTGATTCAGATTTTGGTAGAGGGCTTTCTCTTCATCGCTGAGGTTTATTTCAAGAGTGATTTCTGTTTTCTTAGGAAGATCCTTTAAAACTTCATCTTTAGTTCTTCTTAATATATAAGGTTTTAAGATACGTCTTAGACTATCTCTTCGGTTTTGATTTTCTTCATGATCATCAACGATACCAAATTTTCTTTGGAAGATAGAATATGGACCTAATAATCCTGGATTTATAAATTCAAATAAGCTCCATAATTCATCTAAGTTATTTTGTATTGGGGTGCCAGTAGTTACTATTTTATAGTTAGCATTTAACTTCCATGCTGCTTTTGCCCGTTTAGATGCGTAGTTTTTAATGGCATGTGCTTCGTCAAGAATTGCAACCGACCATTGTTTGTCTTTTAATAGCTCCGCTTCTGTTTGTAGTAGGCCATAGCTGCATACCAAAACATCATTTGCTGATAACTTATAAATAAAGTTAGCTCTTTCTGCTTTATTAAGCGGCAAAGTGCGTGGTGTTATTTCTGTTGTAAACTTTTTAAATTCATTAATCCAGTTAAAGCAAACTGAAGCAGGAGCAATAACAATTGAAGGGCCCTCATTGGCTTTCTTTAATAAAAGAGCTAAAGTTTGAATGGTTTTGCCAAGTCCCATATCATCTGCGAGACATGCTCCGATATTTGCTTTTGATAATCTTGCCAACCATTTAAATCCTTCTTGTTGATAAGGCCTAAGTTCTGCTTTTAAACCATTTGGAGTAGAAGGGAAGTATGTGTTTAAATTCTTTAATTCATCAATTTTTTTATCCCAAATTTCATCAGCCTGAAACTGTCGCACTTCTTCTTTAATATTCTCAAAAGCCAAGGCAGCCAAAGGATGAATATATAATAGGTTATTTATTTCTTGGGTAAAGATTGATATCTTTTGTAATGTCCTTTTAAGTTCGTCTGTGACAGCGACATAAAGGCCTTCCGATATTTTTATAAATCTCTTGTTATCGGCAGTTACTGCTTTTAAAATTTCTTTTAAGGAAAGATGATCTTCATCATTAACTTTTAAAGAGCCTTTAAGTCTGAACCAATTATTTTCATTTGAAATATTTATACTTAGATCGTGAGTTCCTGCTGAACCTGAAAGTCGGTAGTAATCTTTGTCTTTCCATTTTATTTGGGCTCTATACTGCAGATCATTTAATTCCAATAATAATTCAAGAATATTTGCTTCCTTAGTTAGATGGATTTGATTTTGTAGATTACTTAATGATTTTAAACCATTTGAAATTTTGGTTAGTTCGCGAGCTCTATCAACTTCCTCTTTTAAATTTCGATGTGTTTTCACTCTTAAGTTTTCTAATACCCCTGAAATAATTTCTGGTCCACGTCCAGGTTTAAAAAACAAATCTACACCTTCAATAGGTTGTACAAAAAGTTCTAATTTCAAACCACCGAGACTAGATTTTCGAAATTGAACAACTGTTTTATTATTAGGTACTATGGTTGGAATTATGTCTTGTATAAATTCATTACGAATGCTTACATAATTCTTTACTCTTTTAAGTATTTTTTTAAGTTTATCAAATTGTTCTTCAGGAATAACTAAAGGCTGTCCTCCCATTGCATAGAATAACTTTTGATGAAAGTTATTTGCTTCAATTATTTTATAACTATTGTTATTTACTGGAATAATTATAGGAGGGTTGGTGTTGTATTCTTTTGGAAAGCTAAGCTTATAGTAATTACCAGTTTTTTCTAAATCTAGTTTTAATTCTTCACTAATTAATTCAATATTTTTCTCATCAGAAAATAGATATGGATGGTTTGCTAATAGAGGAAAAGCCTTTTGAATATCAAATCTATAGTTGGAAGACCCTTCTGTAGAAAATAAATAAAGATGTGAAATTATTTTTTTGTCTTGAGCGCTAAGAAAGGATAAATTTTCTTCTTTCAATCTTTGGAGAGATATTTTTCTTCCTTTAGACCATTCATCTTGAAGGTTCTTTTTTTGTTCAAGAGGACTTAATGTTAGTGCATCAAAATCAACTTCCCAGGCAAGTCTGGATTTTTGAGATATAGTTTCTATATCATCAATATTAATTTTTTGAATATCAACGAGAGTTTTCTGCCATTTTTGAGTTTTTAAATTAAATGGCAGAATAGACCTTATTTGATATTGATCTTCCAGTTTTGCAATCGTAATCTCTTTTTCATGAGCTTTTACGCCCATTTTTCTTAAGATAACTGCAGTTTCTAAGGCTATCCATTGAAAATTATTTTCTAAGGCTCTTTTATGTAGATTTTCTAATGAAATTAGATAATTTCGTAGAGTTCTTTTGTCTAGTTGAAAAAGGCAGAAATATGCAAAAAACTCTCCTAAATTATAGTTTGAGGGTCTAATTAGTTCTTCTAATGTTTCGATATCTTCCTCATTAACATCGTCCTGAGACCGAAGAAGAATATCTAGGCATGAGTAAATAATACCTATTATACCTTCCGATTTCTGCCTAGCAAAATAGATTAGTTTACGTGCAGTTATAAGATCATTTTCTTTATTTCTTTTGAAAAGAGCCAGAATATGAAAAATTCCGGGAAAGTCAGGTAAAAAGCCTTCTTCCTTATTTATTTTTGAAAGGAAAAGTTTTATGCAATATTCAAACAATTGAATAGATTCTTCTTCTTTACTATTAAAGAGAAGACAAGTTGCCTGACAGGCTATATCATTATAAAAATGTTGGTTTTGATCGTCTTCAAATATATCTTTTAATGCACCTTTGAATATTAGATAAATATTAGCCCATTCTCTATAAATAGGATGTTTAGCTAATGTTATACCAAAACCTTCTGTAAATTCTAAATCCATTTTTTCCATGTTAGGCATGGATGTTGAAAGGAAATAGAAAAATATTTCAAATTGTTTTTCAGGAGGAAGTTTGCTTAATAGTTCTCTTTGAAAGGGTTTGAAAAGCGCATTTTTTATTTGAGAGCTATTCAATATTGATTTTGAAGAGGCACTTGTTAAGTTTTTATATTGATGCAAGAATCCTTCAATATCATTTTGTAGAATGGTATTTCTAAATTCTCTGATTCCTATTTTAATAAGAGTATTTTGAGATTCGGGAGTAGAGATATATTTATTTTCTTTTACTGTTTTAGATATAGCTTCAAACTCATCTTTGTTTTCAGCCAAATTTCTACAAACAGGAACAATAACATCTTCTTTTGCCTGAAAGTACTTCTTATCAGCAACAACAAAATCTTCAGCAATCAATTTTTGTAGAGCAAGACCAACTGTTTTGGCAGTTAGTTTAATACCATACTTTTTAAATATTCTATTGTTCCTAAGGCCATTGTATATGTTTGTCCTTGCAATTGGCTCATTAAGGTAACATAAGAATTGCAAGATGCCTTTGTGAAGGTGGGAAAGCCCATTAAATTTTTTTTCGAAGTCTTTCATAAATACAACATTCTTTTTTCACACCAGAGAAGCCAAAAATACAGAAATATTTATTCTTTGTGCCCATTGAAGAATTATAAATTATTTGTAGGAGGTTATGCTTAGGGTTTTCAGTGAGTTATATATTTGAACCTGTATGGGTTTTTGATTAAAACAAAGAGACTGTCCAATTAAATAAGGACAGTCTCTTAGAAAATAAAATAACATTTTTTTAAAACTTATTTTTAATTGCTACAGTGTGCTAGTTGAGTTATTAAACAGCCAGCGATTCCAGAATCGCAAAATATGGAAAAGGTACATCCAAAAGCAGATTTTTTATTTCTTGGGGATTTTGTGCTAACTATATCTGTTATAATAACTTTATTGAGGGATAGTGATTTTTTTTGACTTTGCATTTCTTATTAGAGGAATTTTTTTTTAGAGTATTAGGGGACAATTAAAATGTATTGATGAGTTAAACAAACAAAAGAGGTTGCAATTGCAACCTCTTTTGTTTTGTTTTAAAATCTTATTAACCGTTACAGTCAGCTAATTCTGTTAGAAGACAACCTGCAATACCACTGTCGCAGAAAATTGTAAATGTACAACCTAGTCCAGAAGCTTTTGCATTGTTGTTACGTGCATTGTTTACGTTTGCTACGGTTACCTTATTAAGGTTAAGAGTGTTTTTTCTTTCAGTTTTCATAACGTTTAAGTTTTTAGTGTTTTTAGTTTAGGTACTATTTTAAACGGGTGGTTTTTATACTTATTGTTTTGAATATAAAAACTTCAGGAAAAATTAGTGATCTTAGTGTTTTCTTTTGTTAATAGGGGTCCTGGAGTATTGATTTAAGTTGTTGATATTCAGTATAAAATCGTATAGTGTCTTTTCTTAGAATTATATTTATTATTATGAGAATATTTTTTGTGCAATAGAAAAAGAAACAATTTTAATTTAAATTGTATTTATTGGATAATGATGATTTGATTATTTTTAGGGCGAAATATTTTTTTGTGAAATAACACTATTAATCGATATATAATGACCCAACCCTTATTTCAGATAAACCCAGCAAAGTGCACTTTGTGTTATGCTTGTGTACGCGAATGTCCAGTTAAAGCTATTGAAATAAAATCGGATGTAGATTATGCTAAGATAATACCTGAACGTTGTATTGGTTGTGGCGGCTGTTTTCGAGTCTGTCCTGAAGAGGCAATTAGTTTTCGTTCTAGCAAGGAGATCGTTTCTCAGATTTTATCTGGACAAGAGACAAAAGTGGCAATTGTTGCCCCAAGCGTTAGTGGTGAATTTGATGATATTACCGATTATCGAAAGTTTGTTCAAATGATCAAATCTTTAGGGTTTGATTATGTAAATGAAGTTTCTTTTGCTGCAGATTTGGTTGCGAATCATTATAAAGATCTATTTTCTAAGTTTAAGGGAAAGCATTACTTATCTTCAAATTGTCCTGTAGTTGTTAGAAATATCGAGAAATTTCATCCTGATTTAATAGGAAACCTTGCTCCAATACCATCACCAATGATGATGATGGTTTCAGTTGTAAAGAAAAAATATGGAGATAATATCAAAGTTGTATACATTGGACCTTGCATTGCAGCAAAGGATGAACCTATGAGTTATGAACCTGAATTAAGACCAGATGCTGTTTTAACCTTTGTTGAACTTAGAGAATTATTTACACAAAATCATATCAGCGAGAAGCAAGTTGAATTTGCCGAGTTTGTTGGGCCTTGGGGAAATAAGGGAAGTTTGTTCCCTATAGGTAATGGAATTCTTGATTCAGTGGGTATTGATCAGGGATTAATATCTGGACATGTTGTTACAGTAGAAGGGAGGAATGATTTTTTAGAATCGATAGACCACTTTGAATATTATGGTCAAAGAATAAAAAAACATTTTAATATCTTTTATTGTAATGGTTGTTTAATGGGACCCGGAACAAGTTCTGGAGGAAGGAAATATGTAAGAAGATCTGCTATTATTCAGTATTCCAAGAAACGTTTAAAAGATTTGAATTATCAACAATGGCAGAGAGATGTTAATGATTATAGTGATATTTTGCCATTACCTACTTTTAAAGATGATAATCAAAGAATTCAGGAACCTGAGACAAAGGTGATTGATGAAATATTAAAAAAACTTGGTAAGAAAGGTAAGAAAGTAAAAAGTGGCTGTGCTTCATGTGGATATGATTCGTGTAGAGATTTAGCAATTGCAATTACCAAAGGTTTGGCTGAACCTGAAATGTGTTTGTCTTATTCTTTTAAAAACAGAAGAGAGTATATAAAGAATTTGAGACAAACAAATAATAAACTTGAAGAAACTCAAAATGCTTTGCGTCAATCAAAAGAAAGGGCTGTTATCGAAAAGAAAGTTGCTCAGGAAGCTCATGAGATGGTTATGGCATTGCTTCACGAATTGCCATCGGCTGTTGTTATCTTTGATGATAAAATGCGAGTATTACAGTCTAATCGTAATTTTATAAAGACTATGGGTGTAGATGCAGAAGAAATTAATGAAGTTATACCCGGACTTGTTGGAGCTGATTTAAAAACACTTTTACCTCATAGCCTATATAATTTATTTCATTTTGTTATTGATCGTAATGAAAATGTGATGGATCGAGATTTCTATTTAAATGATCGTTTATATAATGTTACCATTTTCTCGATACGAAAAAATAAAGTTGTTGGAGGAATTATAAGAGATATGCATCTGCCTGAGGTGCAAAAAGAACAAGTTATTTCTCGTGTAAATGAAGTGATTGAAAAGAATCTTTCAATGGTTCAAAAAATCGGTTTTTTGCTTGGTGAGGGAGCTTCAGAAACAGAACAAATGCTAAACTCTATAATAGAATCGTATAAAACTGAGAAGAAATAATGTGTAAAAAGATTCAATTTTATATCGATTTAAATTGCCAACAGCGCAATCATATTGGTGAACGTATTTGTGGAGATGTTTTCTTGAATCGTAGAATCGATGAAGAAAATCGAGTTGTTGCCGTCTTGTCGGATGGAATGGGGCATGGCGTAAAAGCAAATATGCTGGCAACTCTCACTGCTACAATGGCAATGAATTTTACCTACGAACATAAAGATCCGCGCAGAATTGCAGAAATCATAATGAAGGTTCTGCCTGTATGTAGTGTTCGGCATATGAGCTATTCAACATTTACAATAATAGATATTGAGGTAGATGGTAAAGTTCGAATATTGGAATATGATAATCCTTCGACTCAGATTTTACGTGGTGATAACTTTTTTTATCCTGAATGGCAATGTATCTTATTGGATGAAGGTATGCATAAGAGAAAAGAGCTGAAAACATGTAGCTTCTATCCTAAGCTCGAAGATCGAATAGTATTTTGGTCGGATGGTGTTATACAATCTGGCTTAGGTATGGATGATAGTCCTTTTGGTTGGGGTTTAGAAGCAGCAAGTAAATATCTTATAGATCATGTAAAAAAGGATAAAACGATTTCAAGCAAGCAATTGGCTGCTAAATTGGTTAATAAGGCTTATCAGAATGATTGCTTTAAATCTAAAGATGATACTTCTTGTGGAGTTATCTATTTTAGAGAACCTCGGAAATTATTATTAATGACAGGTCCTCCTTATGATCGGGAAAAAGATGATGAATATGTAGATCTTTTAAAAAATTTCACTGGTAAAAAGATCTTATGTGGTGCTACTACTTCCGAAATAATCTCTCGTGGTTTGGAAGTTGAAATAGAAGATCAAATGGAGTTTACAGATCCAGAATTACCTCCTATTTCTAAAATGGAGGGTGTCGATTTGGTTACTGAAGGAATTTTAACTTTATCCAAAGTCGCTAGAATCTTGGAAAATTATCAATTAGATTATCGTCCTGGATTCGGTCCGGCAGATCAAATTGTTCGTTGTTTTCAAGAAAGTGATGAAATTCAATTTGTTATCGGAACTAGAATCAATATTGCGCATCAAGATCCTACTTTGCCTGTTGATCTAGAAATTAGAAGAACAGTAGTAAAACGGATTGCTCGTTTTATTGAAGATAAACTATTGAAAGTTGTTAAGATAAAATATTTATAGTCAGATAACATTATCATTAGTATGAAAGAAAATTGTATTGAAGAAATTAAGCAAAGCTTTTTGGATAATAAAGACGAATGCTGGATTTTTAGGAAACCTAAAGGAAAGATAACTAATTTCTTTTTTGATTTTGATGGAGTTCTACTAAAGGAATGCTCAATTCACGAATCTGCTTATGCTTGGATGATACATTCTATAAAGTTTAATTTGTTTGATATAGACTATAAACCAGACTCAATTGAGGTGTCTGAGGCTAATGAATTGCGGAAAATTTTAAAAGGAAAATCTCCAAAGGATAAATTAGACTATATGATTCATGCTTTTTCTAAAATTGGAGATTTAAATTTAAGTTATAGTGATTTAAATACAAAATGGATGATGTTTCTGAGAAACTATATAATTGAATTGTATGGCAAAAATCCTCGTGATTATTTGATGGGAGGGAGTGAGGATTTCTTGAAGGAATGCAGAACTAAAGGAAATTGTTATGGCTTAACTGCTAATTTTCAGCCTCAAGCTGAGTGGCTTATGGGTTTTGTGGGATTAGTTTCATGTTTTAATCGAGTTTATGGGTATGACTTAAATGAAGTTCAAAAAGCATCAAAGGGGTTAACTCTTCAGGCGGTTATTTCAGAAAAGAATCTCCGCTCCGAAAATGTTTGCATGATCGGAGATGGAGTTCCTGATATCCAAGCTGGAAAAGATAATAAAAGCTATACTATTGCTGTTGGCAATACTTTAGAAAATTCTATTCGGGTAATGAATGCAGATCCAGATGTTTTAATTACTTCGTTTCAGAATTATTCTGTTGTTAGAAGACTCATTTCTTTATTGTAATCAGGGGTTTGTGTTGGTTCGTTGAAGAGATAATTTATTTCTTCTTCTTTTTCTGTAATCAATTTTGATTGAATTAGAAAATCGTAAATTTTGTTGGCAAGTTCAAGTTTGTGAGGTTTTTCTTTATGTAAATTCGAAATGTAATTTATAAGAGAATCTTTTTTCTTAGGTCTTTTTAGGGGTTTTATATGCCTTAGAATTTCTGCAATTTCTTCAAAATTTTCTTCTTTTCTGATTTTTTTGGGTGATTTATCTGTTTTGTTGAGAGAGTGCTCAATGCTTTTCATATTTAAATCTTCAAGTCGTCGACATTTTCGCGATTTAGATTTCATATACTTTATTAAGCTTTTGTATTCAGAAGATCTGCTGATTATTATAAACTCAGTTTCTTTTGAGTTATATTTTATGTTTTTGCCAATAGAAAATGATATATGTGAGAGTATACATAATCTATCTTGACCATTTATTAAGTGTAATTTTATGTTTGGGTAAGATTTTATTTCATTCTTAAAAGCTATGTTTTTTCTTTTTGATACCAATACAAAAAGATATATCTCAAAATCAGTATCAAAGAATTCGTGTAGTTCTAGATTTTTAACGGTTTCGCAGTCTACGTAAAGAATAGTTTTCATTATTTAGGTTCTTTTGATTTAAGTTTATTTCTGAGCTATAGAAATTTATTGAGTTTACTCAAATTTAATGTATTTTAAATTTTATCCCAAAAGTAAATCGTAATCTTTTGAGGGTTGATGTGAAAAAGTTAACAGATTAAAAGTTTTATTTTTGCGAAAAAAATTGCAATTATGCAGGAAAGTTTAAAAGAAATATTTGAGTTTTTACATGTTCAGTATGTGAAAGCTGTTGAAGATAAGGATTATACCAAATTACTGGAGCTTGGGAAACAACAAATACCATCTAGTCTTCTGAATCAAAAAAGTGTTTTTGCCGAGAAGTTTTTTTCTTTGCAAGGAGAGATTCATTCTCTGTTTGGTGATTTTAAGAGTATGGAGGAGATACTAATAGAGGGTGAGAGTTATTGTCTTAAAAGTACGCTTAAAGATTATTATACCAATTGGGTTTTAAATTATTTTATTTCTTTTTTCAGTGGTTTAAATAATACAAGGAAAAAAGAATATGCAGAGCGAGTTTTGGTACTTTTAATAAAAGCAGAGAATTATTATCAGGAAAATTACGAAAAGTTGGGATTAGCAAGTTTAAAAGCCTTTTGTTATCTAATCGTAGGTGCAGAGGAAAAAATTGTTAGTGTTTTTTCGAAAACTCAATTTAAGCCAATTCCTCTAAATGAATTTAATGATGATAATTATCAGAAATTCTTTTTTTCACATGTTTTTAAGGGGATTGCTGTTAGTATTGAGTTGCGAGACAAGAACTTACTAGATAATTTTTTAAAAGTTATTTCTATAGATGATGAAGTTTTGTATAATGAAAAAGATTTGTTTTTAAAGTTTCAAAGAACTCTTCATGATTTAATAGATGTAAGAGAAGAGGCTAAAGTTGATTTTGAAATGATGTTTCGACATTCTGATAAAATAAAATCATTCTTCCCCAATTTTAATCTTTTTAAAAATCTATTGGAAAAGAATGATTTAAAAGCTTTGCAATTATTTTTTGCTAGTTTTAATTAGAACATATTTTAGAGACCTTCTATATCTTTAAGTCCTCAGGGCTATATTGTGGGGTTTAAGCTTTTCTTTATTTTTTATCTAAAAAGTGAAACTTAGCGTTTTTACTAGTAATAGTTTCACTTTTTCTTTTTTTCCATAATATAATGGAAGTTATAAGTAGAAGAACTGTAGTAATTATAGAGCCTTCAAGTCCGTAATTTCCTCCGTTAATAATACTCATCCCTTTATTTTCAAATTTAAAGATATTGTCAAATACCAGCCCAGAAACATCAAAACCTAAGATTGGCCCTTGGATAAAATTCCAGAAAAAGTGCATAGCTATAGGTATAAATATACTTTTTGTTTTTACGTATGCAAGTGAAAAGAGTATGCCGATTAAAAAAAGATTAAACAATGGTAAAATACTAATACCAGGAGTTAATAAATGATATATACTAAATAAGATATTTGTAATTAATATTGAAGTTATAAAGTTGAATCTTTTGTTCATAAAATGGAAAATAAACATCCTGAAAGAGAATTCTTCAACAGCAGCAACAAAAATAAAAAAACTAATTGCAGGAATTAGAGAGACTGTTTTTGCTCCTAAAATATCAATTTCACCTCCTCCTAAAAGAATAATTATTAAAGCTGAAATGATAATTATTCCAGTAGCTATTAAAGAAAAATGTAGAAAGTATTTTATATTTATTTTTTCTGTTATACCCCATTTTTTCCATTGTTCTTTACCTTTTTTTAAATATAGTAAAGAAAGAATTAGGAAGAATATACAGGCTGAAATTAATGGAATTAGTGTAGAAAGTAATTGAGAGTCTGAGTGTTGTAAGAATATTGTTGATGATATACCTATAAGGCTTAAGTAACAAAATATAGGAATAAGTAGAATTGCTAATAGTTTAAATGCTTCTACTAAGATTTGAGAAAACTTGTTGGCTTGTTTTTTATTCATAATTTTTCTTAGAGTTGTTTCGTTAGAGATAGCATAGTATTTATACTTCTACGGTTCTTTTATATCCTTTATTGCAAGGTAAAAATTAAATTTTAACTTTTTTTTTATCAAGTAGCAATAAAATAAAACTTAAGTAGTTTTATAAGTAGAAATACTTACTGAGATTAATTTAATGCTTATTGGTTGGCTTATTTCTCAGTTCTTATTAAAGAAGCTATGAATTTATAATTTGGATGTGTGCTATGAACACATATTTAAAGGGCAAAAGACATATTATCTTTACAATTTGAATATTCTCTGAAAGTCATGCTATGATTGGCTTTTTGGATTAAATATAAGATACTTGTTTTTGTTTTCAAACTCAAGGAAAACTATTGTTTACTTTTTAAACTATGATGCTATGAAAGAAAAAGGAAAAAAACAGCTTAACTTGACAATCTCTGCTTTGGAAAATCGTAATTTTTCAACTGGTATTGGAGCTATTAGAGCTGCTGCAGCTTGTACTTGTACTTGTACTTCAACTTGTACTACTTGTGCATAATTAGTAAGCTACTACTAAGCACAAACTTAGTAGTAATTGGATAAATTTTTTTTGAACTCACTAAACTATGATGCTATGAAAAAGAATGAAGGAAAAAGAAATCTTAAGCTTACTATCACTGCTGTTGAAAACAGAGGTTTATCTGATGGTATAGTTTCTGTAAAAGCTGCTGCTGGATGTTGTACTTGTACTTGTACTTGTACTACATGTAAAGCTTAAAAAAAATTGTTTTGAAGCCCACCATTAGGTGGGCTTTGTTTTTTTGGAACAAAGGGGGGATTTAATTAATTTTTGTTTAAAAATGTGTGCTTGTTGTATACAATGCGGCAGCCACATACGTTACTACCATAGATGTAATTGTTGCATTAAACCTTAGACTCAAAATATTACCTCCTTTTATTTCA
Organism: Bacteroidales bacterium; assembly: GCA_041725955.1. Taxonomy (GTDB): domain Bacteria; phylum Bacteroidota; class Bacteroidia; order Bacteroidales; family JBGRPZ01; genus JBGRPZ01. Next base: position 26,541 of record JBGRQE010000017.1, read on the forward strand.
TTTCAAATCTTTTTTGTTTATCAGAAATAATTTCGCGATATGGAAACACCAGAAAGAAAAATTAAACTACAAAACCTGAATATCTACAGCGGAATAGATCATTTGTATCTATATAAAGGCGATCATAAATTATTCAAAGTAGAGGGTGATGAGCGAAAGCTTGTTGAAGACTGTGTTGAAGCAATTAAAGTTTCGGAGACTATCGGCGAGGTTTATGCTAAAGTAAAAGATGCTTTAGAGGATGATGAAGAATTTTTCTTACAGATCTTAGAGTGGTTAGACGAAAATGAAGTAGTAACTCTTGAGAAATCTGAAGAAGAAGTTAACTGGGAAGAAAAAACTAAAGAAACAGTACTTGTAGCAAGTTCAATTACTGAAGAAGAAGCAAAAAATATAATTGAAGTTTTAAATGGGAAGGGACGAAATTTAAAACTATCCAAATTCATAAACTTTAGAGAGAATCAAACCGTAGAGCTTCCTGAAAATGCAGACGTAGTTGTATTGTTTTCTCCAATCTTTGAAAATTATGAAAAGGTTTATAAAATAAATGCAGAGGCCTATTCTAAAGGTATTCCTCTTTTACATATTGGAATGGAACAGAATACTGTTACTTTAGGGCCGTTTGTTAATCCTAAGTTCAAAACTCCATGCCTAAGTTGTTATTTGAAACGAAAAATAACCAACCTTGCTAATCCTACTGATTTTGTTAGATTTATGGAGATTCCAGATAAGAAATCATTAAGTGAACTGCGAATTTCTGATATGAAATATTATGACTTGATGCTTTCTCATTTAAGTCTGGAGCTTGAAAAAGTATTTTTATATGATGGATTGTTTTCTCAATTGATGAATCACTCAATTTTGATTGATCCTGTTGGGTTGTGTATTGAGAAATCTACAATTATTAAGATTTCCGATTGTGAAGTTTGTAATTCATCTTCTCATTATTATCCATACTAAAACTACTTATTATGAGCTATGTTGGAACCGAGGCAGGAATGATGACCGGAAAGATCGTTCATCTTCCAAATAGGAAATTATTACCAAATATTCTTTATCAGGCAAGTTGTGAATCTTTGGGTTTAAAATATACAGGCTCTTTGTCTCATAGTGTAGTTTCTGGTGGTATTGGCTTTTCTGAGCGTGATGCAGAAATGTCGACTATTGGTGAATTTATGGAGCGATTTTCGTCTGGGTATATAGATAAAAATCGTTTAACGTATGCTACTTATAAAGAGTTAAAAGATAGGGGCTTGAATGCTCTTCGTCCTGATTTGTTAAAATTGTATGCTCCAAAGCAATATGAAAAATTTGCTAAGGATGGAGATAATATTGTTCCTTTTACTGAAGAAGATTCTGTTTTTTGGATTCGTGGAGTGGATTTGAAAAATAATGATGAAATTATTTATGTTCCTGCATTTATAGTTTTTCTTCCTTATGATAATCAAGGAAAAGAAAATGTCTATTTATACCAAACCTCTACAGGTTTGTCTGCAGGTGATAGTATTGAAGGAGCTCAGATTGGTGGTTTTTTAGAAGCTGCTGAAAGAAATGCTTTTGCTAATTGGTGGTATCATCAGTTGGAAGTTCCTGTATATACAGTTGATACTGTTCTTGACTTTTTCAAAGATGATAAAGATATAGAGAGAATTACTACCTTGATAAAGAGTAATAAAATTAAAATGAAGTTTTATGATCTTTCTCATTTGGGTCCAGTAAATACAGTAATTTGCTTTATGTTTTATTGGCATAAAGGTAAGTTCTTGCAAAGTATGGGATGCTCTTCCCGTTTTAATCTTAAAGATGCCTTAATTAAGGCTGTATTAGAGTCTTATCAAGGAGTTGAGCTAGGAATAATGCTTGATGACGAAAAGCATTTAAAAGAGGTGGAACCAGAAAAATCTCTTGAAGGAGTTAACTCTTTTAATAAGCACTTTGCTTTCTATAATAGTTTTCCAAACTATAGAACGAAGGTGCCTATAATAAAAAGAGCACTGGCTGAAGAGAAAAAACCGGAACCTATTGTAACGGAGTATCCACAGCCTCATATGTCGTCATTAAGTAAAAAGGAATTGGAGAAAGCAGATGTTCCTCATGTAATTCGAGTAGATTTAACATCTCCAGATGTGGATTCTGTTGGCTTTAAAGTCGTTCGTGTTTTAGTGCCTGGATGGGCTTATTTAACAGGAATTCATGATTATCCGTTTTTGGGACCAGAAATTTTTTCTGATGAAGATAAGTTGTTTACTCATCTTCCACATCCATTCCCTTAATGGAATTCTGAAACTTGATTCTAACATTTAAACTCAAAAGCCATGAGAAGAAAAAGACGTAAGGAAGTAGTGGATTTATTTTATGATGATTATGTAAGCCCAACTACTTATGATTTTCTAGAGCATACAAAATTAACCGATTTTAATAATCTTGATTTCTCAGATCATATTGGATTATTACGTCAAAGTCCATTCCATGTGAATGCTATGACTTTTTATACTCCAGACTTAAATTATTTTGAGAAGAAACCTTTGCAAACTTCTGAAGAGGATAATGATAGTGTAAAAGCTTTAAAGAAAATCTTTGAAAAAAGAAAATCTACCAGAACTTTTGGTGATCAGGGAATGACATATCAGCAGATTTGTGATCTGTTTAAATTAAGCTATTATATTCTGGAAGATAAAAGAAGAAATATTGCATCGGGAGGAGGTCTATATCCTATTGAATTGTTCTTTATTAGTATGAATGTCGAAGGAATGGATCCTGGCGTATATTACTATAATATTGCAAATGAATCTTTCGACACTGTAAGAAAGTTTGCACAGGATGAAGATATGGATGCTGTTAATCATGCCTTCTTTACCGACAATCGTGAAGATATCGAGTTTGGAAATATTGGGGGATATATTGTCTTTGGAACTTATCTTCGTCGTCTAACCTTAAAGTATCAGGATAGAGGGGTTCGTTTTGCCATGGTCGATTCTGGATCAATTATGACAAATGTATATTTGGCTGCCTCAGCATTAGACATTGGAGTTTGTGCTTTGGGTGGTTATTTAGATGATCCTTTAGCTGAATTGGTTGAAATAGAGGGGCGGCAAGAAATGATATCCAATGCAATTGTTGTTGGACCATTGCCAGAAGAAAAATCAAAAACACCTGCTCAGCAAGCAGATAGTTATTGATTTTATCTCTCATTATGATGATTTAAAAAGGGGGATTTCCCCCTTTTAGTAGTTTTTTTATCGTTAAATTGTCAAATTACCGTATATGAAGCTTAATCCAGATTTTGAAATAAAGGTAAGGGATTCTGAAGCAGGCCAGCTTCTACTGAAGAATCGTCGTAACGAGATAATTGTTACTATGAGTGAGATTGAATATGATATGATTTCTATCTTCACCGAGAATGACGATGTAATGGATATTATTGATAAATATGGTTCTGATTACGATATCGATTACGATTTTATTAAAGCATTGATTGGTCATGGGGTTCGTTTAAAGATATTGGTCGAAGATGATTTTGTTTCAAAAGAATCTGTTACATTGATGAAGCTGCGAATGGTTGTGGGAAAAATCATGCAGTTATTAGGTCTTCTAAAATTAGGATTTAGAGTTGAATTTACTGGAGGATATAAGTTATTTAAGTTAATTTCTATAGACCTTAAAGGTAAACTTGTCGAACGTTTTCTCTCGAAATCTAAAGGGCAATGGGGGGCAATCATATTTTTTCTCTTGCTATTAGTCGTTGGAGGTAGCATTTTTTTCTATAATGTTGGATCAGGATTTAAATGGGGTTATGATGCTAATTTGCCCGTAGTATTGATGGTGATTTTTGTTTTTGCAGGAGTTCTGTTTTTGTCATTTCTGCATGAATTGGGACATTATATTGTTTACAAGAAATTTGGTGGGAAATCGAATGAAATGGGAGTTGCTACTTCAAATCTTATTCTCCCTATATTTTATACATCTACTTATACCATGCACTTTTGGAAAAGTAGAAAATCTAAGATATTAGTTACTCTGTCGGGCGTTGTTATGGACTTTTGTCTATTATTTATAATGTTCGATATAAATATGCTTAGCCAGAATGAAGCTGTAAAATATTACTCTTTAATATTTGCATTTTTTATGGTTGTGCGTTTAGTCGGTAATCTAAATCCATTGATTCCAGGAACTGATGCTTATTTTATTATTGTCGATGCTTTTAATTTACAACCTTGGTTAATCCGTATCAATAATAATTTTATTGAGATGGTTCGTAACTTTAAGGATAAAAAGCTTAGAGGATTTAAAACAATTAGAAGAAGACATTTAGGTTCCGTTTTATATGCTTTAATTACCTTTGTAATGATATCCGTATATTGGCTATTTATAATTTACCTAATATTGATGGCCCTAATATCATTGTAAAAATTACTGCTTTAAACTCTAAAGTTTATGAAAAAACTTTCTCTACTTACTATTTTTGTGTTATCTGTGCTCTTTTCAAACTTGATTATGAGTCAGAGTCAAAGTGCTAAACCTGAATCCCCCAATAATAAAGGACAAAGTGTTGCAGATACAACAAAGAAGAAAATAATTGATCTGTTGCCTGAGAAGGTTAATAGTGATAAGGAAAAAATTTCTAATAAAATATCAGGAGATAAGAATGCACAGGATATTTCTCCTCAAGATTCTTTAAAGTTGAAGGATCAAATTCCTAATCTTAATCTTACAGGGCAAATTGTAGATAGTGGAAATGGAGAAACTCTTTTGGGTGCTAATATCTATTTGAAAGACAATATTCAAATGGGGACTACTACCGATTTAGAAGGAAATTTTAAATTGATATTAAATTCAAAATATAAGAATGATACAGTAGTGGTATCTTATTTGGGTTATCAAAAGATGCTATTGCCTGTAAATTCTCTTCTTTCTGGAAATGTTACCATTAAAATGAATCCTGAAGGTAAATTACTTCAAGGAGTAACCATTAGAGGGCAAAGGCTTGTAGCAACAGAGTTTACTAAGCAAACAATAAAAAAGATAGATATTTATCTGAATCCTTCAGCTAAGGACGACCCTATACTTGCGGTTAAATCTTCTCCAAGTGCTACTACAGTAAACGAGACTGCTGAGGTTAATTTTAGAGGTAGCCCTTCACGTGAAACAGGAATCTTTTTAAATGATGTTCCTGTTTACGATGCAGTCAAGTTTGAGCAAGATAATAATATTGGTACTTTTTCAATCTTTAGTACTGATATGGTTAATCAGGTTTTGGTTTTTCCTTCTAATCCACCATTGGAGTATGGTAATGTTTCTTCTGGATTAATTGCTTTAACCACTCAAAATCAGGTAAACGAGAATAATAGAGTAATTAATGCTGGTATTTCTCAGGTTGGAGCTTTAGTAGCTCAGAAACTTGGAAAGAAAGCTTCTTTTACTGCACAAGGAAGGTATCAGTTTTCGGGATTAATGAAAGAAATTAATAAGGTAGCTTATGATGAAATAAATAGTTTTGGTTCAGGAGATGGGTCTTTTAACTTCTATTTTGAGCCAAACGACCATAATAGATTCAAATATTATGCTTATTATGATTATGAAGATTATAATATTGACATTAATGACCCGACTTTATCAGCTGATACCAGATATAATAAAACCAATTTTTTTCAGATAGGTAACTATACATATGAGCGAAATAATTCAGCATTTCGTTTAAATTTTTCACAAGGATTTAATGAACGCGATTTCAAGTTTGGTAGTTTAGATGTAAAGCAAAGAGCTGAAAACTTTTATGGCAGCACCAGTTATACATGGTATTTCCCTGGATCTAATACATTGAAAATTGGTGTCGATGGCGAAGCTAGAAAAGCCAAGCTAAATGGTACTGTTCCTGCAACATCTTCTTACGATCCCAATGCTCCAAGTGTAGAGCTAGACAGCATTTTAAATCTAAACCGTCTTGAGGGTTATTTTTATGGTAAAGTAAAGTTAGCTAACTGGTTAGAGTTTGGTGCTGGATTACGTTCCAATGTGCCTACCGAAAAAAAAGAATTAAGTTATTTGAGTGGTCAGGCTAATTTTAAATTTAACTTGACTGATAATCAAAATATAAAACTTGGTGTAGGGCAGTATTTTCGAGTGTTAAATCCAACTGTTATTCAGTTTTATAGAAATGAATTCAGATCGCGACAGGCAAGTATAGATTATCAACTAAAAGGGAGTAACTTTTTAATATCTCTTGGCGTATATTATAAGTACAATACAGATTTATATGCTCATGATGACTATCAGATCTATGGTTTTGAAGGTAATTATCAACAACAAATTGGAAAGTATATTACTTCTGATGTAAATCTTTCACAGGTGAATGCTGAGAAAGTAAATCAACCTAAGTATTCATCTAATTTTAATTTGGGGTATCTTCTAAAGCATAGTTTAAAGGTAGATCTAACTCATGGCTTTAATTTAGGAACATCATTATTGTATCGAGAAGGTATTCCATATACACCAATTTTAGGGGGAACTCCTGAAGAAGATTATTATCTTCCTATTTATGGCGATACAAATTCAATGCGCTATCCCGACTATTTCAAATTAGATTTGAATGTAAGTAAGATATTCTCATTGAAAAATGGCGATATGTTTGTTCTTTATTTTGTACTTAATAATGTCACTGACAGAAAAAATATTGATTCATATTATTATAATAGGAATTTCACTATCAGAAAGAATAAATTCTTTTCTAGACGATCAGTTTATTTTGGCGTTCAGTTTCAATTTTAATATGACCTAAATATAGTCAATAACAAAGATATTTTGTCTTATGAAAAAAATCACAATTCTTGTTTTGCTTCTTATGCTTGTGGTAGGTCTGAACAAAAGTAGGGCACAAGAGCAATTGGTATTAAATAATATACAGAAGAAAATTGATCTAGCTGTCTATCGCGATAATGATATAAAGCAGGTTAATGCTATGTTAGATTCTTTATCTGTATTGCAAAAGAAAAGTAATAATTCACTCTTGGATTATTGGAAAGCATATGCCGAATATAATGTTGCTATTTTGTATGGTCAAGAGGAGAAAAAAAAGGATTTAGCAAAAAAATCTTTAGAAACAGGAATTAAAGATATTGAAGGAGTAAAAAGAAAAAGAAGTGAAGATTATGCCCTTCTTTGCATAATGAAAGGACTTGAATTAAATTATCTTAACTTTTTGGAAGTTCCTTTTTCAGCAAAAAAAGTTGAAGAGGCTGGCTTGAAAGCTATTGAGCTTGATTCAAATAATTTACGTGCTCAATTGGCATATGGAATTTATGATTTTTATACTCCTAAAATGTTTGGTGGAGGAAAAAAAGTAGAGAAAATTCTAAAAAAAGCAATCTCTCTTAATGATAGCTATGATTCAAATCCTTATGCTCCTACCTGGGGGAAAGATTTGGCTTATTCTTATTTAATAAGATATTACGAAAGAATTGGAGAGAAGCAAAAAGCTAAAGATACTTATAAAGAATCTTTGGAAAAACTTGGTAGTCGTCCAATTATCGAATTGTTTAATCCTTTTAAAGAAAAAAGTACTAAATAAGATGGCTTTTAACAAAAAATAAGCTAAATGTTGGAATCGTAACAATCTGTTGAGTTTTTGTACAAAAAAGCTATTTTCTTGGTTGTCATTAAATTCCAAATTATTTTTGTGTTGTTAATAATAAAAAGCATTGTTAGCAAGTTTCCAATTTGAGAAAATTAGAATTGTTATAAGCTGTATTGTATTTACAGCTATTCATGCTTAAATATTTTAGCTTTTCTGAATTTTAGTACACACACACAAAGGCTGCTCCTCGCAGCCTTTTTTATTTATATTGATTTATGTTTTTATTATGGGTCAAGTCGAAAACTTAATAGAGAGAGAAATATATGAATTGATATTTTAAACTAACAGACTCAAGATAGGTATATATCCATTGCTATAATCGCTATGCTCTTACCTTAAATCACTACCATGCCTACCTTTAAATTCAAAGACACCTACCTTTATTGACTCTAAACCTCCAAGGTATTTAACGAAAACCTCCAAGGTATTTGACGAAAACCTCCAAGGTATTTGATGAAAACCTCCAAGGTATTTCATGAAAACCTCCAAGCTATTTGATGAAAACCTCCAAGGTATTTCACGAAAACCTCCAAGCTATTTTATAAAGACCTTCTAGACTATAATATAATCATCACCTGTCTTGATCAAACAGTAAGGTGAGATTGTATATTAAAGCTACCCATATGGAGTGTATTTATCTAGAGCATAAGAGCTGATAAAATATAATTGTCGTGTACTTAAACGTGTTAGGCTCTGTTTGTTGAATTTGTCTAGAATTAGATTTTTTACTCCATTAATTCCTTAGGGATTTTTGCCTCTTCGCATTCTCCCTGCCAAAGTAAATTTGTAATCCACCATCTACCATTTTTATAGATTAATTGATAACTGTTAATACCCATTATGGGTTTCTCTTCTGTATCTATTTTTAACTCGTATACTTGTAGAACTTGTGCAATATTTCTGAATTTTCGAATGTGAATCTTTTTTGATTTCTCAAAAAAAGTGTGATTCTCATATATTTCTTTGTAAGTGTCAAGAAATCTCTCTATTGGAATTACTCTTAAGTAATTGGTGTCAGGATTACATTCAACTGCACATAGTTGTGCAGTGGGTAAAAATAGACTTTCAAATTTATCCCAATCTCTTTCTTGTCCTTTTTTTCCTGATATTGATTTTACGCAAGCCTTAACAATTTGTTTAATTCCCTTTATGTCTTTTGGATTCGGATCGCACCTTTGAGCTGTAGCAATTGAAAATCCTATTACAGATAGAATGATCGTAGCAAATAGTTTTTTCATTTTAGTATTTTTTTCCTGTTGTGTAGTCGCTTGGCGACAAATTAATAAAATATTTTCACTGAAAATTAAAAAAAATGCAAATTAGGTGATAACATTTAGGGGCTTTATGGTACTTCTTAATAAAGAATTATATTATGAGAAAGTCATTCGTATTCCTTTTATGTTTTTTATTTTATTGTAAATGTATTTTAGCTCAAGAAATGATATGTTTTCAGGGGTTTGAAAATTCTCAAGAGAATGCATGGAATTATCAAAAGGTTGTAAAAAATGGTGAAATCACAAAAAGTAAGAAGAAGGTAAGAACAGGAGAATATTCACTTTGCTTTAGTGGTTCGTCAAAGAAAGGAGATGATCCCTCTATCGTATTTGAGGCTTTAGAGATTAGCGATAGTTATAAATGTGGTTATCTTCAAGTTTGTTGGGCTGCCAATGGTCCTGATGCAGGTGATGATTTGTATTTGGATATTAAAAAAATCAATACACCTTCTTGGTGTTCAGCAAAAAATGTTTCTATACAAAGAGGATATTCTAATCTTGTGCTGGCTTTTGATGAGTTTTTCTCTGAATCAGGATTTTCTGTTTTGAAAACTAATCCTGGTTTTGTTTATCTAAAAAATATTCCTGATTATTTACAATTCCGTATTAGATTTAATGAGAAAAATAGTTCTGACAACACTAAAGACTCCTATTATATTGATGATATTTATTTTTATGGCTTAACGAAATTGCCTAAGCCTAACGAATGTAAAATTTCGGATATCGGTAAATATAAATTGACTTTGACAGTAGAATCAAATGAATTTAAGCATAAAGTTTTAATTATTCGGAGTAAAGAAAAATTTAGTTCTGAAGATGTTTTATCTGATGGTGATGATTGTGGTGCTATTGGAGATGCTGTTTTTGGAGGAGAGATTATTTATTTTGGTATAGCGAAGAGCTTTAAAGATACTTCCTTAGATCTTGATACAGAATATAATTATCAGATTTATTCTGTAGATAAAGAGAATAAAAACTATTCTAAGCCTTATTCTATTTCTACGAAAACATTAGCTGGTGCTCCAAAATGTAATTTATTCAATGTCAATATGTCTTCTGAAGTAAATTCAATTTATATGGATTGGGATTATGGCGTAAAGGATAGTATTCCTGATGGTTATTTATTGCAATGTAGCTTAGATGATAGTTTTGTTAATCCTGAAGAAGGAAAAATTCTAGATCAAAATTTAAGCGTTAGTAATATTGATGATGGTGTATACTATTTAAGGAATGAAATTCCATTATTTTATTGGACATCACTTAAGCCAGGCACTAAATATTACTTTAGATTATTGCCGTTTAACAATTGGGGCAATCAAATATCTTATAAGTTAACCAATAATAAAATTATTCAACAACAGACTTTAGAAAAAGGACTCAATTCTGAAGCTTGCCCTTGGAGTTGTTATAATTTGGCCAATGAGGACGCAGGTGATTTTTGGACATTTGGTTTTTTATATTACGATATTATTTCTGAAACCTTGTTTCTAACAGATAATCCTATTGTTCCTAATGAAGGAAATTGTTTGAAAATTCAAACTGGCGATTATTCAGAATTTTTTGATTTACAATCTATCCCAAACAATAATTTACATAGAATTAGTTTTAAAGCTTCTCTCAAAAAAGATATTAATGGAAATAACTATTTGTGTAATATAACTTCTCCTAAATGGGAGAATGATATATCTTATTGGGTAGGTGAAGAGAGTGGTAGTTGGGTAGATGCTAATAATTGGTTTCCGAATTATCCTAATCTGAAAACAGAGATTAATATTCTTTCAGATAAAACCAATTCTCCTTTTTGTAATGATGTGAGTGAAGTTCAATGTAGATCTGTAAATATGTATGGTAGCTTTAGTAAGCGTCCTGTTTTAAGTATTAAAGGAAATGCCATTTCTAATATTCCTTTACATTATTATATGTCATGTCATGGATATGATCAGAACGAATCTACATGGACATACTTAAGTTCTCCGGCAGGGGAAATCAAGGTGAATCAATCATGTTTTATCCCTCATGAGTCTGAAGATTTATATAAATGGTCTGAAAGTCAAAATGCTTGGCTAAATTATAAGCAAGAACAAAATTCTATCAGCAAGCTTTGTTCAGGTGAAGGCTTTTTGTATGCAAGTAAAAAGCAAAAACCTATATGTTTTTATGGAGAAATATGTACTCAGGATATTGAATTTAACAGCTTATCTTTTTCTCCGAAATTTGGAAATGGATACCATTTTCTAGGCAATCCTTTTGTTGATAGTTTGCTATGGAATCCTGATAACTTAGAATTGCAAGGGGTTAATTATCATGCTTATTTATGGGATGAGCAGAGTGGGAATTATAAAATAAAGAATAATCAGAAAATTCCACCTTGTAGTGGTTTCTTTATTAAAGTTGAAGATGTTAACAATCATATTAAGTTAAAGACACCAAGTGCTATAAATATACCAGTGTTAAAAGTTCTTCCAGAGTCTGATTTTAAAGTTGAAGTTGAGATTACCAATAAACAGAATTATTATAAGGATGAATTCCATTTTGTTTTTACAACGAATGGCTCAGAGAACTATTCATATAAAAATGATGCACCAAAATTATTTGGAGTTTCTCAAGCTCCTCAAATCTATTATATAGATAAATCAGGAATACAATATTCCAAAAAAACACTTCCTTTAAACTCAACTCTACGAGAATTATTTTTTGATGCTCCAGACGGCACATATACTGTAGAGATAAAAACAAAGGGAAATTTAGGATATACATTACTTCGTTTTGTTGATGGAAAGTATATTGAATTAAAACAGCTTCACTTTAATATAGAGGTAGGTAGTCGGGGAGGAAAAGCAAATCTTATGGCCATTCAACTTAAAGGGAATTCCCTTTATGAATGCACTGGAATATCGAAAAGAATATTGACTGCATCTTATAATAAAGATAGAATTCTATTAAAATCAAATGATTCAAAGATTCATACAGGAAAGCTTTCGATATTTGATTTGCAGGGTAGGTTATTATTATTTAAGAGCAAGTTTTCTGTTTATTCTAAAAGTGAATTGATATTTCCTTTGCCTTTAGGAGGTTGTATTCTAAATTTTCAAGAGCAAGGTCATAATACCAATTGTTTTATTTACCACTAAATTTTCGTTATGAAAAAGATCAGCGTATTAGCTTGTTGCCTTTTTATATATTCTCAACTATGTTTTTCTCAAGGACAAGGTCCTCCACCACCACCAGGAAATCATGGTAGTAATGATAATCAACCTTTAAATGGAGCTCCAAGTGGAGGGGGTGCTCCCATTGGAGATGGAGTTTGGATTATGATTGCTCTAGGTGTTGGAGGATTACTTTATTCACAGAGAGAACTATTGAAAATCAAAAAGGTAAAATAGTGATAATGAGATAAAAGGTGTCTTTTTGAGGTGCCTTTTATCTTTAAAATTATTAACTTTAGCGAACAGCAATAATTTACCTAAATTCTGTTCTTATGCCATCTAAGTTATTGATATTCCTGTTGTCTATTTTATGCCTGCTTCAATGTAAACCCAAAAACACAATTGAAATGAAAGTAGGGCAGGAGCATTCTTATATTTTAACTAATAATACTCTGCAGAGTTTTAAACATGCTGATCAAGACAGCACCTATCAGCTTGAAATTTTATTTGGAGTTTTGTCTAAAGTAAATATTAAAAAGACTAAAGTTAAACAATGGAGTTTCTCTATTACACTAGATAGTATTTATGTAGAATTTAGAAAAGAGGACTCTACATTTAGTTGGAACTCTTCAATGTTATCCGATTCTTCAAATTTTCTATATCATTTTTATGAACCCATATTAGATAAAACTCTTCAGTTGTCTTTAACTGAAGAAGGGCATTATTTATCTATTTCTGGAATAGAAAACTATCTGAAAAAAAGGAGTAAGCAAATTTCTTTACTAAAGGCAAGTTATGCACTCTCAAAAACTGAAATTGCCGATTTAATGCTTAGTCAAAGAGTATTCTTCACAAGTTTGTTTCAAATGGCTTTTTTCTATCCTACCAAGCCAATAAAGGTACGCGATCGTTGGAAAACAAATTTGCAAATACCTGATTTGAGTGTTAGCGATTTAGTATCACATTGGAAATATGAAGAAAATATAGGTAAGAAAGCTTATGTTCACGGAAAAACGGATATTCTAATTAATGGCAGTGAGAAATTATATACGCAAGATATTCCCTTTGAATACCATCTTATGGGCAGTGAGAAAACAAAAATTGTAGTAGGTCGTAAGAATGCAATTATCCGATTGGGACAGGGAGAATTTGATTTGTCAGGATACTTGGTCTTTACAGAAATTTTTGGACGCACAGAAACCCTATATAAAATTCCTGTAGATTATAGTGGAGTTACCAGCATAAAAACTTATTTCGAAAGTGATGATCATCCTTAAATCGGCTCATTCATATAGTCAATTATATCCTTGAAAAAATTAACACCACTTCCCATTTCAATCAATAAATTCCGTTCTAAAGTGCGGAATTTTCCATTTATAAACATCCAGCTGACTGTTTTTCGAGAGTTCTTTTGAATTGTATTTATTCGCTCTAAATGTCTTTTGTAATATAATTTCAGTGCGTGATTTATATGATGACTATCTGTACGTCCAAGTTCATCAGCTAAAACAGCTGCAGATTCCATTCCTGCTGTAGCTCCCAATGATGCTACCGGAATAATGGAAGTGCAGGCATCTCCCAATAAAACTACTCTGTTTTGATACCATTTGGGTTGCCTGACATCTGTGAAATTCCAGAATGAAATGTCTTTTATATTTCCTTGGTATGATAGCAACTTTGCAGCGTCTTTACCTAATTTTCCAAAAGTGGAATGTATAAATTCTGAGGTAGCATGGTCTGCAGAAATATTAATCTTAGAATCGGGCATTGCTCCAAAGCAGAAAATTCCGTTGTTTGCAGGAAATATAGATAGAAATTTACCCTTCCCCCATATTTCCTGAATTTTATTGTTGTAATCTTTTATTGCAGCATCTACACGCCATGCCCATCCCGACCAATTGGTTTTAAATATGGTCTCTTTTTGAAAAAGGCCTTTTCTTACTATAGAATTCTTACCATCGCAACCCACTACCAAATCGTATGTTTTTACCCCACCATCGCTAAACATTACCTCGACATTATTGGCCGAAGGAAGAATGGTTTTTATAGTTTTCCCTGTTTCTATTTTCTCTCTACCGAAATTATCGATTAATATCTTCTTGAATTCGCCAATAACAATGGTCCTTAAAGAACCATAATCTGCTAGAATATTACTCATATTATAATTTGCCAAAGAAGATCCGCTATCAGTAGTAATGCTGAATTCTTTGATTTTTATGCTGCTCTCCTTGTACTTTTCATATAAGCCAAGCCCTTTTAAAACCCTGCTGCCTGCTGGCCAAAGGGCTATTGAGTATTGCGAGTCTGTAATTATGGGCGATTTTTCTACAATACTTGTGTTTATGTCTTTCTGCTGTAATAGGTTGGCTAAAGTTAATCCTGTAATTCCAGCACCTACGATTAATACTTTCATTGGCAATAATTAATTTACGGTAATAGGGGGTGATTAGATTCTGACGATACTCATTTATAAGAATTTAAAGTTACATATTTTTTTTATAGCCTTTAACGTCTATCCTTTTCATATAATTAAATACGTTGAGGCGGTAATATGTATAACATGGCATTGGTTGCAGGGAGAAACATAAAGCAATTATATTTAAAATCCGCTTTGCAGGTATTTATTGTAGCTTGCCTTTAATTATATAGTCTTTTGCTTTTTTCCATTTGGCTTTCCCATTAATCCGATATTGAGCCGAGCAAAAAGGGCCTCTTAATATCGATTGAAGGAATTTGGGCTTATGCAGGTAGGAGGGGAATACTCCAATTTGTTTTGCTAAAGCATCCATGTAAGGAATAGGTTTTTCGACAAAATAGAGTTTGTTTTTACTTTTCTTGATTTGCTGAGTTTTATGAATATCGGCTGCCATTTCTCTTTCTGAAGGTAGCTTTGTATAATCTCCAAAAATATGAGCAATATAGCGGCCTTGCATTTCATAGAAAGGAAATGTTCCTCCACGTACAAATGGAGTACCTATAAACGCAATATCTTTTTCTTTTACAGGAAATATATGCTTGTAAGCTAGGGGCAGATTTCCTTTAAATGGAATATCAAATCCATTAAGATTAGGGAAATTTGGAGTGTAGCCTGTGGCGAAGATTATATAATCAGCTTTTATAGATTCATGGTTCTTGAAAACTATAGTCTCTTTATTTATTCCTTCGATTTCGGGGTAGATTGTAATTTTACCATTATTCGCCAAGTCTCTAAAGTCGGAAGAAGAGCATATTTTATACTTTTCAGGTTGAATCGGAGGGTCTTTCAATAGTTTCTTTGTTCTCCCTTTTTCGGATCTGAAAAAGTTCTTCCTGAATTGACATGTAAAATACCAAGGAGGGAGGAGTGTTGTATAGCGTGATATTAGATAGTCGAAAGGGCGGTTTCCGAAGAAGTGAGGTATAACTAAGCTTAAACTTTTATAGGATAAATAGGTGTCTACATCATTGCGGGCAAGGCATGCTGCTATGTCGACAGCACTACTTGCATATCCAATTACAAGAACTTTTTTGCCTTTAAAGTCAGATGATTTGTCGAAATTAATAGAATGAAGAATCTTCCCTGAGTAATTATCTATTCCTTTTATTTTGGCATAGAAGGGTTTGGAATATAGTCCGGTGCAAACAATTACTTTGCTAAAAGTGGCACTATACTTATGATTCTGATTATCTAATCCTTCAACAAGAATGCCATTATCGGTTTTTGTAAGATCAGTTATGGTATGGCCGTATTTAATTACCTTTTCCAGGTTAAAATGATCTTTATAGCTTTCAATATAGTTGCATACCTTTCGCCAGTATGGAAAATGTTCTGTATCATCGGGAAATGGATAGTCGGAGATAGACATATTTCTCTTAGATATATTTGTCATAAGTTCTTCATGTCCCGGAGAAGATTTTGGATCGGCTTTATTTGCCCAAACTCCTCCTGTAAAGGTGTTTTTCTCAAATATTACTGGCGATAGATTCAGATCAATTAGATTTTTAGCAGCCATTAGTCCGCTTGCGCCGCCGCCAATTATTGCAATTTGTTTTGAGTTATCAGGCATCTTTAGATTAAGTTTTATTATATAAATATTTATAGCTTGTAAATGTTTATATAATAGAAAAGGAATGTCTTCTTTGTAGAAGTAAAGCCGTTTAAGTTTATGAATTGATGCAACAAAATGGATATAAAAACAAAACAGGCTGTTCGATTTGAACAGCCTGTTTATATATAGAAATGTAATATTTGCTATAAGAATTGAAATTCAGAAGGAAGATTATTCTTTATCTTCATATTCTTTTAGAATTTCTTTTACTCCATCAGGAGAAACTCTACCATAGGTTTTGTCACCTACCATAACAACAGGAGCAAGACCACAAGCACCAACACATCTTAGACATGCAAGAGAGAACTTACCATCTTCAGAGGTTTCGCCAACTGCAATTTTAAGTTCCTTCTTAAATTCTTCAAGAACGTTTTCAGCACCACGAACATAACAAGCTGTACCAGTACAGATTGAAATTGGGTAGCGTCCTTTTGGAATCATGGTGAAGAAAGAGTAGAAAGTTACTACTCCAAAAACATGAGCAACACTAATGTTTAATCCTTCAGCAACCTGCTCTTGTACTTCAGCAGGAAGATAACCGAAATGCTCTTGTGCTTTATGCAAAACATTAATTAGCTCACCAGCTTTATTATCGAAAGATTTACAGATCTCTTGAATAGCTGCAATATCCTTTTCTTTCAATTTTACTTTTATTTCTGACATGGCTTTTTATCTTAATAACATTCCAGGATTATACATTGAACTTACGTTCTTTTCTTCTATTGAAATAATGTGTATGTAGTAAGTGATGTGATTTTTCACCACAAGGTCTTTCCAAAAACTCTTCGTATAGTTTAACGATATCAGGGTTTTCGTGAGACTTACGGATTGGTTTACCCGCATCTTCTCTATATAATGCCTCTGCACGTTTCTTCAATACTTCGGAGTTTCCGTGGTGTAGTGGTTGACCACCACCACCAATACATCCACCAGGGCAAGCCATGATTTCAATAGCGTGGAATTTAGATTTACCAGCCTTAATGTCTTCAAGAAGTTTACGAGCGTTTCCTAAACCGTGTGCAATACCAATGTTGATATCGATACCATCAAAATCGATAGTAGCAGAACGGATACCTTCCATACCACGTAGTTCGTCGAAGTCAACTTTTTCAAGTTTCTTACCAGTTTGAACTTCGTAAGCAGTACGGGTAGCAGCCTCGATAACACCACCTGTAGCACCGAAGATTACACCAGCACCAGTAGATTGACCTAGAGGAGCATCGAAATCGTCGTTTTCAAGTAGGTTAAGATCAAGGTTTGCAGCCTTAATCATATGAGCTAACTCGCGAGTAGAGATAGAGAAGTCAACATCTGGGTTGTTATCAGTTGCAAACTCATCACGCTGACACTCGTATTTCTTAGCAATACAAGGCATAATAGAAACAACTACCATATCTTCTCTTTTGATGCTGATTTTATCTGCAAAATAAGTTTTTGCGATAGCACCAAACATTTGCTGTGGAGAACGAGCAGTAGATGGAATATCTTTCAATTCTGGGAAGTGATACTCAAAGAAGTTCACCCAACCCGGACAACAAGAAGTCAGGATAGGAAGTTTAACATCTTTTTTACCACTCAGGTGATCGTTAAGTCTACCTAGTAGCTCAGTACCTTCTTCCATAATGGTAAGGTCGGCAGCGAAATCGGTATCAAATACATAGTTGAAACCAAGACCACGCAATGCAGTAACCATTTTACCAGTAACAAGAGTACCAGCTTCCATACCAAACTCTTCACCAAGAGCAGCTCTTACTGCAGGAGCAGTTTGAACAACAACGGTTTTGGTTGGATCGGCTAGTGCACGAATTACATCAGGAGTAGAATCTACTTCAGTTAATGCACCAGTAGGACAAACAGCAACACACTGGCCACAGTAGGTACATGGAGAAGCTTCAAGATTCATCTCGAATGCAGGAGAAACAACACTTTCGAATCCTCTGTTGATTGCAGAAAGAGCACCTACAGTTTGTACGTCATTACACATGGTTTCGCAACGACGGCACATAATACATTTATCCATATCGCGGATAATAGAAGGAGAGGTGTCCATTCTGTATGAAGACTGCTCGCAAGTATCAGAATAAGGGATCTTACGGATACCTAGTTTGATAGCAAGATCTTGAAGCTCACAGTTTCCTGATTTTGCACAAGATAAACAGTCTTTAGGGTGGTCAGAAAGGATAAATTCCATTACAGTACGACGAGCATTGATTACGCGTACGGTATTGGTTTTTACTACCATTCCGTCCATTGCGTTGGTAGAACAAGAAGGAGCAAGATTTCTTCTACCTTCAACTTCAACAACACAAATTCTACATCCTGCAGGCTTATTCTCGATGTTCATATCATCGAGTTTCATGTAACAAAGAACTGGAATATCAATTCCTAGTTTTTTTGCTGCATGATAGATGGTAGTTCCTTTTTCAACTTCTACTACCTTATTATCTATAGTTAACTTAATTGTTTCCATTCTGAAAATGTCCTCCTCTTATTTGATAAAGATTGCACTGAATTTACACTTATCCATACAAGCACCACACTTAATACAGGTATCAATGTTGATGGTATGAGGTTTTTTACGTTCACCAGAAATTGCACCAACTGGACATACACGAGCACAAGCAGTACAACCTACACAAGCATCAGCTTCTATAACGTAGTTCATAAGTGCTTTACACTGACCAGCAGGACATTTCTTTTCTTGTATGTGCTGTAAATATTCATCATAGAAGTTGTCCATGGTAGAAAGAACAGGGTTTGGAGAAGTTTGTCCTAATCCACAAAGAGCAGTGTCTTTAATTACATAACTCATGTTTTTTAGGTTGTCAAGATCTTCCATAGTACCTTTTCCTTCAGTAATCTTATTCAAGATTTCGTATAGGCGTTTGTTACCAATACGGCAAGGAGTACATTTACCACAAGACTCTTCAACGGTAAAGTCTAAGTAGAACTTAGCAACAGATACCATACAGTCGTCTTCGTCCATAACAATCATACCACCAGAACCCATCATAGATCCTACAGCAATAAGGTTGTCAAAGTCGATTGGAGTATCAAGGTGTTTTTCGGTTAAGCAACCACCAGAAGGACCTCCGGTTTGTACGGCTTTAAACTTCTTACCATCTTTGATACCACCACCAATTTCGAAGATAACTTCACGAAGAGTGGTTCCCATTGGAACTTCGATAAGACCAACGTTGTTGATTTTACCTGCCAATGCAAATACTTTGGTTCCTTTAGAACGTTCGGTTCCAATGCTTGCAAACCATTCTGCACCTTTGTTAAGGATTACAGGAACGTTTGCAAATGTTTCAACGTTGTTTACGTTTGTTGGTTTTCCTAGGTAGCCGCTTTCAGCAGGGAATGGAGGCTTAACAGTAGGCTCTCCACGAAGACCTTCCATTGAGTGAATCAATGCAGTTTCTTCACCACAAACGAAAGCACCAGCACCATAACGCATTTCGATATCGAAACAGAAATCGGTACCTAATACATTTTCGCCTAAGAAACCATATTCTCTGGCTTGCTCAAGAGCAGTTTTTAAACGCTCAATTGCTAGTGGATATTCAGCACGGATGTAAACAAGACCTTTGGTTGCACCAGTACAGTAACCACAAACAGCCATAGCTTCGATTACAGAATGAGGATCGCCTTCAAGGATTGAACGATCCATAAATGCTCCTGGATCTCCCTCATCTGCATTACAAACTACATATTTTTGATCGGCGTCGTTGTTAGCAGCAAATTCCCACTTCAAACCAGTTGGGAATCCTCCACCACCGCGACCACGAAGACCAGAGTCTTTGATGATTTTGATTACTTCAGCAGGCTTTTGCTCGGTAAGAGCTCTTCCGAATGCTGCATAACCATCTCTTGCAATATATTCTTCAATAGCTTCTGGATCGATGAATCCGCAGTTACGAAGAGCAATTCGAAGTTGCTTTTTGTAGAATCCCATATGCTTAGAATCTGATACAGATTCTTCTTTCTTAGGATCTACATATAGTAGACGTTCAACTTTACGTCCTTTGATTATATGCTCTTCAATAATTTCTTTTGAATCTTCTGGTTTTACCTGTGTGTAGAAAGTATTATCTGGTAAAACCTTTACGATTGGACCTTTTTCGCAGAAACCGAAACATCCGGTGGTTACTACTTGAACATCTTCTTCAAGACCCTTTTCAATAAGTTCTGTCTTTAAGTGCTCAACGATCGAGTCGCTTTGTGATGCACGACAACCGGTACCACCACAAACTAACAGATGCATTTTATAATTTGCCATTCTAAAATTTCCTCCGCTTTATATTATTCATCAATGGTATTGTAGTTAACAGGAATTATTCCCTCAACTAATTCTCCGTTCTTAATGTATTTTTCGATGATTTCATCAGCTTTCTTATCATCTACATCCCCAAATACAACAGGGTCTTTTCCCGGAACGGTTACTTCAATAGTTGGTTCTGCATAGCAATATCCCATGCAGCCTGTTTGTGTAACTACAGCCTCGATATTTCTCTTTTCAAGCTCTTCGATGAAGAAATTCATGGTGTTTTTTGCACCTGAAGCTATTCCACATGTTGCCATTGCAACCTTAATCTGAACGTGTTGTTCAGGAGCGTCACTCTTCTCTCTAAGGTCTACCTTAGACTGAAGCGAGCTTCTTAATGCCTTTAGATCAGCAAGTGATTTAACTTTTGCCATTATTATTCAATACCCTTTTACGTATGTTCTTGGTAATTGTTAATTTTTTAACATTGCAAAAATAATTTTACGTGCTGAATTCACAAAGTTTTTACTGTTAAAATGCTAACAATACTGCCCGCTTTAGGTAAATTTATAGGCGGACTAAATAAGCGGTAGAGGGAGGATGGGGTATAGATAAGAGGCTCCGATGGAGCCAAGGGGTATGGTGTGTTGATTATGGTTATAGATAAAAGGCTCCGATGGAGCCGCAGTGCATTTTGTGTTATAGATTTCATAGTAGGCAATCATCTGTCAGTCCGAATAGCATATAAATCAATTGTCTGTATATCAAGAAAATTTCCCGACTCCATAGGAGTCAATCATCTATAGAACAGAATTGTTTTATAAGTCAATTGTATGTATATCAAGAAAATTTCCCGATTCCGTAGGAGTCAATCATCTATAAACAGAATTGTTTTATAAGTCAATTGTATGTATATCAAGAAAATTTCCCGACTCCATAGGAGTCAATCATCTATAGCCCCGAATTCAGGTACGCCCTAAATCAAAGCTCCATAGGAGCTTTTTGTCTTTCATTCCTAGGTAATTATGATCAAAAAGAATTACGTTTGATCAAAAATGGCAAACACCTACAGCCAAGTATACATACAAGTTGTATTTAGCGTAAAATACCGCCAAAGCTTAATCAACGAATCCGCCAGAGTTGACATCCAGAAATATATATGTGGCATAATAAAACACCACGAATGCAAACCTATATCTATTTATTGCAATCCTGACCATACTCATATTCTGATTGGATTGAAACCCAATATTAGCATTTCCGATTTGGTAAAAGAGATAAAAAGCAAGTCGACAAAATACATTAATGAGAACAGAATTATTCCCTGTCGATTTCGATGGCAAAATGGATATGGAGTGTTCTCATATTCTCACTCACAAGTATCGCGTGTTGCCCAATATATCGAAAACCAAGCAGAGCATCATAATCGCAAAAACTTTCGTGAGGAATATATTCGTATGCTTGAGAAATCGCAGATTGAGTACAATCCCCAGTTTTTGTTTAATTCGCTTGAATAGCTTAATTTGGGCTTATTTGAGAACAATAAAGCCAAAGCGATGAAATACACCATAATCAAAAATCCACTGAGTAAAGGAGAAAAGAAGAATTATATAGCCAAACGCGTCGATCCCATTCGCCACGATATGGAGGAGTTGGTAGAGAAAATTACTGCTGACGGATCGATATTGAAACCTACAGAAACCAATGCCGTAATTTATGCATACTGGGAAACAATCTTGAACTATATCGAAAACGGGGAAGAGTATGCCGACGATTTTCTGTCGGTTCAATTGAATATTTCCGGAGTGTTTGAAGATATAAAATCACGATTCGATAGAGTAGAGCATGAGGTGAAGGTTACTTTCGGAACTGGGATTATTGTAAAAGAACATGCCAGAAGAACTAAACCGCAATTTGTTGAACTTAATTTGAAACAGCCAGTAATTAAGTCGGTTTATGATTGGCAGAGCGATACAAGCAACCAATACCTAAGTCCAAACAATGCTTGTGAGCTTAAAGGGCATAATTTAAAGTTTTATGAAGAACCAATTGGTCAGGGAGTTTTTATTATCAATGCAGAAAATCAGACAGAATATGCTGTAGAATCTATAAAAGCCAACCTTCCCAGAACCATTAGCTTTCGTGTTCCCGATTTGCCCAAAGGACACTATATAATAGAAGTGCGGAATACAAATCGTAATCGCTCATGCTTCCGTAAAGGGTCTACCGACTTCGAATTAATCATTCAATAGTATATTATGATCGTGTACAAGCTTTGTACACTACCCTGTACAAGCCTTGTAATTGATCGCGACAAGCCTTGTAATTGATCGCGACAAGCTTTGTACACGACCCTGTACAAGCTTTGTAATTGACGATGCTTTGTGGAGAGTTAGGAAATGTGGAGGGGGTGGAGGGGTGATTTGTAGGAGGAGA
>JBGRQE010000018.1:0-49305 GCA_041725955.1 Bacteroidales bacterium
ACCTAGGAGGTTTTCGTCAAATATCTAGGAGGTTTTCATTAAATATCTAGGAGGTTTTTATTAAATACCTAGGAGGTTTTTATACAATCAACAGTAAGAATGATGGTGATTAAGAATAAGAATGACAGTAATTTAGAGTACTTGAGGTGTAGGAAAATACTTAGTGAAAGTGGAAATTTGCATGTAAATGACTCTATCAAAAAAAATCATTAGCTTTATTACAAAACTAATGATTTAGTTATACTGTAGAAAAAAAATCAACTTCTATTATTTTTTATAAGTAGATTCTGTAGTACCTGCCTTTTTCTTCAAAGAAAACTTTATAGGTAAATTATAAGAAACTCTTACCATCATGCCTTTATTCTCGCCAGGAATCCATTTTGGCATATTCTTAACAACTCTTATAGCTTCTTGATCGCATCCATCACCAATACCTCTAAGAATTTTCACTTTGCCAATAGAACCATCTTTCTCTATAATAAAATTTAAATGAACTTTTCCTTGAGTTCCATTTTGCTTTGCTAAAAGTGGATATTTAATATTTTCAGATAAATATCTCATTAAACTAGGAATACCTCCAGGAAATTGAGGATTTTTATCAACTATATTATAAATCGTTTCTCCATCTGCAGATTTTATATCAGATTCTTTTTCTTCGACAACAACAGTTTTATTTTGGGCTGCTTTATTATGCTCGCCAACAATTGGTTTTACAGGAGTTGCCTTTTCTGTAGAAGAACTATTACTATTTGATTTATTATTATTACATGCAATCAATAAGATTGCTGCCACAGGAAGAACCAAAAGATACTTCCATTTTCGTTTAACTGATGATCGTTTCTGTGTAATCATAACTATTCGTCTTTTAATTTGTGAAACACCAAAATAATTTCCTAATATCTTTATTGATGAATAAGAAGCGCAAGACAAAATACATTTTTGATAATCAACAGACTGTAATTCATCTTTTTTAACACAGACATAATCGGCTTCATATTCATGATTTTCTTGCATCAAATACCGAAATAACCACATACTTGGGTTTAACCAAAACAAGGGAAATAAAAACTCGAAGAACAATCGGTCGAAAGTATGCTTCTGCTTAATATGAACCTTTTCATGATTTAGCACAGCTAAAAACATTTTTCTGTTACCATTTTTTAAATCTTGAGGTAAGAAACAGTAGCGCAAAAAACTAAATGGAGTACCAATCTGGTTGGTTTCGGTAATATAAATATGTTTCTCTTTTCGAAAAGTATTCCTGGAAATCAATCTAATAATAAAAAACAAGGAGGATCCAAAACGGAAATACAGAAAAATTGCCACAAGCAAATAGACTAAAGAAAGACACATATTCATATAAGAAAAAGAAAGACCAGAGGCAATCATTTCCCCTCCTTGAGAAACCATAATTTCAGGCAAGTTGACAATATTGCTGCTAATATTGTTTTGAATAATATTCAACTCTACAAAAGGAAATAATAAAGAAATAAAAAAACTTCCCATTAAGTATATCCGATTCCACTTAAAAAAGGTCTCTTTTCTTAAGAACAACAAATACACCAACAGAAATAATGTTAGTGCAAATGATGATTCCAATGAATATGTTATAAATTCATTAATCATTCTTTTCTTTTTTTTCCTTAATCTGCTTTTCTATCATTCCTTTTAGTTCTTCTAACTCGTCGATACTTAATTTTTCTTCTTTAGCAAAAAAAGATGTTAGTGATTGAAATGAATTGGAAAAATAACTACCCAAAAAACTCTTAAAATACTTTCGGGTATATTCTCTTCGTGAAACTATAGGATAATAGCAATGTGATTTTCCATGTGCTATATAAGAAACAAAACCTTTTTTTTCAAGAATACGAATTATGGTACTTACCGTATTGTAAGCAGGCTTAGGTTCTGGAAAATGCTGCAATACATCATTGACAAAACCCTGTTTTATTTCCCATAATATTTTCATAATCTGCTCTTCAGAGCGTGTTAAAGACTTTACTTCCATAATATTAAGAATTTAAATCCAGAACTAACTAATTAGTTATATAAGACAAAACTAATTGTTTAGTTTAAGAAAAGCAAGTTTAATCATAAAGTAATTTAAAAAATCAGTAGGAAAATCTCAAACCCAACGAAAGGTAAAAAACATCTGAAGCATCAACAGAATTAGAATTGTTAACTATATGTTCCTGAGACAAAACACAAACTATAAGAAAAATAAAAAAAAGAGCATTTAAAACGATAAAATACGTCTTAAACACTCTTGAAATTGGAATAAATACAAAATCAATAAAGTATCAGTAGTATATGCATAAATAGAATAGGTAAATAAAAACAGAATATGCAAAAAACCTATTCATTATCATGGAAACAATCTTAAAATCCTTTCTTTATAATTGTTGTAGTATCAATGCTTGGCGCATTTAATAATTCAACATAAATACCATCGGAAACACCCAATTTAATATCTTTTCTTTCAAACTCATTTATATCTTTTTGCACTTCGATATAAGGCTTATCATCTTCAAATTTAAGAAGAGCTTCACTGATTGAAAGAACATTTTCCTGTTTTTTCAAAACAATATCTGCATTGGCACTATACCCAGAGCGGATAAACAAACCATTACGAAGCTTTACTTCAGCCTTTACCTCAAACTTAACAACCCCTGATTCCGAAGTTCCTTTTGGAGATATATGTTCTAAGGTAGCATCAAAACTTTCGTTAGGAATTGCACCAATTTTAATTTTCACAGGCATACCTTCCACTAAACCTCCCACTTCAGTTTCATCAATTTTACCCTTGAATATAATTTCACTCATATCGGCAACAGAAGCAATTGTTGTTCCATCATTAAACTTATTACTTTCAATAACAGATCTACCTATTTCAACCGGAACATCAAGCACCATTCCATCAATAGTTGAACGAACAATAGTATTTGTAGCTTGTCGTGAATCTTTCAATTGCCCTTCTTTTATGAGTTGAAGATTATTATCTGCGGCATTCAACTCTTCCACAGCATTTAGGTAGGATAATTCAGTTTCTTCATAATCAGTTTTAGGGATAATGCCTTTTTCGAATAGCTGACCTTTACGTTCATACATCTTTTTGATGTTTTTTATACTATTCTTTGCTCTTTTCACTCTACTTTCGGCAGAATTTAGATTTACCATATCCGGAATAATCATGATTTTGGCAATCAGGTCGCCTTTATGAAGAGTATCTCCTGGCTCAACGAATAACTCCTTAATAATCCCAGACACTTGTGGTTTAATATCTATTTCACGACGTGGTTCAAGACTTCCATTCGCCACAGTTTTCTTAAAGATTGTTCTATACTCAGGTTTTTCAGTCTTATAAAAACTTTTCTTTTTACCCTTATTTTTAATTCCCGTCAAAAAAACTATTCCACCAATAATGAGAAGACCTAGCAGTACAAATCCTATTACTTTTTTTGTTGATTTCATATATCTTATTTTTGATTTTGCATTTTCCTATTCATATCTTAAAGCATCAATTGCTTTAATTTTCAAAGCATTATACGCAGGAATAAAACCGGCAAATAGTCCTGCAATCACCAATAATCCCAGAGCCATCAAACTTGATTCATAATCAATATTAAGGTATAAAGCCTCTTGCAGTAGTTTATCTTTTTTCTTAAACATAAACTCTGCAGCCAAAGCAATACCACTTCCCATAAGCATACCTGTAAATCCGGCTACAGTTGTAAGGATTACTGATTCCAGTATAATTTGATTCATAATCCGCCATGGAGTTGCTCCCAAAGCACGCTGAATTCCAATTTCTTGAGTACGCTCCTTAATTACGATAGTCATAATATTTCCAATACCAATAACTCCAGACAACAGCATGCCCAAGCCAACAGCCCAAATCAGATATTCTACGCCACGAATAACCTGAGTAAATTTGTCAAAAAAAGCTGCCATATTAAAGCTTCCTACACCACCTTTATCATCTGGATGAATTCTATATTTTCTTTTCAGAAAGCCAACAACATCTTTCTCTAGTTTTTTTGCATCAACATCTGGATATGTTGTTAAGATCATTCCTCCAATTTGATCACCAAGATTCATAAATTTCTGTAAAACAGTAATAGGAAAGACAATTTGACCATTAATCTGATTCATCTTATCACTCACTGCTTTAACTACTCCGACAATCTTATAAAGAGCACCGTTTATCTTAATATCTTCTCCAACTGCATCTTCAGGAATATTATATAAATTACTGGCTACATTTTCACCAAGAAGAACAACCTTTCTACTACCTTCAATATCAAATGGATTGATTAAGCGCCCAGAGAGAACCAAAACAGGTGAAACATCAAAGTATACAGGCTGAATTCCGAATAAATCATAACTTCCACTTTTATCTCCAGCAACAACATTATCACTACTTCCGCTAGACATTTGCATTATTGGTGAAATATTCTCGATAGAAGAGATATTGGTTTTTAATTCTTTTATATCACTTTCATGAAATTGTATTGTACGAAATATAGGAAGACCATCATAGGGCTTAAGGGTTGGGCGAGGCATTATATAAACACTATTGGTAGAAATTCCTCGAATGGTATACTCTAATATACTTTTAAAACCATTCCCTCCGGAAAGCATCAATACTAACATTAGAATACCATAAAAGACACCAAAGCTGGTAAAAAAGGTACGAACCTTATTTCGTCCAATTGCTTGAAATATCTCTTGCCATTTATCTATATCAATAATCCTCACAGCTAATCTTTTTCTTTATACATAAATTAATCTGCCCTTAAAGCTTCGATAGGTCTAATTCTAGCAGCTCTTCTTGCAGGAATAAAACCTGCTGCAGCTCCTGCAACTATCAGCACAATCAATGCTGTAATTGCTGTCCAAATATCTACATATGGATTTCGGAAGGCCATAGAATTCTCAACCGAATTTTTTAGAATATCCACAGCAAATACTCCCATAAGTAAACCTGCTGTTCCTGCAATTACAGTAATAACAATAGATTCCATTATTATTAAATTCACTACAGATGCAGGACTTGCCCCTAATGCTTTTCGTATTCCAAATTCGCGTGTTCTTTCTTTTACTATGATTACCATAATATTACTCACACCAATCATCCCACAGATAATACTTCCAAAGCTAATAAACCAGATAAAATAAGTTAGGTATCGGAAGGCTAGGCTCATATTTTCTTTTTCTGCCGATTTATTTTGAATAAACAAGGCTCTATTATCATTTGGATCGAACTTATGCAGCAAAGACAGCAATTCACGAATTTCTTTCTCGACGACTTTTGCTTGATGTACGCTACCTCCCTCGAAAGTCATACTTAGCTTATTAATTTCGTCATTCTGCCGAAAAACTTTTTGCACAAGGGTGAATGGCAAAAATATTTTTTCACGCTGTTGATCATCTAAAAACTCACCATCAAAAACTCCAACAATCTTAAAGTTAACATCGTTTATAGAAATTATTTTACCTATTGGATCTTCATTCTTACCAAAAATCTGTTCAACAGCTTTTGTCCCCAATATTGCAACCTTCCTAAATTGATGGATATCATTATAATTTAGGAATCGTCCTTCAGTAATATCTAATTTTTGTAATTTCTTTATTGTCGGGCTAACCCCTACCGTAGTTAGATAGCCTAAAGATTGATTTTTATATTTTAGATTGCCACCCACATAAACTTCAGGGTTAAGATTGGCAACATTATTAATTCTTTGACTTATTTCTTTTATGTCGGAATTATTTAACTTAATCCATCGTCCTTCTTTAAAGCCTCTATATTCTTTGCTGGTTTTGTATGGATTAATCTTCAGTAAATTTGCAACACTACTTTTGAAACTATATTCTCCGGCATTTTTTAATCCGTTTCCAGCTCCCAAGAGGGTAGTAACCATAAAAATCCCCCAAGCAACACTAAAGCTAGTAAGAAAAGTTCTCAGTTTATTTTTTCGAATGGCCAGGCCTATCTCTCTCCAAAATTCTAAATCTAGCATACCCGCACTCCCTTTGATTAAGATAAAATTAATTCTGAAGGCTTCTCTGTCAATTCTCTATTATCGATTAATCCATCAACAATACGAATCGTACGATCACATTTAGCAGCAATATCAGCCTCATGGGTAACTATAACTATGGTTTTCCCTTTCTGATTAATATCCTTCAAAATACTCATTACCTCTGTCGAGGTTTTAGAATCTAAAGCTCCTGTAGGCTCATCGGCAAGAATAACCTTAGGGTCAGATATAATTGCACGAGCAATAGCTAATCTTTGTTTTTGACCTCCAGAAAGTTCATTGGGCATATGAGTAGCCCACTCTTTTAAGCCAAACATTTCCAGATATTCTAATGCTTGATAATTTCTTTTTCTCCTTCCTACTTTTTGATAATAAAGGGGCAGAGCTACATTCTCCATAGCATTTTTAAAGCTAATCAAATTAAAACTCTGAAAAACAAAACCCAACATACGATTACGAAAGCGTGCAGCTTCAGTTTCGTTCATTTTCTTCACCAAATCACCATTTAGAAAATACTGTCCTTCATCATATGAATCTAAAATTCCAAGTATATTCAATAGAGTAGATTTTCCTGATCCTGATGATCCCATAATAGCAACCATCTCTCCTTCTTGAATATGCATATCCACTCCTTTCAAAACATGCAATTTACCTTTACCTACTCTATAACTTTTATGTACACTCTGAATTTTAATCATAATCGAAGAAATAGTTTTGTCTAAATACTATTATTTTAGAAAAACATGCCATCTTCATTAACTATCTATGCAACAAGAAAAACTATTCTATATATGTTTACATATAAAAAAAAAGCGTTCACTTTCGTACAATAAAATTGCAAAAATGAACACCTCCTTTAAATTACTATTATAATGCTGAACTTTATTCTTCAACACGCATCCAATATGTAGTTTTTCCAAGCCAACTAAAACCAACATATCCTCGGATTTCTAATTTTACATCAGAGTCTTTCTTTATTACACATTTATATGTTTTCCCATTTTTGGGGTCATAAATGGTTCCTCCCGACCAAGTATTGTCTTTAAATTTAAAATTTTTCAATAACACAATACCCTTTAAAATACGATCGCGAAGTTTAGAGTTAGGATTATTTTTATCTTTACTATCGCTTGCTCTGTGACCATTTTTATCGCCCCAAAGCAATTTGCCGTTAAAAATATCTCCATCTCTATATATCTGGATTTTTGCATCTTTTTCTTGATTCAGCCAGATGCCTACTACATCATCTTCTTTGACGTTTCCACTTTGTGAAAAACTATTATTTGATATAATCATCAATAGCAGCAAACAAACAATACTTGAAATTTTCTTAACCATGGGAATAAAGTTTAGTAAAAAAATAGAATACCACTCACTCGCAATAGTTACTTATAGCAAGTTTACAGTAAGTTATGTATAACTTCACTGTTTTTAAAAATAAAATTAACTTAGGTTTTAAGTAACATTATTGGAGTATTTTTAACTTCTCTCAGGCAAAAAATGCAAAAAAAAGTGAGCCTTTTCACTGAGTTTTTTAGAGTCGCTTTCTAGAATTGGATTTTTTTTCAGAATTTTGCATCTAGAGAAATCAAAAACAACTCTACTAACAAAGTTACAAATCTTTGATAATTACAAATATACGACATATAAATTCAAATTATGAAAAGAATAATTTTTCTTCTTTTTGCTGTAAGTCTTCTTACTTTCGCATGTAAAAAAAATTTAAAAAAAGAAATCATTGGAAAATGGAAGGTAACCTCTGTTGATAGCAAATCTATTGACTCTGCAAGCAAAAATTTCCTCGATCAGATAAAGAGCAATGAAAAAGGCATTGAGCTTGTTTTTGAAAATGATTCTATTCTTAATATTATTACTCCTGATGGCAAGTTCAAAGCCAGCTATATTCTGGAAAAAGACAGCACCATTCTTTATCAAATTAATGGTTTAGACAATGAGGAAGTTCTAGGAAAATTTGATGGAGACAATATAATCAAGGATGAAAATTTCCAAAACAATGCGATTACTGCAACTATAAAATACAGTAAATCAAAATAAGAACACAAAATCTTATGTCGTGAGAAGAAGGTTTAAATTATTTCTCACGACATAAGAATTGGTAACTCTGTTACTGGATTTGAACACAAAAGCACAAACTCCAGTTTACAACGCTATTTATAATAACTTTCTGGTTTCCTCTAAAAACACCTCAACTTCTTCCTTTGTAGTATCAAAAGCACACATTAATCGCACCTCACTTCGTTGATGATTCCATACCCAAAAAAAGCTTAATTCCTGAAGTTTTGGAATTAAGTAAGCAGGCATTTTAAAAAACACTCCATTAGAATCGACATTCTGTATTAGTTCAAAGCCAGGAAGAGCCTCAATTCCTTTAGCCAATAAATTGGCCATTCCATTAGCCTGTTTAGCATTCTTTTCCCATAATCTTTGAGTTAAGTATGCTTCATATTGGGCAGCAATAAAACGCATTTTAGAATGCAACTGCAAACATTGCTTTCTGTAATACAAAAAGTCTTTTGCCAACTCAGGTTTAAAGAAAACAACAGCTTCACCAAACATTAATCCATTTTTGGTTCCACTAAATGACAAAACATCAACCCCTGCATCAACAGTAAATTCTCTGAATTCTTTTCCCAAAGCAACAGCAGCATTGGCCAAACGTGCACCATCCATATGAAGATACATACCATGTTTATGTGCTTTTTCTGATAAAGCCTTGATTTCTTCTATAGAATATAGTGTTCCTAGCTCAGTAACTTGCGAAATACTTACTATTTTAGGTTGACTATGGTGCATTACTCCTATATTGGGAACAAAACAATCAATATCTGATGGACGAAGTTTACCCTCTGGAGTTGATATAGCATTAATTTTACTACCAGTAACTTTCTCCGGAGCACCTGTTTCATCCACATTCATATGGCATGTTTCGGGAGTAATAATAGAATGAAAAGAGGATATACAATTTTGAACCGACAAAACATTTGCACCTGTTCCATTATACACAAAAAATACTTCTATAGAATCTCCAAACTCCTTCTTAAAAGCATCAATTGCTTTTTTTACATATGGATCGTCCTCTCCGTAGGCAGGACAATGTTCAAAATTGGCATCATTTAGTGCCTTCATAATCTCTGGAGCTACCCCTGCCCAATTATCACTTGCAAAAGCTTTCATATTCTCATTTTTTTAATCTTCAAATATAAACCTCTCTAAGGTAATGTTCAAACATATCATATACAAAAGAAGCTGCCCCTATAGGACAGCCTCTTGTCTCAAATTTATGAATCAGAGCTATTTAGCTCACAATTATGATCTATTTATTCACTCTAACGCGATTTCCTTTAGAATGTGATACAAACTCAGGACTATAATAGCTCTGTAAGGATGCATTTCCATTACTAAAATCTCCAGATTGCGCTACAAACAAGGAATACGTAAGCACATAACTACCTCTATTAATATAATCAAAAAAGAAATCTACAGAAGCATCTTTTATACTTAAATAATAGCCAAGACCTTCTTTCCATTGAAATCCAGAGATACTGGATTTAGGTTCAAAGCCTGAAGCACGTAGATCTTGAAGATGCACAAAATCCATATCTCTATCAACTGTAATATTTAGCTGAACCAATATTTCGTCTCCAACTTTTATCTCTGTTCCCTTTTCAACTTTCTCTAGATTAATTCCCTTATCTGAATTTCGTTTTACAAAAAGAATTTTTTCTATATGTAAAGGAATATCTTTAGCAGAAGATTTCACCTTATCCAAATCTTCGAAATACTGGAAATAGACAGCTCCAAAAGCAGGACCTTCTCCTTGGCGATCAACTTTTATATTTCCCATCTCTGGTTTTATATCCGACTGTAAATAGGTTTTAGAAATAAAACCTGTACCAGCAATTTTCTTCTCATTATTACTATCAATTTTTACATTACCCAATTGGATTTGTACTTGAGGCTCTTGGTCAAGCAAATTCTTTCCAGTAAACACAAGTGCTCCTATTGCATCAATTGTAGCTCTTGAAGTTGGCCATGAATTGGTTTGCTTATTCTTAATTAGCCATTGTTTCATTCTATTTACAGATTTTTGATCACCAGTAATTTTATCAAAAACATGAATCAAAAATGACTGAGTTTCAATAGAAGAATTAAACCATAAGAAAGATAGAAAATCGCTTCGCCAGTACATTCCCAAATTAGGTTTATATAAAGCTTTATCTTTTAAGCTTGCCACAATATCTTGGGCAGTTTTCTCATTACCCATTTCTTTAGCAATAAGAGCAACCATTCCCTGAATCATATATGACTGCTTTAACCATTCATAACGACTTTGCTTTTGGTAATAATTAAAAATCTCTTTAGTATTATTATCCATCGAAAAAGTATCGATAAAATAAGTTCTGTAAAGAACATATTCAACCATAGAAGACGAAAGTTTTATATAAGGTTTAGGTCCTTTTTCCTCTTTAAGCTTCATATACTCTTTAACCATTTCCTTATCCAGCCATTGAGTTGCCTTACTTAGAATATCCTTAATCTCTGGCTCTTGATTTAAATCGATAATTTTATTATGTGCCAAAGACAGCATATTTTTCCACACATTTTGAGTAGAATACCAACTTCCACGCATTCCTTTAAACCAGGAATATGACCCATCGGGCAATTGCAATTCTCTTAATTGCTGTGTATAGCTCGATTTTTTCATGGCAATAGTATTTACATCAAAATAGGCAGCGACTCTTCTTTTCTGTTCACTCTCATTTTTAGCATCTAACAACCAAGGAGTTTGATCTAAAACCAATTTCTTTAGATCTTGATTTTTCTCCAGATTACTTAGAAACTGATCGGGACTGGTTTTACGCCATAATTCAAATACTTCCTGAATCTTTGGATTACTATTTACTATATAGCTTCCCATAGCAGCAGCATAATAAGCAGCAGCATATTGATCGGAACTTTCTGCTTGCTTAATCAGCAATGATGGTAATGCTTGAATTGCATACCAAACAGGATTATTAGTAAACTCAAAGCTTAAACGATAAGGGCTTGATGTTTTACTCTTCTCTGAATCGAGTAATTCATCAAATTGGAAAGATTTTTCTTCCGTTCCATTCACCTCTATAACTTGCGATGAAGTTACCAAAGTTCGATTACTAAGTACAGGAATAATATTTTCTTCACCATCACTAAAGTTATCACTTCGAACAACAACACGATACTTAATCACGGATATATTATCAGGAATTTTTAAGTTCCAACTTAATCCAATGGTTTGTCCTTTCTTTATCTTAAGTTGTTTTTCTTTATCTGAAGAATTTACAATTCCCTCAATAGGTTTTTCTGTTTCCGGATTGATTATTTGGATATCGACACTAACATCCAAGTCCTTTTCACTGGTATTAATTACACTTACAGGAAAGTCAATCTGATCACCTTCACGTAAAAATCGTGGAGAATTTGCAGCAATCATAAGATCTTTAGATGCTGTTAACTCACGAACAAATTTCCCAACTTTTAGATCTTTAGTGTATGCAAGAGTTCGGAATTTCCATTTGGTTAATGACTCTGGAAGGGTAAATTCTACCAAAACATCTCCGTCTTTATTGGTTTTAAGGTTGGGATAGAAAAAGGCTGTTTCTTTAAAGTTCTTTCTAAGCTGTAAAGTATTATTATTTGATTCTTGTGTTCCTTTGAAACCTTTAGAAGGAGATGTTTGATCTGAAACTGAAAAAATCATAGACTGATCATCTGCTTCAACTGACTTTTCGCTTATATCGGCAGCCTCACCATTTCCAGATCGTACGCCCATAGATTTCATCATTAACCTTCCACCACCTCTAGTTGCGAAGTTATGATCGCAAGGAGATTCCAATTTAACTTCCCCTGGTTGAATCTCATATTGATCACGTTCTTGGTTATAGGTAAAAAAGCGCGTTCTATCCTTTCCAAAAGAAAAAGACCCCCAATCAGAGGAATAATCAAATTTTATACGAGATAACCATAAATCCAAAGACCAGTTATCCGATGCAAACTCATCTAAAGAAGCATCATACATAGAGGCCAACACACTAGCAGCAACAGGAAAGTTCTTATTATCTTTAATCTGTAAAGTCCATTTTTCCTTAGTTCCAGGATTCAATTTATCTTTTAGTACATTCCATTGAATATTCAACTTCTTATTATCATAAGGGACAAGAATATTCTGATTATGCTTATACATCCTATTCCCTTCTACACGAATAAAAGTTGCATTTAATTCTCCTCTATAACTCTCAAGAATAGGAAGCTCAATTTTCATCTGCTTATCTCGGATATCCAGCCATTTACGTTGCAGTAACTTTCCATTACTATAAAGACTATATAAAACCTTTGATTTATTATCCGATTTTGATCCCAATAAGAAATAAACATTAGAACCTACTTTTGCTTCACCACGATCTGAAACTGAAGAAACAAACCAATCGGTTAGTGGCAAAGGAATTTCCTTACTATTTGAATCAAAGAAAGTCACATACTTTTTATATTCAACATTATTACCACTAATATCTTTAGTTTTTAGGTGCAACATATAAATACCCTCACCCCATTTTTTAAATGGCAACAAATACATTGAATCCTGAGCGGTATTAAAACTTGAATTATAAACCAATTTCTTACTCCAATTCTCTTTATCCATCTCCCCCACATATGGGTCATTAGGAAATCTTTGCACAAATTTATCTTTAGGCAAGAATTGAATATCAATATTAGACCATGGCTGCTCTCTCAATGCTGCTCTGGGATAATCCATCTCATAAACCTGAATATTTCCTTTTGCAGGGATAAATTCATCATTATAATTTCTTGATTGGATATAAAATTCTTTAAAACTGCTTAAGTCCTCTCTCTCTTTTAAGCTACTATTCAACACCACAGATCGGGTTCCTATACCAATATAGGATTCTTTAGTCTGAGTTTCTCCACTTAAATTCGTTGCTTCAATTTGAATATTGTATGTATAACTTAATGGATCTTCATTTTTTTCCTGTAGTACTTTTGGTGTCTTAAACTGAAAATTGAATTCACCTTTAGAATTGGTTTTAATACTTCCCAAAGCAACAAGTTCGGATGAATAGTGCCCATAACCAAACCAGAAGTTTGGTTTTCGTCTTACAAAATACTTTACCTCAGCATCGGGGATCATATAACCAGCAAAAGCACGAATATTCCCTTTTATATGAATGGAATCGCCTAGTATATTTTCTCCTTTAAATTTATCAATATTCACTTGAAAGCTAGGTCGCTTATATTCTTCAACTTGAATATTTTTATATCCATATGAAGAAGAGATCTTATAGCTACCTGTAAGTTGACCAGCAGGAATAACAAAACTTCCATTTATTCCACCAAAATCATCTGTATATAATAATTGTTCTGATATAACTTTACGGTTAACATCATAAAACTGAACTTTCACCTCTGTTGATTCAGGAATTTTAGAATAATCATCATTCTTTTCTAAAAGTATCCCTTTATAAAAAACTTCCTGACCAGGACGATAGATTGCTCTATCGGTAAATAAATTTAAATCCAAGCGAGCTTTGCTTGAAGAATTAAAAGATCTGGAAAGACTGAAATTATTGTTATCCCGATAAACATCATCTTTATAATGCAGTTCAATCTCAAAAGAATTATTACTCTTATCATAATCTTCGCTAGAAAGAACTACAAAACCTTCTTTATCAGTATAGTAACTCTTTAGATATTCTAACTTATAACCACCTTGATTATAATCATAAATTCGAGAGAATACTTTTACTTCAACTCCACGCAATGGTTTTCCATTTTCCCTATCTAAAACAACAAGCTCTTTTTCTCTATTTTCATTCTCCTTAAATACATATGAAAGGGAAGAAACATCAAAAGAAAGATAACTAACCTGAGATAAATCATTAAATGATTTATCGGAAGAAGCTAAAAGAAAGTAACTTCCCAAGGGTAAACCCTCAAAAGGCAACTCTAGATTATGCGAACGATAATCATGTTTTTGTGGCAATTCAAAGACATCCTCTTTTACTTTTTCACGAGATACTATTTGATTGAAAATAGCATTCTTGTCATCATATTTTATATCTTCAATTTTTTGACGCTCAGCCTGAGTAACTTTATAAATACGAGTAAATATTCTATCTGTATTTGTATATTCTAACTTCATCAAAAAATCCTTCTCAGGGATAACACAAGACAAAGAGGTCACATTAAAAGACTGATGACTTAGCTGACGCAATAAGACAAGACAATTTATCCCTCCCAATGATTTAGGAAAGGCATTGCTTCCTGACTCTGCAACACTATAAGCTTCTTTTAAATAATTGGGATATGATTTAGGATTGCTTTTACCCAAATTATTATATTTTGAAGCCAACTTCCATGCAATAAAGGAATATAATTCTTGACCTTTATACTGATTCAATAAATCTTTAAGTCGTTGAATATACAACTGATCTTTATTCTCAAATCCGAAAGCAGATAAACTTCCGATATAATTCTCAGAAACATATTCCAAACGTCGGATATTGGCTTCCTGGAAAGCATCGGGATCTTTATCATTTTTATGAGCTTTAAGCAAAGAGGAATAAACCCTTAAAATCATCAATCTAGGATCCGTATTTTCTACAGGAAATTTCATCTTCAAAAACTGATTAGCCTTATCAAATAATCCCTCTTGATCAAAGGCAAAAAAATCCTGAATGGAATTAGAAGAACTTTTATAATTATACTGAAAATAACGTATTGCCTGATAGGCAAAAACATCATACATATTCTGTTGGAAAGTATTATGAACAGCTTGCATCTTATTTAAAACAACCGAAAAATCGGAAATTGGCTGATTCAACAACTCTGTATTTTGCAGTAGGTCGACATAAATCTTACTAATTTCTATATTAAATCGATCTTCACTCCAGTGCTGAATATCTGTATCTTGCTCTGTTCCTATCTGGGCAGGACGTTCTCCGATTTTATAACTATATCTTGAATAATACTCCTGGTAGGCATTTGCAAGCAAAACTTTTAAATCAGCATTAAGGGTAGAGCCAGATTTTTCAAGATAAGTTCTTATTCGTTCTATATTTTTCAACTCTGCATCTTCCTGAAAAGAAGACTCTAGGCAAGACATATACATAATAGCATGCATAACCTCAGCATTATCTTGATTTTTAAATGCTTTATCAAGGATATCTTGTAATATAGTTGAAGCCTGTTTTGGCTTTCCCTGTGATTCCAGTTTTTTTACTTCCTTATAATTATAGGGATCATTCGGTGTGCTTCCCATAAGTATGACAGGTATTGATATGACCATTACAGCCAAAATGAGTTTTAGATACTTTTTTTGCATATACTTTACTTAAAAATTTATTCCTCATAAGTTTACCTTTGATATATTACAAAGGTCATTCCAGTTTGTTCTATTCACAGAAAAAATACAAATATTTGTTGCCATAGTATATGGCTAAAACGCTAACATATTGAGACAAACTAGATTTAAGATTTCTAAGAGCTACTTTTTTCTTTTATTTTTTGTTAAAAATAACGAAATCGACCATGAAAATAAAAGATTATACTTAGTTTTGTGATGCAAACCTAAAGTTATGATCTTTTTTGGCCTACTGCGCGAAAGCTTTCAATTTGCTTATCAAGCGCTTATACTAAATAAACTAAGAACATTTTTATCTCTATTGGGAATTACCATAGGTATTTTCTCTATTATAAGTGTGCTTACTTCCTTCGATGCACTGGAAAAATCCATACGTAATAATATCAGCAGTTTGGGAAGTGATGTTCTGTATATTCAAAAATGGCCATTTGGCGAGGTCGGACAAGAATATAAATGGTGGCAATATTACCAAAGGCCTCAACCTACCTCACGCGAAATGTCGCTACTTACCAGAAATTCAAATACTGTAGGATATGCAGCATTTTCTTTTGATGTATCCAGAACTGTAGAATTTGAATCCAACAACCTAGATAATATAGACATTCTATGTGTCTCTCAAGATTTCAATCAAATACGTAGTATTAATATTCAAAGAGGAAGATTTTTTACTCCTATAGAATCAAACGGAGGACAAGCGGTTGCTGTTATAGGCCATAATGTTTATTCCAACTTATTTGGCACAGAAAACCCTATAGGGAAAGATATTAAAATAGCCGGGTATAAGGTTATGGTCATTGGAGTAATGACTCCTCAAGGAGAAGGCTCTTTTGGTGGTCCGGGCGACGATCAAGTTATTGTTCCCAGCAGCTTTGCACAAAAATTCGCTCAATCACGACGTATAAATACCAGTATACTTGTAAGTCCAAGACAAGGAATTAGTGCTGAACAAATGAAAGATGAAGTTACTGGAATATTCAGAAGTATACGTAGCCTACGCCCAAATCAAGATAATAATTTCGCTATTAATCAGGTGGATATTCTAATGAAAAGCCTGAATAAAGTATTTGCTGTGGTAGGTATTGTAGGATGGATTGTAGGAGGATTTTCTCTTATTGTAGGAGGATTTGGAATTGCCAATATTATGTTTGTAAGTGTAAAGGAAAGAACAAGCCAAATTGGTATTCAAAAGTCATTGGGAGCAAAAAACAACTTTATACTACAGCAATTTCTATTTGAATCTGTATTCCTTTCTATTCTTGGAGGAATATTGGGTCTTATTATTATTTTCATTCTAAGCTTAATCGTTCGATTTGGATTCGATATTCCAGTAGGACTTAGTGTAAAAAATATATCTATAGGAATTGGTATATCTTTAGTTATTGGAGTGATTGCTGGATACCTTCCCGCATATTCAGCATCTAAACTCGATCCTGTTGAAGCAATCCGACAGTCATTTTAGATTGATTTTGATTTTTTTGCATTTCACAAAAAAGCTATTATATTTGCGTAAGGCTGAAAATCAATAAAATATGAAATTTGACTTTTCTGGTATTTTTCCTGTTAAAATTATTGCAACAGCAGTTATACTCTGCCTTTGCATTTTTTTATTCTATATTTTTATAGAAGATAAGGAAAAAGGCATTCAAAAACAGTATCCTACAGTCAATGTTGTTCAACAAATTGAAAGCAGGAAAACATTAAAGGCCTTAACTACACAAAGTTCAATAAATTATTTTATTTACCGAGGTCATCCCACTGGATACGCCTATGAAATGCTTCAAGATTTAGCAAAAAGCCTAAATGTAGATCTGGAAATAAGTATTGAAAATGACTTAACTAAAGCATGGGAAAAGATAAATTCTGGTGAATATGATATCATTGCTACCGACCTTACTATAACCAAAGAAAGAAAGAAAAAATTCAAATTTCTATCCCCCCATATAAAAAGTCGCCAAATCCTAATTCAGAATACGATTAAGCCAAAATCTAAAAAAAAGAGGAAAAAAATAATTCGGAATCCTTTAGATTTAGCTCATAAAACCATTATTATATCCTCAGGAACGATATTCAAAAGCCGGCTAGAACATCTCTCTGAAGAAATTGGAGACACTATAATTATAAAAGAAGAAAAAAAACCTGTTGAGGATCTTATAAAAGAAGTAGCCAAGAACAAAATTGACTATACCATATGTGATGAACATATTGCTAAGGTAGCCAAGAAATATTACCCTAGCTTATATATAAAAACTCCAATAAGCAGTCCGCAAAAAATTGCCTGGGCAATTTCAAAACTATCAGACTCCACTTCCATTGCAAAGCTAAATCAATGGATGTTGAAATATAGCAAGAGCAAAAAATCGGCTATACTCTATGACAAATATTACAGATCGAGATTTGCTCCTAAAAAGATATTAAAAAGATATAGAAATGTTCAAAAAGGACAAATATCAAAATACGACAAAACAGTAAAAGAGATTGCTCAAGAATATAATCTCGACTGGCGTTTACTATCCTCAATTATATATCAGGAGTCGGAATTTAAACCCAAGTCAAAATCAAAAGTAGGGGCCTATGGTTTGATGCAACTTATGCCCTATATTATGAAGAAATATAATATTGATAGCAGCTC
Source organism: Bacteroidales bacterium (assembly GCA_041725955.1). GTDB lineage: Bacteria > Bacteroidota > Bacteroidia > Bacteroidales > JBGRPZ01 > JBGRPZ01. The sequence continues at coordinate 18,107 of JBGRQE010000018.1, forward strand.
ATCGGCCAAAGAACATATCCGTTCAGGTGTAAGATATATCCATTATTTATACGATAGAATGCCCGACGAAATCCAAGACTCTACCCAAAGAATTAAATTTGCATTAGCCTCATACAATGCCGGTATAGCGCATGTTTATGATGCTCGAAGATTGGCAAAGAAGCATGGAAAAGATCCTGATATATGGGATGATAATGTTGAAATATTACTCAAAAACAAATCTAAGCCAAAGTATTATAAAGATCAGGTAGTAAAATATGGGAAATGCAGAGGAATTGAGACTTACGAATTTGTAAGGGAGATATTTTCAAGGTATCACAACTATTGCAATCACTTTGATAAAGATGAAGCAAAAGAAGAATAAAAACTCCTTTTGCTCCAAGATAATATTTTATTCTACAGTAACAGATTTTGCCAAATTACGTGGCTGATCCACATTACATCCTCTCATTACAGCAATATGGTATGAAAGTTTTTGCAATGGAATAGTAGCCAATAATGGATACAACATCTCTTCTGTTTCTGGAATTTCGATAATATGATCTGCCATTTTCTTTACAGTATGATCGCCTTCAGTTACAATAGCAATCACAATACCCTTACGAGCTTTTACTTCCTGAATATTGGAAATTACCTTTTCGTAAGTACCTTTATTGGTAGCAATAAAAGCTACTGGCATATTTTCATCGATCAAAGCAATAGGACCGTGCTTCATTTCTGCAGCAGGATATCCTTCAGCATGGATATAAGAAATCTCTTTTAATTTCAAAGCACCTTCTAAGGCTACAGGGAAATTATATCCACGACCTAAATACAAGAAGTTACTTGCATCTTTGAATTTAGCAGAGATTTCAGACACTACAGATTTATTTACTTCCAAAGTACGCTCTACCTTTTCTGGAATTTGCTCAAGTTCATGCAGAATCTGATGGAATCTACTCTTTGGCACAGTACCTCTAATTTGAGCTACACGCAAAGCCATAAGTGTTAATATGGTTACCTGAGCAGTAAATGCTTTGGTAGAAGCAACTCCGATTTCTGGTCCGGCATGGGTATAACTACCTGCATCGGTTGCTCTTGCAATAGAAGACCCTACAACATTACATATTCCAAGTATAGTAGCACCTTTAGATTTCGCCAAATCTATAGCCGCTAAAGTATCGGCAGTTTCTCCTGACTGAGAAATAGCAATAACCACATCATCTTCGTTGATCACAGGGTTTCTATATCTAAACTCAGAAGCATATTCTACTTCAACAGGAATTCTTGCCAAATCTTCAAACAAATACTCACCAACCAAACCCGCATGCCAACTTGTTCCACAAGCAACGATTAGGATTCTACGAGCATTGGCTAACTTTTGCTCATAATCAATAATTCCACCTAAAGAGACAATACCTTTATCCGCATTCAATCGTCCACGCATACTATCGTGGATTGAACGAGGCTGTTCATAAATCTCTTTAAGCATAAAATGGTCATAGCCACCTTTTTCAAGTGCATTCAAGTTCATCTCCAATTTCTGGATATATGGAGTCTTTACTTGATTACGGATGGTACGAATTTTCAACTCTTCTCCAGGAACAATTACAGCAAACTCTTCATCATCAAGATATACAACGTTTTTTGTATACTCAACAATTGGAGTAGCATCCGAAGCTACATAATAATCGTCTTCTCCAAGACCAATTACAAGAGGACTTCCTTTACGTGCAGCAATCATTTTCTTTGATTCATCCTTAGATAGGATGACAATAGCATAAGCTCCAATTACTTGATTTAAAGCAATACGTACAGCTTCTTCCAAAGATACGTTTTCATTTTGCTTAATATCTTCAATTAAATGAATAAGAACTTCTGTATCCGTATCACTTTTAAATTTATAACCTCTACTTACTAATTCTTCCTTTAGAGAGGCATAATTTTCAATAATTCCGTTATGAATTATGGCGAGATCACCGGAAGGACTATAATGGGGATGAGCATTGGTATGATTAGGTTCGCCATGAGTTGCCCAACGAGTATGGGCAATACCAGCATTTCCATGCAGATCTTTACCTTCAACAAAAGCCTCTAACTCAGAGACCTTACCTTTGGATTTATATAAGTGGATACCACCATTTTGAAGAGCAACTCCAGCACTATCATAGCCTCGATATTCCAATCGTTTTAACCCCTTAATAAGGATGGGATAGGCCTGCTTAGGGCCAATATAAGCAACGATTCCACACATGTTTATTTAGTTTGGTAATTTCTTAAGTTCCTACATTTTTGCTAGAACAAATCTTGATTCATGTGAAAATAGATAATCTATTAGAGATAAATAAGGGGTATACAAAAGAAAAGCCTCTTGTATACCCTCTAACAAAATTTATTCAAAGACGAAAATAAAAAAAATTTTATTTGATTAGAGTATAAATAATTTCTAAATGCATCTTTTGATCTGGCTCAACACCATCAGCATCTACTCCGTTAATTATAACTCTTGAAGGATCAGTTGTATAATAATTATTTTGCAACTTCAATCCTATTTCTTCCCAATCAAAATATTCTCCGTTTAATAATGTCTTTTCACCTTCAATAACTCCTTGAACATATCGAGAAATATTGAATTTATATGCTTTCGTTTTTTCATCAAAACTTCCACCAAATGAATCCCCTAAAATATCACGATCAGGAATATTTAAAAACAAACCATTTGGAAGGTTAAATGATAAAAACAACTTAGATGTTGTGCGATATATATCTTCATCAGAAGATTCTGCTTTTTGAGGAAAAACTATATTAGCACTATTGATTGCTAATACTGCACCGTCTTTTTGCATGTCGTTTGCCCATTCGCGCAAACCAGAGAATTTTACAACACTTTTTACTCCTGAAATACCTTGAACATATATCTGTTTTCTTCCAGCATCTTTATTTCCGTTAATAATCTGATCTTTAAAGTTAGTGTTCTTACTATCAGAAGGAATATGCTTATAAAATGCAGATCTATATGACTTGGCACTGCTTATAAAAGAATATGAGCCGTAAACACGATCGCCAGTAGAATTGGTATTGGAATAGTAGAATTCTATTTTGGTATACAGATTTTTAGAACTAATATCAAAGCGAGGCAATACACCTTGCTTATCATTATCTATTCCTGTAGCTTCTACATATACACCCTTAAAAAATTCCTGAAAACTTTCTGTAGTATTTGTTGGATTCTCAGCAATATACTTCAAGAAATCCTCTCCAAGAGAATTTGGCAATTTAATACGAACTTGTGGAATATATTTCTTCTCTTCACTATCGCCTGGCTTTTTAAAGGCAACAGAATCATTAGGGCGAGGTGAGAAAACAAAATTATTAACCAATAAATCTTGAGGAGTAACTTTTGGCTCTACATCAGTCAAATTCTTATTGTCGACAGCCTCTGGAAGACGATAAACATTATAAGATAAATTAGACAAGGTATCACCATAATATCCTGTATACTTATCGGTTGTAGAACGTCGATACTGCAAAGAAAGCACAACTTCTTCTACCCTAGGATTATTCCCAAAAGTAATATTATTAGAAGGTTGGCTAAAATTCAAGCTAAAACCAGCCTTGGAAGTACCAAAAACATCATCCTTAAGATATCCTGCAATTGCAGAAGTGCTGGATCCAAGCAAGAAAGGATCATCAGGCAATGAAAAAGCCTGAATTGTTTCAGGTGTTTGAAACTTAACCTCCAGTAATTCTTCTGGAGGTTGTAATTCATTTCCTACTTCACTAAGCTCCTTCTTACATGAAATTGTAATTCCAAGAAGACTTAGTAAAAAAAAACCGAAAAGATATTTTGAAATCTTTTTCAATGTATTGTTCTTTTATTAATAATTAGGAATCTGCAAGAATCTTATCATACAATTCATTGAAAGCATCAATATAATTATCCTCAGATTGATAAGCTAAACTTGGCTTATTAGACTCCTTTATAAAGGCATCAATTTCAGGATTAACACTCTCACTTCCAATAACAGCAGCGTCGGAATATTCAATAGCTCCCTTTACCATATTCATGTAATCAGCTTCTTTGAAATACTTCAAGTCTTCTTCTTGAATTCCGTCCATCTGCAACTTTGCAGCAAAATCTGAATTTAATTTCTGGCCAAACTGGTCGTCATAAACAGAGAAAACCACCTTAGATTCACTAAATATAGGATTTTCTTTGAATATTTTCTTTATGTACAATGGTACCAAACCAGTAAACCAACCATGACAATGAATAATATCAGGTGCCCAACCTAATTTCTTAACAGTTTCAATAACCCCGCGAGCAAAGAAAATAGCTCTTTCATCATTATCTTCACAGAAATCCCCTTTTTTGTCAAACAAAGTGATCTTCCTGTGGAAGTACTCTTCGTTATCAATAAAGTAAACCTGCATTCTAGCCTGCTGAATAGAAGCTACTTTAATGATTAGAGGATGATCAGAATCGTTGATAATCAAGTTCATTCCAGAAAGACGAATAACCTCATGCAGTTGATTTCTTCTTTCGTTGATACAACCAAAACGAGGCATAAAAGTTCTGATTTCTTTTCCTCTTTCTTGAATTCCCTGTGGAAGTTTTCTTCCAATACGACTCATTTGGGTTTCTTCAAGATAGGGTGTAATCTCCTGCGCAACAAATAAAACCCTGGCTTTTTTCATGATATCTATTTCTTTTTATGTTCCTCTGAAAAAGAACTGCAAATTTAAGAAGAATTATGCAGTAATTCAACTCAACTCATTGTTTTCGAACAGCATTATTCAATTTACAGTCTCACATTTCGCTCTTATTCCCTGAATTGAAACAAGATTTTTTTCCCTTTATTTTGTCCCGTTACCTTAACCTAACGAAACAGATTTTAAAATCACATATAAGTTCTTATTTTTTTTCTTTTATATTCAAAAAATCACTAAATGAGGCTCCAACAAAAAACATTTAATTTGCTATAAATCTTTTTATCATATTCATATAAATCACAGAAATATTATTTCATAAATTTAGTTCTCTTAAACCAAAACCTCTTTTTCTTATTTTTGCATTCGAACTCAGCCAAATTTCTGAGCCAGAATTGTCATCATTAATTATTTCAAAAAATGAAAGTAGCAGTTGTAGGAGCTACCGGTCTGGTTGGACAGGTTATGCTTAAAGTTTTGGAGGAAAGGAATTTTCCGGTGAAAGAATTAATCCCGGTGGCTTCTGAGCGCTCTATTGGGAAAAAGGTAAGTTTCAAGGGCTCTGAATATTCTGTAATAACTGCCCAGCAAGCAATTTACAAACAGCCAGATATAGCACTATTTAGTGCAGGAGCATCTACCTCTTTAAAATGGGCACCAAAATTTGCCGAGGCAGGCTGTAAGGTTATTGACAATAGCTCTGCATGGAGAACCAATAAAAACATACAATTAATTGTTCCTGAAGTAAACGGCAAGGCTATACGAAAAGAAGATATGATTATTGCCAACCCAAATTGCAGTACAATACAATTGGTTATGGCAATTTTTCCAATACACAGAGATTATTCTATAAAAAGATTAATTATTTCTACCTACCAATCTGTAAGCGGATCAGGAATAAATGGTATTCAACAATTAAATGATGAACGTTGCGGAAAAAATTCTAAACTTGCATATCCTCATTGCATAGATAAAAACGTTCTTCCTCATGGAGGTGATTTTTTACAAGATAACTACACTTCTGAGGAAGAAAAATTAAAATTTGAAACCAGAAAAATACTTAACACCCAAAATATTGGGATCTCTGCTACCGTTGTTCGTGTTCCTGTTCAAGATTGCCATTCTGAAAGCGTAAACTTAGAATTATCTAAAGCTTTTAAAATGGAACAGTTAATATCATCTCTAAACAAAATGCCCGGACTTATCGTAAAAGATGAGCCTGAGAACAACATCTATCCTATGCCTGCTAATTGTGCAGATAAAGATGATGTATTCGTTGGAAGAATAAGACGGGATGATAGCATCGAAAGTGGTTTAAATTTATGGATTGTGGCAGATAATTTAAGAAAAGGTGCTGCTACAAATGCTGTACAAATAGCCCAATATTTATTAGAACACAAGCTGATATAATCATAAGATACTAAAAAGTGAAAGTTTATAACGACATACGCCAATTTCAATCTGTAGAGAATGCTGTTGTAACCATTGGCACCTTTGATGGTGTGCATATAGGACATCAGTATATCTTAAAGAAGATGGTTGAGATTGCAAAAAAAACAAAAGGTGAAACTGTTGTAATCACCTTTTTTCCTCATCCACGCACTGTGATTCATGCAGACAGCAAAAATCTAAAATTTATAACTACCCAAAAAAGAAAACAAAAACTTATAGAAAGTTTGGGTATAGACCACCTAATAATTATCCCTTTTACAAAAGAATTCTCAAAGATTCGTTCTGAGGAGTTTATCCGTAATTTTGTGGTTGAATATATTCATCCCAAAAGATTAATTATTGGATACGACCATCACTTTGGCAAAAACAGAATTGGCGACTTTAAGATGCTATATGATCTAGGTGAAAAATACAGTTTCAAAGTAGATCGTATTCCTCCTCAGGATGTTGAAAACATAGCCGTCAGCTCTACCAAAATTCGTAAAGCTCTTACCTTGGGGAAGGTAAAAAAAGCAAACCAGCTACTTGGACATCATTATGGATTTTCGGCTTATGTTGTGCATGGCGATCAAATAGGGAGAAGCATAGGTTTTCCTACAGCAAACCTTGATTTAGACCCATGCTATCATCTTCTTGCTGTAAAGGGAGTGTATTCATGCCTGGTTGAAATCGACAATATTCAATATAAAGGGATGGCAAACATAGGGATCCGACCAACTTTAAACAAAAAAGATCTTACTTACGAAGTTCATATTTTTGACTTTAACGAAGATATCTACGATAAAAAAATATCTATATACTTTGTTGACAGACTCAGAGATGAAATAAAATTTGACAACCTTGATGCATTGAAAAACCAACTTAAGTTGGATGAGAAAGATGCAAGAGAAAGCCTTCAAGATATTTAAAAAAAAGGTGATGGATCAAATAACATCCATCACCCTACACTTTCTACAATACAAATCCACTATTTAATTGTGCAGCCAATAGCTTTGGTTTTTGTTTCGGGTACTTCTTTTCCTTCAAGAAGAGCATTTACAGCATCTGCTGTATAGTGAGTTTTTACCTTATCTGCATTTTCGGTATTGTCATCAATGGCTCCATGATACATCAATACCAAGTTGTCTCCCTGACGTTGAACAACAAATACTTCTGGAGTTTTGGTGGCTCCGTATACAGGATAAACCTTTTGCCCTTCATCAATAACATATTTAAATGGGAATGACTTTTCCTCTGCATTTTTCACCATATTCTCAAAAGAATCATCTGGGTATACCGATGGGTTCATTGCATTTATAGCGATTAAAGGATAACCTTTATCTTGAAACTCATTGCTCAATGCAATCATCCTTTCTTCATTTGATTTTACATAAGGACAATGGTTACACGAGAAAACCAAAATAAAGCCTTTGGCATCAGGGAAATCTTTCATTCCTATATATTTACCGTCAACATCCTTGAGATTAAAATCCTCAACTTTGTCACCAATCTTATATCCTTCAGCCATAGCAAAACCAACTGTGGCAAGGAGAAAAACAAATCCTACAATTATTTTTTTCATTGATTTCTAATTTTATCGAGTTCTTCCTTCAATTCGACATAGGTGAAACTCTTTTCAAAAAATTCACTATTTAACCTTTGGTAAATCAAAGTTGCGGGAATAGCGCCTGTCCAATTACTGTTTACCTTATCAATCCAAGAATTTGGATTCTGATTATCCAGAAAAAGCACTTTTGGATCTAAATTGTGCTTTTCCAAAAAGGGAAGCAGTTTACTATCAATGTTTCTCTTGAAATCGAGACTTACCAGAATTACCTGAACAGCCTGATCTTTATATTCTTTTGAGATTTTCTCAAATGCTGGCAATTCTTTTATACATGGAGCACACCATGTTGCCCAAAAATTCACAATATAAGTAGTATCGTTCTTTTGTTGTAATATCGTCTGAAGTTCCTCAAAACTTACACTTTTATAAAGTTTACTTTCTCTCTCCTGACCAATCAAAGCGAAAGGAAATAAAAGAAAGAACAAAAGAATTTTTTTCATAGAAAAAGGGTTTTAGATTGAGCTTTGTGCTCTTCTCTAAAACCCTTGTATGAAATACTTTCGTATTTATATTTTTTTTGCCAAAGACTTATTAAGAAAGTTTCTTAACTATAACAATACTTTCCTTAATTTCCTTTAACTTATCCTTAACAGCACTAATAATAGACAACATCCGTTTTTGGATGTAATTGTTTAAATTTCGTAATTACACGTTGTGAGATTCTTGTATTATAACATTTAAACAACTTAAGCTTATTCATTTTCTTTAAAGCCGAAATACTTCTAACCTTTGTATTGAAAATTATCAACTCTTCAATATTTGTCATGGCAGAAATCGATCTAAGATTACGAACTCTTGTTCCGGCAATAAGTAATTTCTGCATGCCTATATTTTTCGAGATCGACGATAAATCTTCAACCTGAGTATTTTCGATATTAAGTTCTACAAGACGAGTAAAATTAGACAATGGGTCTAAGTTTGTAATTGGATTATCCGGACACACCAAAACCTCTAAAGAATTCAGATGTGATATAGGATCTAGGCTCATAATTCTACTTCCATTAAAGTATAATTTTTCAAGCGAAACCAATCTGCGCAAAGGATTTAAGTCTTGCAAATCGGGCTGATGCCCCATATCCAAAACCTTAATATGAATTATATTCGCCAAATCCAGACGTGATGGAGACTGCTCTTTAATATCTAAAGGTTTACTCAAAATATTATGCCATTGGTCTGACAATGCATCCCACCATTGTTTAATCTTTTGTGAGTCATAAACAACTACACAGTTTGTTTTATCTTGCCTAAAGCTAGCTATCTGATTAATTTGAAGAGGAGTATTATCAACAACCAACAATTTGAGCTCGCTTAAACCTTTTAAAGCATCCAGATTATTTATCTGAGTATCATCAGCCCATAGCTCTTGCAATCCTGCAATATGCAATAAAGGTGAAATATCACGAATCTTGGTTTCTGAAATATTCAAAGATTCCAGGTTAACCAAATCAGCCAAAGGCTCAATACTTAATATCGGACAACTGCTTAAATTCAGTTTGCGCAAGTTAACCAATCGGCTTAATGGATATAAATCCTTCACTTCATTCATATCAGATAAATCCAATTCCGGCAAACGAATAATCTCATGTAAATCTTCCTTCTTTGGCGTATCACCTTCAAAATTTAGCTTCTTTGCAAATATATCTTTCCATTCTTCAGGAAGAATATCCCACCATTGGCGTAAAGCATTTGACTCAAATATAACTAGAGTTCCCTGATTTTTACGCATAAAGCTATTTGCCTCATTCGCCGTTACACGTGTATTTTCACAATATACGCGTCTTAACTTTGGCAATGAATTGAGCGGATCTAAATCGCTAACACGAGTGTTGCTTAATTGAAGAAACGACAAAGTTTTTATATCTGATAAAGGCTTAAGGTCGGTTACCAAAGAAGTCTCAATATTTAATACACTTAAATTTGGAAGAGATGAAATAGGTGATAAATCGGATACCCTTGTCATAGACAAATCCAAATTCACCAAACTTTTACATGCTTCAAGAGAAGACAAATCTTTAATCTCAGTATCAGCCAAACGCAAAACAGTTAAACTATCCGCCAAGGCTAAGGGTTGCAAGTCGACCACCGGACAAGAAGACACATCCAAGCGTCTTAATCCCGATAGGTTCATTACAGGATCTAAAGAACTTACCTTTGTATTACTGATATTCAAATTCTGTAGTGCAGACAAATACCTCAAACCCGAAATATCTTGTATATAACATGCCGAAGCCTCTATAGTATTCAAGAAACTTAAATTTCGTAATGGAGACAAATCCGGAACTTGAGTATTACTACAATTTAGCACTTCTAAATCCGACAATTCACTTAAAGGCTCTACATCAGAAATCTGTTGATTTCCACTAACATCCACCTGCTTTTGATGAATAAGCTTTCGTAAATGAATCAACACAGGCTTAATAGCAAGTTTTGTAGAATCCAAAACAGGCTCTGAAGACACTGATAAGCTATCATTTAAAAGAGAATCTGAAACGGGTTCATTAGACACCATTTTACGTATAACGGATAAAGTATCCGAAAAATAAATGATATCCGACAAGCGAATACTATCAGCAGAATATGTTGTATCTCGTACAAATAGATTATTGCCAAAATAATCTCTCCACGAAGGACTCATTGTATTCCACCAATTCTGTAATTCTTCCCGAATATTTATACGTGTAGTATACACAGATGCTATTTTCAGTGCACGATGATATGGATCGAGATTGATTTCAATAAATCTTAAGCGATCATTTTCCAAGGTATCATTGTATGCTGAAAGAGCAAAGAGATGACGATTAAGTTTTACCTTAAAAAACATCTTTCCTTCAGGAGTTGTATGAAAGTCTATATTTTCGATATCAAAATCGAAGTGTGCATATTTGTAAAAGAAATCAATATCTTTCAAATAAGCCTGAACATCTTTATTAACAGGGACAAATCGATCGGCAATCAAATCATCCTCAACCTGAGTTTTCTTTGATTCAAATATCTTATCCCAACTTTGGTTTATAATTGTTTCTTTTTCAACAGGGAGATTAACAGTATCTCCTAGGAAATTGAGTGTTCCTTGATAAAACTTAACCAAGCCTAAGGCTTGATCTTTATAGTTTTCAATATCTTTTTGTGGAAGCACAAACTTTTCGTTCTTTTTCTTCTGCTTATTTTTTTGTGCTTGTAGGCCTGAGGGTACAAAAAGGCAAAAAAGAAAAAAAATAACTAATAAATGAAAGGGCGAGAGATTCCTTTTCATGGTTGATATAATTTGATTAGGGCTTCTTTTTGTTCTTTTGTTACATAATGCAGATTGGTAATTAACCATCCGGCATTAAATCCTGGACGATTTACATACGACAACTCAAAATACCAATCCGGAATTTGGAAAAAGTGAAACTTTACCTGATTCACCCCTTGAAATACCAAATTTCCCAACTTCATTTCATAGAAAAACAAGCTTAGGTAATCAATATGATGCTTATCGGAAGCATAATCCTGAACATTATCTATATTCCGAAAGGCTTTACTAAGCGTCATAAAATCAAGCTCATGACTCATTGGATGTAAGAAAAACTGATTATCTTTTGATGAAGTATCGAACATATCACGAAACTCTTCAAAGAAAACATTGGTCAAGACCCATTTATATCCTTTGTTAGATTTTTCCAACTTCAGGAACATTATAATATTTCTATCCTGACCTTTCCATAAGAACTTGCCTGACACTTCGGCAAACCAATCTTTTCCATGAAAATCGAGATACAGAGGTTTTTTAGGATTAGTTATCTGCTTTATAAATTGCTTTTGAAGATCTTCAGATACAAAACCTTGTTGATCGAACAAAAGCCCCAGGGTTTTTCTCCTGAGGCTATTGTTATGATATTTTTTATCAGATTTTTTATACCCCTTCCCAAACTGATCTTCCTCACTATTAAATCTCCGGAAGAACTGTATCACTTGTTTTGTCCGAGCGTACAACTCTTGCGTTGCATGAGGATCGTTTACTTTTTTTAAATCAACATCTTCAATTTGGGCATCAACTGCCAAGCTACCAATACATAGCCACAGAATAATGAGGTACTTTTTCATCTAATTTTATAATGTAGTTTCTTTTACTCTTACGTCGCCAAGAAGAACATCCCAGAACTCGATGGTACGTCCAGCGATTTGGGTCTCCTTACGCTTAACGTAAACGGTGATATCTTTCTTAGTAGTATCTTGGTAAACTAAACCACCTTCTTTATCATAAGCTTTAAACTTTTGATAAATAGTAATAACACCTACATAGGTACCATCAGGTTGTTTTTCCAAGTTACTTACATAATGAATATCATACCATTCAATCTCTACGCGATCGTAGTTCAAGCGACTTAATCTTTCAAAATAAGTAGGAACTTTATAATGCTTAATAGTTGGGCTAGCAATAGAAGAAACACCAAACTCTGCATCAGTAGCGAATAATTCCTGTGCTCTTTCAATAATACGTTGAGCTTCGCTAAATGGAGTATTTTTTGCTCCTACAAGAGTGATATACTTGCTAAGATCTCTTACTTTTTCCAAAGCAAGACTATCAATTGCTTGCTTTCTTTCAGGAGTAATTTCATCCTGAGCATAAACACCAGATCCCAAAGATAAGGTGAATAAAAATGCAATGATGTATTTTAAGTTTTTCATAGTATACTTATGTTCCTATTGTTACAGATTCTTCTTTAATTCAATTTCAGTAATCTTACCATTTTCGTCTGCTGCGAAATCTAAAACCTTGAAACCATAGTTCTTGGTATCTTTTACATAGTTTAAGAACAGCTTAATAGTCTGTGGCTTATCATAATCCTTAAGATCACCATTTTGAGAAATAACAATCAAAACAGGAACATTACTATCTGCAAAATGAACCAAAGTACTATTGATTCTGCTATTTGCAGTATTGAAATCAGGAGAAGTAGCGATAGATCTCAACTGACTCTCAACCATGCTCATAGTAGCCTTTCTCTTAGCTTCAGCAGCTTTCTTCTTTTGCATTTCTTCATAAGCAGCTCTTTCTTTAGCTAACTTATCTTTAACCTTTGCTAGTAAATCATTAACAGTTGGGTCGTTCAGATTCCAACTCTCAATAGTTTTAACGCGATTCTCTTTTTCTTCTAAAGACCAATCTACTTCATCATTTAAGATAGCTGTAAGGTCTTTAATCGCTTTTTGAATACGATCTTGACGAATTTGCTCTTGTCTTTTTCTTTCTTTTGCTTTCTTACAAGAAGAAACATTTCCAAAAGCAATTAGTCCAATCATAACCATTACTAGCATACGGCTTAGCTTATGGAAGCTAAATAAGCTGGATGCTGAGGGTTTAATTTTGTTTTGCATAATTTTGAGTAAATGTTAAAATGGTTTAAACAAACAATTTTTTATTACAGACTATTTTCTTATATTCCAAAAAGAGACTGAAAATTGCTACAAAAATATTAAATTTTAAATAAGTTACGTTTTGTTTTGCAATGATAAATAAGCATTTCACAATACCAATATTTGTACCAGAACTGGCATGTCCATTTCAATGTATTTATTGTAATCAAAAAAAGATTTCCGGAACAATTAAACAACCTGAAATCAAAGAAGTTACAGAAACTATAGAAAAACATCTATTAACCATACCTCAAAAAAATACTGAGATTGAACTTGGCTTTTTTGGTGGAAATTTTACAGGAATTGACCCAATTTTACAGAAAAGTTTTCTGGAAATTGGTAAAAAATATCTTCAAAAAGGCAAAATTCAAGGAATTCGCCTAAGTACCAGACCGGATTATATTAACAGTGAAAAGCTTGATTTGCTCAAAAAGTATGGAGTTACGACCATCGAATTGGGGGCACAATCTTTGGATAATTGCGTTCTAAAAAAATGTAATCGAGGACATAATAGAGAACAAGTTGAAGAAGCTGCCAAGCTTATTCATCAATATGGCTTTAAACTCGGTTTACAAATGATGATCGGATTACCTGGTGACACATTGGAAAAAGCCATGTTTACTGCCAAAGAAATTATACGACTAGGTGCTGATAACACTCGAATTTACCCATGTATTGTTATTAAGGATACTGTACTCGACAATATGCTTCAAGCAAACGAATATAATGCGCTTGATATGGAAACTGCCGTAGAATGGACAAAACATGTTCTTCTACAATTTGAAAAAGCAAATGTAAATGTAATTCGTGTTGGTCTGCATCCTTCCGAAACCTTGTCGAGTGGGAAAGACCTGATTGCTGGTCCTTATCATGTTTCTTTTAAAGAATTTGTCTTATCATCCATTTGGAAAGATATTCTAAAAGAAAAAACCAAAAACATTTCTAACAATTCTGCATTACATATATTTGTAAGTCCAAAAGAAATTAATTACGCAATTGGTTATCAAGCAGACAATAGGAAGTACCTAAAAAAACGTTTTCCTTTTGTAAAGTTTTATTCTGATAATCATTTAGAAAACAGAAACTGTATAATAAGAGATGAAAACAAAGGCTAAACTTATTTTTGCCGATCATCGTCTACCTGATGAGGCAAAAAACAAATTGGCTAAACTAGGTAATCTAATCCTTTTTAACGCAGGAAATAAAACCCATCCTTCAATAAAAGGACATCCTGATATATTTTTATGTCAATGTGGTAAAAAATGGATTATTGCACCAAATACTCCAAAAGAGTACGTACACGCACTCGAAAAAGCAAATATTTCATTTGAAATTGGAAAAGAACAAGTAGATGTAAAGCATCCTGGTGCTGCACGATATAATGTAGTATGTTACAAAAATAAGTTGTATCATAACCTAAAGTTTACCGACAAATCTATACTCGAGAAATTCGATAAAAAAGATTGTCACCATATTCCACAGGCCTATTCCAGGTGCTCCACAATTGCTCTTGACAACCAAACATTTATAACCTCTGATAAAGGTGTAGAAAAAGCACTGAAAGAATCAGGGAAAGAAGTTTTATATGTCGACCCCTACCCGATATGTCTGCCAGGATTACCTTGGGGTTTCTTTGGCGGTTGTTGCGGTATAGATAAGGATACTATATATTTTTCGGGAAGCTTAAGATACTTTAAGGAAGAAAAAGAAATAAGAGCTATCTGTAAAAAGAAGAATTATAATATCATCGAACTCTTTAATGGATCTCCTTTTGATGGTGGATCCATCTTCTTTATGGAAGAAAATTGATTCTATTTGAGATTTCGAAATTCGGGTTTCAAAGATCAATAAAACGAAACCCGAAATTCGAATTTCGAATTTCAAATTCCGAAACAAGCGTATATTTGTATAGAATACTTCTCAACACCTACTTCCTTTATCTATATTTTCTCACTACAATAAAACCTAAAGATGAAAAAAACTCTATTTATTCTTCTCACTATAATCTGTATTTCTCCTCATATAAACGCCCAAACAAATGATACAACAGCAACAGCAATAGCAAAGCACAAAAACGAATTTATTATTAGCTATGGAATACTAGGAGCCCAAGATATTTTGTCTTTAGTCTATAGCTTTAATACTTTTTTCTATGATCCACTAATATTTGAAATTAACAATCTGAATCAAACTTCTGGAATTTTCGGTATTACATATGGACGATTCCTTTCTCCCAAAGTAAAAATATCAGGACTACTCAATTTTGAAAGAGCTAGATTTACTGTTCAGGATGAATTCGGGGTGGTAGAAGGAAATGATTTTAATCTCGACTTCTATACTTTTATGGTACGTGGCGATTGGTTTTATTTTACTCAGGAATATGTTTCCCTTTATAGCGGACTAGCAATAGGAGGAACTATAATTAGCAGTAAAAACAATTCTAAATATAATGCTCAGAATAAAAATATCGGATTATTCGGATTTCAAATTAATGCAATCGGACTAAGACTAGGTTACCGATTTTATGCCCTGGGAGAGCTTGGCTTTGGCTATCAAGGAATACTAAGATTTGGTCTAGGCTATCGATTCTAATGCTACTCATTATCCTTTAACTTTTCTTTACGGAAAGAAGGGAGCTGTATGTAATTTCCTTTACGCCACCTTGATAAATGAATTAAATCTTCTCCTCTCACCTGAATTTCTTCTGCAATAATATTCTTTAAGTCTGAATACTTAATATAATTCCTACAAAATGAATCTTCTTCTACAGGAATGTCAGTATCCTTAAAACTTGAATCAAAATCAGAAAAAAAACGATTCATATCATCTAGCAACTGTTCAAAATCCTCTTTTGAATGTTCCAAACAACACAAGTCTTCAATATGTTTTAACTCTTTTGCTGTAATTTTCATTATACTTAAGTTTCGGTTTTCGGTTTCAAGAAACGAATCCCGAACCACGAACCACGACCCACAAACCACGAACCACGAACCACAAACCACGACCCACGAATCACAACCCACGAACCACGAATCACAACCCACGAACCACGAATCCCGAATCACAAACCACGACCCACGAATCCCAAATCAAGAAGAAAAAGGACGATTCAATATTAAACTAATTTCATCCAAAATTTTCTTTAGATCCATATGGTCTTTCTGTAAAACCATTATCTCATCAAAATCCTTACAATCTTTAAGTTTCAGTTCAATCTGATCCAATTGAATACGCAAGTTTTTTTGCTTTAGACAAAGAATACTTTTTATAATTATATCTACAAGAAGTTCTTTTTCTGTATTTACATGTATACCTAATTTTGACTCCCATTTTTCGCTTAACATATCTTTGGTTGCCAGAGCATTAATTGCAGTTAAGCGAATCTGTTTATTTTCGTGAGTAGTAAAAAAGTTAGATTTCGGAATGCTCCCTTCTTGAATTTGATTTATATACTCTTGGTATATCTGCCGGCATGAATGATCAAAAAACTGAATTTCATCATTCTCCAAGTCACCAATTATAAAAGAAGCAACTTCAATTTCCTCTTCCTTTTCTTCACCATTTTCATCTATATAAGGGAAAGGATGAGTTTCGTGTCCATAGTTTAATAGCAGGCGAATAATTTCTTTTTCCTGATAAAAAACATTCCCTTTTCCGATAGTTGAACTATCAGTTTGTTGCTCTACTGATTCTTCCTCGGGGGGCAATGGATTTAATACTGTAGATTGAGCTCCTCTTGATTTTTTCTGCTTAAAACTATTCTCCCTTAATAAGCGATTGGTTTCTATAGTCAATGTCCGCTCAGGAATTTGCATAATTCCTGAACATTGCTTTATATATTCAGTACGAATAATAATATCAGGAACGGCACTTATCGACTTTACAATATCCTTACTAATTTCGGCTCTCTTTACAGGATCGTTGCTGGCTTCACTCAGTAACAACTGAGTTTTAAAGGATATAAAATCTTGCTTTGCTTTATCAATAAAGGCTTTTAATTCATGAACCGGTGTTTTTTGAGCAAACGAATCAGGATCTTCCCCATCAGGAAAAAGAACTACACGAACATTCATTCCTTGCTCCAAAATCATATCAATACCACGAAAAGAAGCCTTGATTCCTGCCGCATCGCCATCATAAAGTATCGTAATATTATTCGAAAATCGCTTTATAAGCTTAATCTGATCTTCAGTTAATGATGTACCTGATGAAGAAACTACATTTTCGATTCCATTTTGATGCAGACTAATAACATCAGTATATCCTTCAACAAGCAAGCATTCATTTTCACGGATTATCTGGTTCTTAGACTGATAAATTCCATACAAAACCCTACTCTTATTATAAATCTCTGTTTCGGGTGAATTTATATACTTAGCCTTGCTCTTCTCTTTATTTAATATTCGCCCACCAAATCCGATTACCTTACCGGTAAGATTCTGAATAGGAAACATTACCCTCTCGCGAAAACGATCATAAAACTTTTGAGAATCTTTCACAATACATAAACCCGCCTTAGCAACAATATCCATAGAAAATCCTTGCTGGGTAGCATGCTGTGTAAAAGCACTCCATTCATCAGGACTATACCCCAAACGAAACTTTTCGATAGTAACATCCGAGAAACCACGCTCACGAAAATACGATCTGCCAATAGCCTTTCCTTTGGATGTAAACAGTAACTGATCTTTATAAAACTTGGAAGCCAGTTCTGTTACATGAAATAGAGATTCACGTTCAGAGAGGCTTTTTACTTCTTCATCACTAAGCTCCTCCTCTTCAATATCAATATTATACTTATTCGCCAGATAACGCAAAGCTTCAGGATAGCTATAATGTTCATGCTCCATAATAAAGTTTACAGAGTTCCCACCTTTTCCACATCCAAAGCATTTATAAATTCCTTTACCTGGAGATACAGAAAAAGAAGGTGTCTTCTCATTATGAAAAGGACATAAACCAATCATATTGGTTCCACGTCTCTTTAATTGAACAAAATCACCTACCACTTCTTCAACTTGGGCAGTGTCAAAAATCTGTTGTATTATTTCTGGCTTTATCAAAATTGAATCTTTTTGGCAAATTTAGTGAAATTAAAAAGAGAAGTTCTTTTCATTTTTCTTTTTATTGTTATTTTTACCTTGCATTGCAAAATTGCTTTACAGCATTGAATTTCAGAACCCTTTTACCTGTTTATTAAATTATACAATTTGAGTATTATTAACATAAAAGGGAAGAAATCAACAATGTTATTTAGCTAAAAAGCATGCAATTGTTGATTTGAGATTAAGGAATCAAGGGAAAACGACATAAAACTGTATTCAGATTTGAAACATTATTGCTTCATTAAGAATCAAGCAAGTTATACTTTGGGCTAGTATGGGAAAACCCAAAGTTATATTCCAATTTGCCAGATTCTAAAATTCGAATCAATACAGTTGAAAATAAATCGATGTAAGAAATCAACTCGTAAATTTTAATCCAAAATTGTATGAAAAAGTTAAGATTGCTCTTTCTACTGATCTTGGCTCTTGTAGTCCAATGGTCATTTGCAGAAATTCAATTTGGAGATGGAACAAGCCAAAAGGTGGAATTTCCCTTTTCAAATGGAAAATATCAAAGCTGGGCCCAGTCTCTTTATCACAAAGACGACCTCCAGGGAGGAATAATTAGTGGTATAAAAATCTACTATAATGGAGATGCCTCAATCTCTCACGAAAATATTGAAATAAGAGTACTGGAAACTCTTGAAAACATTGTGCCTCAAAATTCAATCATTGATCATCCTGAGGCTAAACTTGCTGCCTACAACAAAACCATAGACCTTGTTGCAGGCGAAGCGGGATGGATTACCATAAATTTTCAGAATCCAATTCAAGTAACTGGCGACAACAATATTATTATTCACCTTAAACATTGGTCTAATAATGTTTTATCACCAGAAATTAAAAACTGGACTGGACACGAAGTCACTCCCAAAATAACATCATGGGGTGCCGACAATAATAACCTGGATAAACCGGGTATCTATTCCAGCATTCGTATGGATATAATTCTTCTGGGAATCGAAAAAATTCCATTTGCAAAAATTACTGGAAAGGTAAGCGATAAAAAAGGAAAAGCTGTTAATGGTGCTGTTATAAGACTAAATAATGACGAAAAAGCCATTACCGACCAGTCGGGAAAATATACAATAAGTAAGGTAATTCCTAACACTTATAATCTATCTTGTCACAGACAAGGAATGAATTCTTCTTTTAAAAATGACATTACAATTAATGCTAATGAAGAAAAAGAGATAAACTTCGAGTTGGGAACACCAACTATTACGATCAACCCTGGTCAAGTTACTGTAACCATTGCCCCAAATGAATTTGTAAAGAAAAATGCAAGTCTTATTAATTCAGGAGATGGCAATTTTAAATGGTATGCAGAAATTGAGTTTATCGATGGTATAAAACCTCTAAAAGAATGTAACTTACCAGAAGTAAAAAGCATTAAAAAAAGCAAGAGTCCACTTATTTCTACTGGCTTGGTACAAAACATTTCTCCAGCCCAAAAAACATCTCCAACCGATAAAGGGTATCTTCGCGAACATTCTATCTTTGGTTACAAATGTACAAACCCAAAAGGATTCGGTTCTTTCTCCTCTAAAAATACAAACAGTTTTGTAAGTATGATTAGCTATGGAAACAATCCTTTTAATGGTGCTGGTGATTTCAAATTGGGTACAACCAATGTAATTTATACAGTTAATGGCGATGGTCAAGTATGTAAAATCGTACTTAAACCTGAAGGCGCAGAACGTACTTTTTTAGGAAAACTATCATTCGAAAATGAAGTTACAGGTTTAACTACTGATCCAACCACAGGAAAAATGTATATCAGTACTACTGCAAACCTATACTCTTTCGATCCTATAGAAATTACAGCTACAAAAATAGGTTCCTTTGGCTCAGGCGTAAATTATATTATTGATATTGCTTGCGACAAGAAAGGTAAAATGTTTGGCTTCGATATATTTACTGATAAGTTATATGCTATAAATAAATTTACTGCAAATGTAGAGGAAGTTGGATATATTGGATTTGATTCTAGCTACGGACAAGGCTTAACTTACGACTGGGATTCTGATCAGATGATTATGTCGGCAGTTAATGTAGATAAAGGAAATGCTTTTGAGCTACGTGTAGTTGATACCAAAACCGGAAATACAGCTAAAATTGGTGATCTTGCAGGACAATTTGCATGGATTGCTTATCCTTATAATGCAGGACGCTCTTTCTGGCTTACCTTAGATAATTACTCTGGAAATACTCTACTTACAAGCACCGAAAATTTAGGAATAAATATTGATGCTTACGACTGTATTCCTGGAGAAATTCGCAAAGCGAAGATCCATATAAAATCTGATGCTATTGTGGGAATAGAGAAAATTATTCCTGTAAATATGGAAATTGCTGGTGAAGCAAAAAGTATATGTAAAAATCTTTTGGCAAGTATTACCGATGGCGTTGAAGGATATGTAAAATTGGTTTGGGAATATGAAAAAACCAAAAACTTCGACCACTTCAAGATATATAGAAATGGTGAAGCCATTAAAACAGCAAATGTTACAAATGCTACCGACGACTTAGATGATTATGGTATTTACAATTACTATGTTTCTGCTGTATTTACTGATGGTTCTGAATCTTCTCCTGCAGGTCCTGCCGAAATCGTTTGGCTAGTACCAGAAATCTGTGAATATAAAACCGAATTTGAAGAAGAAGTTTGGGAAAATAAATTTGAGTATGTATATACAACCATCAAAAACTGTGGCGATGGTCAGCTTGGTTTTGAATTCCCTGAATTCGCAAATAATGCTTCCAAAGATTTTATAGCTGAAATAGAACCTTCTTCAGGAGTTATTTATCCTGGAAAAGAAAAAACAATCCGATTTAAATATAATGCGACAGACAAAACTCCGGGTGAATACGAAACTCAAGTAGTTTTGACAACCAATTGCAATGCTCCAAATAATGAGATTAGCATTTCGCATAAGATGATTGTTTATACTCCTTCAAAAATTATAGGACAAATACGTGATGGAAATACCAATAACAAACTTCCAGGCGTAGAGGTTACCGCAGTAAGTAGTACCGACACCTATACCGCATTAACCAACGATCAAGGAAAATATACTCTTCTAGCTGATGAAGATGAATATGATTTGATTTTCAGAAAAATTGGATATAAAAATGAATTTGAAAGTAAGGTAACTACTAGTGTCGACAATACTATTACTGTTGACAAAAAAATGTTTGAAATGCCTTATCCTCCATCATTTGTAGTTGCTGCGCCAAATACAAATGATCCTGTAGATACTGAATGTTATATAGAATGGGGAAAACCAAGAGGTCCTTATGAAATGCTTTACGATGATGGCTCTGCCGAAGATTTTGTTATGGGTCCTGGCCCTGGAGCTGCTGCTGCTGTTCGCTTTACTCCAAAAGGATATCCATGTAAAGTAACTGGTGCCAGAATTTATGTTGGCGATGGCTCATTCCCTGTAGACGGTAACTTTATTGGCAGTCCGATCGGAATTGCAATCTGTGCAGAAAAAGATGGTCTTCCAGGCCCTGCAATTCAAGAGAAAGTATTTACTATAGATAATTTTGGTTGGGTCAACTTTGAAAAGGAATTCCAGGTTAATATTGGAAAAGGCGACTTTTTTATTGTTTGCAAACAAATGGATGCCCCAATAAGTAGCGCCCCAATTGGTGTAGACAAAACTGTTCCTGTTTATTATAACTCATTTGCCTTAACAGATGAAAGCGGCTGGGAAACTTCTGCTTATCAAGACTTAATGATTCGTGCCATAGTAAACGGCGTAACCAGTAGTCCTGATCCAAGCGAAAACCCTCGCCCATTTAGAATTGTCGATAATATTCCAAAGAATTTTGTTTCAAACGAAAAAGGCATTATTCTTGAAAATGGCAAGAACAAGTCGATGATTATCCCTCGTCCAGAACTTGAGAACTCTCGTGAAGTTATATCTTATGATCTTAACAGAATTGATATTATTAATCCGGAAGAGGATATTACCGACGATCCAACTGTTTCTGTTGCCACCAAATTAGCTGGAAATAAGTTTATCGACAAAAACTGGAAAAACTTACCTAAAGGTTATTATGCTTATAAAGTAAGAGCAATCTATACAAATGGTGATAAATCGGAATGGATTTACTCTAACATTGTAGGTAGAGATAACTATTCTGTTGTAACTGTAAATGTAAAGGTAACCGCCAATAATGACGATACTCCAAAAGATGCTTTGGTGCGATTAACAGGTTTGGATTATCCTTACGAAAAATTTGAAACTCGAATAAAGACAGACGATGGTAAAGTAGTTTTCCCAAAAGATGCATTCAACAAAGAATGGTTCCGCCAAGGTCGCTACACTCTTGAAGTATACAAGGTAGGATACAAACCCTATATTCCAGAAATTACTTACGAAATCTTTTCCAAGAAGTTCACTATAGACGTAGTTTTACAAGAGAAAACTTACCCGGTTAGAGATCTGTATGTAGATCCTCTGACATCAGTAGCTACATGGACCGATCCTCATGTAGAAGCTCTTCACGAAGATTTTGAAGGCTTAAATTGGCCTCCAAAAGATTGGAAAACTATGTCTAAAGGTATTGGCTGGAAAAAAGGAAAAATCTGGGAAGATAAAGGATGGAATATTCCAACACATGATGGATATTTTGTTTCTACAAACGATGCTGAAGCAGGTTCAAATAACGATGGCTCTATGGACTATTTAATTACTCCTGCTGTAGATCTTCGTGAAAGTGACAACTTTAACCTTTTCTTTGACAGCTATTTTGATGGGAAGTTTGGAGGAAAAGCTCAGGTAGAAATTTCATTCGATGGTAATAACTGGAAAAAGCTATCTGAAATCAAAGCAGAGAAAAAATGGATACAGCAGCAATTAGATCTTTCTATATACTCTGGTGAAGAGAAAAAAATGAAAAAGGTTTACTTCGCTTTCCATTATAACGATCAAGGAAAATTTGCAGATGGCTGGGCTTTAGATAATATTAAGGTATCTAATGGAATTGCCAAATGGAAAAATTTCCATGTTTTCCTTAATGATGCAACTCAAGGTTCTACGACAGAATTTGAGTGGTGGTATCCAAACCTACAATACGGAACCAAATATACTGCCGCTGTAGCAGCAAATTACTCTAGCGGATTGTCAAAAAAGGATTTCTATAAATTTACATCAAAGTGGCTAATACCTCCTTATCAATTCAAACATGAATTATATAAGAAGGAAGTAATTTTAAAATGGAATACTCCTAGAGAATGGGTAAAAGGCGATGACAAAGAAGCCCCTAGTGGTGCTATTCCAGGAAATCTTTTGGGATTCAAGATTTATCGCAACGATCTTAATGATCACATAGCTTTTGTTGAAAAAGATGGATCAGCCGACTATGTTTATAGCGATAACGCAAACCCTGGAATTTACGATTATTATATCTCTGCAGTATATGATTTATCGCAATATGGCAAACCTGCCAAGCAAGGCGAATCTATGCTTAGAGGTCCTATAAACATAAATCACTCATGGGGTTATGAATTGCCATTCATTGAAGATTGGAAAGATAAAACCATAGATGAAAATAAGTGGGACAACCAGAATAACTGGAAAATCAATATTCATGAAGGTAAACCAAAATCTTGCGCTCAATTTGATTTTAATCCATTGGTAAAAAATTATGCTTTGGGATTAACTTCAAACTTTATAAACGCTGTAACAAATGAAGTGGGAAGAATTTGGCTCGACTTCGATTATAAGCTAGACAATGCCATCAATAATGGAGAAGAAAAACTCCTTATTCAAGTAAAAAACTTTGAAGGATGGACCACTGTCGCTACTTATAAAAACGAAACTCAAGATAATTCAGACTGGATTGCTCAGCATATAAATATATCAAAACAAAGTTTAGGAAAAGTATTCCAGGTTCGATTCCTTGCTCAGGGTAAAAACTCTGCAAGTATCCGTTCATGGTATATCGACAATATCGAAATTTATCACGATTGTTCTGATGCTCCTGAAAACATAGCTATTACGTTTAAAAACCATATGGAAAATAGCAATAAAGATGGAATTTATCTAAGCTGGGATCACGAAGATTTTATTCCTAGTAAAGACGAATGGCTGCATCACGATTCGCAAATCAAAGATGATTATTTCCAACTTAAAGGTTTTAGCGGACCCGTTTATTTTGGAGTAAAATATTCTGCTGACGAATTGGAACAATATAAGGATGGTAAATTAAAGTCAATACGCTATATCTTTGGAAATGGAGTTTCTGCTGCCTCTATAAATATCTGGAAGATTAATGATAAAGAAGAACTAATTCTTGATCAGGAAATCGATATGGAAACTGTAGAATATGGTATATGGGTAGAAACAGAATTTAATGAAGCTATAAGTATTGAAGATGGAGCCAGCTATTTATTCACACTTAAGGTAGAATCAGAAAAAGATCAACCTACAATTGGAGTAGACAAAGGTCCTGGAATGAATAATAAAGGCGATCTAATTTCGCAGGATGGTCAGGCTTGGAATTCATTCAATAATTCAATGCCTGGCAGTGATATTAACTGGAATATGGGTATTTTGGTAGATTATAAAGAAGACAAAATAAAAGAAAAAACCTTCGAATATATAATCTACAGAAAAAATATAACTGCAAACGAAACCGAATTCTATGAGATAGGAAGTACAAGCCAGCAAAAGTATATCGACCGTGAACATATTCCTGCAAATAACCTAAATGTTGGACATACTTATAAGTATAAAATCAAAGCATTTATTCGTGGTTCAAAATCGACATGTGAATCCGATTTTTCTCAAGAGTATGAAATTGCATTTGAGCCTGTTAATCTAACCGAAGTTGGAGAGAATTTCGATTTAATGGTATTCCCTAACCCAACCAGCGGAATGTTAACCGTAAAGGCCAATAAGACAATTACACGCTTAAGTCTGTACAATGCTGTTGGACAATTAATTTCTATAAAAGATATTCATTCCAATTCACATCTTATGGATTTGAATTCTTGCCAGGCAGGTATTTACTTACTAAAAGTAGATACACAAAAGGGAAGTATGGTAAAAAGAATTTCAGTAAAATAGAAATCATAAAATAAAGAATAGGCTGCTGGGAATCCCAACAGCCTATTTTTTTATTTATTCACATACTAAATCGATTATCAAGGACAATCGTGAGTTTTACATGCCCCCGAAGCAGTCACTGTTGCAGTAGTCACAATACACATAGGACCTAATAATGATAATAATGTAATAGTCATAATTGTATTACCCCCTTTTTGACCAACAGCCTGTAAATTGGATACCCTAACCTTATTTAGGGTTAATCCTTTTTTCATAGTTTTCATAGTAAAAAAATTTAGAGTTGATAGTTTGTGTCAGCTTGATAGTAAAACGTAAAAAAATACCTTTAAAATATCACAACCCACAAACCATAAACAATCTAAATAACGTACATAACTGTTATACAACAAACAAGCATATATATAGATACTAAAAAAATATATAAAAGATCGTTATTTAATACAAAAAAGAAGGCTTTCTTAGATAAGAGAGCCTTCTTCTTTATAGTTATAAGCAAATAAGAAACCTATTTCTCGTATTCAAATACGATTGCATTATGGCATTGTACTTTTGGAACAATCAACTGAACCAGATTTCCATTACTGCTAAATTCTAATTCTTGTTTATCAGGAATTGTATACACCTTGGTTACTTTTTCGGGTACATTTAAAGTTAAAGGTATATCATAAATTGGAGGCATATCTTCAATCACTCTGGCAATACCTCTTTGTATTGGAGATGCGTAAAGAATATGAACAACATATCTGTTATGCTCTGGTTGTTTCAAAAGATTTATCCGTCCTTCACTAGGTAAATTTTTGATGTTAGTTGCAACCATAGGATTCTTATACACAAGATTCAATACATTTCTGAAAAGATCTCTATGAACCTTTGCTCCAATATCAAAATATTGCTTACCCAAATCATAAGCTATATAGGCAGTATTTTTTCCAAGAACCACAGAGGGGTACTCCGCTCTTTCCAATTTATAAGGGGTATTTCTGTGAGAAGTATAATGCTTGAGTGTTCTGCTAAAATAGGGTTCCTGAACACCGGCTAATACTTTAGTTCCTTTTTTAGGTTTTACGACAATTGCAGATTCATAGTTCAAGAAAGGAGATCGAGGAAGATTATGAACTATAGTTGAATCCTCAATTATAGTATAATCAATATCGAATTTAGAATGTTCTTGATAATCAACGCCAAGATCTATTGCAAATTCTTTTTGATCCTGATCCAAACCTCCTTTACCAAGGGCTAATATCTTTCCCCCTCTTGCCTGGAATGCTTTAAGCTTTTCGAGCATATCGCCGCTTAAAATATTTGCTCCATTCAGAATTATGGTTTCAATATTATCCCAGTTACTTATGTTGTTTAATACCAGAAAGTCGATATGCTCTTCCAACAACATTCTTGTAACTCCTTCGTCATATTCTGTATCAAAAGTCAGAATTACACCCAGATTAGCAACATCTTGAGCACCTACACCATAATCTTCAATTTTTTCCACATAGTCGTATGCATATCCTATATTACGGTAAGTCGACATATCCATAATACCTGATGGATGAAGCTGATCGCCAAAGTTACAATTTGCTCCAAAGGCAACCATAGATGCTGCTTCATACTTTATTGCTTCCTTAGCTTTAAAGCCTCCAAACTCACCCCATGCAGTATGAAATTTACCACTCATTGCCACGATATCTTTTCCTAAAGGAAGGAAAAACTTAGCACGCATAGGAAACACATCATATCCATCCCATGTTGTAGGCAAATCTTCCAGATCTTCTTTTGTGTTATAGTTATAGTATGCATACTTAAAAGAATTTTCTTGCAATCCTTTTTCAGGAGTTTCATATCTGAAGGCAGTTGTCCAGTTATAGAACACGCTTGATCCGGGCTTTATCTTTTCGACTAAATCAGATGTTTGATCAAAGAATTTCTTCATTTTCTTTGCAAAATAAGCACTGGCTTCAGCAGTATTTTCCGGATTGATATGATTTTTCTTCATATCTGCAATACTCGATTTGCTATAGTTAATGCCATCTGTATTTACAATATCATACCATATTCCGTCTACATCATAATTATCAAGAATCTCTTTGGTTTGAGCTAATATCAAATCCAGATATCCTCTTTCCGGAGAAAGAAGAGTCCAATAAGTATAAGGCAAAGGCTTATTCTCATCACCTTTTTTTATTATAGGCAGAGGCTGACCTTGTTGAGTATAGGTATGTCCTTCTTTATTTACCATTGCCCATTCAGGATGTAACTTATAATCATTTTGCGACCATCCAATTGGATAGTAAGCACAAACCTTTACACCTATTTCATGGCACGCTTCAATTTCTGCTTTAAGCAAATCAAAATTTAAGTTAGGATGCATATGTCCAACTTTTGTAGGATAGTAGCTCCAACCATGATGCCCTTTAGCAAATAAATTTATAGAGTTTACCTTTCCTGCAATTAAAGCTTCCTGAAACTGCTTTTTATCAAAATGCTTTCCAATATCTTTAAGATATTCGGAATTATGAAAATCAAGATGGATTTGTCTAGTACCTTCTTTGAAATTTTGATTGTGCTCCTGACTTAGCGTAGCTGGTTTTTGGGCATTTGATATTAAACTAAAGGGAAGGATAAATATAAGCAGAAGGACAAGTTTGTTTAGTACTCTTTTATAGAATTGCATTTGTTTAGGTTTTAAAACAACAATTTAAGATTTGAGGGTTTTCCTTTTACGATAAACCTGTGTTTGAGTCAGATTAGAGCAAAGATATATCTTTTTCACTTATTCTCAGTAAGTTAAGACAAGCTCTCCTTGTTTAAAAAAGTCTAATTCTAATTTACTTGCTTGGATAAATGCTCGAATCATTTGCTTTTGAACATCTTCATTAGAATCCTTTGCCATTTGATTTACAATAGTGATAAACTGCCGTACTTGTTTTTCATATGAAGCCCCCTTATACGTATCAATCCAATTTTGATACGGATTTTGAGAACTTGAATTTTCTATCAAATAATTGCCAAGCTCATAGTAAATCCAAAAACAAGGGAGTAGAGCAGCTGCGGCTACTGCTGTTGGAGAGTTATTTGCATGATCGAGTAATAAGTTGGTATATTCGGTTGTCGTTTCCGATTTTACAATTTGATTACTAGAGCTATTACTCCCAAGATAACTTTGATGCATTTCCTGTTCTGCTGTTATGGCATGTGTGGCTATTGCATGAAAGAAAACTTTATGATCTTTTTGCGTAACTCTATCAGAAAGTATCTTGAAAGCCTTATAATCATCAATCAGATATAATGAATCCTGACTTAGGTAATAATCAAAAGCGTCTCTTTCAAGCTTTCCTTTTGTTAACTTTTGGATAAAATCGCAATGAATAATCTCCTTATATATAGGACGGATAGAATCCCATAAAACATCAGAGAATTGTCGATTTTGAGGGGTTTCGAAAGTAAGAGTTCTTGAAATATGATCCTGTGTATTTTGAGCATTTAAATTCAAACAAAACACCAACAGAATCAGTAGGGGTAAGATTCTTTTCATTAGGTTTTTAACATTTTTTCAGGTTTGTAGAGTAATGATTCCTAAACGAATAGGAATCTGTGATATTGTAAAACCTATTTTTAATAATACTACTATTCACCAGCAGCCAAAAGGTCTTTCATCCTTATAAATTACAATGGTAATAATATTTATTATCGAGTGAAACAAGCGTCTTCCATTAAGGTAGTTTTAATAAGTAATCTCACCCTACTTCTTGACCAGGACAGCTAACAATTGTAATCAGTTAAGGTAATGATTGCAAAATAAGCTAGGAGGTTTTCATCTAAAACCTAGGAGGTTTTCATCCAAAACCTAGGAGGTTTCCATCTAAAACCTAGGAGGTTTCCATCCAAAACCTAGGAGGTTTCCATCCAAAACCTAGGAGGTTTCCATCCAAAACCTAGGAGGTTTTTCTCAAATATCTAGGAGGTTTAGAGTAAAAAGGCAAGAGTGATAGTCTTTTAAGGCAAGGGCGGGAGTAATTAAAGGCAAGGTTGCAAGAGATATATAATAGAAAGAAATTGCCCTATGCCTTCGGCATAATAAATTTCGGATTTGGATTGTGGAACACGAAACATCGAAACCCGTAGGATTAGACCTTGACAAGTTGAAATCTGTGGGGCTAAATTTGTGGGGTTTTGTTTTTTCGTGAAGCATTTTTGATTGTCCCACATCCCTTGTTGAAGCTTTAAAACTCTTTATCCCTTCACCCTATACCTCTGCAACCTACTATTAGGCTTATCCGGGATAGTCATCTCAATTAACCCTAACCTCAAAGCTGGTTGCAAATAATTATGGGTAAAGTTCATTCGGTCTTTTAATCCTAATTTCTCTTGAATTTCTGTTCGGGTCATTTCTCCCTCTATCACTTCCATCAAGGCTTTTACTTGCGGGGTGACTTGCGGGGTGACTTGTATGGTCTCTTGTGTGGTGACTTGTGTGGTCACCTCTTCACTTAGTGTTTTAGGAAAACTCATTCGTAAGAAGTGATCTGTAAACTTAAAGCAATTTTTAGGGTATGAGCGTAATATTCTAGGTACTCCTGATCCGAGCTGTTCAACCATATCCAAATCTTTAAATATTCTCATTAAGATCTTGTTCCCGACGCTCTTTAGCTGTTATCAGTGTAATTGTTCTATTCTCAATTTCCAACTTATCCAAAACACTTTTGGTTGCCTTAATTATTGAGGAATAACCGTATTCATTACTTTCAACTAAATCAACTCTATCATGCCCTGTATACTTAGCTACTTTGATTGATATGCAGTTATTATCAGATAATAAATAAGCAGCATAATTGTATTCATTATTTTCAGTAAGTAGCTCAAGATTTGAAGCAAATCTTTCATTCAAGGTTTTACCTGCTTCATTAAAATAGATCTTCAACTGCTCGAAACTAAGATCCTGCTTATCCGATTTTATCTTACCTAATGAATATCTGGTTCTCGAAGAGTATAAAGAATCAATCATTGCTGTGGTCATAGGCTGAGCAGATGTCCCAACCCGAATAAAGCATCCTTTTTCACTCATCCCTTTACTTTTTAGATAATAAGGTTTATCTGTTCCACTAGCTATGTTAAGCTTTACAATATCTTTCCCCTCAAGAACTTCATGTACTATATCAAATAACCCTAAACATGAAGGTGAGATATTATTCTTCAATCTATCTTTAATCATGAGCTGAACTTGATCTACTTCATTTACACCAATAGTTTCTCCACTATCAGATATGCCTATATAGATCATCCCACCTTCACGATAATTCAAGAAAGCTACGACTTCCTTTTCCAAATGATCTGTTAATTTTTCTTTTAACTCAATACGGTTAGATTCTTTCATGGCTTACATTCTTTAGAGTTGAAGAGGGATTTAATAAGTCATAACAATATTAAATATCTTTCCTTCAATAAGCAATGAAAAATCAAATACAAATTTTCACCTCTAGGTGTTTATGGCAATAGGTGAATGTAATGAATTACTCTTTATATTTTCTTATAACACACTAAAATAAGGTTTAGTAGAAGCTAAATTAGTTTTTAGCATAAGGTTGATTTGTCCAGTTTTTTATATAATAAACTGGACATTTTACTTCGATAAAAGTCATGATTATAAATTTTGTGTGTGGAAAAATCATGCCTATACCTCTAACATAATACAAAAGGGAGCTATCGCATAAAAGATTTAGAAAGCCCCCTTACGGACATAGAGACTAGTATTTCACAACTCACCGAAATTATTCGTCGAGCATCAAAGGAAACTGGGTATAATTTATCAGCGATTAGAAAATGAAACACAGAAGCTTAAGATAGAAAAAAATTTATTGAGATCGGAAG
>JBGRQE010000019.1:0-48657 GCA_041725955.1 Bacteroidales bacterium
TGTATTTATTAAGCATGAGATATGGACAGACTGTCAGTTTACTAATACTAAGCCAAGTAAAGATCTTTTACCTAAAAGGAATAATTCTGGAGCAATTGTACTAGCTTTCAGATATAAAAACTGGGAAGATTATTACAATAATCAACAAAATAATAGCAATATTACAGAGAAAAAGCAAATTGCTACCATTGTTGCAATAACGAATGGATGGATAGAAAGTAATGAATGTCCTGAACAAAGAAGACTATTGTTTAGTGCAAAAAATTATTATTTAGCTGTAGACACACAACACTCTACATTTGAAGTATACAACTCTCCTAACTCTCACTTAGGTGAAATCTTTTTTAATGATAGTATAATTAACACTGATAAGAAAGATAAAACCAGAAAGATTTGCAATTAAAACATATATTTAATGCCAAGCATAACCAACGAACAGGCCTTAGAAGCATCGATACAAAAAGCTCTTTGTGGAACTTGTGTGGAGGAAACAAGTTCTGATAATGAAAATATAATCAGTGAGGCAGGCACCACTTACCAAAGAAGTCAGGATTACTATATAGGGCAACCCGGCGACTTCGACAGTAAGTATGCACTCGATCTGGAACACTTCTGGAAGTTCCTTGAGGATACTCAGGGGGAGGAACTACAGAAATTACAACGCTACAGCGACTGGAAACTTAAGATACTGGAACGCTTCGACCGAATGATAAGGAAATACGGAGTGCTCCACCTGCTCAAGAAAGGACTTGAGGTGGAAGACTCCAACTTAATTCTGTTCTATGAAAGTCCTCTGGCCAGCAGTTCCGAAAAGGTAAAGACCAACTTCCGAAAGAATCGCTTTTCCGTTACCCGACAACTGCCATACAATGTCGACAATCCACGCGAAGAGATAGACATGGGGGTGTTTATTAATGGTATACCCATTATCACTATGGAGCTTAAGAACCAGTGGACCGGTCAAAACGCAAGAATTCATGCACAAAATCAATACCGTAAGAATAGGGATTACCGTCAACCTTTGCTCAACTTCGCTCGTTGTATTGTTCACTTTGCCGTCGATACTGACGAAGTATATATGACTACCAGACTGGCAGGTAAAAGCACCTTCTTTCTTCCTTTCAATAAAGGAAACAACAATGGGAAAGGCAATCCACCCTGCCCCTTCGGCCATAAAACCGATTATCTTTGGAATGAAGTACTACGCAAAGAAAGTCTGGCCAATATCATTCAACACTTTGTTCTGTTGGATGGAAAATCAAAAGATAAGCTAAACTCCCGCACGCTGTTCTTCCCTCGTTTCCATCAGATGGATGTTGTGAGAATGATCGTAAAGCATTGCGCACAAAACGGAGTTGGACATAAATACCTGATACAACACTCAGCAGGTTCAGGTAAATCAAACTCTATCACATGGGCAGCATATCAGTTAATAGAAACTTATCCCGAATCTGAAAGTGTATACAAAAGCAGAGGCATTGACCGCAATCTGTTCGACTCTGTTATCGTCGTTACTGACCGTCGTTTATTGGATAAGCAAATCAGAGATAATATCAAAGGTATTTGAGTACGAAAGAATATAATTGCCCCTGCCTATAGCTCAAGTGATCTGAAAATAGCTTTGGAAGGCGGAAAGAAAATCATTATCACCACCATTCAGAAGTTCCCCTTTATCATTGATGGCATCTCAGACTTAAGCGAAAAACGTTTTGCTGTAATTATCGATGAAGCCCACAGTTCACAGTCCGGTTCTGCTCATGATAATATGAACCGCGCCATGGGGCAAGCTGAATCGGAAAGCGAAATGGATACTCAGGACAAGATCCTTCATGCCATGAAAAGCCGTAAAATGCGGGGCAATGCTTCATATATGGCATTTACTGCCACACCAAAAAACACCACTCTCGAAAAGTTCGGTGTGCAACATAAAGATGGCAGCTTCCACCCTTTTCACCTCTATTCTATGAAGCAGGCCATTGAGGAAGGTTTTATTTTGGATGTTCTGGCCAACTATACCACCTATAAGAGCTACTATGAGATACAAAAGTCCATAGAAGACAACCCTGAGTTTGATATAAAGAAAGCTCAAAAGAAACTTAAGTCATATGTAGAGCAAAACCAACAAACCATTGACACCAAAGCCGAAATTATGCTTGACCACTTTATGTCAAAGGTCTTCAAACCAAAAAAGCTAAAGGGAAAAGCAAAAGGAATGGTAGTTACGCAAAGTATAAAATCTGCAATACGATACTATAAGGCTCTCAGCAGGCTTCTGGATAAAAAAGGTAACCCATTTAAGATACTTGTTGCCTTTTCAGGAAGCAAGATTGTTGATGGAATTGAGTATACAGAAAGTGAAATCAATGGCTTTGCCGAAAAAGACACCAGAGACAAGTTTGACCAGGATGAATACAGAATACTTGTTGTAGCTAATAAGTACCTCACCGGATTTGATCAGCCAAAGCTATGTACAATGTATGTTGACAAGAAACTGCAATCGGTATTGGCTGTACAAGCACTTTCACGCCTCAATCGCTCCGCACCCAAACTGGATAAGAGAACAGAAGATATATTTGTGCTCGACTTCTTCAATAAAAGCAATGAAATCAAAGAAGCTTTTGACCCTTTCTACACCTCAACATCCCTGAATGAAGCAACTGATATTAGTGTGCTTAGTGAACTTAAAATCTTTCTGGATGAGGAAGGTGTTTATGAATGGAAGGAAGTAAAGGAATTCAATACAAAGTTCTTCAACTCAGCAGAAGCACTTGAACTCAGTCCAATCATTGATACCGCAGCAGAACGATTCAATCATGAATTGGAGCTGGAAGATGATGAAAAAGCAGACTTTAAAATTAAAGCCAAGCAGTTTATAAAGATATACAGACAAGTTGCCTGTATCATCCCATTCGATCGCATTGAATGGGAAAAGCTTTTCTGGTTTTTGAAGTTCCTGATACCAAAACTTATCATAAATGACTATGATAAGGACATTTATGATAGTCTGCTGAATTCTGTTGACCTTTCTACTTATGGTATCGAAAGAACCAAGCTCAATGAAAGTATTCAACTCGATGAAACCAATACAGAACTCGATCCACAGAACCCAAACCCAAGAGGTGCACACAATGGTGAAGAGGAAAAAGACTTTCTTGAAGAGATCATCAAAACATTCAACGAAAGATGGTTTAACGGTTGGGATCTCACACCTGAAGACCAACGCACAAAGTTTTTAGAACTCCAAAATAATATAAAATCACATCCTGATTTCGTCACAAAGGTTGTTGATAATCCTGATTCACAAACCAGCGACCTTGCCTTTCTACAGATAATGAATGACGTAATATCAGAGAAACGTAAAAAGGAAATAGACTTCTATAAGTTGTTTATTACTGATAAGGCTTTCTCTCAAGCCCTATATAACACCTTGAAAAGGCTAATTAACAGATCTTAATAAAGATATAGCTCTTAACACAAAAAAGGATCCGAAAAAAATTCGAATCCTTTAGTTTTATCTTAACAAAAATAGAAGATCACCTCTAAGAAAGACTATCCAGCATATTATATATATCATAATGATCTTCACTTCTTTTAGTTAGATTAGAAACTTGATTAGCTTTACCAAAAAATCTAGATATTATTTGACAAAGCTCTTGACATTTTTTCTATAATCTTATTTATTTTGCACCGACTGTGTCAATCTCTAATTCCACTATTTAATTCTTTGACCAGATATTTGGGCTCCCCTGAATTAATTTTTTCAAAAACAGCAAGACATTGGATTTCGTTCTCATTAAACCTTTCTATTCCTTTATCGTATGCTACATCATCAAAACTAGTTTCTAAAAAACATCAGCGACAAAAACTATTCCCATAATTGATGAGAGTAGTATGACCAAAGATACAACTCCAATTTTTATCGCTTTCCATCCACTGTGAAATTTACCTCCAGATTCCTTATGCTCTTTCAGCCAACCTCCTTGAGTTTTTTCAAATATAAAGTGAATCATTAGTGTATAAAATGCAGGAATTAAAGCACCAGGAATCTTATCTTTTATATCATCCGGGATAAAAAAAACTCCTACAAATATTAATACAGTAGAAATGAGACCTATAAAAAATGCTTTTCTCCCCTTCTCTTCTTGAGAAAAGGCTTCATAATTCTTTTTAAATAAGTAACCAGCTGCCAAAGGTCCCCCCAAAAAAGTTGCGATTGAAATCGCTTCATTCGAATATAGTATTTTATTCTCTTCCATATTTTTATTGAAGTAGTTTAACTGTTTTCATTTTGAATTGAATCCTCTCACTTGTTTATGCTCTTTAGTCTTTTCAATAAAGTTTTTCTGGCGTTTATCAAATTCCTCAGATCTTTTGCGTGCACTCTCAACATACGATTCTTATCCTTTTAAAGACTCTGAAAATCGTTGATAATTATTCAAAACAGACTTACACTATTTTAACTGATGCATGATATGATTATCGGTCTGTATGATTTGCCCTCTTATTATCGTGTATGTACTTTTTTAAAACACCAAATGTAATTATATATTTCTTCCCTTGAAGAAGACAATTCTGATTTATATAGCGAACAAATAAAAGAATTCACAAGACTTTGCCACCGAAAAATAACCATAAATATGTAAATCTTATAGCACTTAATTCATCTCTTGCACATATGGCATATTTATTGCCATAAACTTAATAATAATAAAATTATTAAAGATGAATCAAACAGATCTTTATATAAAAAACATGGTTTGTCCTCGTTGCATAAAGGTGATCAAAGATGAGTTTGACAAGATTAATATTCCCATCCACCATATTGAATTGGGTAAACTATCCACTCCTGTTACATTAAATAAAGAGCAAAAACAATCTATAAAAGAAATTTTGGAAATAAATGGCTTTGAGCTAATCGAAGACAAAAAAGACAAACTGGTAGACACTATCAAAACTTTAATTATAGACAAAATTCACCATAACAATTACAATTCCAATTCCAAAAACATTAATAATTCAGACTATATAGCTAGTGAAATAGGCTATGACTACTCTTATCTAAGCAATTTGTTTTCAGCTGAAGAAGGAATAACTATTGAAAAGTATATAATTAATCAGAAAATTGAAAAGGCCAAAGAATTATTGCTATACAATGAACTTACACTAAACGAAATTTCGGATAAACTTGAATATAGTAGTGTTCAGCATCTATCCAATCAATTTAAAAAAGTCACAGGACTTACACCCTCTCAATTTAAAAAGCAAAAAGAAAATAGTAGAAAACCTTTAGATCAAGTTTAAAACCTTAATCATCAGCTATAGTTCAATACAAAAATCATATAACTCATTTCCAAAATTGTATAAAATAAACTTAGCATTTTGATCATTTATTTAAACACAATCAAAATAAAATGATAAAAATAGCAAGCCATATTATTCTTTCTCTTATGTTGCTCGTTTCAACTATAGGAATTGCTATTTCAAAACATTATTGCAATGACAATCTAATATCTACTGCAGTTTACAGTAATGCAGACGCTTGCTGTGCTTCTGACAAATGTTGTGAACATAAAACCGAATTTAATCAAATAGATACAGATTATTCAGCATCACCATCCATCCATATTCCTGAGTCGGCCCATTTTATACTATCGCTATTTTCTCTAACTATCATGAATTTATATGATACAGAAAATACATGGCTCAGTAAATTTGTTTTCACAGAACATCCTCCCCCCATAGCTAATAATCAAACTCTATTGGCTATAAAGCAAATATACCTTTTATGATATATGTGAATTTGTAAAATCTTAATCCTATGGATTTCTTCATCCATTTTCAAAATTTACAAATCATAATATTTAAGAGGAATACGTATGCTAAATAACATAATAAGGTTCTTTCTCGAAAACAAACTAATTACATTTATTGTACTTGTCATCTTTATTGGATGGGGAATTATAAATGCCCCTTTTGGATGGGATACTGGTATTCTGCCTAAAGATCCTGTACCTGTTGACGCCATTCCTGATATAGGAGAAAATCAACAGATTGTATATACCGAATGGCCAGGGCGTTCACCCCAAGACATTGAAGATCAAATCTCATATCCACTAACAACATCATTGTTGGGTATTCCCGGAGTAAAAACCATTAGAAGTAATTCTATATTTGGACTGTCAAGTATTTATATAATCTTCGATGAAGACATTGATTTTTATTGGAGTAGAACTCGTATTCTCGAAAAGCTAAACTCCTTACCTGCCGGGATTCTGCCTAAAGATGTCATACCTGCATTAGGACCCGATGCAACTGCACTAGGGCAAGTGTATTGGTATACTCTTGAAGGTCGTGACAAAAACGGAAATCCTTCGGGAGGTTGGGATCCTCATGAATTAAGAACCATTCAGGATTTTTATGTCCGATATTCATTGAGCTCTACTAAAGGTGTAGCAGAAGTAGCTTCCATTGGAGGTTTTATAAAAGAATATCAGGTTGATATTGACCCGAATGCAATGAAGGCATACAACGTTAATATTAGCCAGATCATGGCAGCTATTAAAAACAGCAACCTAGATATAGGAGCACGAACAATCGAATTCAATAGAGTAGAATATTTAGTAAGAGCCCTTGGGTATATAAAAAGCCTTGAAGATCTTGAAAAAAGCGTAATTACAGTTCGCAATAATGTTCCCATACGTATAAAAGATGTAGCAAAAGTAAACTTCGGCCCCTCTACACGCCGAGGTGGATTAGACAAAGGTGGTGCAGAAGCTGTAGGAGGTGTAGTTATTGCACGTTATGGAGCTAATCCTTTGCAAACCATAGAAAACTTAAAAACAAAAATCAATGAAATAGAAGCAGGTCTACCATCAAGAACACTTGATAATGGCTCTGTTTCAAAAGTCACTATCGTACCATTTTACGATAGAACAAGCCTGATCAAAGAAACTCTGGGAACTCTTGAAGAAGCCATCTCTTTAGAGTTATTAATCAGCTTTTTAGTTATAATTGTATTGGTATTAAACTTAAGAGCTTCATTTCTAAT
Source organism: Bacteroidales bacterium (assembly GCA_041725955.1). GTDB lineage: Bacteria > Bacteroidota > Bacteroidia > Bacteroidales > JBGRPZ01 > JBGRPZ01. The sequence continues at coordinate 7,049 of JBGRQE010000019.1, forward strand.
CTCCAGTTTACTGCCTATCGGAGTATTAATTACTTTTATTACAATGCGCCGATTTGGAGTTGATGCAAATATTGTTGCGCTTTCAGGAATCGCAATATCTATTGGAGTCATGGTGGATGTAGGAGTTGTATTCACTGAAAATATAATCCGCCATATTAGACTAGCAGAAAATATTGGAGCAAGAGGAAAAAAACTATTGAATATCATCTACAAAGCAACAACCGAAGTAGCAGGAGCTGTAATTACTGCAATTGCCACAACTATTGTAAGTTTTCTTCCTGTTTTTGCAATGCAGGATGCCGAAGGAAAACTATTCCGACCTCTGGCTTTTACAAAAACATTTACTATGCTTGCTGCTTTAATTATAGGCCTTATAATTATTCCAACACTTGCAAATCTAATTTTCTCAGTCCGCTTTGATAAAACCAAATACAGAAAAACACTAAGTGGAATCCTTGCTATTTTCGGGATAATTATAGCAATTGCAAGTGGTTACTATATAGCTTTAGTTTTAACTGCTTTTGGATTAAATTCATTTTTTGCAGAAAGATGGTCAAAAGAAAGAAGAAACTGGACAAACCATATTAATATAATTATTGCTGGAATTACCATTATTTTCTTTCTTACACGAATATGGCTACCATTAGGAGCTCAAAATAGTTTATTTGCCAACTATTTATTTGTGATAATTGTAGTGGCCATTTTCTTGGGAGGACTTTCTTTGGTTGTTATCTTTTATCCGAAAATATTGAATTGGGCGCTACAGAATAAATGGAAATTCTTAATAGCCCCAATCATTGTTGTCTTTTTTGGAATCACCACTTGGCAAGGTTTTGATAATATCTTCGGTTTTTTACCAAAATTTGTAAAAGACACCAAAACCTATATCAGTTTATCAAAACAAATACCTGGCATAGGTAAAGAATTTATGCCATCACTCGATGAAGGTTCTTTTTTATTAATGCCCACAACCATGCCCCACTCTGGAATAGAAGAAAACCTAGAGACTATTCGGATATTAGATAAAAAAGTAAATGCCATTCCCGAAGTAGAAAGTGTTGTAGGGAAATGGGGACGAGTAAACTCTGCCTTAGATCCTGCCCCAACATCAATGTATGAGAATATAATAAATTATAAATCTGAATATATTTTAAATGATAAAGGCCATAGAATCCGATTTAAAGTCAATAAGAACAATGCTTATATTTTGACAGACGGATCAACTTATAATTCAAAAAAAGAAGGATTCAAACTCATAGAAAAGAAGGATTTAATTGAAGATAATAATGGTGAATATTTCAGACAATGGAGAGATCAAATTCAATCGCCCAATGATATATGGAATGAAATAATAGCACAATCTGCTATTCCAGGGCTTACCTCAGCACCCAAACTACAACCAATTTCTACTCGATTGGTTATGCTTCAAACAGGAATGCGTGCCCCTATGGGAATAAAGGTTTATGGCCCCGATTTAGAAACTATCGAAAAGACAGGTCTTGAAATAGAAAAGCAGCTAAAAAATGTTGAAGGAATTGAAGCAATGTCTGTTTTTGCCGATCGTGTAGTTGGCAAACCATATCTGGAAATGGAAATCAATCGTGATGCAATAGCCCGTTATGGCATAAGTGTCGAAGATCTTCAATCGAACATAAGTAGTGCTATTGGAGGAATGCAACTAACAACAACTATTGAAGGAAGAGAACGTTTCCCTGTGCGATTAAGGTATGCACGTGAATTTCGGGATAATCCGGAAGCATTAAAAAAGATTCTTATTCCTGCTATGAATGGTTCTCAAATTCATTTAGGCGAACTGATCAATCTAAAATACAGAAGAGGACCACAATTAATAAAAAGTGAAAACACTTTTCTTGTAGGCTATGTCATTTTTGATAAAAAAGATGGATATGCAGAAATTAATGTAGTTAATAATGCTCAAAAACATCTAAAAGAAAAAATCGAATCTGGCAACCTTATTATACCTACTGGAGTACACTATACATTTACAGGAAATTATGAAAATCAAATCAGAGCAAGTAATCGGTTAATGATAGTTATTCCTATTTCATTAATAATAATTTTTCTGATTCTCTATTTTCAGTTTCGTTCTGTTATATCCACCTCATTAATCTTTAGCAGTATTATTGTTGCCTTTTCTGGTGGTTTTATTATGCTTTGGTTATATGCTCAGCCATGGTTTATGAATGGAACAATTGGAGGGATTCATCTTCAAAATCTTTTCCAGATAAGAACAATTAATCTAAGTGTTGCTGTATGGGTTGGATTTATTGCTCTATTTGGTGTAGCCACCGATGATGGAGTACTTATCAGTACATATATAAAACAATTGCAAAAACAAAATAAACCTAAAAATATAAAAGAAGTAAGAGCTACTGTTCTTCAAGCTGGTTCAAAAAGAGTACGTCCAGCAATAATGACTACAGCAACCACGATTATAGCACTGCTTCCTGTCCTTACTTCTACAGGAAAAGGTTCTGATATAATGGTTCCTATGGCTATTCCTTTATTTGGGGGAATGATTATTGAAGTACTCACTATGTTTATTGTTCCCGTGCTCTATTGCATGTGGCAAGAAAGAAAAATTAAAAAGCTTAAGTCATGAAAATTATCAGAATAATAACAGTTTGTTTAATTGTGCTGATGACTTCCATAGCTTCAGCACAAAAAGAATATTTAAATAGTTATCTAAAAGTTGCAGCAGAAAATAATCCTGAATTAAAAGCAAAATTTAATGAATATCTGGCAGCTCTAGAAGTAGTACCACAAGTAAATACTTTAGCTGACCCGGAAATAATGTTTGCTTATTTTGCAAGCCCTGTAGAAACAAGAGAGGGACCGCAACAATTCAAAATTTCTGCTTCTCAACTGTTCCCTTGGTTTGGTACCCTTGCCGCAAAAAAGAATGTGGCTATTGAAACTGCAAAAACAAAATACGAAATATTTAAAGAGTCTAAAGCAAAGCTATTTCACGAAGTCAGAGCAACCTATTTCAATCTGTATTTTAATAAAAAGGCCATTGAAATAACTATAAATAATATAGAAATCCTGCATAGTTTTCAAAAACTGGCAAATATCAAGGTAAAAGCTGGAATAGTATCAGTTTTGGATGAATATAGAATTGAAATGGAAATCAATGAATTGGAAAACCAGCTCGCTATACTTAGGGATAAAAGCCATATTCTTGAAGTTATATTCAAGAATTCAATAAATAATAAACAAATTCAAACTATATATATTCCAACAAATTTGTGGACAGAAGACTTTCCTCTAACCAGACAAGAGGGACTCGATTCTGTCTCTTCATTAAACCATCAACTATTGGCTTTAGATTTTCAACAAGCTACATTGCAACACCAGCAAAAATTAGCTCAAAAAAGTGGAAAGCCAAATATCAAATTAGGTTTCGACTATACTTTTATTGGAAAAGGACAAAACAATTTGTCAGGGAAAGATGCCTTTGTTTTTCCTTCTATAGGCCTATCAATTCCACTTTATCGAAATAAATATAAGGCAAAAGTTCAGGAAGTAATATATCTTAAAGAAGCCAAATCCTTTGAAAAAGAAAACAAAGCAAATATGCTAGAAATACTTTTCGAAGAAGGATGGAAAGATTACACTGATGCTCAAAGAAGAATAGATTTATATCATAGACAATTCAATCTAGCTAAAAAGAGCATTAAAATTCTTGAAACAGATTATGCAACAGGAAGTGAAAAATTCGAGGAAATTTTACGAATGGAACGCAATCTACTAAAATACAATTTGGAAAAAGAGAAAGCTATTTCCGACAAACAAGCTGCTATTGCATTTCTTAACTATCTAATGGGGAAATAATTATGAAAGTTATACTAAAAAAGATAAAGGATAATAAAAAGCTCATTATTGGAACCTTAATCATAGGAATGATACTTGGCTATATACTTCATCCAAATAAAAAAGAAACGAAAAACATACAATACCAAGAGATCAGTGAACATCATAATCACGATCACAAATCTGAAGATCCAACAACATGGACTTGCTCCATGCATCCTCATATTAAACAAGATAGTCCGGGTGAATGCCCAATTTGCGGAATGGATTTAATTCCCCTGACAACCATAGATACTGAAGATAGTGATATTGATCCAAATGAAATAATGATGACTGAATCTGCTGCTAAATTAGCATCAATTCAAACCCTGATTATCGAAAAAGGCGAACCTACAAAGTCCATTTACCTACAAGGAAAAATATATGAAGATGAGAGAAAAATTGCCGAACTAACAGCTAGGTTTGGAGGACGGATAGAAGAACTATTTGTCAACTTTAAAGGTCAAAACGTAAAAAAAGGACAAAAACTAGCAACCATCTATTCTCCAGATTTAGTAACTGCACAGCGCGAACTACTGGAAGCAATAGCATTCAAGGAATCAAGACCAAGTATATATACTGCTGCAAAAGGGAAACTCAAGTTGTGGGATTTAACAGATCAGCAAATCAATGACATTGTAAAAAATGGGAAACCCAAATTATATTTCGATATCCTCTCGCCTATTTCCGGAACAGTAAGTATGCGCAATATTGCCATTGGAGATTATGTAAAAGAAGGTATGCCTCTATTTAAAGTTGTAGATTTAGGCAAAGTCTGGGTACTATTTGATGCTTATGAAAGTGACTTACCATGGATTAATCTTGATGATAAAGTGGAGTTCACTATTCCATCACTACCAGGCAAACAATATAAGGGAGAAATATCTTTTATTGATCCATTTATTGATGCAACAACCCGAGTAGCAAAGTTGCGAGTCGAGTTAAATAATCCAGAAAAATTAATAAAACCTGAAATGTTTACAAATGGGATTGTATATTCCAAAATAGCAGATAAATCCAAGCAAATTCTTATTCCAAAAACAGCTCTACTATGGACAGGAAAAAGAGCTGTAGTTTATGTTAAAGTTCCCAATCGTAAAAATCCATCTTTCCTTTACAGGGAAATTATATTAGGCCCTGAATCAGGAAACCATTATGTTGTAGAAAAAGGTCTAAAAGAAGGTGAAGAAATTGCAGTTAATGGAGTATTTAAAATTGATGCTGCAGCTCAACTTCAAGGTCTAACAAGTATGATGAATCCTAATGCAGAACATAATCATATGGAACATAATCATGAAAACACAAACATACATTCCAGACATATGGAACAAACCTCTTTTAAAGTAGAAGGGAATTGTGATATGTGTAAAAACAGAATCGAAAAAGCTGCACTATCAGTAATAGGTGTAACTTCAGCAAATTGGGATTCTGAAAGCAAAGAGATACAACTTACATACGATCAAGATCTTTCTATAGATGAGATACACAAGGCTATTGCCAAAGTAGGACATGATACCGAAAGATTTAAGGCTACAAATGAGGTTTATGATAAATTACCAGGGTGTTGTTTGTATAGAAAGAAATAATTATCATTTTATTCGACTTCTCCTAACATCAAAGTTTCTACTTTTATATTTAACTTAGTAAAACATGATTTATCTGTCTCAGAAATATATACTCCCATGCAACTCAAAGAGAAATTAGCGAAAATTATAGCCAAGAAAGATTTAACTCAACTTCAGGTATTAATAGATAAACTTCTTTTAAAAGCCTATAACATTGGCTGGAACGACTATCTTTGGGGAGATGACATATCCTCTATAGACAACACAAGCGAAGAACAAATTTTAGAAATGATAAAAGAGGATGACGAACCCCGTATACTAAATTCAAAATGGGAAAAATCTAATAATAAAGGAAGTGTTCCTTTACCTATTATGCTGCAGGATGAATATCAAGATGCCATTCGTTTTGCAGGAGAAAAACATGCTGGTCAAAGCATTCCGGGATCTCCAATAAGTTATATGGCTCATATCTCCAATGTTGCAATGGAAGTACTACTCTCATACTTTAAAAAACCAAGCTTTGATATTAATTTTGCTACTCAAGTAGCAATACTACACGACGTATTGGAAGATACTCAATGTACAACGCAAGAGCTGGAAAATAAATTCGGACAAAAAATAACTGATGCAGTACAAGCCCTTAGCAAGGATAAATGCATTTCATCACATCTACAAATAAAAGATAGTATTCACCGAATCAAGAAAATGCCCAAAGAAGTTGGTTTAGTAAAACTTGCTGACAGAATAACAAACCTGCAGCCTCCACCTACAACATGGACTAAAGACAAAATCCAAACTTATAAGGAGGAATCTTTATATATTTTAAAGGAATTGGGAAATTGCAATGACTATCTAAAAGGAAGATTGGGTATTTGCATTGAAATTTATGGAGAATGAACTTAACTGAACAAACTCCCACTAACACTCTCTTCAAAATGGCCACTTTCAATATAGTTTTCTGGAGGAGTTACTTTTCCGAAATACAATACGGCTTTACGATTATTTCTAGCTTTATAAACAAATGCCAAGTCACAAAAAATATCCTGAGGATGTCGAACAGGAATATGTAATACTTGCTTTAAACCAAATAAATGATAATCCTTTACAAAATTTGTGACATTAGTAATCATAGTCAGATTGGACTTCATTACCTGAAAGAGATTTAACAATTCATCCTTTTCAAAAACAATATCGTCTTTTTGTGATAACATTTGTCTTACTGACTCTGGTGTTTGAAAATGTTTTTTATTTAACAAAAGAGCAAACTGATAATTTCCAGCATTTAGCTCATTTACTCCTTCAATTTTATCACGTAAATTAATTATCAAGAATGTAACATCACTATTAGTAGCTTTACAAAAAGTAGAAGTTACTACATCATTTGTAGAAATATAAGGGAATTTTTTCTGAGCTTTACTGGCATAATCCTCTTTGATCTTATTTATCTTATTCTCATTTAGGAAACGACAAAAATACCTCACCTTTTTACCAAAATATAAGTTTTGAATTATCTTTAAAATAATTCTAAATGGAAGATAATTTGATTTTTTCTTTCCTATTATATGCCAAAACAAATTATCAGCTTCCATATTCCGCTGAAATTTCATTGCTTGCATTTGAGATGGTTCATATAGAGAATTCAATAGTTTATAATATGTGTGTCCATCTGCAGCAACATGAGCCATAGAAAATAAAACTGCAATTCCTGATGTATTATCAATTTTATGATTTAGGATCGTTACTTTAGTAACATAACCGCCTGTTTTGATCAATTTTTTTCCTTTAACAACCTGATGTTTTTTAGTAGCATTATCCATCTCTGTATACTCCATAGTTTGATCTATCACCAAATTATAATCTTGAATTAGAATTTTATCTACTATTTTTTCAGGAGCTTTTAACTCATCAAATCTTAAAAACACTTCTCTTTTTTCTTTTACAACTTTTGAAGCCATCCAGGGGTTTAACCTCAATAAATCAATCATTCTTTCTCTTATCCTTTTATAAATATCACTTCCTTTACCTTCAAAAAAACAGATCATTGAAGCACTATTTAATTTTAGAACGACTTCCTTTTCAAATTGTAGAAGTTTAATATCCATAAGACTAAAGTATTTAAAATTATACACGACTAGACATATGGTAACCAATACAATATTTAAGATTTAATTACATAAAAAAAGCCACTTTAATATTATACTCTACCACAACTTCTTATAAAGTTATAGTAAATAAAAATTATAAAGCAGCTTTTAATCTGTAATATTATTTAATAACACTAATTGTCAGCATTTAGGCAGCAATTTTTATACTTTTTACCACTTCCACAAGGACAAGGATCATTTCTTCGAGTTTTTTCTTTTTTATCCTCAGGTAAATATTCATTAAAAAAATCATCAAAAGAAGTACTTGACTTATCTTCATAATTTTCCTGTAAAGATTCATAAGAATCTAATTTTTTTTCTTTTCCATCTAAATATTCATCAAATTCTTCATAGGAATCATTGTCCAAATAATCATCTTCAGACGAATAATAATTTGTGCTTTCATTAATTCTATCATATAATTGCTCAATAGAAAGTATAGTTTCTTTTCTCTCACCTCCAAGCTCTCCTGCCATTAACATGAAATCATCAAAATCACCACATATAGATTCTGACACCCATCCTTTTCCGAATAGCTCTTTAACTAATTCAGGATTTTGTAATTCTTCAAATTTTACAATGCTTAGCAACAAATTTGCACCAAATTCTGAATCAATAATATTATCATCAATATTAGAATTTGCATAAATATGAAAAACATCATTTAAGATGTTTACGATTTCTTTTTTCTTATTTGGATTATGGAAAGCTATTTGCTCAATTGCTTCTAGAAACACAGCTTTTGGGAAAAATGCAACTCCAGGTTGCAATAAAAATGTCTTGACTTTCTCCAGATGATTTGGAAATATTTTAAAAATTGGACGCCATAAATATTCGATAAATTGATCACCAAAATAAAGATCGTAATAAGGTAAATGTTGAGAAAAGAACTCAAAAATAGTAGGAATACTTTCTTCGGCCTTCAAATCACCCAATAACATATAAGCATGAAAAGGAAAAGTAAGCGTAAACTCCTCATATTCACCAAGATTATCAAAATAATTGAATCGTTCAATACTATCCTTAACAATTGACTCTAAGTCATGAATTAAACTTTCACGAGGTAAAGCTAATATTGTAGAAAGAACATCTTCATCTATATCAATAGAAAAAGAATACAATTTTTCTACTTCTGGGTGTTTGAGTGTTGGTGGATTTTTCTTTTTACTTTTTTCTGCTCTTGAATTTACCTCAACTTCAATATGATTTTCATCATTTAATATTCCACTATCAATCAAAGTATTTAACTCATACAACTTAACTTGTCGAGATAACATATCTATACTTTCCTTACTACAGCCAAACTCTTCCATAAACTTAACTCGGGCATCAGCTTTTTTTAAATCACCAATATTCAAATAATAAAGAGCAACAAATTGGTTATATATTTCAAATTCATGAATATGAAAGGCCTTTCTATTTGGATACAAATTTTGAATTTCAAGTTTAGATCCTAAAATCTCTATAGCTTTCTCTGATTCATTCTTTTTTAAATATCTAGCACAGAGATACATCTTTGAAACAATATAGTCAGGAAAGTCATCAGCAATCTTCAGATTTATTTCAAATGCCTTCTCTAATTCTCCCAAACCCATATATAATTTTGAAAGATAATTCCTAAAGTGAGGCACGTTTGGATAAGTATTTATATAATCTTGAATTTTCTGAATATTCAAAGGATTATTGTCAAGAGTTAGATTACAAGTGTTTTCTAAATCTTTCGCTTCTTGATCAGTTAATTTATAAGGCATATCAGCCTCTTTTGGATCAAAAACAATCTTGTATTTTTTGCATTCGATGGGATTACTTTTCATAAGGGTATCGGATATGTTTTTATGAACTTATAAATTCAAAATAAGATAGATTAAAAAATTAAGGCAATAATAACAAAAATGTTCATTACCAAAATATTCAAACTCATTATTTATGAATATCTTTTGAACTTACTTCAAAAAAACTCCGCATATTACACACTAACAACCTAAGTTATCACAAATCAAATAACTACAGAAAACAAAAAAAGAAGCCCCAACCCCCTGGAGCTTCCTAACCTAATCACTACCCAAATTAATCTAATTACTAACTATATTTCCCCACGATATCTCTTACATAGCATTCTTAAAAATACCAACTATATCTTTATGTGTTGCTTGTATTGGATTTGTAACACCACAAGCATCTTTTAAAGCATTAGCAGCCAAAATATCAAAATCTTCTTCTCTAACACCTAGTTCCTTTAATCCTACAGGAATATTTATTGATAATGATAATATTTTTATTGCTTCAATAGCAGCTTTTGCACCCTCTTGATCATTCATGTTTAAAACATCAACACCCATTGCTGCAGCAATATCCTTTAATCTACCAGCAGCAACCTGTGCATTAAAAGCTTCAACGTGTGGCAAAAGAATAGCGTTACAAACTCCATGAGGCAAATCATAAAAACCTCCCAACTGATGAGCCATAGCATGAACATAACCTAAAGAAGCATTATTAAAGGCCATTCCGGCAAGAAATTCTGCATAAGCCATTTTATCTCTAGCCTCTATATCCTGACCATTCTCAACTGCTGTTTGTAAATTCTTTGCAATTAAAGTTACTGCTTGTAAAGCACATGCATCAGTAATAGGTGTTGCAGCTACAGATACATAAGCCTCAACAGCATGAGTAAGTGCATCCATACCTGTTGCAGCAGTAAGTGACTTTGGCATTGCCATCATCAAATTTGCATCATTAACCCCCATTATTGGTGTGAAATGTTTGTCTACCAATGCCATTTTTACATGAGTTTCCTCATTCGTAATTATAGAGAAAATAGTCATCTCACTGGCTGTTCCAGCTGTTGTATTTACACAAACCAATGGCAACTGTGGCTTAGCAGATTTATTTAATCCTTCATAATCTTTAATATCGCCACCATTTGTAGCTAACAATGCAATACCTTTTGCTGCATCATGAGGAGATCCTCCTCCAAATGAAATTACAAAATCGCAATTGTTTGCTTTTAATATTGTCAAACCATTATTAACATTGGAAACTGTTGGATTAGGCTGAGTTTCATCATAAACTACATACTCAATACCCGACTCTTTAAGCTCGTCGGTAAGTTTATCAACCAATTTGATCTCCACCAAAGGCTTATCGGTAACAACAAGAGCTTTCTTAAATCCCATAGATGCAATGTCTCTGGTAGCATCCTTCAGAGAACCTGGTCCCATAACCGAAACTGGTGGCATATAAAAACGAGCAATACCCATATAGTAAATGTTTTTATTAAATTAATCCTAACTTAAATACTCAATCAGCCTTGTGTCCGTTTTTTAATTGTGAGTTCGACAAACAGCCAAAACCTTTTGATAAACCAAAGATACATTCAGAAACGTCTATTTGAATAGCACTTATTTTTACTAATTAGTCTAAATTTTTGCATATGCTAAAAACCTTTAATAGAGCCCTTGAAGTAGCTGATGGATTACAGTCTGATTATGTACGTTTGTTATATTATGAGTTTAGTGACAAACTACAAGATGATTACAAAAGCTATGAAAGTGTGCGCTTATGTACTATACTTGAAGGGGTAAAACACGTTTCTATAAATAATGAAAAACAATTCTCTTATAATAAAGATAGTGTGCTTCTTTTACCTCCGCACTCATCTGTAAATATGAATATAGAAAGTCAAACCAAAGCTCTAGTTTTAGAACTTAATGAAAAGCTAATTACTGAAATTAAACATAGAACCTTTGGCGAGGAAGCTTCTGAAATTCATGAAAACAGATTCTTTATTGGTAATAATAATGAAGATATAAACAATTGCCTCTTTAGGATAAACAAAACAGCTGCATCTAATAACAAAGACAAGCAATATCTCCTTGATATCTTAGCAAGAGAGTTAACAACATATATTATTCGGTATACTGGGGCCAGGCAAATAATAAATAATCAAGCAAATACCATATCTGCAAAAGCTATTGTGATGATGCGTGAACACCTTACTCCTCCTATATCTTTGCAGTATATTGCATTCACGTTAAATATTTCTCTTGCAACATTATCTAATAAATTCAAAAAAGAAATAGGAATTAGTCCAAGTGTATTTTATAATCATTTGAAGCTTCAGGAAGCACAAAAACTCCTACTAAATAAAAATGTAAATGAGACTTCTTGGGATTTGGGATTTGAAAACGTAAGCCATTTTATTAGACTTTTTACTAAAACCTATGGAATCACTCCATTACAATGGAAAACTCAGAAAGAAAGTTATTAATAAAATACACTTTAGTATACGACGATTATATCTTATCAGTCTTGTACTCTACATAAAAGCACTGGGTATAGGTAGCTTTGATGTGCAGTGCTACTTTACTTTTTGACTAAAGCAGGTAATGATTGGACTATACACCAAAAGGTTTTCATTCAATATCTAGGAGGTTTTCATTCAATACCTAGGAGGTTTTTATCAAATATCTAGGAGGTTTTTATTCAATATCTAGGAGGTTTTCGTCAAATATCTAGGAGGTTTTTATTGAATGCCTATAGGTTTAGAGTCAATTAAAGGCAGGAGTGGTAGTAATATAAGGTAAGTGTGATAGAAGCCAATCAATACGCATTACTCTTAAAAGTTACACAGCAAAACTGTAGTTCTAATTTCTTTAGAAATATTTTGACTACAAAAAAAATCTCATATCTTTGTTCGTAATACAGCGAACACATAACAATACAAAATCCCTTTATACAAAGTCATATACAATGGAAATAAAAATTCTAGGAACAGGTTGTGCAAAATGTAAAAATCTTGAAAAGCTGACAATAGAAGCACTCAATAAATTAGAAATTAAAGCTTCTGTAATTAAAATAGAAGATATTACAGAAATAATGAAATATGGAATAATGTCAACGCCTGCATTGGTAATTGATGAAGAAGTAAAAATTAGCGGAAGATTACCTAAAATTGAAGAAATCATTAAAGTAATTACAAAATAAACAAGCAAAAAATGATCCGATTAATATCTATCCTAAGCCTTTTTATATTTATATCGATAAATAACACTTCAGCACAATGCTCAAAAGATGCAAAAAATAGCTGTTCATCAAAAAGCAAGTGTGCCATTAGTAAAAAAGAAAATAAAATAAAGGTATATTATTTTCATGCAACGCGTCGATGTGCAACTTGCCAAGCAGTAGAACAAACAACAAAAGACTATTTGAAAGAAAGCTATGGAAATAAAATTTCTTTTGAATCAATAAACAGAGAACAAGACAAGAATAACCCTTTACTTAAGAAGTATAAGATTAATGGCCAAACCTTATTAATTGTAGGCAACAAAAAAGAAGTAAACCTAACCAATACAGCATTTCTTAATGCAAGAAATAATCCTGACAAATTAAAATCCAAAATAAAGTCGACTATTGAATCAATGAAATAAGATGGAAATATTACAGAATATTCTGGAAAATTCTCAATTCCCTATTTTAACGGCTTTAGTTTTGGGATTAATGACAGCCATTAGTCCCTGTCCTCTTGCCACAAATATTACTGCAATTGGATATATAGGTAAAGATATTGACAGTAAGAAGAAAGTGTTTTTTAATGGGTTGGTTTACACCTTGGGAAGAGCAATTTCTTATACAGCAATTGGTATACTATTTTTCTTTGGAGTGAATCAATTTGAATTTGCAGGATTTTTTCAAGAGTGGGGAGAAAAAATTTTAGGTCCAATATTGATAGTTATCGGATTATTTATGCTTGGCATACTTAATTTAAATATACCTGGGTTAGGAAGTTTAACAGAGAAAATGCAAAAAAAATCCAATAATGGATTTTTAGGTGTTTTATTACTTGGAATTGTTTTTGCACTAGCTTTTTGTCCTTATAGTGGAGTCTTATATTTCGGAATGCTAATTCCAATTACTATAAGTAGCACAAGTGGATTATATTTACCTTTTTTCTTTGCTATAGCAACAGGAATTCCAGTAATTATTTTTGCTTGGATTATTGCATTCAGCATTGGTTCATTAGGAAATATATACAATAAAATAAAATCTTTCGAACTCTGGTTTAGGCGTATTGTTGCTCTTTTATTTATTTGTATTGGAATTTATTACACAATAATAATTCTACTTTAATCAATAGTATTACTTAACTAATCAACTAAAATACATTATGAAAATTTTGATTCTTTGTACCGGAAACAGCTGTCGAAGCCAAATGGCACATGGTTTTTTACAATCCTTCAATCCGCTATTAACAGTGCGTTCAGCAGGAACAGAAGCCTCCGGAAAATTGAATCCATTGGCGGTAAAAGCAATGAAAGAAGTGAATATAAATATTGATTCACACACATCTGATTCTGTCACAGAATATATTAACGATGAATGGGATTATGTAATAACTGTTTGTGGAGGAGCAGATCGAACGTGCCCTTCTTTCACAGGAAAAGTAAAAAACAGATTACACATTGGTTTTGATGATCCTTCGGATGCAGCTGGATCAAACGATTTTATATGGAATGAGTTTATCCGAGTGAGAAACGAGATAAGAAATCGCTTTTATAAATTTTATAAGGAAGAAATTGAAAGCAAAATTTAACAAAATGTGTTATGCCTAACTTATAAGCTTTCTTTCTACAAATCACAAATAATCTTTTAAACATATAGGCTGTTCAATATTCTGACAGCCTATAACTGGCTATAACAAATGACATTTGGCAGAAGATATTTTTAGTTTTCTATAAACTATTTTTTTACTCCAATTTCTTATAAGAATCTAATATATCTAAAAATTTATAGCCAATCCAATCCCATGATTTGACAAGCCTATATTAAAACTAAGATCCCACTCTTTTTTCTCAGAAATTCCAATAGAATCATTATACAATCGTATTGCTTTTTCTTCTAAAATATTTTCTTTCTATGAAAAACACTCTTGTACACTAAAAAAATAAAATTAGTTAACATAAAATGTAAAAGGCTGTCTGAAATAAATCAGACAGCCTTAATTACAATGTTACGTAAATTTATTTATTTTTCGGCTACTACAAACGAGATTTGTTTTTCGGTTTTATTACCTAGCTCATCTACCGCCTTAACAACTACAGCATGAGTTTGCTGTTTAGTAAATAATTCTACATTTGAAGGTGAATTCGGACTTGTATATGACTTCATCTTTCCACCATCAATAGAATAAAGTATTTTTTTAGTACCACAACTCTTATCTGTAGCACCTAAATACATCTTTACATAAGGAGGATATACATTCAATTCTTTGCCATCGACATTTTCTGTTCGTATTGGCTTAATACTGAAATTAATATAAATATCAGGACCAATATTATCTACAAAAATCTCACTGTTCTTTGCTTTTTCAACATTATTCACATTATCCTTAGCATAAAACAACAACTTATGATGTCCATCTTTTTCTACATGAAAAGCCTTATCATATGTCATAGGTGAACCTTCAATTTCATAACTGATTAACTGAACACCAGAAGCTTTATCTTTGGAAAACAACTTCACTTTAGTATACTTATTTACAAATAAAGTATCACGAGCAAAAAATTGTGGACCAATATAATCTATCGCAGAAATTGGAGCTTCATTATCTAAATAAACCAACTTTTCTTTTCTGGAGGACTTATTTTCTACATTATCGGTAGCATTAAAATAGACCTTTTGCAAGCCCAATTTATCGATAAATTTAAAAGGAGTAGAATAAACAGAATTTATTTCCGAAGAAGCAAAACCATAATTAATCAATTTCACTCCTGACTGAGAATCCTCAGCAGTTAATTGTAATGTACTTCGATTTGAAACATAGTGGTATCTCCCTTTATATTGATCTCCCAAAACTTTACATTCAACATCAGGACCTATTTTATCAACAATAAAATCGCCATTTGTATTTGTAACAGATTTGTTCTTCACAAAATCCACTCCCCAATATTTAATTTTATGCTCACCATTTGATAAAGTAGAAGCAGAAATAGCATCAAAATATGCTTTTTTCTGACCTTCATCAAATTGATAAGTTACTCTTTTTACTCCTGTAATATTATCAGTAGCACTTAGAATAATTTTTGATTTTCCGGATATATATTTTCCATACACATCCCCCTCAAACTTATGCATAACTACAGGAGCAGTAGTATCTGTTTGAAATTTCTTCTCACTAATTTTTTCATCGTTTCCAACAAAATCTACAGAATAGTACTTCACAGAATATTCTTTTTCATTGAAAAAGCTTTTTTCACCAGAATAATCTGCAAAATCAACACCATCAACACTAATATAGGTGTTTTCAACTCCAGAAACCTGATCTTTTACTTTCAAGTCCATTTTTAACCCCTTACCATAATAAGTAGTTCCATTTTTAATATAGATTGGAGCACCAAAAAATCTGGATAATGATCTTGGAGCAATTCCATCTGCATAAACTTCGAAAATAACATCTCCTCTTGGAACAATCACTTGTTTTGTAACAGGATCAACTTTTGATGGGGTTCTTACAGTATTCTTTCCCTCAGTATCAAAATAAAATGGGTTAGCATACTTCGCAGTTGCTTCACTTGTAAGCTTCTCAGCTTTTGGTTTGTTGTTAGGATCAGTACCTAAAAATAAATACATTGGCTGATGTTTATTAACAAAAAGCCTTCCTTTTTCGTTTCTATGCATTTTAGGCTGATGCTGTAATTTACTCTGAGCCTGCCCATTATAGCAAATAACTAACAACAAAATAAAAGTAAAAATCTTATTCATAAGTTTTATTTAATTTTTTTTCAAACCCAACATAAAGTTATTAATGTAACATTGTAATTATTTACAGTAAATTGGATGAATAGTTGTTATTAATTATAATTAACAGCTTTAATTATAATTTATTTCCCATAAACGTTATTAATATATTAGTTTTTTTAGATTTTTTATACCTTTATTTACAGCAACAAATATTCACCTTAAAACTAACAAGAGACTTGACCACTCACAATCACAACCTTACAACACAACCACAACTCTTTTTTTAACAAAAAAAATCTTTTCTAAACAGAAAGAAATTTTATTTAAATAACCACAAAAAACATAATAAAGAAGACATAGAAAAAACTAAGCATTAACAAAAACTAAAAAGGAGAATATGTGTTTTAAAAACTATCCATAAGGTAAAATAAACTTTAAAACAGAAATCGATGAAAGCTCAAGTTATTAAAAGTTATGGCGACATAGATGTTTTCGAACTTCAAGAGATTAACAAACCTAATCCCAAGTCAAATGAAGTTTTGGTAAAAATATATGCTACCAGTGTAAATACTGCGGATATAAAAGGAAGAGAATTTGGCAAAATGCTAGATTTTACTCCTGATCCACCAGCTGTTCTGGGAATGGATTTTTCTGGAGTAATTGAAAAAACAGGAACAGATGTTGTAGGTTTCTCTGTAGGAGATAAAGTTTATGGTTGCGCAGGAGGAGTATTAAAACTTCAAGGTTGCCTTGCTGAATATATAGCAGCGGATATAAAATTAATAGCAAAAAAACCCAGAAACCTGAACATGCTGGAGGCTGCAGCTTTACCATTGGTAAGTATTACTGCTATTGAAGGACTGGATAGAGCCAATGTACAAAAAAAAGATACAGTACTAATTCATGGTGGCGCAGGTGGTGTTGGACATATTGCAATACAATATGCAAAACAAGCAGGAGCTGCAGTTTATGCTACAGGAAGAAGTTCACATAAAAAAACTATAGAGGATCTTGGGGCAGTTTTTATTGATTTTGAGAATGAGAGCATCCAGGATTATGTAAATAAGTATACCAACGGGAAAGGCTTCGATATAATATATGATACAGTGGGAGCAGAAAACCTTATAAGCTCATTTCAAGCTGCAAAAAGAAATGGACAAGTAATAACTACGGTTTCAATTGTAGAACTTGATCTTAGTTTAATGCATATTAAAGGACTATCACTACATGTTGTTTATATGCTTATGCCTATGATGTATGATGAAAAGAGAGAAATACATGGAAGAATTTTATCTAACTTAACATATTTATGTGAACAAGGTCGTATTCGCCCAGTCCTTGATAAAAGTCATTTTACATTAGAAACAGCTCCTCAAGCACAAGAACACCTTGATAAAGATAAAACTATAGGAAAGGTTGTTATTGAAATAACGAAAGAATAATTACTTATTCACCTAAGATACAGTCTTCTTAAACACAAACAACATAGAGAGGTTCCTTTTTAACCTCTCTATACATCTTCATTACTAATAGCACTAAATATCTTTTCTGAAATATACATATTATCTTTCTCACCTTGAATACCTGAAAAATAAAAAACGACACCAAAAAAAATAGCCCATCCCATAGATCTGTAAAATAAACTATTATCTATCCCATAATTATTAAAGATTATTTGTCGTGAATCTTTTTCAAACAGCATCCATAAACAAGCTAAATCAGTAGCAGGATCTCCCAATGTAATATCCCCCCAATCAATCACAGCAATAATATTTCCATTTTTTTCAATAATATTTTTAGAATGTAGATCTCCATGAATCAAGCATTTCTTATCCAAATTCAGTAAGACAGCTTTATTCCAAATACGCTCTATTTTTTTTATATCAAAAAGCTTGTTTTCAAATAATACTTTAAACCCCTTTTCTACAAGATCCGATTTTTCTCTTAAAGGAATTGATCTATAAGGATTATTTGGAGCATTAACTATAGAAAAAGAATGCAATTCTTTCAAAAACATTGCAAAACATTCTGCTTGTGAATTATTGAGGTCAGAATTTATTACTGTATTTCCTTCAAAAAATGGATATATCACCCATTTTTCTGAATATTCATCAGATGGTTTACCTTCTAAAATTGGAAAAGGCGTATTTATAGATAAGCTGTCTTTCAATAAATTTAAGCACCTAATTTCATTCAAAATTAATCTAGTAGAGCTCATTCTTCTGGGTAACCTAACTACATAATCGGAACCTAAAAGATAATTTTCATTATCCCAACCTGAGCACAAATAATTTATGTCTAAATCTGAACAATTTGAGAACTGTTCGTCAATAAGTCTTTTCACAATCTCTTTATTAATCTTTATTTCTTTCTTTGGCTTAAAATTTGACATAATATTCTCTTATTAATCTCAAAAAATTGTGGTTAAAATAATGTTTTAAAACCATCACTGCTTATCTTATATATAATAATTCAACAATTTCATAAATAACTTACAACTCATTACTAGCAACAGAAAAACAGAAAGTAAAGTAAATTTCTTTATATGATCAAAAGTATTTCTTATTGATTTACAGAAAGTAAATTTAATACCTCTCTTATAAAATAAAATATCTTATCTTTGGAATACAGACAAAACTATGTCTTCATTCTTTATCATGTAACCTCATAATAACATAAAAAAACACTCTAAAACATGATTTGAATGGAATTAAAATCATATATTTAACTCTTCATAAGAATTATTATTAGTTCGATATAAACAAAAAAAAATCATAATTTAGATTTCGTTTTACGAATGCTTTCTAAATAAAATTTTGTATATTAGAAATAATCTTGAGAGACTAAAATCGAAACCTATATTAACTCCTAGCTCCCCCATGGATAATAATTTTCCTGCCAAAAAAGATAATTCTACGGTAAGATGGCTAATCTTGTTTATAATGTGTTTTATTACCTTCTCAAATTATTACACTTGGGAAGTGTTCTCTCCTTTCAAAGAAGTTTTAGGATCAAAATATCGTTTTTCTAACACAGAATACGGCTTTCTACAAGCAGCATTTAGTTTACCAAGTTCAATTCTATTCGCTACAGTAATTGGAGGAATCCTAATGGATAGAATAGGATCAGCAAAAATTGGCATATACCTAATACTTTTAGTCTTAGTAAGTGGAATAATTTCTGTTTTTGGAGTTTCTCCATATTTTAAAGAAGGAAATATAATATATGATTATTTCAATTCCTTTATGGTTAAATACCCTCCTCATTTAAAAATCCTTACTCTTAGTAGTTTCATTTTTGGTATTGCTGCAGTAAATTTATTTACTCTTACAGCAAAGTCTGTTGCATTTTGGTTTATGGATCATGAGTATGGTTTGGCAAGTTCTTTAAATGTATCTGCTATACGAATCGGAACAGGAGGAGCTCTTGTTTTTGGACCATATGTTTTTACCAATTGGGGTTGGCCTTATCCTATTTATACAATTCTAATATTTCAAATTATTGTAGTTGTTCTTTTTGTCGTATACCTATACAGTCTTAAGAAGATAAAAAAAGGACAAATTAACGCTGAATTTTATAAAGGAGAGAGCATAGCTACATTTAAAATGATCTTTGCACTTCGAAAGAATGTAAATTTTTATATGTTAATGATAACCGGAGCACTATTTTATCCAATTCTTTACACCCTTCTGAGATTTGGTCCGGATATTATGCAAAACATTTACCACTTAGAATTACAAAGAGCATCTTTATATTCAAGTATTATTCCTCTATCAGCTACTGTAGCCACACCAATAACAGGATATATTATTGATAGAACAAAAGAAGCTCCTGCTTTTATAATTGTAGGTTCTTTCTTATTAATTATTGGTCTTACTTTTATTATGCTGGGAATTGGTTCATTTCTTATTCCTTTAGTAATGTTAGGAATATCATTTGGTATTTTACCAGCAGCTTATTGGTTTATTTTCGGTAAAATGCTTGGAAAACAAGTATTTGGTAGTGCTTCTGGTTTAATGCTTTGGCTTCAGCAAACAGCCCTTTGGATAACTCCAGTTGTAATGGGATATATTCTGGATTCTACAAACCCTGCAATTACCTCCAAAGATGTAGTGGAAGGAGAAGATTACTTTAACTACTTCTTCCCAATGCTTTATTTACTATTCTATTCTATAGTTAATTTAATCATATGCAGTGTTTTAGCATTTAGATACCACCTAAAAACCATTGGAAATATTGACAATGACGACATTACCCTATTTACAGGTGAGCAATAAAAACTGCATACATAATTAGCTCCTGCAAAACAAAGTAAAATTACTTTTTACGATTTTATGTTATAAAATGATATACTCCAAATTTTGATTGAATCCAGTCACCCTTTGAAGTGATTACTACTGTGGCTGGGTTATAAGAAAAAACCAATACTTATAAATGATACTATATAGATCTGTTAATTTAACTTTGACAAATCTCAACCTCTTTACATAGAAGTTTTTAGCTTAAATTTTAGCTGTGAAAATTTAAATTAAAAACATAAAAAGAACAAAAGCCGCCTCTTCAAGACAGCTTATTGAAAATAAATTACAAAAGTGGTTTGAAAATGAGGTATATAATCAGGCCAATATTACCTCATTAAAAGTTTTTAAGTTTTAGAATAACTTCAATATAAAAAGACTGTTTCAGCTTTAAAATGCAAAATAAAAACCTAAGGAAACCATAGGTACAAAATTATTGATCTTTTTATCTGCATTAATAGTTCTATTTTCTTGATTAACAGAAATCAGTTTCTCTGTTGTATGGTTAAATTTAAGTCCCAAATCCATTGAAAAAGAATCACTCAAGAAAAAACCTGCTCCAACAGAAAAATTAGCACCAAAAAAACTCCCTTTTTCGTTTTCCTCATCAGTATATTTTTCTTTGATTTTAGTATTAAACCTACCCAATCCTATTCCAATTTGACCATATGGTTTTACAGAGGCTTGTCCTATATAATACTTTATATAAGGAAAAAAGCTATATCTACTTTTATAAATCTCCGTTTGAGGTTTATTTTTTGCATAAGTAAACGAAATAGGAATTTCGGCACCAACTAATAAATTATCAAATACAAAATAGCCAAAATTGGGTTGTATACCTCCAGAATACACTTGATCTAGTAAAAGCTTATCTCCATAATAATCCTTGTTAGTTCGAAAATCGGTTAATTCAACCCCCAACCCAAATCCAATCTGAAAATTATCTCTTTCTGTTTGAGAGAAAGAAGTTTTAGAGATAAAAATGACAACAAGGAAAAGAAAAAATATTTTAATTAATTTCATCACAACTAATGTTTAGTTAATACTATATTACTTTTGCTTACAGCCCTAGACAAAGTATTCCAACAAATAGTTGCAACAAATAAATGAACAACAAAATGAGGCTATTCATATTAGAATATGAATAGCCCTCTTTTCATAAGAATTAAAATATATTATGCCTCTTGCTTTGTAGTAGCAAGAACAATTTCTCGAATGTTTACGCTTTGGGGTTGACTAAAAGCAAACCAAACTGCATTTGCTACATCTTCAGCTTTTAGGATTTGTCCCATATCTTTTTTCCAATCTTCATATGCAGAAATAATTTCATCTGAAGTCGTGTGAGATAAAAGTTCTGTTTCTACAGCACCTGGAGCAATAGTAACCATACGAACATTATCTGCAGCTACTTCTTCTCTAACATTTTCAGTCATTGCATGAACTCCAAACTTTGTTCCTACATAAGCGGTATGATTTGGAAAAGTTTTTCGACCAGCTATCGAACCAATATTTATAATTGTACCCGTTTTTCGTTCTCGCATTGAAGGTAAAACAGCTTGCATTCCATTCAATAAACCAATAATATTAACATCGAACATTTGTTTCCATTCATCAGAATCTTGATTGGTTATATCTCCCAAAAGCATTACCCCAGCATTATTAATCATAGCTTCGACAGGACCATATTTTTCTTGAGCTTCACCAATTGCCTGAACTAATTCAGTAGAATTTGTTACATCGACCTTTTTACAAAGGGTATTAGGTAAATTTAAATCCTTTAGTTTATCAATTCTTCTTGCTAATAACAATAAAGGATAACCGTTTGCAGAAAATAATTTTGCTATAGCAGAACCTATTCCACTACTTGCACCGGTAATAACAACTAAGGGTTTATTATAAGCGTTCATAATAATAACATATCTTAAATTAAACAATCTAACTCATAAGAACTCAGGTTCAAAACACAAAAATGCACCTATAACGTACAATATCAAAATACTTTATTTTAATAATTATCATAAGTAACAATTATGGATATTCGTCTTTTAAAATTTTTCGTCGCTGTCTACGAACAAAAAAATTTATCTAGAGCAGCAGAACAGTGTTTTGTTTCACAACCAAACATATCTAATGGTATTAAACAGCTGGAAGAAGAAATTGATCAAATCCTATTTATTAGACACAAACGTGGTGTAATTATAAAAGAAGAAGCCCACTTTCTTTACCCTATAGCTCAAAGAATCTTAAACGATACACTTTCTTTGAAAGAAATCTTCAAGAATAAAAAGTTAAAAAACAAAATTTCTATTGGAATAGCAGATAGTTTACCTCAAAAATTTAAAAGTTCTTTTTTTCAGCAAATCACAAAAGAAATAGATCATCTAGAATTAGAGCTCAGAGAAATAAACAGAGATTGTGAGTTAAACCTATTAATTAGAGAGTGGAAATTTGAAGATCATCTATTCTTACCATTACTGAAGGAAAACTATGTATTGTGTATACCCAATTCTCATCCTCTTGTAAAGAAGGAAATAATTGAACTTAATGATTTAAAAAAACAAGGGTTTATACATTGTCCGGCATGTGAATCTCACCAACAAAGTCTTGCGATTCTAAGTAGTTCTGGCGATCAATATAATATTGTAGCCAATTGCAAATCAAAAAATGAAGTCTTAAGCACTCTTATTGCAGGATTAGGAATTACATTCCTTCCTGAAGAATTTGCAAAGCCATGGGAAGGTTTTCAAATCAAGAAATTCAATGGTCCTCAACATTATCGAGAAATAGGATTGTCTTATGCAAAAGAATGTCTAAGCAATCCAAATATTGCAAATCTTATTCACTATTTTTCAAACAAAAAAAGATTTTAAAATGTAGTTAAATAATCTTTAGGATATCTTTTTCTTAATGTAACCCCCAAGTTTTCCTTCAATATATTTGTGGGTTACAGCACTATATAAAACCACAACTACTAAGGTTAATAACAACACAACTAAACATGATGCAGATGTTTTTTCAACTCCTAATAGTTTAAAAAATATTTTGGGAAAGAATAAAATAATTAATGCATGATTTATATAAATGGAATAAGACCATAAACCTAATTTTTGAAAAAAAGCTGTATTCAATACCATGGTCATTAAACCATTAGATTTTGTCATAGATAAAATAAAGAAGGCAAATAAAAACGGAATAAACATTCCATAAAGCTCTTTATTTTCTGGTGACAATTGATGTAGGAAGTAAATATAAGCACATATAAATACAGCAAGGCTAAATTCATAAAAACTATTCAAGCTCTTCACTCGACCAGAAAATAACCAAACAAAATATCCCATAACAAAACCAATTACAGCTCTTACAAAGCCATAATCACCTGATGAGAAAAATTGCCCCTTAAAAAGGCAAAAAGAAAAGCAAGCGACAAGAATAAAAGTAAAAAGAAAGTTTCGTAATCTATTTCTAAAAAAAACTACAAATAATGCAAAAACCACATAAGAAAAAAACTCAGCCGATATTGACCATGAAGGAAAATTCAACCCCATATCACCATGCTTATAAGTACCACTAAAAAGCAAATTTGAATTTTGAAGAAGAATAGTATCCATAAATTTAAAGGCAAGCCCAGACAAACTCTCTCCTCCATTGGTTAGATGAGGAATAAAAATCTTAAAAGAAAATTCAATTACAAAAATTAAACTTGTCGAGAAAAAAAGCATTGGATACAATCTAAGGAATCGTTTTTTTAGAAAAAGAAAAAAATCACTCCTTGAACTCAATCCATTATATCTATTCGAAATTACAAAACCAGATAAAACAAAGAAAAAATCAACAAAAACATATGATTCTCGAATCAAAAAATTAGAAAACAAAGCACTAGGCATTAATTCCTCTCGATAATGAAATAGAACAACCATTAGTGAAAAAAAACCACGTAATCCGTCTAAATTCGATATCCTTTTAAATAAGTCAACTCTCTCCCCCATAAAAAGTAATTTTTACAAAAAAAATAAAAAATCTTCTACCTTTGTCCATTATTTTTGCTAAAAAGGAAATCCATGAAAAATATTTGCTTTTTCAATACAATGAAGTTTTGGGGTGGTGGAGAAAAACTACACTTAGAATATGCAGAAAAATTCAAAGAAAAAGGTTATAATGTATCTTTAGTTGCAGATCATAATTCTCCTCTCTTTGAAAGAGCTAAAAACAACTTTGATATTTTTCATACAAACGGAGGAAATCTAAGCTTTCTTAATCTCATTAAGATTCAAAAACTAGTTCGACACTACAAACAATCAAAAATAGATACCGTAGTTTTTTCTAGTTCTCATGATGCCAAGTTAGCCAGTATATCTGCATCAATGGCAAACATTAAAAACATTGTTTACCTGAGAGGCTTAGCTGTTCCTATAAAATCGTCCATTGTAAACAGATATATTTTCAATAAAGCAATAACTCATGTCGTAGCTAATTCTGAAGAAACAAAAAGAACAATCTTACAGAATCTAAAAGGAAGTTTTGACGAAAAAAAAATAAGTGTTGTATATCACGGCATCGACCTTGATATTATTGATAAAAAGGAAATAACTGAACTTAAGGAAATAACCGAAAGAAAAAGAGGTCAAGTTATTATTGGTAATGCAGGGAGATTAACTTTACAAAAAGGACAACATCATTTAATTGAAATAGCGCGTATTTTAAAGAAAAAGAAACTTGATTTTACTATTTTCATAGCAGGAACAGGTGACTTAAAAAGCGTTTTAGAGCAAAAAATCAAGGAGTATAATTTAGAAAAAGAAGTAGTTTTACTTGGTTTTGTAGAAGATATAGACAGATTCATGAATTCACTTGATATTTTCGCTTTAACATCAAAGTGGGAAGGATTCGGATTTGTTATAGTTGAAGCTATGGCTCAACACAAGCCTTGTGTAGCATATAATATTACAAGCAATCCAGAAATAATTGAAAAAGACGAAACTGGTTTCTTAGTTGAATATGCAGACAATAAAGCTTTTGCTGATAAAATAGAACAACTAATAAAAGACAAAGAACTAAGAATAAATATGGGCACAAAAGGGCGTCAACGTGCCGAAAGAAACTTTCAAATTAAGAATGTATTTGATGAATTTGAAAAATGTCTTTTAGAAAAGTAAAAATCTTGAGCATTAAAGCTCAAGATTTTTCATTAACTTCTCGAAGATCTTTTTAAAAGAAATAGACAATTCACATTCTGGAGCATATTCTATAATACTCTCTCCTTTCTGAACAGCTTCAACCATTTTCTCTGAAAAAGGAATATCACCTAAAATTTGTACATTATTTTCTTTAAAAAAAGAGATTATATTTTGACTAAGTTCAAAATTCAAATCATATTTATTAACAATTCCAAACATTGGTATTTTAAATCGATTCACCAATTTTGCCAATCTTTCTAAATCATGCAAACTGGACATACTAGGCTCTGCAATCAAAATCACATAATTAGCTCTACTTAAACTTGAGATTACAGGACATCCTATTCCTGGAGGTCCATCGGTAAGAATAAATTGCGAATCTTTTTTATCAGAAATATTCAAAGCTTCCTGACGCACTTTTGCAACCAAACGGCCCGAATTTTCTTCACCAATCCCCATTTCAGCATGGACCATATCTCCAAAACGAGATTTTGATCTCATCCATTGATTATCTTCTCTTGGAATATAAGAAATTGCATTATTTGGACATACACGCTCACATAAACGACATGATTCACACAAATGCTCATTTATCTTATAAATATCACCACTAATTTCAATAGCCTCAAAACGACATAAACTTTCACATAAACCACATTGCAAGCACAAATCAGTGTTAATTTCAAGCAAACTAGAACTTGGAAAAGATTCTGTTTTTTTAATTTGAGGAGAAAAGATCAAATGCAAATCAGCAGCATCTACATCACAATCACAAAAGACAGCATTTGAAAATAAAGAAGCTAATGCCGAAGTAACACTTGTTTTTCCAGTCCCTCCCTTACCACTTAAAACAATAATTTCTTTCATAAGTGTAATTTTATATTTTCAAAAATCTGCTCAAAGACATGTGAAAATTTAGCTGAATCAGGATGATTTAACCTAGCATTAGAATATAATTTTGCATATTCTTTTGAAAAAGGAATCTCTCCTAACAATAAAATCGATTCTCTATCAATATATTCATATATTTCTTGCCCGCCTAATCCACTCTTATTTATTACAACACCAAATGGAATATTCAACTTTCTTACTAAATTGACAGTAAGCTTCAAATCATTTAATCCAAAAGATGTTGGTTCTGTAACAAGAACTGCAAAATCAGATCCCACAAAACTTTCAACCACAGGACAACTTGTTCCAGGAGGAGCATCTAAAATCTGTATTCCTTCCGGAAATCTTTCTAATGCAGTCTTTTTTAATTCCCGAATTACAACTGTTTGCATTGCTGAACCAATTTCCAATTCTCCTTGAAATAAAAAACAGCTATCGTTCTTGGAATACAAACTTAATTCACCATACTTATAAGGATATTCCTCTATTGCATTTTGATTACATACGTAAAGACATGCACCACAAGAATGGCATAAATCAGAATTAATTTCTGCATAAGAAAGGGACGGCAAAACCACAATGGCATTGAACTCACAAAAGTCAACACATTTTCGGCAAAATGAACAATTATCTTGGTGAATTTTTGGACGTTTTTGTATTAAATCCTTGAAAAGCTCAACCTTTTTATCGGCAAAGAATAATCCTAAATTTGGCTCTTCAACATCGCAATCCAAAAGAACTACTTCTTCATCACCTTGATCAAACAAATTATATAAATTAATAGCCACTGTAGTTTTACCAGTCCCACCCTTACCACTAGCAATGGTAATTCTTTTCGCTCTCTTCATCATTATCTTTCAAATGCAAATACTATATATATCTTAATAAATTTGCAGAGAAATTACTTAATCTTTAAGAAATCTATTACTGCCTGAACATTTGCAGGTTTCTCTGATAGTATTACCATTTGTACCCCAAATTTTTCAAGAACATCTTTTGCTTTTGGACCAAAATCTCCAGAGATTACCTTTTTCACACCGTGTTCAAGAATTGTCTCTGAAGCTTTTGTACCTGCGCCGCCAAGACTATCTTTATGTATATTAGGAATAAACTCAACTGAACCACTATTCTCATCTACGATACAAAAATAAGCTGCACGACCAAAACGTAAGTCAAATTCAGCATTAACTGAGTTTCCTTCTGAAGTAATTACTGTTTTCATGGTATTCCTTATTTTATGATTTCTATTTCATTTGAATGACAAAGAGGACATGTCTCCGAATCAAAATTCTTTGGCATAGTAAACCTAGAATGACATCTTGCACAAAGCAACCACTCTTCACCAAGATCTGCATTTCCATAAACTGTTTTCATGCTTTGAGTTTCAACCAGCATCGTTGCCATTTTTCTACGAGCACTTTCATATATTCTGGCAAAAGTTGCTCTAGAGACATTCATTAAGACTGCAGCTTCTTTATGATTCATTAAATCATAATCTGCTAATTTTAGAGCTTCATACTCCTCATAGAAAAGTTCTACTTCTTTACCCGATTTTTGACATCCATAAGGTTTATACCCTTTAAAATTAGGTGGTGATACTACTTTTCTTAATCTTGTCTTCCTTGGCATTCTTTTTATTTTTTGGCAAATATAATGAGAATATTCTCATAATAGCAAGTTTAAATTTATTTTTATTTTCAAAAAGCAAAATCAAAATACATATTATATTTCAACGATTAACTAAAATCAAAACTACCATAGATAAAAAATTTAATGTATTTTTAAATAAACTAAGCTCTCCTCTTCAGTTAAAATATAAATCATGAAAACAAATATATATCAAGTAGCAATAATTGGTGGCGGACCAGCAGGATTAAGTGCTGCTCTTGTTTTTGGACGCTCCCTCATTAATTCAATAGTCATAAGCGAAGAAAAACCCAGAAATAGAATTACCAAAGCCTCTCATGGATTTATTACCCGAGATGGAATACATCCAACCAAATTTTTAGAAATAGCAAAAAATGAACTCAAAGCCTATCCAAGTATTCATTACCTTAAAGAAAAAGCAAAGAAAATTGAAGAACAAAAAGATTTCTTCATTATACATTGCTCTAACAAAACAAAAATATATTGCGAAAAAATAATTATCTCTACAGGTTTAAAAGATAATTTAGACGCATTAAATATCAAAAACATACATGATTCATACGGTAAAAGCACTTTTGTTTGTCCTCTTTGTGACGGATGGGAATGGCAAGGAAAAGCTCTTGCGCTAATAGGAGAAAAGTATTCGGTATATGAATATTCAAAAGTGCTCAAAAATTGGTCAGACAACTTAATAGTTTTTACTAATGGACACAAAATTCTTTCACCTAGAATGAAACAAGAATTCATGCTAAATAACATATCTTTTTATGAAGAAAAAATAAACGCATTTCATTCAAAAGATGGTAATCTAAACAGCATTGAACTTTCAAGCAAAAAATTAATTAAAAGAGATGCAGCCTTTATCCCTCATCAAACAAATAATAACTTTAAAGAAATTATAGGCGTTGACACCATAATTAAAGAAAACTCTATTTCTGAAAACCAGACAAATCTGCCTTTTCAAACACTAAACTCTCCAAATTACAATTCTAAAATATTTATTATTGGAGATGCAAAAAACGGCTTCTCCGGACTCACAACTGCGGCAAGTGAAGCTTATCAAACAGCAAAACAAATTATATATGACATGTCTTATGATAAATGGCAAGAGATAAAGCTATAATAATACCTTATTTTGAGTTCTTTATTACTGAATTCACGCTAAGTATTTTGACAAATTTTGATTTTCTCATTTTACAGGCCATAGATTTTGCAGTTTGGTCTACATTAGGATCTTCGAGTAAATATTTCAATGTTAAACTAAACAAAATAAACAAAACAACACCTTTAACAAAACTAGTTATACTTACACTCAACCACACTCCATTAAGTTCTAAAAAAGTATATTTCCCCAATAAATAAGCAACAGGAACTCTTAACGCATTATTCAATATACTAATAAATGCAGGAATATAAGTTTTGCCTAAGCCATTATATGCTCCTGCCGAAATCATTTCAAAGCACATAAAAACCTGAGAAAAAGCTAATATCCGAAGATAATCTCCTCCTAACTTAATACTTTGAGATTCCGAGAAAAAAAAAGAAAATAAGATTTCAGGTATAAAAAGGAATAATACAGTATTTATAGCTCCTACTAAAACAGCAATTTTAACTCCTGCAAAATAAGTTTTTCTAAGACGATTATATTCCATCGCACCATAACAATGACCTACAGCAATTGCCATTGCCTGAGACAAACCTCCTACTAACATATAAGATATTGCTTCTATCTGAACACCCACTTTTTGCACTGCTAATGCTGTTGGACCCCATAATGCAATTATCTTAGCCAGAAATATATATATTACAATAAAAAGAATTCTTTGTAAAGAAGCAGGTAAACCCACACCTATAATTTGTTTTAAATGCCTCTTTTCAAATTTGAAATTGCCAAACCTTACTATTTTTTTCACAAAAACATAATAAAGTAAAGAAACTGCACTTAATGAAAAACCAACAATGGTGGCCCAAGCAGCTCCTTCTACACCCATCTTAAATCCAAAAATAAAAATCGGATCCAAAATGATATTTGCAACAATTCCTATAATACTCGACCGGAAAGATAAAGATGTATAACCATAAGCATTTATTAAACTAACGAAAAACAAATTAATAAAAGAGAAAAAATAAGCAAATAATGACAACCGTAAAAAAGAGACTGCTGTTTCTTCAACCTCAACATTCCCTATTTCATAAAAAGCAATCAAATGTTCTGCATTTGTATAAATAACAGTAAAAAAAACAATTGCCAATAGTACAATAGAGAACAAACCTGAAGAAGAAAAAGAGTGCTGTTCTGATTTATTTCCAGCTCCTACAGATTGTGAAACTTTAACATTTACTCCCATAGTTATGATGGTCGCAAAAGCCCAGGATAGGTTTAAATAAAAACCAGCTGAACCAACAGCAGCAACTGCATTACTTCCTAAATGCCCCACCCATACCATATCTACAATATTATAGGCAAGTTGAAATAAATTACTACCTACAATTGGAAAAGCCAGTGCAATAAGATATTTCATTTCTTTAGACAAAGTAAAATGGGTGAAATATTTCATAAATTTGTTAATTCTTTCCTTTTCATTCTAAATGATAATAAATGCTAAAAATCAATATTACTTTAGAAACCAAACTATTTAATAATAAGTTCAAGCATTATTTGAGGTTTATCTTACTAAAGAAACTTTTGAAAAAATTTAAAGCAAGAAAGGAAAAAACAAATACTAATTTTCACTTAAATTTGCGCTCTTACAAAAAAACAAAAAGCAATGACTAAGAAACATCATGCTTCACTGGGATTTATATTTATCACAGTGTTAATTGATATTATTGGAATTGGTATTATCATTCCCGTAATTCCAACATTATTAGAAACATTATCAGGTAAAGGATTAAGTGAAGCCTCTCAATGGGGTGGTTTTCTGCTTTTTTCATATGCTATTATGCAATTTATTTTTGCTCCAATAATGGGAGAATTAAGTGATCGTTTTGGAAGAAGGAAAATATTACTTGGAGCACTCTTTCTTCTTGGAATAGATTATATTTTTCACGCTTTAGCACCAAATTTAATTTGGCTTTTTATTGGTAGAATTCTTGCGGGTATTGGAGGAGGAAGCTTTACTGTAGCAACTGCATATGTTGCAGATATTAGTACACCAGAAAAAAAAGCTCAAAACTTCGGAATGATTGGAGCAGCATTTGGTCTAGGATTTATATTAGGGCCAGTAATTGGAGGTGTTTTTAGTGAATTCGGCATTAGAATTCCATTTTACATAGCAGCGGGATTAACACTACTAAATCTAGTTTATGGATTTTTAATTCTGCCAGAATCATTACCAATAGAAAAGAGAAGAAAATTCAATATTAAAAAGGCCAACCCTATAGGTGCTTTAAAATACTTAAAGAGAAACAAAACTGTTGCCAATTTCGCATTAACATATTTCTTTATCTTTTTAGCAAACTTTGCTGTTCAAAGCACATGGTCGTTTTTCACAATGTATCAATTCAAATGGGACAGCCAAATCGTAGGTTATTCATTGGGTGTTGTAGGTATTATGGTAGCTATAGTTCAGGGTGGTTTAATTAGAGTTTCTCACAAATTTATCGGAACAAACAGATCAATCATTCTGGGATATATTTTCACTTTTATTGGACTAATTCTATTTGCCTTAGCAAATAAATCATGGATGATGTTTCTATTTATTATACCTTACTGTATAGGAGGTATTGCAGGGCCATCCTTGCAAAGTTTAATGTCAAATCTATCTTCAGAAAAAGAACAAGGTAAACTTCAAGGTGGTTTAACTTGCATAATGAGTATAACTTCTATAATTGGACCTGTATTAATGACAAACACTTTTGCTTTCTTCACTAAAAGTGAAGAAATCCATTTTCCTGGGGCACCATTTATTTTAGGAGCAATATTTATTCTAATAAGCCTCTCTATAGTAATACCAACTTTAAAAAAAATTGGGAATATAGAACACAATACAAAATGAATCCATTATACAGCCATCAAAAACTCTTTGATGGCTTTTACTCCTTGTGCTAATACATTATCTCCTCCAGCAGAGAAAGATGCTGAACCTATGGAATACAAGATAAAAACGACATATAAAATAGTTAAATAAAGCGCATGTCGCTTTGTTAAGCTTTTTGCAAAATAAAATATTCCAACAGAAATTATAGTCACTGCCAACAGAATTATCCGAATATCAATTAAAGAAGCACCTGCCTCTCCAAAATAAATTTCCTGATCAGTTACAAGCAAAAATATAGCTAGTGGAAGCCCCATACTAATGGATATATCAAAAATATTTGATCCCAAAACATTAGAAATAGCATCCTCATAATTGCCTTTTCGTGCATCCTTCATGGAGATTATGGCATCTGGAACACTACTAGCAGCGGCAACTAAGACTAAAGCTATTATTAAAGGATTAATACCTAAACTATACGATATCCCATTACATCCTTCTACCAACCCAGCACAGGCAACAGCAATTATTAAAGTTGCTATTATCAACAAATTCCAACTTCTTAATCCACGTCGACTCTTTTTGCTATATAAATATTTTAAGAACCAAGAACTCTGTTGTTGATCTCCCTCAATAATTCCATTTTCATTATTTCCAGGAGTTTTTTTCATAGTAAACAAAGTGTAAGCCAAGTAAATAATATAAAAAAGAGTAAAAGCCCATCCATGCCATTGAGAGATAACATCATCTGAAACTAATACTATCAATAGCACTTCACCAACAATTAAAAAAAGACCATCTCTTAGAACAACTTTCTTATCAATTTTAATTTCTTTTATTCCTTTTCCAGACAAAATGACTACTAAGATCACCAAAATAGGTATAACAATACTATTAAAGATAGCAGAACCTGTATTCCCCCCAATTCCAGCAGCTAATCCTCTCCCCAACTCTTCTTTACTAGCTAGGATTAGGAAAAAGGCTGTAGTCAATAATTCAGGCATTGAAGAAGCTATTGCATTAAGTGTAGCTCCTTTTACTCCATCACTTAAATTTCTTCCTAGATAGTCTGTAGAAGCCTCAAATATATCACAAGCCTTTGCTATGATTATTGAACATATAACCATCAATAGCAAACCTCCCCAAAATGAATTGAAAACAGAATGTATAAGCTCCATCTTTTATTTTTTTTCCTCAACCAACAATGTTAATAAAAACTTGTGCCCTTAAATTAAAATGAATCGTAAAAATATTGGCTGCAAATATATTCTAAAGAATTAAAGAAATATAATTATTCTACACCAGTTAACGAAATTTATAAAAGACTTTATACATTTGCCCGAACCAAATTTTGAAAATACAAAGCAGAAACATGAATAAGATTTTTTTTAAATTTAGTATTCTAATAATTTTGACATTTAGCTTTTGCGAGAACTTAAGTGCCAGTAAATTCAACTTTCGATTTATTTACGGTCTTGGAACTAATAAGGAGGAAAAAGCTTTAATTTTCTACGAATTAATTGATAAATCAGGGAAAGCATATGACAAAATTCCTATTAGTATACAAAATAGGGGAACAGCAACAATTAAGATAAGAAAAAGCAGAATAAAAGAAATTCATTTCTCCGGATATTTTCTCAGTAATGATAATAAAGAAAGAAGAAAAATACTTTCAATTTCAAAAAATGTTTATCAATTAGCTAAAGGATCTAAAACAAACAATATTGTCCCTATAACTGCAGCAGAAGAAATAACAGATAGCTTTAGTAATATTCCTGATATACTAAATGATTTATCCGAAAAGAGGTATGTAGATATACTCAACAAAGCTTCTCATGATGGAAATTTTCGTTTGTCAAATGTTTATCCCGTTGGAAAATTTATTCTTTACAACCCCAAAACTAAAATATCAAAAGACGTTTTAACTTTTGATGAAGAAAGCAGCTATTTTATAGAATCCTCAAAAAGTATTTATGATGAATACTTATTAAGAAAAGATGCCGGTATAAATATTAATCTAAAATACAAAAGGCTGATGGGCTTAAATACAAAAAGCCATAAACAGCAATTTATTAAATTCATTGTACAAATAGATACCATGCAAATTATTCACTGGCAATCTAAAACATCTGAAATGGAATTTTTGTACAATAAGGCTCAAAATGGCAGACTTCAATATTTATTCAAAGAACTAAAAAGAAATCCCAATGCCAAACTATACTTCTTGAGTTCTTGTATTCGAATAAAAGATTTTAGTTTATTTAGTCAAATCGGAGATTCAATAGGCACAACTAAAGACGTAAATGTAGCAATTCCGAATAATTCAACACATATTGCAATAAAAAGTGGTATTGTATACTCTTCTGCCGAAGGAAAGACAAATGTGAATAAAACAAGTCTCTTTTATACTGGATTTGGGGTAAGAGATTATACCTTTTTCGTAAGAAATATGCTCGACGATATAAATTTAAAGGAGCAAATTTATTATACTGAAAACCAAAAAAACATTATCTCCGATAAAATATTGAGCTTATTTAAGGATATACAAAAGGTAGATACAACACTAATTGATTTTAGTTCACCCGAAATAATTGTACGCTTCTTTGAAAATATAAGTGAAAGACAAATACAAAATATTCCTGACACCATTAATGAAGATGAAAAACTAAAACTACAACAGCTTAATCAAAATACAGAATTTTATAATGCTGCACTATCTACTTTAAAAGAAACTATAAACGACTATAAAGAGCAAAAAGAATATTTGAGTTTACTTGTTCATGAACAATCAAATCTAGATGATAAAAGTATAACTCAATTCATCCCTCCAAAAGAAACAAAAATAGAATCAAAAGTTATTGAGAAAGCTTTAGTAGGCTCAAATTAAAAACTTCTCCGAGAAATAATTATCTTTAAATTTCTCGGAGTATTTTTATATTTTCCTGTCATTAGCTCTGAAAGCTCCTCTATTATGTAAAATCCACTGACTTCTATCCAATGGATTAACACCTTTATAAGGTCTGGGTATAGCATTTTTATCTTCACATATATCATATCCCAACAATTTCATCTTTAACTTTCCCTTTCCCGAGGTTAGCATTCCAAATTTCACTGCAAAATCAACAGAAGTAGATACAGGTACTTTCCCTTTCATCTGAAATGAATTATTTTCAAATGAAGGCGCATCAAAACTTGCTCTCATTGCATTTAATTCACTAACAACACTCCCCAAACAATACTCCTCTGCTTTTATTTCAAAACTTTGTATAGGTTCCAAAAAAGACGTATTTGCTTTTGTTAAAGCATCCATTATTGCCATAGGAGTAGCTAATATAAAATCTCCAGGGCGAGAATGCACTTCATGATCTTCGCCATCTACTAATGTTATCTTTAAATCGGTCACTTCCCAGCCTTTAACTCCCTGTTTCAATGACTTCTCAATAGTTCTTTCTATTTCATTTTGATATTTAGCAGCAATTTTATTCACTCCCACCTCTGATTTATAAACGATACCAGAATCTAATTCCCCAGGTTCAATTAAGAAAGAGACTACAGCCCAGCAAGGTTTTGGCATAGTATATCGAGCAGTTCCAACTGCCTTTGAAGAAGGAGTCTCTTTATAAATAACTGTTGGGTTTACAAAAGAAGCTCCAATACCAAATCGATCATAAATATGTTGTTCTAAAACTTCCTTTTGAATATTTCCAAGTAGATTTACCTGAAATTCCTTATAATCCTTAAACCATTGAAAATTTAGTTTTGGGTTTTCTAAATTTAACAAACTTAATGCTTCAGCCAACTGCGAATAGTCCTTCTCTTCATTAGCTTCAACTTTATATTCTAAGACAGGCAACTGCATATTACATAATGTTCTGTTGGGAACACCTATTATATCTGCAATTTGAATATCTGGAACTCCAGTAATTATACCAATATCTCCAGCGAATAATTCTCGGACATCTTCCAGCTTATTAAGATGTTTTTTCTTTAATTGGGCAACCTTTTGTTCTTTTTTCTGACTTGAATTATAAAATACATCCTTTGGTTTTAAACTTCCACTAAAAATACGAATAAAGGCTATCCGCCCTAGTGTATCATGATGCTCAACTTTAAAAACCAATGCAGACAAATCCTTACTTTCTTGTTCTTCTGCTATAGCAAAAGAAGACAAAAAGCTCAAAAATTCATCTATACCAATCCCATTCTTTGCAACACCTAAATAAAGAGGAACTAATTTTTGAGTTTTACAACTATCAATCACAATGTCATTGATTTCATTTTCAGCCCATTGCTGCCCCTCTAAATATTGCTCCATCAACATATCATCTGATTCAGCAATCATTTCCATGTTAAAAGTGATTAAATCTCTTTGTTCATCAGATTTTAAATCGAAAGACATAACATTAGCCTTTGCATTAGCCTCATTTAAAGGAAAGTTTTTACAAAAAACACAAAGACCTAACTCTTTAGTGATTTCTTCCAAAATAGATAAATAATCAGAACCTTTACGATCAATTTTATTTAAAAAAACAACAAAGGGAATTTGCATTTCTTTTAATTGATCAACAATATTATAAGTATGTCCCTGAACACCTTCAACAGCGGAAATAACTAATACTGCCAAATCCATTACCATTAAAGATCTTTCAACCTCAGCACTAAAATCAATATGTCCAGGAGTATCTATCAGATTAAATTCAACATTATTCCATGCAAAATGAACAGATGATGAAAAAACAGAAATCCCTCTTTCCTTTTCAATATTTAAAGAATCTGTAATTGTAGACCCCTTATCAACATTACCCAACACCTTACTCGCATTAGCATAATACAAAAACTGCTCTGTTAATGTAGTTTTTCCCGCATCAACATGGGCCAGTATTCCTATATTTATTTTTCCTTTATTCATTTATCACAAAATAATTTATCTGTATTACCCTTTATAAATCAAATATTTTAGAAAAAACATTGAATTTACTAGATAAAATCACTATATTTAATACAAAGAAAATATTACCGAAAATGTCAGCTAAAGAAAGCTAAATAGATTCTTTAACTTTCCACCTACACCCTCAACCTACAATAAAGAAACAAAAAAACTACTTATGAAAGAAAAAGTAAGCGCTATAAAAAATGGCTTAGACCCGTTTTATAACTCTTTCTTAGAATACCTACCCTTTGATAACTCTAGGTTATTTTTTCACAAAAGAGCAATTGAACTAGCATCACCTAACTTAAGCACACGCCATTTAAGGTATGTATATGAATGCATAATACAGTACATTAAATCACAATACATCAATTCTAATATTCAAATAGAAGATTTTTCCATTTTTTACCAATCTGTACAAAAAGAAAAAAATCTAATACAAAGAATATCAAATAAAAAAATAGATAGTTTTGATGATTGGTACTTACTAGAAAGTCTATTCTCAAATATTAAAATTACAATAAACGAAACATATCTTGTAATTCAAGCAAGAATTCTCTCTCAGATATTACCAAATCTTTGCCCTCCAATAGATATAAGTCATGGCAAACATTTCTTTCTAAAAAAAACATTTGAAGAAAAAGACATATATAATCAGGTTAAAGAGTACACTAAACTTATTACAGAATTTTATGCTCCTTTAGCAAAAGAAAAACTTGTTCAACATTTTTTCAATAAATATAAAAAAACCACTACTTGGAATACCAGTTATCCTCGATTTTTAAATCACTTAGTAATTGGTTGTGTCATATACAACAAAAAAGACCCTGAAGAACATCGCCCCTTAATCGAAGCCGTTATTTAAGACATTCTAGCTTGAAAGGCTTTTTGAATTTTCATTCTGTATTCTCTTTCTAAAGGCAGAGTTATATTTATATCATCCTTTTTCAAAGTACATATTGATCTGTTTTGACGCCAACCAAAATCATTCATTTTAAAATCACGATGAACATAAAATAAATACTCCATATTAATAAGAATCGATTTCCCAATTTTCTGAAAGCCAACAGACTCTAAACTGGAACAGTAATGTCGAAAATCTTTTGTGCTTTTAAATACTTTAAAAATACTCTTTACCGCATTTACGAAAACCTCTTTTCTTGATTGGGAAGAGGTTTCTTCATAATATATCTCTCCCAAATCAATTAGTCGCTCTTTTTTTTCTTTTATATCATGAGCTGAGACGAAATTCACCAAACCATGATCGGTAAATACAAACAGTAAATCAGAATGATTTAAATAAAAGTCTTGTTTTTTTGTAGCTACCAAAATTTTATTCAAAGAAAAACCTAAACTACGTTTATCATTAGATTTTTGTAATTCAGACTGAAATGAATTCTTTATTTCTGATAAACGGTTATTTGTAGAATGAAAAACAAATGGTTTAATTAAGAAAAACAAATTACATATTAACAATTGCTCAATTGCATATCTGTTAAAATCAATTGCAAAAACAATTAGAATTTCTCCACCACAAAACCACTCTATTCTATTTTTGATTTCCAAACAAGAGCTGTAATTATCATTAATAGAAATGATAATCGTACTTATAGATTGATCAACAAGTATACTATTTTCAAATTCTTCCAGTGAAGAAAAAGTAAAAACATCGGTCTTCTCAACTTTTCTTAATACTTCTATTAAAACGCTACAATCATCTATATTTTTTTCTATAATAACACTTTTCTTTTCCACGATAAACCTTACATAATTTTTTATACATTAAGCAACAACACTCATATCAATTCTCTGAAGAAGAATAATTCAAAATTATTTTCTTCAAATTATTTTGAATTTGAAATTATTATTTACAATTCTACCTACACAAAAAATTAAATATGTGAAAGTAATTTCAAACTCATTTTATTATGATTAATCTTTCAAGCCTAATATAAGAAGAAAATATTTTTGATTTATACACCAAGCCTACAAATCCACATACAAACCCTAGATTTCAACCTATTACCCCATAAATCATCATCATTTTATAAATAGAAACCAACTAAAACAAAATCTACTTTTACTTATCTTAGATAATTAAACAAAAAAAAACTCAGCAAAAAATTTCATTTTTTAAATGAATATATATTAAAAAACCTATTATTAATCATCAAACCTAATCTGTCTACCTTTTTCGAGACCTAATTCAAAAGCTATTCTTAAACCATCATCTGATACAGATGCAAAATCAACACCTATTTCTTTAAGATCAAAATCGGGAGATATAATTTTGGTTTTATGTTCCATATATTTCCCTATCAAAGGCAAACTAGATGTTAAATTCTTTTTTACGGGGATTGGCTCTGTCAAAATAGCAACTACTCTTTCACAATTTATATTCTGCAAAGGTGTTATCGGACAAAACTCCGTATAACAGCCATCAATATAAGCTTGCCCATCTATAGCCCCTGCTTCTGGCCAAGCATGAAGCATTCTTGAACTAGAATAAAAGACATCCTGAATATTTTCAGGAGTATATTTTTTTCCAAAATAGTCTGATCTAGAATAAACCTCAGAGATCAAATTTTCTTTTGTCCACTCCTCTATATTTTTTGCTGCATCTAAAAGTAATTTGCGACCTAAACGACTTGCTTGATCAGTTTGAGTAAGTAATTTTGCTTGCTCGTTAATAACACGACTTACAGATATCAACAATAAGGGATTATCATAGTCAAATAACATTTCCGATAAGTCGCTCATCATTGTTTTGATAGACCATTTCGAGACAAAAGACATACTTCTCCCCTCTCGTTTAAACTTTGCACACTGAATCCAATAGTCTAAACTTATTTTTTCTAATTCATTACATGAAGCATATGCCATAGGAATACATGAAGAAGAACAAGCTGCAAAAACATCTATTTTTTGCAACTGTTCACCTAATCCTTTTAACACACCATGAACAAAAATAGATTTAAAACTGCCAGACATACTGGCTACTCCTAATTTAAACATCTCTTTTTCAATTTAAAACAACAAATTTAAATATGAAAAAAGAATTATTCAATGGGAACATGCTTATTTAGAATCCAAGAAAATCTAATAAATGTTCATTAATTTTCCTGTTTTTCCCCTTATATGGATGACAATGAATATGTATTGCAGGATTAAAATTCAATTCAATAATTGCATAATTACTATTATTTGCAGGCTTATTTATATCCTGAATCATCATATCTAAACCTGTAACTTTTGCTTTAACAGCCCGCATCGCTTCAACAGCTATTTTCTTATAAGAAGGATGAATCATATCTGTATAATCAACACTATCGCCACCCGTACTTATATTCGAATTTTCGCGAAGAAAGACTCGTTCACCTCTTTCTGGAACATAATGCTTATTTAAATCCTGTTGGGCTAAGAACATTTCTTCTACTTCCCCTAAAGTAATTTTTTCAAGTGGAGTCTTATATCCTTTTCCCCTTAAAGAATCTTGATTCTTTAATTTAATTAATTCCTCAATATTTCTAACACCATCTCCATCGACATTTGCTGGAATTCGCCTTAAAACGCCCAATACGTTATCTTCTAAAACAAAAAAACGGTACTCATGCCCCTCAACAAATTCTTCAATTAAGATTGAACTATCATAACTAAATGCAAAATCAATTACTTTACAGAAAGTATTGTAATCATAGTTTTCTTTTAATATATTTATACCAATACCAAAATTTGTCAACTTGGGCTTTACAACTATTTGCTTTCCCTTAAATAAATAAAAATCTTGCTTTGCTGTATTTGATGCAGTATAATAGTTTCCTTTAGGAACCCTAATATTATTATCAGAAAGTATTTCTTTAGTAACTACCTTATTCTCCATCAACAAAATAGAAACATAATTATCTTTCGAAGTTTTAGTTGCCTGGCAAACATATTCTTTCTTGTCTCCTTTAACCAGTTCAAGGAAATTTTCCTTTCTATCAAGAATATTTATTGTCACTCCTCTTCTAACAGCAGCTCTCATCAATAATTGAGTTGAAAGCTCCATATCTTGAAATGAAGAAAAGACATAATCTTTTGCTTTACTATCCTTCAAATATTTATGAGCAAGCTCAAGATGCGCTGGTATAAAACCTTTACTTGAAATTTCATTAATTATTTTTTTTCCAACGGTTTCCAAATCACCTTTAATAAAATCCTCTGCACGGTCTATTGCTTTCAGATAATCTTTCGAAGAAATATTATATTTATCAAAAACCTTTCTTATTCTTTGAATTACTTCCAAAGACCAATCTTTAATAGCGCGGGGATTTCCATGTTTATCTTTAAGGAATAAATCAGGTTTAAGTCCTTGTAAAGACACTTTTTCATGGT
>JBGRQE010000020.1:0-48420 GCA_041725955.1 Bacteroidales bacterium
GCCGTATGATTATACGGCCGATCTCAATAATGGTGAAGTTCAATAATAACCGGCTGTAGAATTATATGTTATGGTTAGATTTTCTTCCGACCATAACTACAATGATTGGTCTCTTTTATAAAAAAATCTCCAGACCCAGAATATACTGTTGATCCCCCAACCATTCAACAACAAATTCGCCCATAAAAAACAAACCCTTGCTAATCTACGATTAACAAGGGTTTTTACTTTTGTTTGGAGGTCTCGAGCGGATTCGAACCGCTGTAGATGGTTTTGCAGACCACTGCCTAGCCGCTCGGCCACGAGACCATTACCATTTGCGAATGCAAAGATAAATATTTATATTAATCCTACAAGGGTTTTGCGAGTTTTTTTGCTATAAATCTATAGTTAGACAAACTGCATCCATTTTCCCTCCCAAGGGTGGGTTAAGCTTATGTACCTTAACTTTGGCGTCTTTCACTCCCGGAAATTCCTTAACCACAGCATTTAAGATTCTACGTCCTATATGCTCTAATAACTTGGAACTAACTTCCATTTCTCTCTTCACTACTTGGTAAACGGCAAGATAATTAATGGTATCTTCCAAAGAATCGCTGTCTTCTGCGGCTTTGGTATCTACATCCATCCATAAATCTACCTTAAATTTTGTGCCTATTACTCGCTCTTCCTTAAAGCATCCATGATAGGCATAAAAATCCATTCCTTCAATTGAAATTGTTGCCATATGATTTAGGTTTCGTCAATTCGGGTTTCGTTTTATTAAACATAAAAAACGAAACCCGAATTTATATATAACTTATTTCTTTATAGTTTCTAATGCATAATCTATTCTGCGAAGAACTTCTTCTTTGCCCAGCATTTCGGCAATTTCGAATAAATCTGGGCCTTTGCCTGCGCCCACCAATGCCAAACGGAAGATATTCATAATCGGACCAAAGCCACAGCCTTGCTCTTCTACAAACTGCTCTATATTTGGCTTTACTTCGGCAGTAATAAACTCGCTATGATTTTCGATAACTACACGAACTCCTCTTAATAGCTCCGGACTATTTTCTTTCCAACGCTTTTTAACGAATTTAGCATCAAAGGTTTCTGGTGCTGCAAAAAAGAATGATGACTGATCCCAAAGATCAGCAACAAAGGTTGCACGCTCTCTTACCATACCCACAACTTTCTGAATATACTGGTCTGCTGCTGCAATTCCTTTCTCTGCAAGAAACTCTTTAAATTGATTGGCTACTTCAGCAACATCATGACTTTGCATATATTGATGATTGAACCACTTTGCTTTATCCGGATCGAAACGAGATCCTGATTTACCTACACGGTCAAGGCTAAAAGCAGCAATCAGCTCGTCCATAGAAAAGATTTCCTGCTCAGTACCAGGATTCCATCCCAAAAACGCCAACATATTTATAAAGGCATCTGCAAAATAACCTGATTCACGGTAGCCTGAAGATATATCTCCCGACTTAGGATCTTTCCATTCCATAGGGAATACAGGAAATCCGAGACGATCGCCATCACGCTTACTCAATTTACCAGGGCCATCAGGCTTTAGCAGTAGAGGAAGGTGAGCAAATTCTGGAGCATCCCAACCAAAGGCTTTATATAGCATTACGTGCAATGGCATAGACGGCAACCACTCTTCACCACGGATAACGTGAGAGATCTTCATCAAATGGTCGTCTACGATATTTGCCAAATGGTAGGTAGGCATTCCATCAGACTTAAATAGAATTTTATCGTCCAATGCAGAGGTACGCACTTTTACTTCCTTACGGATTATATCGTGCATTACCAGCTCATCGTCTTCAGGCATTTTAAAACGCACAACAAAAGGAGTTCCAGCCTCAATTAAGCTCTTCACCTCGTCTTGGGTCATAGCCAAAGAAGTGCGAAGGTTATTTCTTACTGTTGCATTATAAGTAAAAGTCTCTTTACGGCTTTCATACTCGCTGCGGAGTTTATCTAATTCTTCAGCAGTATCAAAAGCATAGTAAGCCCATCCTTTTTCGATTAGCTCATCGGCATATTTGCGGTATAATTCTTTACGTTCAGACTGGCGGTAAGGACCATATTCACCTCCCTTAACAACGCTTTCGTCGAATTGAATACCACACCATTCCAAAGACTTAATAATATAATCTTCGGCACCATCAACAAAACGGGTCTGATCGGTATCTTCAATACGAAGAATCATTTTTCCGCCATTCTTTTTGGCAAATAAATAGTTATATAGGGCGGTACGTACACCTCCAATATGTAATGGTCCGGTTGGACTCGGAGCAAATCTTACTCTTACTTCTTGCTGGTTCATATCTTTGATCCTCTATTTCTGAATGTTTAATGCGCAAAAGTATAAAAAAGAGTGCTTATAGTATCATTTCAAACGCAATCTTATACCTACAGGATTATGATCGGAATACTTAAAATCCAGATCATAAGTCTGAGTTTGTAATATTTCGATATTTGGAGAACAAACGAAGAAATCGATAAAAGTAACATTGCTCTCCCCTTTTTTATAAGGCTTATCATTAAAGCGGGCTGTAGGAATTTTGCCATCATACTGAATATGCCATGTCTTAGGGAAATAATCGTTGGGCATATACATTTCAGTTTTTATATAATTATTAACCATTGGATACTCTTCGGGTTGAAAATTTATTGGATTCTGATTCCAATCTCCTCCAGCAACAACATAATTTCCTTTTTTATACTCCGCAAACATCCTATCGCGAAGAATCTTTAACTCTTGAAAGCGCAAAACACTATCATTATTGAAATAGGTATTATGTGTATTAAACAATACAAGATCCTTTCCCGAAGGAAGTGGAAATCTATTTTCTATAAAGCAACGCGATAGCATGGCTAGTTTCTTGGGCCAGGGTTGAATTTGAGGATATTTAACCCGTATGCTTGAATTGGGTTTGTATTTATATAAAGACATCATTCCTGCCCATACTCTACCCATTGGGTCGCTAACAGGCAAAGGA
This sequence comes from Bacteroidales bacterium, assembly GCA_041725955.1. Taxonomy (GTDB): domain Bacteria; phylum Bacteroidota; class Bacteroidia; order Bacteroidales; family JBGRPZ01; genus JBGRPZ01. The sequence goes on from JBGRQE010000020.1 coordinate 3,000, forward strand.
ACAAATCTTACTTTATAATTGGTTGCAAAAGAATAGCTATACTGAGGCAAGGCTTTGTTCACCTCTTTCACCTGATTGAAGAAATAGCTTCTATGAGATTCTCTATCTATTTCTTGCAAGAATATAAAATCAGGATTATCTTTGTTTGCCAATGAATCCAATGTTTCTTTTATACCTAAAATATATTTATTAAAAAAGAAATAAGAGGGTCGCACTTGCTCTCCTCCTTCATAAAAGAAGTCCATTTCAGATCCCAATCCTGCATATCCTAAATTCCATGAAATTAGACTTAAGGTATCAGGAGCATTGTTATTTTGGCCTTTATTATTATGTACCTCAAGGGGTTCAACCGAGTCGGGGTTATATCTTGTAAGAGTAAGGTAGGCAATACCTACAACAAAAATAACTATTATAAAAACGATTATCCCAAGGAGGAACTTAAGCAGCTTATACATAACAATAATCTTAGTTAGGCGTTCTTGTATGCGAACGAATTAAAAAATTTAACAGTTTTTTTTTAGCTTTGCCAGCTGAAGTAAAAAATACACAACGACGACAATATTACCAAAAGTATAAATATAGAATATGCCACCATTTATTGAAGGAATTATTTTTGGATTAGGTTTAGCAACCGTTCTTGGATTTGGCCCTGCATTGTTTGCAATGGTGCAAACAAGTATAAATAAGGGGTTTCCTTCAGCTGTCCTATTGGCTATTGGGGTTTTCTTTTCTGATTTATTGCTGGTACTTTTATCTTTTGTAGGAATTATTCAGTTTATAAACCGCCCAGCAAATAAACTGGCTTTTGGAATTATTAGCGGCTTGATACTCATTGTCTTCGGAATTTTCACCTATCGCAAGGAGGTTTCTATGGAGCCTGCAGACACATCCAATATTAAGATAGGAAAGATTCATTCCTTGAAATGCTTCTTTAAAGGCTTCTTCCTAAACATCGCCAATCCGTTTATATGGATCTTCTGGATGGGAACTATGGTATTAATTTCAACAAAATATATAGGAAGTTCTTCATCAGTGCTTGTGTTTTTTGCTGGTACCTTGATGACTGTATTATCGGCTGATATACTTAAAAGCCTTGGAGCTTCAAAGATCAAGAAGTTCTTTACAATCAAAAAGCTGCAAATATTCAATCATCTAACAGGAATTGCTTTAGCAATATGTGGTGGGTATTTTATTATCCGCGTAATTTATGAACTCTACTTCCAAAAGTAAGAATTACATTTCTAACTTAATATCCTTTACATTCAATTGAAGATCAAGACGACCTTGCCATGCATTTTCTTCTACTTGGTAGCATATGCTAAACGGAAAGCTTTTAGAAATCCATTTATAGTTTACCTCATCTCCCAATTGAAAAGCAATAGCATCTAGCCTTGGTGACTGATAATCTGAATTTACAGGAGTAACTTTCATCTTTAGGTGCTTAGAGCCTACAATACGAGAAAAACCAGTATCTTTTAGTCCTAGAGTACGAAATATTGGAGAAGGATTTCCTGGTCCAAAAGGAGCAAATTGCTTAAGAACTTTAAAGAACTCTCCTTTTATACCATCGAGTTGTTCGAGATCTAAATCTGTATCGATTTCAATTTCAGGAACCAGATCATCTTCACCGATATTCTCGTTGACAAAGGTTTCGAATCGAGATATAAATTCAGATAGATTTTCCGACTTCAAGCTTAAGCCTGCAGCATATTTATGTCCGCCAAAATGTTCCAGAAGATCAGAGCATGAGTCAATAGCTTCATAAACATCAAATCCTTTAATTGATCGGGCAGAGCCTGTAATTAAGTTATTTGATTTTGTAAGGACAATGGTAGGACGGTAATATTGCTCCATAAGTCTGCTGGCCACAATACCAATAACCCCTTTATGCCATTTCTCGTTATAAACAACAGTTGCTTTCTTATCCTTATGCAAACGATCTTTTGATATTTGGAATAGGGCCTCTTCAGTAGTATGATTATCCAGACTACGCCTTTCGGTATTCAAATTGTTAATCTGAAAAGCTATTTCCTCTGCTTCAAACTGTTCATTACACACCAGTAGGCGAACAGAATTCTTTCCATTTTCGAGTCTTCCGGCAGCATTAATCCGGGGACCAATAGAGAACACCAGATCCGATATTGTAAGGTCTTTCTTAAAGAACGACTTCCTGCTTCTATCGACATTACGATCGAATTTCCCAAACTTCTCGACCAAGGCACGAACACCCGGACGGGGTTTGAAGTTAATATGCTTCAATCCGTAAAAGGCCAAAATTCTATTCTCTCCTGTTATAGGAACAATATCGGCAGCAATACTAATTGCAACAAGGTCGAGGTATTTCTTCAGGGAAGCAAAAGGAAGTTTATATTCTTGAGAATAGGCTTGAATTAACTTAAAGCCCACTCCACAGCCAGAAAGCTCTTTATAGGGATAATTACAATCGTTTCTTTTAGGATCGAGAACAGCAGCAGCTTTTGGCAGTTCATCTCCGGGGCGGTGATGATCGCAGATAATAAAATCGATATGCTTTTTCCTGGCATAATCAATCTTCTCTACAGCCTTTATACCGCAATCCAGAGCTATAATCAAAGAGAAATTATTCTGCGATGCAAAATCAATACTCTTATAAGAGATTCCATATCCTTCATTATAACGGTCGGGAATATAGAAGTCTATTTTATCATGATGGTTTATGAAAAAGTTATAAAGAAGGGCTACAGAAGTTATCCCATCTACATCATAATCGCCATAAATCAGGATACGCTCACCACGATTTAAAGCTTTATGAATACGATGCACAGCACGATTCATATCTTTCATTAAGAAAGGGTCGTGTAAATGAGAAAGTTCAGGACGAAAAAAAGTTTTTGCAGCATCATAGGAATATACTTCCCTTTGAACCAATAAATTGGCCAATACTTCAGAGATATTCAATTCTTCCGATAATCGCTTAACCTGCTCGCTTTCACCCTGTTCTTTTAAAACCCAACGCTTTTCCATAGGCATAATTCAAGCGGTAAAGTTAGAGATAATAAACGGCTTTATGAAATCTAATTTGAAATTAGAAGTTGAGAAGGAAAAAGCTTTTTGAAAGCTTCTCGCCCTCAACTCCTAGCAAAATATATTAAGCATTTAAGGCTTCTGCTCCACTTACAATTTCCAAAATTTCGTTGGTAATTGCAGCTTGACGTGCCTTATTGTATGCCAATTGTAATTCACGTTGTAATGATTGAGCATTATCTGTAGCCTTATGCATGGCTGTCATACGTGCTCCTTGCTCGGCAGCAAATGAATCCAATAGAACTTTAAAGATCTGAGTCTTTAATGCTTTGGGAACTAATTCTGAAAGAATACTTTCTTTGCCAGGTTCAAAGATATAGTCATAACTTTTCGAACCTTTGCCTTCTGCAGAAGGCAATAAAGGCAAATACTGTTCTTGTTTCAGAATTTGAACAGCAGCATTTTTAAAAGAGTTATAGACCAATATAATTTGGTCATATTTCTTCTCAGAAAACCAGTCCATAAGTTGTTGAGCTATTTTGCCTGACTCAGCAGAATTTAGATTATCAAAGACATCTTCTTCTTTATGAATCATTAATTCAGGACGTTTTTGGAATACTTCCACAAGTTTGCGTCCGATACAAAACAGCTTAAGGTTGCCCTTTTGAAACTGATCTTTAAATTCTCCTTCCACCAAGTGATTTACTTTTTTTGCTATAGAAGAGTTAAACCCTCCACATAAACCTCTATTTGAGGCTATTGCTACTAAAAGCACTTTTTCACTCCCACGATTTGCAGTAAATTTCTCTGACACTTCGCTTTGTGTGTTGGAGCTAACATTCTGAAGAATTTCATTTAGTTTGCCTGCATAAGGACGAAGCTGTTGGATTCCATTTTGAGCTTTGCGCAATTTGGAGGCCGATACCATCTTCATGGCACTTGTAATTTGTTGAGTCGATTTTACCGACTCAATTCGTGTACGTACTTCCTTAAGATTAGGCATATCTTGCTGGTATTAATTTCGTATTACTTAAATCTTGCTACAACATCCTTTGCTGTTTGCTCTAATGCCTGAGTAACTTTATCATCAAGCTTACCCATTTTTAGAGCTCCCATAACTTCTGGATGACGAGTATTCATAGTTTCAATATACTCTTTCTCAAAATCGCTTACCTTTTCTACAGGAACATCAGCAATTAAGCCCTTAGTACCACAGTAGATAATTGCAATTTGATTTGCTACAGGCATTGGCTGATATTGAGGTTGCTTTAATATTTCCACATTACGCTTTCCTTTTGTAAGAACAGCCATGGTTGCAGCATCAAGATCGGAACCGAATTTAGCAAAAGCTTCAAGCTCGCGGAATTGTGCTTGATCTAACTTTAAAGTACCTGCAATTTTCTTCATTGCCTTAACCTGAGCATTTCCTCCTACTCTGGATACCGAAATACCCACATTAATAGCAGGACGAACGCCAGCATTAAATAAGTCGGATTCAAGGAAAATCTGCCCATCGGTAATTGAAATCACATTTGTAGGGATATAAGCAGAAACGTCACCTGCCTGAGTTTCGATAATAGGAAGAGCTGTTAACGATCCGCCACCCTTAACAATAGGCTTAATACTTTCGGGAAGATCATTCATATTTCTTGCAATATCATCGTTGTTGATCACCTTTGCAGCACGCTCTAATAAGCGAGAGTGAAGGTAGAACACATCTCCTGGATACGCCTCACGTCCTGGAGGACGACGTAGCAATAGAGATACCTCGCGATAGGCAACTGCTTGCTTAGATAAATCATCATAGATTACCAAGGCTGGACGGCCAGTATCACGGAAATACTCACCAATAGCAGCACCAGCAAAAGGAGCAAAGAACTGCATTGCAGCAGCATCAGAAGCGGTAGCAGTTACAATAGTAGTATAAGCCATAGCTCCATGCTCTTCAAGAGTGCGAAGAATATTTGCAATTGTCGATCCTTTCTGACCTATACCCACATAGATACAGTAAACAGGCTCTCCTTGCTCATAAAGTTCTTTTTGATTGATTATGGTATCGATAGCAATAGCGGTTTTACCCGTTTGGCGGTCACCAATAATCAACTCACGCTGACCTCTACCTATAGGAATCATTGCATCAACAGGTTTCAAACCTGTTTGCAAAGGTTCGTTTACAGGCTGTCTGAAGATTACCCCCGGAGCTTTTCTCTCTAAAGGCATTTCATAAGTTTCTCCCTGAATCGGACCTTTACCATCGATTGGTTCACCAACCGTATTGATTACACGGCCAAGTACACCTTCACCTGCGCGGATTGAAGCAATACGACCTGTTCTTTTTACAGTATCGCCTTCAACAATATCTTTTGCATTTCCAAGGAGTACGATACCTACATTATCCGCTTCCAAATTTAGGACGATTCCTTGAAGGCCACCTTTTTCAAACTCCACCAATTCTCCGGCTTCAGCATTTGTTAAGCCATAAGCTCTGGCGATACCGTCACCAATTTGAAGAACAGTACCCACTTCTTCGAGTACTGATTCATCGCTAAAACCAGCCAATTCTTTACGTAGGATAGCTGATACTTCAGCGGGTTTTATTTGTGCCATAATTTAATTCTTCTTTAAGTTCCAGATACTTTTAAACCACCAAACTGTCTTTCATTTCCTGTCGCAAACTGCTTAATTTATAGCGTAAACTAGCATCCAAACGAAGATCATCAACATGTAAAACAAGACCACCAATAATTTCAGCATCTACACTTTCATGCAGCTGAATATTTTTTTCCAACTTCCTATTTAGCAGTTCAAGAAGGTGATTTCTTGTTTGATCATCTAATGGTATTGCAGTTTTTACTTGCACAGGAAGAATTTCCTGATAATCCAAAAAGAGGTTTCCGAATTCATCAGCAATGACCTGGATTATTGCTGCCCTGCTCTTGCGAATTATTATATCCAGAAATTTTGCAGATAACTCCTGAATTTTCTCTGCGAAGAGTACTCTCAGGATATTCACTTTTTTTCCTGGTTTCACACAAGGATTTCCGAGCAATGCACGCAATTCTCTATTTTCCAGGCAAACATCCTTAACCAATTGCATATCTATAGCCACCTCTTTAATGATATTCATTTCAGAGGCAAGATCAAATAATGCTTTGGCATATCTTTTTGCAACAAGAGTTTGCTTCATAGATCATTGCGTTTTTAGTTCAACTTAGCTTGATCGATCATCTTGACAATCAAATTTCTTTGCTGTTGATCGGTTTGTAATTGTGCTTGAAGCAATTTTTCGGCAATATCTACAGAAAGACTAGCTACTTCAGCTTTTAATTCTTTTACTGCTGCCTTACGCTCCATTTCGATACTCGCTTTGGCATTTGCCAATACTTTTTGTGCCTCCACTCCAGCTTGAGTACGAGCCTCTTGAATAAGCTTATCGCCCAATTCTTTAGCTTCCTTAAGCATTGCATCTTTTTCCTGACGTGCCTCTTGCAAAAGCTTTTCGTTATTTGCCTGCAAGTTTTGCATTTCCTTACGCGCCTGCTCTGCAGATTTCAAAGCATCTTCAATTGATGATTCACGTTGACGCAAAGAAGCAAGAATTGGTTTCCAGGCAAATTTTGCTAGTATAAAAAGCACAATTGCAAATGAAATGGTCATCCAAAATAGAAGACCTATACCTGGTTTTACAAGTTCCATATGCCTGTGTATTATCTATAATTTTTTCTATTCATTGACTAAAAAGATCCTGGCTCCTCTTAGGCAACCCCTAAGAGATTGGCCAGGAAGTATTTGTATATTATACAAATAACATTAGGAGACAAATTACAACTGCCAAGAAAGCAACTCCCTCGATCAGTGCAGCAGCAATAATCATATTGGAACGGATTTCTCCAACAGCCTCAGGCTGACGGGCAATAGCATCCATTGCTCCTTTACCAATCTGACCAATACCGATACCAGCACCAATTGCTGCAATACCTGCTCCTAAACCCGCTCCCATCTTTGCAATTGGAGCTAAATCAGAAGCTACCTGTAATAAAATGGCTAATAAAGACATAGCGTTTCCTTTGTTAAAAGTTAATAATTGAAAAAAATATCTTATTGCTAATGATGTTCTTCAGTGGCCATTCCAAAATATAATGCCGATAGAAGGGTAAATACATAAGCCTGAATAAAAGCTACTAATAGTTCCAGAATAGTCATGAATACCATGAATACAATGGAAATAACAGAAACTCCTAGTCCTACACCAATATTGATATTACCAAAAATAAAGATGAGACTCACAAAGCCTAACAGTACGGTATGTCCTGCTGTAATATTAGCAAACAAACGAACCATCAATACGAAAGGCTTAATAAAAACTCCCATCACTTCCACCAATGGCATAAGCGGAAATGGAAACTTTAACCACCATGGCACTCCTGGTGCATTTACAATATGCTTCCAGTAATTTTTATTTCCACTAAAAGTAGTAATCACAAAAGTGAATAATGCCAACACCATAGTTACAGCAATATTTCCTGTAACATTTGCTCCCCCAGGAAAAAATGGGATTAGCCCCAATAGGTTGTTGAAAACGATAAAAAAGAATAAGGTTAGAAGAAACGGTAAATACTTGCGATATTTCTTTTCGCCAATAGATGAAATTGCTATATCATCGCGAACAAATATGATGACAGGTTCCAAAAGCGATTGTAATCCCTTTGGAGCTTGCCCTTCTCTTCGCTTATAAGCCTTTGCTACAGATAAAAATACCCACAACAAAAGCAAACAGCTGATAAAGAGCGCTAGCACATTTTTGGTTATAGAAAAATCGTAAGGAATATCCATACTTCCTTCCTTCATAATGATATCTCCCTTGATGAAATCTTCTTCAAGAATCTTAATAATCTGTCCTTTAGTGGGGCCTTCAGACGATATTCTAAATCCTTTATAAGAAGATTCACCATGATGAAACTTACTGGATAAAAAGCAATGCAGCTCACCATTGTGATATATTATCACAGGTAAGGGAATGCTAATATGAGTTTCACCAATGGCAGCGATATGCCATTCATAGGAATCAACCAGGTGTTCGATTATCATTTTTCCTACCTCAAGCTCTTCTTCCTGAACCTCTTCTTCCACCTTTTTAGAAATCAAATGGTGTTGATCTTCCTGCTCATTCGCTGCATGCGAAAAATGAGGCAGAAAGAAAAAACAACCCAATAAGAGTATTAATGGAAAATATTTCTTCACCATAATAAAATGGAATTTATATGTCAGATTCTAAATTGATTAAAATAAGAGTCTATGCTCTAAAATCAAGAAAACGAAGTCGATTAATCGGCCAGGATCAATACTCGATCTTGCAGTACTTCTACTACACCCCCCTGAATATCGAAAAGTAGTTCTTTCTTTTCTGCATCAACAGCTCTAATTTTTCCAGCCTTTAAAACAGAAATCATAGCGGCATGCCTGTTCATGATCTCAAAAGAACCGTCAATTCCCGGAAGTTGAACTAATTCGACAACCCCTTCAAATACATTTGCGTCAGGTGTTATTATTTCTAATCTCATAGCTAGTAAATTTTAGTTAATCCCTAATTACTAACTTCCTTAAGCATTTTTTCTCCTTTCGCAATAGCTTCTTCAATAGTACCTACAAGGTTAAATGCTGCTTCAGGATATTTATCCACTTCTCCGTCTAATATCATATTGAAACCTTTAATGGTATCTTCAATAGAAACCACAACCCCTGGAATACCTGTAAACTGCTCTGCCACATGGAAAGGCTGAGAGAAGAAACGACGAACACGTCTTGCACGATGAACAATAAGCTTATCTTCTTCCGAAAGCTCGTCCATACCCAAGATTGCAATAATATCCTGCAATTCTTTATAACGCTGAAGAATCAACTTCACTCGTTCTGCGGTATTATAATGCGCATCACCTACAATACTAGGTGTAAGAATACGAGAAGTAGAATCCAAAGGATCTACAGCAGGATAAATTCCCAGTTCGGCAATCTTACGACTTAATACTGTTTTTGCATCAAGGTGCGAGAAAGTAGTCGCTGGCGCAGGGTCGGTCAAGTCATCCGCAGGCACATAAACCGCCTGAACAGAAGTGATTGATCCGCGCTTGGTAGAAGTAATACGTTCCTGCATCAAACCCATCTCGGTTGCCAGGGTAGGCTGATAACCCACTGCCGAAGGCATACGTCCAAGAAGAGCCGACACCTCAGAACCTGCCTGAGTAAAACGGAAAATATTATCGATAAAGAACAGAATATCACGACCACCACTCTGCTCATCACCATCGCGGAAGTACTCTGCAAGAGTAAGTCCGGAAAGAGCAACACGAGCACGAGCTCCTGGAGGTTCGTTCATCTGACCAAATACCAAGGTTCCTTGCGATTTTTCCAGCTCATTATAATCCACAGCATCCAGATCCCAGTTTCCTTCTTCCATAGACTTTTCGAACGCATCTCCATACTTAATAACTCCTGATTCGATCATCTCTCTGAGCAAATCATTCCCCTCACGAGTACGTTCTCCAACTCCAGCAAATACAGATAAACCAGAATAAGACTTTGCAATATTATTAATTAACTCCATGATGATTACGGTTTTTCCAACACCCGCACCACCGAATAAACCAATTTTTCCCCCTTTTGCGTAAGGTTCAATAAGGTCAATAACTTTTATACCAGTAAACAACACCTCGTTTTGAGTGGATAGCTCTTCAAACTTTGGTGGTTCTCGGTGAATTGGATAAGAAGATTTCGACTCCACCTTCTTCAATCCATCGATACTTTGCCCGGTAACATTAAATAGTCTCCCTTTAATCTTATCGCCAGTAGGCATAGAAATAGGCTTTCCCGTAGAAATTACTTTCATGCCACGTTTTAAACCATCCGTTGCATCCATTGCAATGGTTCTTATGGTATTCTCCCCAATATCTTGTTGTGCTTCTAGCACCAAGTCTTCACCATTGGGTCTTTCAATCAATAAGGCATCAAAAATCTTCGGTAATTGCTGATCTTGCCCAAAGGTCACATCAATTACTGGTCCGATAATTTGAGATATCTCGCCAACACTAGTTTTCTCCATAGGATAAGTATTTATTGCACTATAGAAATCATTTTCCTAAGAAAATAATTCATAAACTTATAAAAAAAACGGTTATTTCAGCACCCTTTGAATAAATTACTTCCGAACTCTATCGCTAGGAAAGAGTTGTTCTTACAATATTGAACTAAAAAAAGCAGTAAAAATTTGCTCTAAGGGTAATTTTCACTGCTAAAAAAAATATTGATCTACAAATATTTCTATCGATTTATCTAATATCTGACTTTTAAACGCTTGAGTTTATTTAGATTAAAAACAATGTTAATAAAAAGACCCGCAATCAGAGCAAAATCGGCTAAATTAAAAACAGACCGAAAAAAAACAATTCTATGATTGCTCCAGAAAAACATTTTCTGTATCAAAACAGGCATTTTTTCTTGTTCAATAATCAAAATAGGAAAATGCAACATGTCTACCACCTTTCCATGGAGGAAAGAAGCGTATGGTTTTGCCTCAATAATAGTTTTAGCGATCTGATCAGAACTACTTTCTGAAAAGAGAATCCCGTAAAAACAAACATCGATTAAGTTTCCCAGAGCTCCAGCGAAGATTAAGGCAAGCGAAAAAGTAAATACTGACGAGCGGTTTTGTTTTATAGACTTATATAAGAGAAAAAAAATTGAAGACGAAACTGCTATTCTTAATAAGTTAAGAATAAGCTTTCCTGATTTACCTCCAAAAGACCATCCAAAGGCCATACCATCATTCTCGAGAAAATGGACAAGGGCCCAATTTCCAAAAAAGGAAAGCTCTTCACCAATACGAAAATGTAGCTTTACATAAACTTTCAGACATTGGTCTATAAATACAATCAACAATACAAGAATAGCAATCGACCGAAATCTTTTCAATAGAATGAAATTTAATTCAGAATTATGTGTTTACCACAACTATTTACTGTCTTTTAGTTTCGCATCTATACTTAATGTAGCATGAGGAACTATACGTAAGCGTTCTTTAGAAATAAGTTTCCCTGTAGCACGACAAACGCCATAAGTTTTGTTTTCAATTCGGATCATTGCATTTTCCAATGATGAAATAAATTTCTGTTGGCGTGCAGCAAGACGCGAATTTTCTTCTTTACTAAGCACTTGGTGACCTTCTTCCAAAACTTTAAAGGTAGGAGAAGTATCCGAAATATCGTGTTCACTTCCACCAGTATATGCTTCTGTTAATAGTTCTAAATCTGCTTTAGCTTTCTCTAATTTAGCTTGAATAATTTGTTTGAATTCTTCAAGCTCCTCGTCAGAATAGCGAACCCTTGATTTATTTTCCTGTTCTCTCATAATCTGATTTATTTTATAGGGTTAATAAAAGGAATGAATTCTAATGCGGGTAAATTTAAAAAGATTTCCCGAAATTTCTGAGTATAAACAGATATTTCGGGAAATCGGGATGGTGCAAATTACACCTTAGTTATTCTCTTTAGAAACTTTTACTTCAATTTCGATAGTTTCAGATAAAGGAATATTGAATATATTTTCTCCTTCAAGATCTGCACATATTTCAACTGTAGAAAGGGTTTCAGAGCCAACACGATCTTTATAATTAGAAATCGCTGAAGAGGCCTCTGGATGCTCCTTAATCATTAGTTGAATACGGTCAGTTACTTCAAAACCTTGATCCTTACGGATATTTTGCACTTTATTGATCAATTCGCGTGCCAGTCCTTCTTCCAACAATTCTGGAGTTAGGGTAACATCCATAGCAACAGTTAGAGAATCTTGGTTTGCAACAGTCCAACCAGGGATATCTTCTGTAGAGATAATTACATCTGAAGGGCTAATAGAAATTTCTTGTCCATCAACATTCAAATTGAAACTACCATCTTTTTCAAGTTGAGCAATATCTTCGTTATTCATCTTCATGATTTCCGCAGACACAAGCTTCATCAACTTACCATATCTTGGACCTAATGCCTTAAAGTCTGGTTTAATCTTTTTCACAAGAACGCCAGAAGCATCAGTAAGGTATTCAATGCTCTTTATATTTACTTCAGAAAGAATCAAATCTTCAACAGCTTGAACTTGCTTCATAAACCTTTCATCCAATACAGGAATCATTATCTTATTCAATGGCTGACGCACTTTTATATTTGCCTTCTTACGAAGAGAAAGTACCATTGAAGTAAGTTTTTGAGCTAGCTGCATGCGTTCTTCCAATTCAGTATCAACCAAATCGGTATTTACCTCAGGAAATTTACTAAGGTGAACAGACTCAACATTATGTCTTCCTGAAACTGCATTTAAATCGCTAAACAATTTATCCATAAAGAATGGAGCAATTGGAGATGCAATTTGAGCAATGGTTTCCAAGCAGGTATACAATGTTTGATAAGCAGAGATTTTATCTTCGCTATAATCGCCTTTCCAAAATCTTCTACGGCACAAGCGCACATACCAGTTACTTAGGTGCTCATCAAGAAACTCTTGAATTAGACGACCTGCACGGGTAGGTTCAAAATTAGCATAAGCTTCTTTTGTCTGTGCAACCAAACTGTTTAACTGAGAAAGAATCCAACGGTCGATTTCAGGACGTTTTTCAATAGCAACTTCATCTTCCTTATAGCTAAATCCGTCGATATTCGCATATAAAGCAAAGAAAGAATAAGTATTGAATAATGTTCCAAAGAACTTACGTTGAACTTCGGCGATACCACTTACATCAAACTTAAGGTTATCCCAAGGTTGAGCATTGGTAATCATATACCAGCGGGTAGCATCAGGACCAAATTTGGCTATGGTTTCAAAAGGATCTACACCATTTCCAAGACGTTTAGACATCTTGTTTCCTTTCTTATCCAAAACCAAACCATTAGAGATAACGGTTTTAAATGCAACACTATCGAATACCATAGTAGCAATAGCATGCAAGGTAAAGAACCAGCCTCTGGTTTGATCTACTCCTTCTGCAATAAAGTCAGCAGGATAATTTTTTTCAAAGAACTCTTTATTTTCAAAAGGATAGTGTAATTGAGCATAAGGCATTGAACCACTATCAAACCAAACGTCAATCAAATCCTTTTCGCGGAACATCTTCTGTCCATTTTCTGAAACAAGTATAATCTCGTCAGCATAAGGACGATGCAAGTCGAAAGTTTCATAATTTTCTTTCGACATATCACCAGGAACAAACTTAGCTAGTGGATTGTTTTTCATAAATCCAGCTTCTACCGATTTTTCGATAGCTGCTTTTAATTCCTCGGCGCTGCCAATGCATACTTGCTCACTTCTATCCTCGCTAGTCCAAATTGGCAATGGAATTCCCCAGTAACGACTACGAGAAAGATTCCAATCGACCAAATTTTCCAACCAGTTTCCAAAACGACCAGTACCAGTAGACTGAGGCTTCCAGTTGATTGTTTTGTTTAGTTCGATCATACGATCTTTATACTGTGTAGTCTTTACAAACCATGAATCTAATGGATAATATAGAATAGGTTTGTCTGTTCTCCAGCAGTGAGGATAAGAGTGTTCATATTTTTCAGCTTTAAAGGCTAGGTTTTCCTTTTTCAGCTTAACAATAATATCAACATCTACAGGAACAACTTTACCAGGTTCGAAATCCTTTTCATATTCAGGTTTAACGAAACGACCAGCAAATTCTCCCATACAATCGGCAAAGCGACCCCTACGATCGACCATAGTAAGTGCACCAATACCATTTTGCTGAGCAACACGGAAGTCATCAGCACCAAAGCTTGGAGCAATATGAACGATACCTGTACCATCTTCGGTAGTTACAAAATCGCCAAGAATAACACGGAATGCATCTCCTTCTTCAGGTTGTGCATAAGGCAATAATTGCTCATAGCGTAAACCTTCAAGATCGACTCCAGTAAATTCCTGAACAACTTCGTAAGGTAATTGTTTTTGTCCCTTTTCGTAATCTGCTAATTTTAATTCAGCATTTTTCTCTGGGAAATATTTTTCTTTAAGATCCTTACCTAGGATCACAGTAATTGGATCACCGGTATAAGGATTAAAAGTTTTTACTTTAATATAAGGAATCTTCTTTCCTACAGCAAGAGCTGTATTTGAAGGCAAGGTCCATGGAGTGGTAGTCCAGGCAAGGAAATAAAGTTCTCCGTGAAGGTCATTGAAAAGAAAATCAGATTTCTCATTTTGAACCACCTTAAATTGAGCCACCAAAGTATTATCTTTCACATCGCGATAACAACCTGGCTGATTCAATTCATGAGTACTCAAACCAGTACCTGCAGCAGGAGAGAATGGTTGAATGGTGAAACCTTTGTATAAAAGTTGCTTTTTATAAAGCTGGCTCAACAACCACCAAACAGACTCAATATACTTATTGTCGAAAGTAATATATGGATTTTCAAGATCTACCCAATACCCCATCTGACGGGTTAGATCGTCCCACATATCCTTGTATTTCATCACTTCACGACGGCAAGCTTTGTTATAATCTTCAACAGAAATACTTTTTCCAATATCTTCTTTGGTAATACCCAAACTTTTTTCTACCCCGATTTCAACAGGTAAGCCGTGAGTATCCCAGCCTGCTTTACGTTTTACGTGACGGCCTTGCAAAGATTGGTAGCGGCAAAAAATATCCTTAATAGTACGCGCCATGACATGGTGAATACCAGGAGTTCCGTTTGCTGATGGAGGTCCTTCATAAAAAACAAAAGGCTCATTGTCTTTTGTCATTTCCAGTCCTTTATGGAAAGTATCATTTTCATCCCAACACTTTCGGACTTCTTCCCCAATTTGAGGGAGGTTAAGTTTATACTCTGAATACTTCTTGTCCATTTAAATCTCCTTTAAATAGTTCTGTTGCTTTTATTTATATCTTCAATGCTGCTTTTTTGGGTACAAGGCAGGCAATTAAGAAAAATTGCCTGCAAAACTACAAAAATAACTGAAATCTATTGTGTTTCGTGTGTGGAAGGGGTCTAGTATTTTTTTTGCAATACAATATTTCTAAAGCATAATAAATTCAAGCATTCTGAATCTATCCATGAAATAAGAAAAACAGACTCTATAAAATTTAGTGATTCTCTATAAAAATTATTTCTATAAAGAAAGCACAACTTACTCTTATTTAAACCGTTTCAAAATAAAATCACAAGAGAATCCTTAAATTCTCTTATAAATTCTAAATTTCATGAAAACCTTAAATAATAAGATTCCACTTAAAAAGGAAAAAGTTCGTCAGATTAATAAATCAAACGCGATAAAAGAATTGATTTCTCCGAAAAAAAGAAGTTGTACAGTAGTTAGTGGCTGTTAAGCTTTTAAAAATATATATCATATTAAACACCTCATACCAATTATTCCTGTATTGTGAATAATTGGTATGAGGTGTTTAAATATCTATAGTAACCACAGGCACCCTTCTTTCATACATGATCAAGTAAGGATTACAAACTATTAAGGTATTGATTGCACTAAAACCTAGGAGGTTTCTACTAAATACCTAGGAGGTTTCTACTAAATACCTAGGAGGTTTCTACTAAATATCTAGGAGGTTTTCACTAAATATCTAGGAGGTTTTTATCGAATACCTAGGAGGTTTTCACTAAATACCTAGGAGGTTTAGGGGCAAAGGGCAAGAATGATAGGAGTTTAAGGCAAGGGTGGGTTTCGGAGTTTCTAATATCTTGATGGATATATATATTCCTGTTTTGTAGGCTTATACAAAAGCTATAGCAATCACTGCGATTAGCTTGTTTACTCTTTCAATTGCACTAAGTGTGTATCTTCCATATTAAATCCACTTGATTTCATGGCTTTAAACATAGATTCACAAACGAAATATCCTGAACCTTAAGCAAAGAAATTATTAATAAGCTAAAAAATTGAGCTCTTGTGAAATTCCGCCCCGTTTGACTCTTTATTGTTTTCTCTAATTCTGTGTATTTGCTGCGCACTCTTTTAGTCTTTTGTTTTTTGTTTTAGCGAACACAACTTAAAGACTTTTAGAGTGTTTTTTTATCCTTCTTTTTTTTCCTAAAATTGTCGTGTACTTAGTAATCACAGATAAATTATTGTATTTTTTTTTAAGAATTATAGGTTGAATAATAATGGTTTCAAAAAGAAAAAAAATAAAGATAATTGCTTTAGGCTATAATGGCAAAAGAACTGTTTTGTTGGGTCTTAAAATATAATTGCTACTTTTGTGACGAAAATTTTAAAAAATTGCTATGGAAAAAAAGAGAGAAGAGTTACTTGTTCGTATCAGAAAGATTGCGTTAGAGACTGGTGTTGAAAGAGTTACTATTGATAGGTTATGCTTAAAACTACAGGTTTCGAAAGAAGAACTTTTTTCTCAATTCAATAGTGAAGAAGATCTTATGGCAAGTGTTTTGGAGTATGAAAGAGATCAATTTGAAAAGATAATTGCCAGCAGAAACTTTAAAGAATACTGTGCTATAGATGCTTTGCTTGAAGTAAGTAAAGAAATGGCAAATAAATTTGATGATATTTCTCCGAAAGTTACCCATGGTTTAAGCAAATATTTCCCTAAAATATATGCTGCACATACCGATGAAAGAGTGCAGTATGTTTATGATAAGATTAAAAAGAATCTTGAGCAAGGGGTTATAGAAGGTGTTTATCGCAGCGATTTTAAACCTGAGCTTATTTCCAGACTTTATATTTCTCGATTATTAGATGTTTTGAATCCTGAGTTATTTCCTCCAGAAGAATTCTCTTTTGAAATTGTTTACAGTCAAATGATTGAATCATTTTTACGAGGCATTACAACTCCTGAAGGATTAAAGTATTTCCTTAACAATAAGCATAAGGTTAATCCTTAATTTATTAAACTACTCTGTATACCTTATTAAAGAACTGTTTTTTTATTCTAAAAAAATAGTAAATTTAAATAGCTTTTGGCGTGGCGTTTTGCTTTTGCCTCTTGCCTCCTTTTACATACTGTTTTTTATGGGTTGGATGTAAAGATATTTCTCTTAAATATTTCCCTTTAATGAATAAATCCAACCTTCGTGCATGTTCGTGCGAATCTTCATTTAATAATTTTTCATCTGTACTATATTTTGAATCATTTTATAAAGTTAGAAACTATATTTTGAGTCATGGCGGTAGTTATCATGAAGCCGAAGATATATTTCATGATGCCATTTGTGTTTATCTTGAACAGGTGATTTATATAGATAAGATACCTCAAAAATTTATTCCTTTCTATTTAATTCGTGTTTGTCGGAATTTATGGACAAAGTATCAAAGGAATAAATTTAGAATCATATATGTTGAGCATATCAGTGATTATGGAGAGGAGAAAAATAATGATTTCTATGATATCCATCAGCATTGGTTAATAAAGTGTAAATGCTTATTTGATGCTATAGAACTGCTCGACAAAGAAAGTAAGGATATAATTTTACGTATATTAAATTGTCAGGGCTACAGAGAAATAGCAAATGATTTGGGCTATAAAAATACCACCTATATAAGAGTAAAGAAATATCGGATAAAAAAACGTTTACAGGGCTTAATAAAAAAAACAAAGCTCTACCCCCAATTACAAGAGATAGAGCATATTTGTTGTTGTGAATAATGTGATTTATAGTATATTATTTCCTAATCCAGTATTTCGGATTTAAATATTTTTTCTGTTTATCCTTATAAATTAAGAACTCCATTTCTGTTTTTCCATTAATCGGATCGGTAAAGATCTTTCCTATTGGTTGGCCTGTCTTTACTATATCATCTTTCTTAACATATACATTACTTAAATTATGGTATACGGTTATATATTCTCCATGCGAGATAATTACTATAATATCATAGTCAAACATTGGGTAAACAGTAGTTACGATACCATTAAAAACAGATCTGGCATCCTGACCTTTATTGGTTATAAAACGAATTCCTTTTTGCTCATCCTGAACTCTTTTTTCTTTCTCATGCGTATGTATTCCATAAGAAGATGCTATAAATCCTTTAGCTACAGGCCATGGCAGCTTACCCTTATTGGCTATAAACTCTTTGTTTAATTTTAGCTCCTTAAGGGTTAATTTTGTGCTTGCATCTACAGGTTTATTATTAGCCTTTAGCTTTTTAGCACGTTTTTCCTTGGCTTTTAGCTCTGCAGCAATCAGTTTTTCAATCTTTTTGTAGATTTTTCTTGCTTGCTTTTGCTTTTCTTTTAATTCTTTCTCAAGTTCTTTCTTCTTCTGATTGATCTCGGAAACTACTTTTCCCTGAGAATTTTTTTCGGATATAAGATTATGCTTTTCCTGATTTTGAGAGATTATTAAACTTTGTTTTTCTGTTTTCTTTTTGTTTAATATTTCAATCTCGTTATTAATATCGTTGGAATTTTTTTTAATCAGCTCACTTTGTTTTTTCCTAAACGCACTATACTGCTGATAATAACGCATTCTTTGATATGCCTCATTAAAATCTTCAGCAGCAAGAATAAACATCCATTTATTCCAGATACTTTTATTTTTCCATGCAAAATATATCATTTGAGCATACTCTTCTTTTAAAGATTCTTGCTCTTTAGAAAGGCTTTTGATCTTTGATTTATTTGCATCTATATTCTGATCTATATCTTGAATTTGTCTATTAATATTGCTAATTAATCGTTCCCGGTTTTTAATCTTTTTACTTATCAGATATAGTTGATTCAAGGAAACCTTTCGGTTCTTTTTTGTTTCCTTCAAAAGCTTATCGGCAAAGGCAATCTCCTTCTTTATTTTATCATTCTCTTTTTGAAGCTCTTCTTTTGTTTTTTGCCCCAAGCAAATTGATGGAATGAAGCAAACGGCAAGCATGAATAGTATTAGAATTCTTACTCTACTTATCATGGGTAAGTCTTTAGGGTGTCAATGTCATTAATGATGCTAAATTAATTCAATTTTAGTAGAAAAAAACAAAAAGGAAAATGGAAATGTAGATTTTATATTGATCTTAGATTCCCATATCGGGAAAAGTATTTTAAGCCTAAGTTATGTAAGTGGCAGAAAATGAATAATAAATGTTTTTAGGATTGGATTTTGAACTGCATTTAAATTCAATTAATTTATTATCACTAATAAAATCCAAATTAGATGTTTTCGAAAAGTTCTTTTTTTCCCAAAATCTGTTTTTTGGTTTTTTTTGCCCTTGTATCTATTATATCTTGTAAGAAACGACCAGAAAAAAAAATAATCAATCAGGGCAACTCAATAAACAATATTAAAGTTCCCAAAGGATTTGATTTTTCAAACACAAAAACTCTGGACTTTACTATTCAAGGAGATCCCAGTGGAGCAGTATATGAATTATTCGCTGTTTCAAAATGGGATAAAGCAAATGATGCAGCACATTTAATGAATTCTGAAAAACGTAAGTTATATACTTTGCGATCAATTGAACAGCAAAATAACATGCGTGTTTGTGTACCAAAGCATTTTAAACATATTATGCTTGTAAGATATTCTCCCAAAGGATTTCAAGAGAGATTCTTTTTTGATATTGATGATTCTACAATACAATTTGATTATACTCCAAAAAATCAAAGACAAAGTAGAAGTGAAGAATTACTTTATGGCGTAAATGCAAATAAAGAATTTTTCCTTTTTGATCTTAATGATATGAGTGTCGAAGAATTACCTACTATTCCTTGTTCTTCTATTGCATGCACTGTTAATCCATTTTCAGGAGAGGTATATATTGCCAATAACTTACCTCCATATGATTTATATGCTTATGAACCTGTTTCAAAGGAGTTCGAAAAACTGGATAATTTCGATTTTATTTTTCCCAGAATGGGATATAATGGATTTGAAGATTTACTGTATTTTGGATCAAACAATAACTATTTGTATGCCTATGATGTAGATCAAAAATTAGTTGTGGACACTTATCAAATAACAGGTCTGCCTTTAGGAGGTGGAGGTGATTTATGTTTTGACGATAGTGGTCAGATGTATTTGGTTGACAGATATAATGTTTATCGCGTAGATATTGAAAATAACTCAGCAGTAGCAAGTAAAATAAATACTCAAAATATGCCTCTAGGAATCTTAACTTCTATAGGTATTGATAAAAGTGGATATGCCTATATTTCTGAAATGGTAAATAATGGAAAAATTATAAAATTCAATATAGAAGATGGCACCTGGGAGTATGTTGAAATAAGTAATACAGAAAGTATTGCAAATCAGATAAACGACTTTGGTATGTTTATTACTCCTGATCTACTCGATCCTGAAGGCGATAATGATAATGATGGCGTAATTAATTCATTGGACGCATATCCTCAGGATGCATCAAAGGCATTTAAAAATAGTTATGTAGATTCTGGAGAAACTGCTACCTTAGCTTTTGAAGATTTATGGAATTCAAAAGGTGATTATGATTTCAACGATTTGGTAATTAACTATAATTATTCCACAATCTTAAGTCCTAATAACAAAATTGTACAACTGGATATTATTACAACCGTTAAGCATCTTGGAGGCTCTTTACATAATGGCTTTGCTATTGAACTTCCTGTAGCCCCTTCTTTTATTGGATCTGTTAATGGTGGATTAAAGAATTCAGGATTGATTAATTATGAATCTAATGGCATCGAAGCAGATCAGCAAGACAAGAGTGTTGTGGTTGTATTTGAAGATGATAGAGTTACAGAAGGAAAAACTTATGTCGTTTCTGTAATGTTTAATTCACCTTTAGATATCGGTGGTTTCGATTATAGTCAGTTTAATCCTTTTATATTCCTTACCGAAAGTAGAGGAGTTGAAATACACCTGCCTAATTATATGATGACCAATTTAGGAAATACGGGTTTGTTAGGAGTTAAAGATGATGCTTCAAATTTAGAGCAAAATATTACATACCTAAGTCATGATAATTTGCCTTGGGCAATCAATGTTATGTACGATTTGGAATTGGTACAAGAGAAAATTCCAATTACAGAAGCCTATCTAAAGTTTAGAGCATGGGCTCAGAGTGGAGGAACCGTATATGACGATTGGTATATGAACATTGATGGTTATAGAAATACAGGCTTTATTATGGTAGAATAAAGTGCTGTCGTTGAATCTTTAGATTGAGATGATTCATTAGGAAGAGGCTGTTCATTAATTCTTGAACAGCCTCTTTTATATAAATTCCTTTACTTTATATTCTAAGTGCAACTTAACAAGATTAAGTGCTGTTGTTTCTAAACCGCTTTAAACCGACTTATGCATATAGGGAATATACTTTTTCCCATTGCGAGAAATTTAGATTTATTGGGCTTATATTGGTATTAGCAATAATTTGCTCAAGTTCTTCTCTGAAATTCGAATCCTTGATTTGATGCAGGTCCAAAGTATCATCATTCTCTTTACCTCTTTGCAGAATTTTCTTTATCTGGTATGGGATATTTTCAATAATTCGTCTTTTTTGAAAAAACTTACCTATTTGCTTATTATTCAATTGAGTTGTTCCCCAATTTGCATTTGGATATTCAAGTAATTTTGGATCTATATCTTGAATAAAAGATATAAATAGTTTGTAGTCAAACTTTTCCTTATCATTAATGGATAAAGCATATCTGCTAAATTCACTATTGTAATAAGGAGTATAACTTCGGAAGAATTGCCTATTTCTATCTTCTCCTTCAAACAACCAGTTTACAGCCCTTTCTCTTATCTGAAAATATTTAAAGGCCAGTTTTGATGAATTAAAATTATATGACTTTAGATATTGAATAAACCTCTCTTTGAATTCAGAATATGAAACATTTGCAATTGCACATGCAATTTTAGGAGGGATAGACGACTGTCTGTTTATTATATAATCGTATAATTGATCAAATGAGAATATGTTTTTTAGCGGCATCAATGAGGGAAGCAATTTATCTCCTCCATCTCCGGTAATGTATGTAATGTTATTATATTCTCTTTGCAGCTGAGCAAAAAATTGTAGAATAAAGTTCATGTCTGTAGTATTAAAACCACATTTAAGCTGCTGTAAAAGCTTTCGATCTTTATGCTTGCTACTTTCTGTTTTTATAATAGAAAGTTTCTTTTTGTAGGATTGTATTATATCCTCAGCAATTTGCACATCTAATTTTGCTGTTTGCTCGAAATCGATAAAGGAGGATGCACAATAGTTTATGTTTAATTTCTCCATTGCTCCTGCAATGATTCTGCTATCTAGGCCTCCACTCATGGATAATAAATTGGTTCCTTCAGCAGGCAAATCTTTTTGTAAGGCTTTTAAGAATAAATCGGCCAGATTCTTTGCAGAATCTCTTACGTCTTTTTTTTCGTCTGTATTGACTATAGCTTTATATAACAGATTACTCCTGGATATGTCGAATTTCCCATTTGCCTCAATATGAATAGATGAATTTGGCGGGAGTTTATAAATATTCTGTAAATGTGTTTTCTCTCCCAAATTGTAACCCATACATAAATATTCTGCCAAAACATATCTATCTCTATTTAGCTTTACCTGATTTATTTCTTTTATCAGGGAGATATTTCTTCCAGCAGATTTAATACGCTCTTCTTCGGTATAGCAATAAAAAGGGAGTCTTCCCCAGAAATCATTGTAAATTGACAAAGAGTTATTTGTCGAATTTATCAATACGATTATAAATTCACCATTTAAGTCATTGACTATAGAAGACAACTTTTTCTTTTCAAAATTAAGCTTCTGAAAACATGTATATAAAGCTTTTGGAGAATAACCATCAATAGATCCTTCTATAATTAGTGTATATTCATTTTCTGAATAGGATTTTATTGGATAGTCGGGATATTCCCAATTGCTAATATCCCAAGTTGTAGTTGAATAAATTGGGTTAAAATTATAGTTTGGGAGACACAAACACTTGTTTATTAAAGACGTAGAGTCTTCCTTTAGAGAAGAAGAATCTTTTTGGATAATATTGATTCCTGGCATTACCTTATTTTTCTATTAATAATCTAGAGGTTTAAAAAACTTAAGCATGTGAAATTACATCTAACTTATTTAAATTTCGTAATGAATGAGTGTTGAGTTTTATATTCCGCGTAAGAAAATAAAATAAGATTATGTTTTATAAAGTATATTAGAATAACTTAGTTTCTATAAGAATATGTTATTTTACAATTAAGAGAAAAGATAATGGCTAAAGAAATAGAGCGTAAATTTCTTGTACTTGACAATTCATATAAAGAAAATGCGCAGAAAGTATATATGTGTCAAGCTTACTTGCATATTGACGAAAAAAAAGTGGTGCGAATCAGAATTACTGATACTGATGCATGGATTACCATTAAGTCAAATGTAAACGGTATAATTCGAAATGAATATGAATATACAATACCCTTAAATGATGCTAAAGAAATGCTTTCTACCTTATGTAATGGCAGTTGTATTGAGAAATATAGATATTTGAAAAGCTTTGGAGGAAAACTTTGGGAGATTGACGAATTTATGGGAGATAATCAAGGTTTGGTTGTTGCAGAAATTGAACTTACCTCAGAAGATGAATTCTTTGAAAAGCCAATATGGATTGGGAAAGAAGTTTCGCAGGATACTCGTTATTTTAATTCTTGTTTAACAATCAATCCCTATAAAAAATGGGTGGAAGAGAAATAAAGCAAGCCCAAAATACACCATTCTATAGGAGTTGAATCACTTAAAAAATACGCACTGTATATAAAAACAAAAAGAGCTGCCCAAAAAAGCAAAAAGGGCAGCTCTTTAATCATAAACAGCATATACTCTAATGCAATTTAAATGCATTAGATTTCTTTTTTGTCCATGCCTTTTCATATAATGCATAAGCAAGAAGCTTCATACGGTCGGTAATCAGCATCTGAATAATTGCATATGCCCACACAACTATAACCCACCATCCTATAGGAGTTACTAATAGTCCGAATCCACAAATCAAACTGATAATTGCTTTTGAAATTAAAGTAGACCATACCAATGGTTTACCTGGAGCAATGGAGTAGAATGGTCCGCGGGTTCGTGAAAGGAAAATAGTTAGGTTACCTGCAATACTTAATTCAGCAAAGACTAATGTTTGTAATTGAGAGAAATCAAAATGAAGAACATATTTTCCAAGGAAAAAGATCAAGAAGGTAAAAATAACGTTCGTAAATCCTAGGAAGGAACCAATTATGGATATTTTCTTCATATTCCATATCTCGGGTTTTTTATTGTACTTCACCTTATCGTATGAAATTGCCATAATAGGAAAGTCGTTAAATACCGACAATAGAATAATAGCAATTGGAGTAACAGGAAATGCTTTAAAGAAGATAATTGCTAATACCGAAAAAAACAGAACATCTATAGTTTCTGAAATACGGTAGGTAGCATAACTTTGCATTCGTTGAAAGATACGCCTACTTTCTTTTATAGCAGAAATAATTACTCCTAATCCAGGTAAAGTTAATACCAAAGCAGAAGCACTTTTTGCAGCATCAGTGGCTCCATCAACTGCAATACCGGCATCGGCTTTTTTCAAGGCAGGAGCATCATTTACTCCGTCACCAGTCATACCTACTATATGTCCGTTATGCTGCAAGAGGTTAACGATCCGGAATTTATCTTCAGGAAACACCTCCGAAAAGCCATCGGCCTCGATGGCAACTCTAGCTGCTTCTGCTTCACCCAATCTATGCAGATCGGATGCTTGCACTATATTATGACCAATATCTAGTTCGTCGCCTATAGTTTTTGCAATAGCAGCCTGGTCTCCGGTAATCATTTTTACACGAACCCCTAATTTTGCGGCCTTTTGTATAGTATCTTTTGAATCTATTCGAGGCGGATCACTTAGGAAAGCCATTCCGACAAACTGCCATCTATCGTCCTCATATTTTGCAACAGCCAGAGCTCTATCTCCTTTATTAGCTGCTTCTTGAGTAGCGGCATCCACTCTTTCTTTTATCTCTTCCTTATTCGAGCATAAATCGAGTATTACCTGTTGAGCTCCTTTTGTGGTTTTATATATGGCTCCCTGATGTTCAACTTCGGCTTCTGTTCTTTTTATTACAGGGTCAAAAGGCGTAAAATGCTTTTGAGTCCAAGTACTTATTTCTTCTTTTTGCTGATCATTTAAAGCACCAAGGAATGCTTGATCTATAGGATCATTATCACTTGGAGAAGAAGCCAGAGCCCCGTAGAACATTACATCTTTTTCAGAAAAGTTACTTACTGGGAACACCCCATTTAAAGTAAGCTTATTTTGAGTTAAGGTACCCGTTTTATCCGAACACAAAACATCCATACCTGCCATTTCTTCAACTGCCACCAATTTGTTGACAATGGCTTTTAGTTTGGATAATTTAAAAGCACCTACAGCCATAGTTACACTTAAAACCGTAGGCAGTGCAACAGGAATGGAAGCTACTGTAAGCACCAGTGCAAATTCCACTACCTCAACAATTTCTTGTTGCCGGATATAACCAAGAATAAGAACGATGATTACCAAAACAAAGTTGAGCATAATTAGGTAATCGCCGATTCGTACAACAGCTTTTTGAAGGTGACTTTTTGTTTTAGCTTTTGCCACCAAACTTGCTGTATTACCAAAAAAAGTTTCTAGCCCTGTAGCATATACTACAGCGGTCATAGTTCCTTTTCTGGCAATGGATCCTGAATAGGCTATATCTCCCTGACTTCTGGTTACGGGCAAACTTTCGCCTGTAAGAGCAGACTGGTCAATTTGCAAATATTCTCCGTCCATTAATTTAACATCGGCAGGAATAATATCACCCAGTTTAATCCGGATAATATCACCTGGAACAAGCTGATTTGCTTCAATATCAACCCATGTGCCATTTCTCAAGGCTCGGGTTTTTGTTGCCAGGTTTTTTTTCAGGGCAGCCATAGCCTTTCCTGCTTTTTCTTGTTGAAAATGATCGATAAAGGCATTTAAAAGCAAAAGCACAACAATAACAATAAAATCTGCCCAATGGCCAATAACAGCACTTAATATCGCTGCCACCTCAATCATCCATGGAATAGGACCCCAAAAGTTCTTTAAAAATCGAACAATAGGTCTTACATGTTTTTCGATGATTTCGTTAGGTCCATATTGGGCAATTCGCTTTTTTGCCTCATCGGTCGTTAATCCTTTTTCTTTGGTGGAATTTAAGGTTTCTAGAAGTTCGCCTTCCGGTATTTTTTTTACCTTCTTGGCATTTAGAGATTGTACAGACATTATAGTAGTATTTTTTAGCTACCTAAAGGTAATAGGAAACAATAAAATAATCAAGCTGCTCTTTATATAAATTAATTAATATATAACTTCGCGGCCATGATTGTAATTGAAGATACTATTATTTCTGAAGAACTTCTAAAAGTTCGATTTTGTTGTAATTTGGCACAATGTAAAGGGCAATGTTGTGTTGATGGAGATAGTGGAGCTCCTCTAGAAGAGGTTGAGGTTGGTATTTTAACAGATATTCTGGAAGAAGTAAAACCTTATATGACTGAAGGCGGAATTCAAGCTGTCGAGGAACAAGGAGTTTTTGATTATGATGAGGATGGCGATTATGCTACCGCTCTTGTAAATCATCGCGAATGTGCCTTTGTGAATTTTAAAAATGGAATTACCTATTGTGCCATAGAAAAGGCATATTTAGAGGGTAAGATTGATTGGAGAAAGCCTATTTCTTGTCATTTATATCCTGTAAGAGTTACTCAGTATGACCAGTTTAAAGCAGTAAACTATCATAAATGGAGTATTTGTTCTTCTGCATTAAAAAAGGGGAATAAATCAGGAGTGCCTTTATTCGAATATCTTAAAGAACCATTAATTAGAAAATTTGGGGAAGAGTGGTATACTGCTTTAGTAAAAGAAATTCAATCGGGAAAATACGATAAGGCTATTTAGCTCTAATGTTCTCTTTTATTTATTTTTCTATTTAACAAAATATTGGTTATCTTGACCATGGATGACGGGAAGAATAATAAAAGAAAAATAAATGAGAAAAAAGAGAACATTTTTTATTAAGACCATAATATATGGTCTTGGGTTTTTGTATCTTACAAATTGGGGGCTTTCAGCACAAAATCAAATCGAACAACCTAATACCAGAGTAGCAGAGAATAATGTTTCCATTCTAAGTAAAGATTATAGTCAATATAATGGTTCTATTGCTGTATTTCCTCAAAAGCCAAGCAGTATAATGGTTACAGGAATTACGGGAAGCGAAACAAATACAAATGTTTATGGAGCGCAACCTCTAATAAGTATTGATGCTGCATACACCTGGATGGGGAATCCTAAAGAAAGTATTCTTACAAACTCCGGAGCAGGGCATGTATTGGTAGATAATGAAGAGCGTTGTTTTATGTCTTTTCAAGATAAAGCAGGTTTTCTTCGATTAAGTATTTCTGAAGACTTGGGAGAAAACTGGAAATATAAAACGATTTCAAAAAGAATATACCGAAAGATAATCTGTAGCAGATTATGCCAAGATTTAAATAAAGACTCCAAGTATTATGGGAGAATGTATTTGATTTGGGTTTCCAGAGATGCAGAAGATGAAAATCAAAGTGCTCAAAACAATGTCTTTTGTTCATATTCAATAGATCATGGCGAAAACTGGAGTGTTCCTATAATTATCGAGAAAGATATTTTATCCAAGAAGTTAGATCTTAAGGTACACCCTAATGGCAATTTATATTTTGCCTTATTTGAAAACGTAAACAGTAGTTCCGAAAATAAGCTTCTTGTATATAATTCAGAAAATGGAGGTGAAGCTTGGGGAAAGCAAGAAATTCAAAAACAACAATTGCAAATAGAACCCCATGGAATAAAGAATTGGAAGCATATGTCTGTAGATGTACAGGTACATTCTTCTCCAACATTAGCTATTGATTGTTCCAAAGGAATATTTCAAGGCAGGATCTACCTTGCCTGGACTCAGCAACTAACAGAGGGAGATAATCATAAATCTGTAATTTACCATACCTATTGTGATAATGTTGACTATGCATGGGCTGCTGCAAAACCTATATACAGCATAGATTGGAAATTAAGTCAGCTGAATAAATCATTTTTCCCTTCGCTATCAGTAGACCCTTCCACTGGATGGTTATATGCTTTATACTATGATAACAGAAATTCTGAACACAACTTCTCTGATGTACATTTAGCCAAATCTGTAGATGGAGGCGTAACATGGACAGAGAATATTATAAATGATCGCTCTTTTCCATTAAAGCCCTTTGATGCCAATCAAGGTAAATATGGAGGTGATTATATATGTGTTGAAGCCAATCAAGGATATATTTATTCATTGTGGACCGATTTTCGAAAAGGGCATCCAATGCTTTATCTTTCTACAATTGAAGAAAACACGGTACAACCTCCTTCAGGCTTGACATATAAAATGGATGAAAGTCAGAAAGTAATTATGCTTAACTGGAATATGTTAGATCCTAGCTTTAAAGGAAAATATTTGGTGGAGTGTAATGGAAAGAAGTTAGGGACAACCTCCGATTTGTTTTTTAAAATTCAGATGGAAGATTATGGAGATTACAAAGTCAAAGTCTTTGCTCTATATCCTGAAAATATAAAAAGTGATCCGGCAAGATTAAAAATAGTTTATGGAAAACCTTCCTTAAGCTTTTCTACCGATACTATAAAAATTACCATACCTCAAGGAATCTCCATTGATAAGGGTATTGATTTATTAAACAAAGGCACTCTTGAAAGTCGCGCCCAACTACGTATTCTGCCTAAAGCAGTTAAAGATATTCCTGTTTTTTGTGATGCAATTTCTGATGGAGATGAATTTATTAGACTTGTTGATTTTGCGGGTATTTATAACCTAAGTAATAGCGATAAATATTCAAATTATGAATCCATGCATGGAATGGTAAGAACGGGAGCAGATCAACTTATAAAAATATATTTGGGAAAAGGATATTCTCCTGATAAGATTCAAATTTGGTGTGACTGGAATAAAGATGGAGAGCTTAGTAAAATAGAATGTAAAGATATTGATAAACCAGAAAAACTAGGATTCTATAAAAGTAGAATTAAGATTCCTGAAGGTTTACAACAAGATGTTTATCGATTCAGAATAAGATTGAGTTATGATAAATTTGCCTCTCCCTGTGGCGAGGATAAAACTGGTGAAGTAGAAGACTATATTCTTTGGATTAACGACTGGCTGGGGCTTCCCAAAGAACAGTTTCATATAAAAGCCAATTCCAGTTCTCAAGCTTATATTACTGTAGATAGTAAAAAACTAAGTGTAGGGAAATATCATGCTTTCCTTAAAGTCGATTATGATGAAAATAAAAGTGAAACCATTCCAATATGTCTTACTGTTAAAGAAAATGATTTTGATTTTGATCTAACCAAATCGGAGGGAGAAATCTGTGCGGGCACAGAAATATTTGTAGAACCTACAATTGCCCATCAAGAAGGCATGACTTACGAATGGAATTCTAAACCCGGAGGAGTTGTTTCTACTGAAAGAAAATTATTTGATAGCCCTATGACCGAAACCGATTATTTGCTGACTATAAAAAAAGGGAAACAACAGGCCAGTAAACTTATTGAGCATAGTGTAATTTTAAATCCCAATGCAAAACTAGGAAAAGACACTATAATTTGTGCTTCTGAAACCTATACCCTACATCCTGGATTCAATATCGAATCAGAATATAATTGGAGTACAGGTTCTATCAAATCTTCAATAACGGTAGATTCAACAGGCGTTGGTTTTGGAACTAAAGAAATATGGGTAGAAGTAGAAAATAAATGGGGTTGTATAAGCAGAGATACTGTTAAGATAACTTTTACCGATTGCACCAAATCTGTAGGAGAATATAGTAACGAAAAAGGCTTTTGCCTCTATCCAAACCCATGCGGTAATAAACTGAATATCAGCAAGAAAGATATTACCACAGAAGCTTATACAATAAATATCACAAACATGCAAAACATTCTAATTCAGCAACATAAAGGTATAGTTTTACCCAGAAGTATTGATTTGAGTGGTTTGGTATCTGGTATATACCTAATTTCAATAGAAAATCTAGAGGGAAAAAGATATTTGAAAAAGGTAATAAAGATGTAAGATTTTCTTAAAAAATGTGAAGTTAACATCTTTTAAGATTATTTATTACAGGGGTTTAAGGACTTTGTTATATAATTGCATTGTCAAAATACGAAAGGGTATTTAATCAGAAAATTATTTCTGTTTTGGTTTGCAAATTTAATTAAGCAGTGATTTGCCTTAAAAACAGACTTTTTATAACTGTTTTTAGGCAGGTCGACGCTTAATTCAAGAAACACCAAATACTATTTTGATGTCGTTCATTGAACTTTTTTTCAACCCTATTATATATCTATTTTTTCATAGTCACCAGATAATTCTTATCTGATGTTATTGATTGATTTATTGATTTTAGTTTTTTCGAAATACAGAGTTAGGCAAATAACCAAATCGAAAACGTAATTTGTTCAAAGTTCCTCATCTAAGAACAATAATAACAAAAAAAGGGGGGTGTTGTCCCCATTTTTAGCCCCCCTTTTTCCTGATTCTGTATTTTTTTTTCTTTTTCAGTTTATTCTCTTCACAAGTATTTCCTTACAGATTTTTCTTCACCATTCCAATCTCATCTTTATCGGCAGCATTATTGAAAATAATTTCTTGTGGTTGTTCATCTAACTTCTCTGCATTAGCAATACTGTAATCTATCTTTTTTTCGGAAGCACCAATAATACATGCTACAGTATTATCCCCAGTAATATTAACAACCGTGCGGAACATATCCAAGAGCCTATCGAGAGCAAAAATTAAAGCAACTCCTTCGGTCGGAACACCTATAGCCGTAAGAACAATCACAAGCATTACAATTCCTGCTCCTGGAACTGCTGCAGAGCCTATAGATGCCAGCACTGCTGTAAATACGATGGTCAGTTGTTGTGATAAATCAAGATCCATCCCATATACCTGTGCAATAAATACTGCGGCAACAGCTTGATAGATGCTAGTTCCATCCATATTAATGGTTGCACCCACAGGCAAAACAAAAGAGGTAACCTCCTGGTCGATTCCAAGTCTTTTTTCTGCAACTTCCATAGATAAAGGAAGAGTTGCAGCACTACTACTGGTTGAGAAAGCCAGAAGTTGGGCGGGGAAAATTCCACGATAGAAATTCTTATACTTCACCTTTGTGAAAATCATAAGGATTATTGGATAGACAACAAATATCATAAGGAATAGTCCAATAATCACGGTTATTCCATATAAACCCAGAGAGGCAAATAAAGAGAATGTGTCGTTCATATTGTCTCCAGAAACACTTACAACAACCGAGCTTAAGAGAGCAAAAACTCCATAAGGAGCAAATAGCATAATCATATCAATTAGTCGAAGGATGATGGTATTTGCAGATTCAATAAAGCTTTTTACAGGTTTCACCTTATTTTGAGGTAGGCTAACCATAGCAATTCCAAAGATAATGGCAAAGAAAATTACTTGGAGCATTTGTCCATTTTGTCCCATTGCCGAAAATATATTACTTGGAACCATATCTACCAAAAACTGTAGAGGGGAGCTATGCTCAATGGTTCCTGCAGAATTCTGACCTTGCTGCACATTTTGTGCATAAATGGCTTGAAGTTCAATTCTCTTGGCTTCAGGAAAAACATGACCTGGGTTTGTTATATTTACCAGTATTAAACCTAGAGTAATTGCAATTACAGTAGTAGAAAGATAAAATATTATAGTTTTCAGTCCTATGCGTGACAGCTTGGAGGTGTCGTTAAGATTAGATATTCCATTGATTAATGAAGCAAGGATTAAAGGGACAGCAATAACTTTCAATAGATTTATAAAAATAGTACCCCAGGGTTTGATCCATATTTCAGTAAAATCTGCCCATCCGAATTTTACAGCAGCCAGACCATAAATTATCCCCAAAACCAATCCTGCAATTATTTTCCAGTGCAATGGAATTCTTTTCTTCATAGTAATTATGTTGATTAAATAGTATTAAAATCGTTGAATATTGGAATGTCGCAGCATTTCCCCCCAAAAATATAGCAAGAATTCAATGTAAAAAGTAAGTAAAATAAGAGTAAATAGAATTCTTGCTTGAATCGTTTAAGTTTCTGATTAGAAAACAGAAAAAGTCTAATTTAATTTTAATTTCAAGGGAAAATAAAAATTTTGAAGCTTATTATCGCGTTTCATTCCTGTATTCACCATATTTATTATGGAAATTTAAAAATATTCTAAATATATCTTATGAATATTTACTTCTTATAAGGAATTAGAGAATCAATTCTAAACTAAGAAAAATATTTTACTACCTTTATAATGCAGATTTTCAATTAATTAAAGCATTACTTGCATTAAAATACCGAGAAAGAGAATCCTTTAAAACTGAATAAAATGTCTAAACGTATTGGAATTTTAACGGCAGGAGGAGATTGCCCTGGCTTGAATGCTGCAATCAGAGGCGTAGGGAAAACCGCTATTCTAGAATATGGAATGGAGGTTTATGGTATTTCGTCTGGTTTCTTAGGCCTTATTAATCGTGATTTCTTTTTGTTTGATGAAGAAAGCTTAAGTGGTATCATAACTTTAGGAGGCACTATTCTTGGCACTTCCAGAGAAAAGCCTTTTAAAAAATCTAAAGGAATTCAAGGCGTTGATAAACCTGCTTTGATTCGTCAACACTATGAAGAAATGGGTTTTGATGCCTTAGTAATTATTGGAGGTAATGGAACTATGAATACTGCCCATCTACTGGCAGAACAAGAGGGTCTAAATGTTATTGGTCTACCCAAAACAATTGATAATGATGTTTGGGGAACTGATTTTACCTTTGGCTTTGATTCTGCCTTGAATATTGCTACAGATGCTATCGATCGGCTTCATACTACAGCAAACTCGCATCGACGAACTATGGTTATTGAAATAATGGGACATCATACAGGTTGGTTGGCTTTATATAGCGGAATGGCTTCTGGAGGAGATATTATTTTGATTCCAGAAATCGATTATGATATAAATAAAGTTATTTGCTGTTTAGAAGAAAGAGCTAAGGTGGGTAAACCTTATAGTATTGTTGTTGTTGCTGAAGGTATTAAGAAACCCAAAAAAGAACATGCCGGTAATTTTATTGCCAACGAAATTAAAGAAAGAACAGGTTTAGAAACTCGTACTACTATTCTTGGTTATGTGCAAAGAGGAGGAAGCCCCACTCCAAACGATAGAATATTAGCTACACGATATGGCGCTTATGCTGTAGATTTGATTTCAAAAGAGATGTATGGAAATATGGTAAGTATGCGATGCGGAGATATTGGCCATATCCCATTATCAGAGGTTGGAGGAAAACTACGTACCGTTCCTCAAGATTCTAGAATGATTAAGAAACTAAGAGGTATGGGAGTCTGTTTTGGTGATTAAAATGCTATTTTTGCACTTTATAAGTAATGGATTTTTTGTCCATAAAAATGTCTTACAAAATAATACTCTATGATTAAGACTATTGGTGAATATGTTATTTTAATGTTCCAAAGTTTTCGCAAACCCGAAAAATGGCGTGTTTTTTTTAAGCAGCTTTTCAATGAGTTTGTAAGTCTGGGAGTGGATTCTCTGGGAATTGTTACCATTATATCTCTATTTACCGGAGGAATTATTGCTATTCAAACAGCTTCAAATATAGACAGTCCACTTATTCCTCTTACTATGGTGGGTTTTACTACTCGTCAGACTATGGTTCTTGAATTTGCTCCTACAATTATTTCCTTGATTCTTGCAGGAAAAGTAGGCTCTCGTATTGCATCAGAAATTGGAACGATGCAAGTTACCGAGCAAATCGATGCCTTACGTATTATGGGTGTTAATCCTGCAAGCCACTTGCTTTTGCCTAAGATTTCGGCTTCTATGCTAATTAATCCTGTATTAATTGTTTATAGTATTGCCCTTGGATTAATAGGAGGATGGGCCAGCTGCATTGGTACTGGAGTAGTATCATCTCATGACTATGTTGCAGGAATTCAATTTTGGTTCGATCCATTTTCTATTGTATATGCTCTGATTAAAGCTGTAGTTTTTGCTTTTATTCTTACTTCGATTTCTGGATTTCAAGGTTATAGAACTACAGGAGGTGCTATTGATGTAGGACGTTCGAGCACAAAAGGAGTTGTTTTTAGTAGTATTATGATTATAATATTTGACTTGATTTTAACTCAAATGTTATTAATATAATTTCTAAAATATTTTATATAATTGTAAATCGTTTTTCTTTAATGATAGAAGTTAAAAACCTATGTAAATCTTTTGGTGACCATCGTGTCCTGAAAAATGTATCCTGTACTTTTTTAAAAGGAAAAACCAATCTGATTATTGGACAAAGTGGTTCTGGAAAAACTGTTTTGATGAAATCGTGTGTAGGATTACATACACCAGATTCTGGAGCTATACTCTTTAATAATCGCGACTTCTTTGCTATGAAAGAAAAGCAGAAGAGAGAAATCCGTAAAGAAGTGGGAATGCTTTTTCAAGGTGGTGCTTTGTTTGATTCATTGAATGTTGAGCAGAATGTAATGTTTCCGCTAAACATGTTTACCAATATGACTCTAGGCGAAAAGTTGAAAAGAGTAAACTTATGTCTTGATAGGGTGAATCTTCCAAAAGTAAACCATTTAATGCCTTCAGAGCTGAGTGGAGGTATGATTAAGCGTGTGGCTATTGCTCGTGCTATTTCTATGGAACCAAGTTATCTTTTTTGTGATGAACCTAATTCAGGCTTAGATCCGCATACTGCTTCTGTAATTGATAATCTGATTTCTGAAATTACTCATGAATTAGATATTACCACTGTTGTGAATACTCATGATATGAACTCAGTTCTTGAAATTGGAGAAAATATTTCCTTTATCTATAAAGGAGAGCTCTGGTGGCAAGGAAATAAGGATACAATTTTACATACTGATAATAACGAATTGAATGAGTTTGTATTTACAAACGAACTGACACGTAGATTAAAAAGTTAAGTTTATGAGTTACATCGATATTATTATTTTAATTATTATTATTGCTGGTGCTGTAGAGGGTTATAGATCGGGACTTATAAATCAGATTTTTAGCTTGGTGGGCTTGTTGATTTCTGTTTTTGTTGCCTATAAATATTCTGATCAAACGTATTTGTTTTTACAAGAATTCTCTGATTTGTCTCCAAAGGTTCTTTCAATAATTTCTTTTATAGTTACATTTATTGTTGTGCTGGTGGTAATTAGCTTATTGGGTAAGTTAATAGATCGCATAATAAATTATGTATTCCTGGGGACAATCAATCGGATTAGTGGAGCACTATTTAGTATCTTAAAATATTGTTTTGTATTGAGTATTTTAATCTTTGTAATCAATTATTTCGACAATAATAAAACTATCTTTAAACAAGAAAGAATTAAAAGATCTTACCTTTATAAACCGATTAAGAAATTTGCTCCTTCTGTATTCCCCTATCTAAATAAAGACATCTATAAAAAAATAGCTAAAGAACCTGATACAACTATTGTATGTTTTTGATACTCCTATAGTTTTGCAACAAGAATTTCAAAAAGTAAAAAAGGTTTATAATAAAACCTCATATGTTTTTCCTTTTGTAAATTATATACAAAGAGAATTGCTGAAGAAATAAAGCTTTATACATTTGTATTTGTCTTTTGAATAACTTCGATAAATAAGATGTGCCAAGGTATATCATATAAGAAGTTAAAATTGCAATCACAAATCAAATAAAACCCATGAAAAAAAGCTTTATCCTTACATTTCTATTCTTCTGTATTCTATCCTTGAATATTAAAGGAGAAAATAAAGAAGATCAGAAACCATTTATTACAAAGTGGCAAACCAATATTAGCAATCCAAATTCTTGTACAATTAAAATCCTTACTCATCCCGATTACGATTACGCTTTTGATGTTGATTGGGAAAATGATGGAGTATATGATGAATTTTCTGTTCAGGGAGATATTCAACATACTTATGCAAAATCAGGGGTTTACTCGGTTTCTATAAAGGGCAAATTTCCTGCAATATATTTTAATAGCCAGCAAGAGGGGCAAAAAATTATTGATATTACTCAGTGGGGCGATATTCAATGGAAAACTTTTGAACATGCCTTCGAATCATGTTTCAACTTAAAATCTTCTGCTCAAGATACACCAAACTTAAATGAAGTGGAATCTTTTGCCTCGGCTTTTGCTGGAGCAACTGTATTTACGGGCGATTTAAGAAGCTGGAATGTGAGCAAGGCAAAAAATATGTCGTCTATGTTTCATGGTGCTTCTACTTTTAAGTGCGATTTGAATCAATGGGATGTTTCTAATGTTGAAGATATGTCTTCTATGTTTTTTTCTGCATCATCTTTTGATAAGGGGATTTCAAAATGGGATGTTTCAAGCTTAAAGAAATCATCGAATATGTTTCGTTATGCCATTTCCTTTAATGATTGTATAAACTCGTGGAATGTAAGTAAATTGGAAAATATGGCAGGAATGTTTTATGGAACCGATAACTTCAATCAAGACTTAAACTTATGGGATGTTCGTAATGTAACAAATATGGCAGCAAGCTTTGCAAGGGCATATATCTTTGATGGAGATATTAGCAGTTGGGATGTTTCCAATGTCGATAATATGGAATATATGTTCTGGTATTGTAAGAAATTTAACGGAAATTTAAGTAAATGGAATGTCGGCAAAGTGGAAGATATGAAAGGTATGTTCGGACGTGCCGAAAAGTTTAGAAGTAAACTATATAACTGGGACGTTAGCAATGTAAAAGATATGTCGTTTATGTTTTGCTATGCCATTGAATTCAATCAAGATATTAGCAGTTGGAATGTGTCGAATGTA
Organism: Bacteroidales bacterium; assembly: GCA_041725955.1. Classification (GTDB taxonomy): domain Bacteria; phylum Bacteroidota; class Bacteroidia; order Bacteroidales; family JBGRPZ01; genus JBGRPZ01. The sequence continues at coordinate 39,943 of JBGRQE010000020.1, forward strand.
AACAGCATGGGAAGTATGTTTTATGGTGCCCGAAAGTTTAATATCGATATTAGTTCCTGGAATATGTCGAATGTTACAAGAACAGATCAGATGTTTTGGCGTGCTACTTCTTTTGCTCAAGACTTAAGCAATTGGAATGTATCGAATGTAATTTCTATGAGCGGAATGTTCCTTGCTGCAGAAGCCTTTAATGGAAATATCTCGAAGTGGAATATTTGCAAGGTTCAAGATATGAATAATATGTTTAAGGAATCAAAAATTCCTACTGAAAGATATAATGAAGTTCTTATTAAATGGAGCAAGTTGGAGCTACAAAAGAATGTTAAATTTGATACAGGCAATTCTCAATATTCTTCAAAAGAAGCCAATGGCGCAAAACAAAATATTATAGATAAATTTGGATGGAAGATTAATGATGCCGGAAGAATTACATCTAGTTTTATAGTAGAAGACCTGTTAAAAGAACAACTTATTGGAAATACATTCTCTAATTCTGGTAGTTTCTGTTTTGAGATTAAAGGAATGGATTCTAATACAAATACTAGCTTTAAAGTATTCGATTTAAACGGACATTGTTTGATTTATAAGAATTGTAAGCAAACTTGTCAATTTGATTTAAGCGCAGAGCATGAAGGTATGTATATAGTGGTTTTAACCAATGGCAATAAGTCTTATAAAACGAAAGTAATATATAGAAGATAAAATTATAAAAGACTGTTGCCCAAAAGTATAAATTACGTTACAGCAACAGTCTTTTTATATTAAATTATCTTTTTACAAATTTCTTCCAAATAGTAAACTCTTCTCCTCTTAGCTGAATAAAATGAATTCCTGGATTCAAATTCTTTGTAGATAATTCAATTGTAGAAAGTTTATCTGCATCAGCACATTGTTTATATACAATATTACCGTGAAGGTTAGATATTACTATTTCTTGCAACTTAAGTTCTATATCGTCTTTAAGTTGTATATATAATTTCCCACTTGTAGGGTTTGGATAAACCTGAATTTTTGATGCTATACATTCTTTGATTCCTGTGGAGTTTATAACCTCAATATTTAAATAATCTCCCCATTCAGATTCCCCACAATAGTTTATCGCTTTGGCTTTTATTCTTACATCTCCTTTAAATTCAGGATTCCAGGTAATTAATAAACTATCATTCTTATATTCTATTTGACCACAGTTTTCTGGAATTACTTCCCATTCGAAATTTCTATATACAGACGAATAATAAGCACTTGTGGGATTATAATGAGAGTCGACGTTCTTATTTCCTTCAAGAAGTATCGGATCATTGGGTTTGCCAAAAGATAGTTCGATATAATCTTTATGCTCTTTATTATTCAAGCCTTGTACTATTGCAGTTAGGCGAACACTTCCGCTTTCAACATCTTTTTCCGAAGCCATATATTTTGTTTCAAGAGCACTAGGATCGATAAAACTACCTGTACCAGATGTTTCCCATTTAAAATTCTGATAGTAGGTGGCAGTAGCCTTGCAATCAAATTCTTTTTCCTTTTTTTCACATTGATTATTATCAAAACCAGCAAACACTGTAGTTTTCAATAGTGGAGGTAGCTCCAACAAATCAATCCAGGCACAATCGCCACCATTCAATCCAAAACTATTTTTTCTATAAACCCATTCGAACGAATGAAATCCTTCAGATACAGGGAAACTCTCTTTGGTATAAGACTGATTATTTCCCGACCATTTTCCTGTAATAATTCCATCGATATAGAATATAAGATTGTCGTCTGTTTCAGAGCTCACTTTTCTATAAAAATGAATGGAATCATTGCCCATAGTTTGTCCCATAACCTTAAATACTGACTTTTCTTTATCCTTTATTTTTCCACTGCGCAAATGAATTTTTCCTTCAGCAGGAAATTCAGTATCTAAAGTCCAGGGGGTGTCGCCTTCTGTAGACCATTCGTAAATATAATCGCTATCTTCCCAGTTTTCAACAACATTACCAATTTTCAATCCTATAAATTTTCGGAATGAATATTCTGCTGTCTCAATTTGAAAAAACAAACGCATTTGCGAGCCATTTGCAATCTTTGGACTTATTTGTATAGGAATTTGAATTTCTCTTATATCCTTAGAATTAAGTTTTTCAAGATTAAAGAGAGTCTTTTCTATATGTATTAAAGGATTGCGGCAAGCAACACTTATTTTTGTCTCTTTTGCATTACTTCTTCCAATGTTTTCTACAGGAATTTTCAATACAAAAGTTTCTCCTTTATTTATATGCTGATTAGGGATTAGACTTTTTGAATCGTCAATAATTTCTTTTCTAAAGTGAAAAATAGGAGTATAGGCAGTATCGGCAAAATTATTTTCCCAGGTATTTGTACCATCACTAATTTCCAAACAAAAATTCATTACAAACTTATTCGGAATATTTGCTGTCGTTTTTACCTTAAATACCTTTTCAATTGTAATTTCTTTTCCATTTTCTATTCCATCAATTTCAAATTGATTGTCGATAATTTCAAAATACTCTGATTCTTCAACTTCTTTAAGTTTTAGACTAAGTGTTTGAGCATCTACTTCTCCAACATTCTTTAATTTTAAATTAAATTGAAAACTATCGTTGAAATCAATTTGGTTTTGAGGTTCTTTATTATCAATTACCGTATGTGCTTTATAAATACAATATGGCGCACCGGGCATTAGCACTTCAAGTTTTTTATGTAAACGCAGTTTGTTTTGTTTTGTAATCACCAGGTCGATTAATCTTCCTGGAGTTTGTTCTGGAATCTTTATCTCTAGTTTTTCTCCTTTAGAAGTTTCTTTTCCCAAAATTTCACCATTGTAGCTTAGGCATATTTCAGCATCTTTTTCAACTTCAATCTCAAAGTAATCTTGAAAACCAATAATTGCTTCATTATATTCAGCAATAATTGGTTCGGGTAATTCTGTATAAATCGGAGAAAATGCATCGCCAAAAGAATGAAAAAGGTAGTTTGTTGCTTCCTGACGTTCGTCTTTGCTAATCCAGTTACATTCCTGTAAAAATAATTTGGCAGCAACATTTGCAAAGCAAGGTAGTTTTTTGCGATAATCGGGGTCTTTTTTATTGGGAATAAATTCGGGCCATAGATAGTCATATAATCCCCAAATATAGATATCGTTAAAAAAAGAGTAGCTAATTTGTGTAGCAGCAATAACGCCAAAAGCACCATGTTTTTCCTTTATGAAAGTCTCGGCAATACAATCCTTATAGGCATCAAATTTTCCAGTTAAGCAGTTTACCGATAAAACATAGAATGGATTTTTATTCTTTAGCTTTTTAATATCGTCGGTCGTAAAAGTAGGTTCTCCCCAGATTGATACATTTCCATGATCGCGATGCTGGATTAAGAAAGAACCTTCATTTAAGTCTTGGACAATTCTATTTGCACTTCCATCCCAATCGTTTAGGTGTTTTGGATCCTTTGGGATATAGTTTAAATTATCAGGTCCGAAAAAATCAATTACCTTTTCTGTACTTACTGCATTAGACCATATATCATCGGGAGTACCAGAATAAATTGCACTTTCACGTATAGGTTCTTTTTTTAAGGTGTTTGAAAAAAAACCATAAACAACTTCAGAACACAATTGAAACCATCTTTCTGTTTGCCATCCCATGGCTAATACAGGTTTCTGATAATAACTTTTCTCGAGAGAAGGGTTTCTTTCCGCTTTTAATATTTTCTTTACTGCATTTGAAAGTTCAAATTCATTTTGCACTGGGATGCGGGAAACAGCCATTTCTGCATATCCATCTCCGTTTATATCACCATAAAACAAATCAGATATACAATACTCATTATACACAGGAGAATTAATCCCTTTTTTCTGATCTGGATTATAGTCGCCCATCAATAAAATTGCGGAAGGTGCTGGATACCAATTTTGATAAGCATCTTTTAAATAATTAATAAGATCCTCATCTGATTTAGCCTCTATTTCTTTTAGGCTTATAACTTTTGTTGAAATTCCTTGTTGATTGCGGAAAAGTTTTAAGCTATCAGCCCATTTTTTAAACTTATCGTTATTGGGTATAACAATTATATATTCGGCTCCTTCAGCTCTTTTGCCAGTTGTTTCTTCAGAGAATGAATCATTATACAAAGACTCAGAGTTAAGAATATATTTGTTTAGCATTGGATCGAAGAAACGGCTTTTTAAACGAGAATCTCCGTAAATAGTATTTCCTTCAGACCATTCGATCTGGAAATTAATTTCTGGAATAAACTTTAATTCTTTGTTTGCAGGATTATACTGAAAAGGAGAAATTTGCACTAATAGGGTTTGTATACCACGAATAGTTTGTATTTCCGATTTTTGAATATTGCTTTTGGGGAAGTAAGCATTTCGTCCATAAACTTTATCATCGTATCTAAGCTTTATCTTTTCATCTCCATTTTCGTGTGGAATATCTATTGCAGGAGCAATATCTATATTTCTATAATAAACTGGAGAAGCCTCTCTCTGAGCTTTTATTTTTGGAATTGCTCCGTTGGGAATAGCTATTCGGCGTGTAATATATGGTAAATCTGGTGCTCCAGCCTGATTAGGAAGTGATAGCCCACCGATTTTAGGAGAAAAAATCTTCTTCCCCTTATGCATAATCGTATCAAATGAAAATTCAGAAACCTTATAGCTTATATTTAAACAGTTACTTCTGGTTTTTTCGCACTTAAAGCCCTCAGATAATGTAGATTTATATTTAATTTGCTGAGGAATAGCATGAATTGTACTTGTCAGAAAACATGTAAATACCCATATAATAAGTAGAGGCCTCCAATTTGAGGAAGATTTAAATAAAGACTTTTTCATGTAAATTGCATTTTGATATTATGGCTTATCCCTTTCCCGAAACCTTCTCTAAGATAGTAAATATTTGCCTTTACTGCCAAGAGCTTAAATCCTTTTATTATTTAATGGATATAACCTTTGGGATTCGAGATTCAGGGTTCGAGATTCATGTTTTGTTGATTCGAGATTCATGTTTCGAAAAACGAACCCCGACCTCCGAATAACCGATCTCCAAAACCCAAACCTCACCCTTGCCTTAAATCACTATCATTCTTGCCTTTTGTATCTAAACCTCCTAGATATTCGATAAAAACCTCCTAGGTTTTGAATGAAAACCTCCTAGATTTTGAATAAAAACCTCCTAGGTTTTGGATAAATACCTCCTAGGTTTTCATTCAATCGGTACCTTAACAGATTGTAATTCTTACTTGACCATATATAAGAGAAGAGTGCCTATGACTATTATAGATACTTAGATGCATTTCATGTTTAATGTTTCGAAAAACGAAATTTGAATCACGAACCCCAATCAACCACATCCCAGTCATCAATCCCCTTTACCTTGCTCGACACATTAATTCCAACGGCAACGAGCTTTTTTCCCTGACCAGAATACTTTTGCAGATAACCCCTATCTTCAATCTGTTGCAAAGCAATTTTTGCTGATTGGTTTAACTTAAATTCAAGGCAATATATATGAGTATCTGTTTGTACTACTGCATCGGCTCTGCCATCGGAAGTACATACTTCTGAGTCGATATAAATTCCGAGGTAGTAATACATAAGATGAATTACGGCATGGTAGAATTTCTCTGTCCTATCGTGCAATTGGTAAGGAAGGTTTTTGAATAGTCGGTTGGTTAGCCGGATTACTTCTTCGATATTATTTGCAATAAAGGCATCTTCGATATCAAAGATCAAGGGCTTGACTTCTTCCTTATTGCTGCCTGAGAATCCTTCGATTAGATAGTCAAGAAATGCTTCGCGCACCTCTTTATTTGGGTAGCCTAGAGTATAAATTCCTCTCTTGTCTACTCCTTTTATAGTAAGATAGCCCGTTTGGAATAATAGCGATCGGATATTAATTTTATCGCTAATCTCAAAGCTTTCAAATACCACCTGCCCTACACGCGAATTATTTATATCATAGATTTGCTGATCGCGAAGTAGGTCGATCAGAAAAGTTGGGGTAGCTGAGGCAAACCAGTAGTTTTTAAAATCAAGTTCTCTAAACAACAGTAAAGTACTGAACGGATTATAAACTTTATCTTTTCCTGTCCAATTATAACCATTATACCACAGTTTGATCTTTTCCAGAATTTCTTCTTTATCTAAAGATAATTCCTGCCCTAAGGAAACTATATAATCTTTAAAATAAAATTCCAGTTCGGTCTGTGTAATTCCTAATATATCGCTATAAGCCTTACTAATAGTAATATCTCTAAGATTATTCAAATCAGAAAACACACTTACTTTCGAGAATTTGGAAACCCCTGTCAGAAAACAAAAACGGATGCTGGCATCGAGGTCTTTGATTACAGAGTAGAAAGTTTTTAAGGTTTTCTGATTCGCTTTGGCTTGCTGTAAATCTGTTCCTATATAATCGATAATAGGTTTATCGTATTCGTCAACAAGGATTATAACGGGTTGATTAAATTTCTTCTGTAGCTTCAAAACCAATTCCCGGAATTGCTGATCAATCGTAGATGCCTCAATAGTTATATTATTCTCTTTCCTATTGGCTATTTCCAGAATACGGGTACTTATTGCTGTTTCCAAACTTAATTTTTCATATCCTATACTGGCAAAAGGAAGATGAATTATAGGAAACTTTTGATTCCAATCCCATTTATTTTCGATCCATAAGTCTTTAAACAGATATTTGTTTCCAGAGAATATTTCTTTGATGGTGCTTACCAATAGTGATTTTCCAAAACGACGTGGGCGAGATAAAAAATAATACTTACCCTCGGTAATCATCTTGTAGATAGTCTCGGTTTTATCAACGTAAATGCAATTATCGTCGATTAATCCTTTAAAATCCTGCTGACCAATGGGTAGTTTATTCATTTTATCTGCTTTTATTTCACAAAGATAGGGAATTTGGGGATTTGGGGGTTGGGATTCGAGGTTCGAAATACCAAACACAAATCACAAACCCACGCCCCCCATCCGGCCTAGGTTTTAAGGCTGGGGACCCACAGGCAAGTCAATCGTAAAAAATACACCCAGAAAGTAAGGACGTCAGGACGAACGATTGTGTATTTTCGATTGAGGCCGCCGTAGTGGGTCAGCCGTAAACCAAGCCTTGATTTTTGGTTCTTTTTATCAAGAAAAAGAATAGGGAAAGAAAATTGTTTTTTTGGGTTTTAAATGCGGTTGTGTTTTTATATGTAGCCAGCAAGAAGAGAAAAATTGTTTTTTTTATATCCCAATGCGGCTGTATAATCATACAGCCCTACGGAATTATCCATTATTTGATTTGCGACAATGTTTATTGTCGAGGAAATAATCATCTTTTTTGTAAAAAAACCCAGTAAGGCTAAAGTCTCACTGGGTTTCTATTGTTTTTCTATTTCTATTGCCTTTTTAGCAGCTTTTGCCTTTTTTTATCCAATAAATAATCTCTTTCAAAATCTTCGACTGTTGCCCATCCATTTGGAGGTATTTTTCCAGCATAATGATTTAAAGGTTTATCGAATAACACATCTCCCATTGTAGGATATTCGATAATATACTTAATCAAATACTTTTTTCCAATAAAAGGTTTTAATTCTTCATCATATGCCCATGAACCTATTTCTTTTGCACCTGAAGTATAACAATCTGCTATAACTTCTTTATTATTAATTAAAAACTTATATTCAAATTTGGTATGTCTAGAATCAGAATCTACATAATTTACAATTTCTCCAATGGTATATCTTGCTTCATAAAAATTTGAAATTATTATAAATCTACCTATTAAGAAAGCAATTACTAAAACAGTTAATATTCCAAATATTGTTTCTACTATTCTCCAAAATTATTTTTTCTCCTTCATTATTATTTAATTTCACATACTTATTCCTTAGCCTTAACCAACTCACTTTGAACTTTATAATTCCAAAATTGTACTTCGTAAGATATAATATTATTAAATATATTTTTTTCCAAGCCTTTAACTCCTGATTTAATCATACTTTTTGATAAGTTAACACCTCCCTTTCCAAATAAGTAAGAGGTTCCCGATTGAATTGTAGCATCGATATAACTTTTTTTTCCATTAAAAATACTTCTATATTCAAATGCTTGAGAAAATGGTTTTTTAAAATCATAATTGTATTCGAAAGCAGCTCCCAAAAAATCTCCTCCTCTTTTCATAAATCCATCAGCAAAAATTCCTATTATATTTACCTTTCTATCATTTGTTGCCAATTGACTAAAGAAACTTATTGTTGTTTTAGCTCCAAAACCTTTAAAAGAAAATATTTTCTTTGCAGCCCACATAAGTGGATCACTAAAATTTTTCGCAGTCGCTACTATAACTTGTGGATTTGTTATTGCCACAGTTCCACAAATAATCCCCAGAGGCACACCCACAGAAACTGCAGCCACTATTGCACCTTTATCAACATTATAAGCTCCTTTTATTTCGCCATATCTTTGTCTTACACTATTGG
>JBGRQE010000021.1:0-48049 GCA_041725955.1 Bacteroidales bacterium
CTCCTAGATATTTGATAAAACCCTCCTAGATATTTGATACAACCCTCCAAGGTATTTGATAAAAACCTCCAAGGTATTTGATAAAAACCTCCTAAATTATAGTACAATCATTACCTGCCATGGACTAAAATCAAGGTAACATTGCGTATTATGCTAGCTGTATGTAGTGTATTTATTTAGAGTATATAGAGGTATTGTGAAACGCTTAACTGCTATAGTTTTTGTTTGGGCATATGTACACTTGATAGAATCATTATTTGGCAAGTTTGAATTTAAGGAATTTAAAAATTAATAAAATATAATTGTCGTGTACCAAAGTAAAAGATATTAAATGATTGATAATTATCAATTATGGGTGTTAGAAGAACAAATTAGTCTAAAATATGGTTGAATAAAAAATATAAACAAAACTTCAATATTTTGCATATCTAGCCTTTTGTTACGAATGGGAATAAAAAATATTTTTCAGAAATCTGAAAAAGAAAATCGTAAGAAGAATTCATTCTATTTATTTCAAATTTTAATAATTTTCATGTTACTGGGTTTGTATCTTGAGAGATATTATCTTGTAACCGTTTTATCTCCTTTCCCTCATATTCTCGAAAAATATCAGATTACTGCAAGCCAATTAGAGTTTATTGCTTCAGTAAATTCTTTGGCAGGAGTTGTCTTGTTTATTCCAATATTGGGTGGGTTAATGATGACCAAGCATGGAATGAATAAAATCGGATTAATTGCGATTGTCACCATATTGCTTGGTTGTATATTATTGCCTATTGCATTTTTGAAAATAAATGGAAAGGAAAACCATTTCTATACATATTGGATGATTTTGTTATGCCAATTTATTTCGGGGTCGGGTACAGTTCTTGGAATGGGTTTTGTACTCCGTATGATACTACACTGGTTTAGAGGTGAAATGTATGCTAAAGTTATGGGAATTATCAGTGCAGGTTTGCGAGCAGGAGTATTTGTAGGTTTATTTTTTGGTCCCTTAATTAATTCAGCAATAGGTTGGCCAGCTCCTTTGATTGCTCCATTAATATTAGCGATTTTAACATTTATTCTTTTCCTATATTATCGTTATAAGAGTGATTATATTGGCAAAATTCATCCTCAATATCATCCCAAAACAGCAATTTCAGGGAATTCTTTATTTGATTTAATGGTTATTTTAAAATCTGTTTTGAGACGCCCTCGATTCTGGCTTTATTCAGTGATTATTCTTAGTTTTTATGGAACAATTTATTCTTTTTTGATTATTGCACCTACATATATTCATCAGTGTTATGGTGTACCCATTCGTATGGCTAGTAGTTATTCTTCAATTATACCGTTTATGTCGATTTTTATTACACCTATTGTAGGTTTATTCAATGGGAAAATGGGATATTCACTTACTGTATCATGTATAGGAGCGATATTTTTGTTTTGTGGTTTTATGTTATTATTACCTCAATCTGGATTTTTTGTGCCAATTATTTTATTGGGATTAGGATTATCTATAGGCTCTTTATCTCTATGGTTAGTTATAGCCAATGATTTTCATCGGAATCATTATTCTGTCGCTTCAGGTGCTTTGTTTTGGTTTCTGAATTTTTCTTTGTGGATTGTTCCAATATTTGTAGGTTTAATAGTTAAGGGACCTTTATCCAATAAATATTCTATTCATGAAGCTGTTGAATTTCTTGTTTTTTTCTCTTTTTTTCCAGCTGTATTTCAATTATTATTATTTTATATTAATTCGAAAAAGAAGTTGGGTTTGAATATGAAAAAGTAGACCAACAAATGATATTATTGTTGATCTGTTTTATTAATCTTCAAGCTCAAGAGCTTTAACGTTTTCAATAGCATTACCTGCAATTCCTTTGACAGATCCATACATATCTATAGTGTTTGTTATTACTTTTTCGATTTGTTTTTCTCTTTGTTTCCAGATGCGCAGCATAGCTCTTTTTTCTTTCTCTAAATCCTCTTTCATAGAGCTAAAGCCCTCAACTATAGCTTCTATTTGCATCCTGAATATTGGACTTGTTAAGTAGTCATATAGGAGATTCATTTTATCTCCTTTGTTTACTTGTGATGCAAGAGCAATATCTAGTTGGATAATAGATTCACGAAGTACCTTTGATAAACCTTTAAATTCTTGATAAGAGCATATCCAGATTCCATCTTTTTGCCCCATTCTTGACATATCTTTGGGCATTACTTCTGTAACAAGTACTCCAATGTTGGCCCCTTTTTCTCGAATATCTGTTTTGAATTTTTCTATCCAGGTATTTTGAAAATCTTTTGTTCTTTTACTTTCGTAATAAATGCAGCCACAATTTTGTTTGATTCTAGTATTGACAATTTGTAGGCAGTCACCACCTCTTAGACCCTTTTTTATTTCTTTGATTTCATCTAGAGGAAATTCGTTACTAAGGAATTCTTCAATAGCCAGTTCTTGAATTTCTCCTTGCATTTGCATCGAACCTTGCTCTTGTTTACGTTTCATTTCTTCAGTGAGTTTCTTCTGATCTTCTAATTGCTTTTGCAATTCTTTGAAACGTAATTCATTCTTCTCTTCTTCCGATTTTTTTATTTTTTCTTTTTCTAGACGAAGTTGTGCGGATATTGTTTTCTGAGCCTCAATTTCTATTTCTTCCCGGAGTTCATTTTTTTCTCTTTTCAGTTTTTCAATTTCAGCTCTACTTTTGTTGAGTTCCTTTACCTGATTTGTTTTTTCATTAAGCTCAAGTTGAAGCAACTTAATTTGCTCAGATTGTTCTTCTTTAATTTTTAACTCAACTTCTTTGCGTAATTTGCTTGATTCCTTTTTTAATTGCTCCTCTAGTTTCTTTTCTAGAATTATTTTCTCTTCAAATTTTTGTTTCTCTAAAAGTTTTCTTTCTCTTTCAAGAGAATTGAGTTTTGATTCGTAAACAGTTTGCTGAGTTTCAACTTCTTTTTTGAATTTGATTTGAAATTCAGTTTCAAGTTGTTGAGTTAAAATATTTTGGACGTCTATATTGTTGCCGCATTTTGGGCATGTTATTTTAGAATTATCTTTCATCTTTAGATATTGCTTTTGTTAAAGAAGAGCAATTTTAAGATTTTTTGATGGTTTTATTTAATTATTCAAGTAAAAAATTGAAAATATTTTCTTTAAATGACCTACCAATTGGAATCTGCTCCATTGGTGTAATTATTTGATTACCCGATAACTTAGTGATAAATTTAATGTTGACCAAAAAAGATTTATGACATTGAATAAAGTTGTTGTGATTTAAATTTTCACACCAGTGTTTTAAAGAGGATGAGCTTAAAATTCTTTTTTCTTCTGTTATTATCTCTGTATAATCGCCATCCGATTTTATATAAACTATGCTATTTATATCTACCTTGATGTATTCATAACCTGATTTAATAAAGATTTGGTTATTAGTTGAAGATTTGATTGTTTCAGAGTCCGTTTTTTTTATTTCTGACTTTATATTATTTAATTTTTTTTCACATTTAAATATGGACTTAACGAATCTTTGAAAAGAAAAAGGCTTTAGTAAATAATCTACAACTTCGTATTCGTAGCTCTGCAAGGCATAGTCTTGATAGGCAGTTGTTAAAATTACACATGACTTATTGTCTATAATTTTGAGCAGATCAATTCCAGATATTTTAGGTAATTGGATATCTAAAAATATTATATCAACAGAGTGATTTTGTAAGTATTCTATTGCGCTTAATCCGTCATTGAATGATTGTTTTAATTCTAGGGTACCTATGTCTGATATGTAAGCCTTTAATATTCTTTGAGCTGGAGGGTTGTCTTCAATGATTATGCAGTCGTATTTCATTTTTCTCTTCAATTAGTGGTAAAGTCAAGTTTACCTCAAAAGTATTCTTTTCTTTAGATATTGATAGTTTATGATTATTTGGATATTGTAGCTTAAGTCTTGCTTTTACATTATTTAATCCAATGCCAAAGCTTTTCTTTTCCTTAGATCTTATATCTGAATAATTGTTTTTACAGATTAATTTAATTTCCTTTTCTGTAATTTTAATGATAATATCAATTTTTATATTGTTAGAAAGGCTTTGAGAACTGTGCTTAAAAGCATTTTCTATAAAAACAAGTAATAATAATGGAGCTATTTTTTTATTGCTTGAAGAGCCTTTTATTTTAAAATTTATTTGTCCGCGATCTTCAATTTGAACTTCTTGTAGTTCAATAAAGTTTTTCAAATTTTCTAAGTCTGCATACAAGAAGACGAACTGATCTTTACATTCATATAACATATACCTTAAAAGTGATGATAATTTTAAAATTAGGGAAGGTGTTTTATCTGATTTTTCTAAGGCATAGGCATAAATATTATTAAGATTATTGAATAGAAAATGGGGGTTTATTTGTGTTTTTAGAAAGTTTAGTTCATTTTCAATTTGATTTTTTGATAAAACTTGAATTTTATTTTGGCTAATTTGAGCATCCCAAATAGCTTTTAATCCCACTATAATTACAAGAGGAGGTAATATTTCAATTAGAGTGAATAAAACGCCTGGGAAGTTTTTTGCTTTGGTATGTGGAAAAAAGATAACTTCTAGAATGTTTTCTTCATCAAATATTAAAATCGAGAGTAAAATAATTAGGCCAATAATAAACTTAGTATATTTCTTCTTGTAGAAAAAACATGGCAATAAATAATAATTAATTATCAATCCTCCAATTATAAAATGTAGAGAATACCAAAAGTCAATACTTTGAAAATGGGGGCTATTATTGTTAAACGAGACAAAAAGTAGGATTAGTAAGGCTAAAAATAATTGAAATAATATCTCTTTTATTGAAAATTTGCTTAGTATTTTTTTAAGTTCATTTTTTTTCATGGTCTAAAATTAGGAGATCTTCTATTTCTTTTAATGTTTTTTCGTTAAACGGTCAATTTTAGCTGATAAATTCCAAAACGGTCATTCGTCCGATAAAATATAATGTTCACCGATTTTTCTTTAATAGATTTTTGTTTCTAAATACATTTGTTTGAAACATAAAAAGTAAAAGGAATCATTAATTAAACATTTTTTTATGAAAAAGCTTTGTGGACTACTTTTATTCTGCATTTTTATAATGAATATGGTTTATTCTCAAGATGAAAACAGGGTAAAAAAAGGTAAAGAATGGATAATTTCAGGAAAAGTTATTGATGCATTAACAGGGGAACCATTAGAGTATGCAACAGTTTCTGTTTTGAAAAAGGAAAATGATAAATTAATCACGGGGCAAATCACTTCTGTAAAAGGAACTTATAATCTGATAGTAGCCGAGAGTGATTTTTATTTGAAATTAGAGTTTTTAGGATATAAAACACTTTTTGTAAGAAGTATAAACTATAATAAATCAAGAATTGAAATTCCAATAATTAAGCTTAATCCTGATCAAGAGATTCTTCAGGAAGTAGAAATACGGGCAGAGAAATCACAAACTGTATTTAAGCTTGACCGACGAGAGTTTAATGTAGGTAAAGATATTAGTAATTCAGGAGGGAGTGCGCTAGAGGTATTGAACAATGTACCTTCTGTCGAAGTTAGTTTGGAAGGGGCAGTGAGTTTAAGAGGGAATTCTAATGTTAAAATATTATTGAATGGTAAGCCTTCTGTTTTAACTAGTGGTACTAATAATGCATTGGGAAGTATAACTGCAGAAATGATTGATAAAATAGAAGTGGTTACTAATCCTTCTGCTAAATATGATGCCGAAGGAACTTCAGGAATTATTAATGTTGTATTGAAAAAAGATAAACGTAAAGGAATAAATGGTGCAGCAACAGTAAATTTAGGTGATCCACAGAATCATAGTTTTGGACTTTCATTGAGTAGAAGAACGGAAAAGCAAACTTTGGTTTCTCAAATTGGTGGTGGAATAAGAAAGTTTCCTTCTACTTCAAAAACTATTCTGGAGAATAAACAAACATCTGATGTTGTCAGATTTACTTCTGATGGAGAAGCAGAAAAACAAGAGAAGTTTATGAATATTACTCTTGGTGCTGATTATTATTTTAATCCTTTAAATGTATTGACTGTTTCTGGGCATTTTGGTTATGAATTTGAAAATGAAAGTTCTGATATTTTTTATAATAATTCATTGAACTTAAATAGTAATAAAGCTTTTTCTTCTTTAAGAAAAGAAAGTGTAAAAGGAGTAAATCCTAAATACCAATATGAACTGGCTTATAAGAAATCATATAAGGGAAATAAAGATAGAAGCTTGATAATGTCATTGACTGGATCCTATTTTGGAAAAGACAGAACCTCTACATATGATAATCTAGACTCAGATCTTGGTGTTTTGTCGAGAGAACGAATATTAAATGATTTTTCTGAAACTCAACATGTATTTCAAACTGATTATACATATCCTTTTAATGATGTTTTTAAACTAGAACTTGGTGGTAAATATGATTTAAGTTTCTTGACAAATAATTATCAATTCGAAGATGAAAAAAGTAATTCATGGGTAAAGAATGTTTTAAAGTCTAATGTTTTTGATTATCAGGAAGGTGTTTTAGGATTATATTCAACTTTTTCTGCTGAATATGGAAGATGGGGAATAATTGGAGGAGTTAGATTTGAAAATAGTAGTAGAGCCACTGAACTTAAAGAAACTGACGAAAGGAAAACTGTCAATTATTATGATTTCTTTCCTACTTTACATACATCTTTTAAACTCGCAGAAAATTCTTCTTTACAATTGGGTTATTCAAAAAGGATATTTAGACCTCACCTTTTTGAATTGAATCCTTTTTTCTCATATAGAGACAGTCAAAATATTACTATAGGAAATCCAGATCTAAAACCTGAGTATACAGATTCCTTTGAGTTAACTACAATAAATAATTTTAATAATGCCTCATTTAATGCATCTGTCTACTACAGAAATACTACTAATGTAATGACCGATTATGTTACAGTATTAAACAATCAGACTATTACCAAACCAGAAAATATTGGTAAAAGTGAAAACTTAGGTTTTGAACTTAATAGTAAGCTCGATTTGGTTAAATGGTTCAATGTTTTACTTGATTTAAATTATGTTATTTCGAAAAGAAATGGTTTTAATGAAGGTAAAGAATTTAATTTTAATTATAATTACTGGACTTCAAGACTAACTTCTAAATTTAAATTTCCATTTGATATTGATGCTGAGGTGCGTTTGAGATACCGTTCAAAGACAAAGCAGATTCAAGGAGTCCGAAAGGCAAATTATGTCGTTGATTTTGGAATTAAGAAGAAGTTGTTTAAGGGCAGAGCAGTTGTGAATTTTGGAGTAAGAAATTTACTTAATTCTAGTAAATATGTTTTTGAATCTGATTTACCTGATTTTTATAGATATGAAGAAAACGTTAGAGGAAGAAGACAAATCGTATTAGGCTTTAGTTATAGCTTTGGAAAAGGAGAGGCAATGCAATATTCTGGATTTAAGCAGTTTTAATGATTTCTTATGTTTTTTAGTTTGGAGCCCTTTTTTAAGGGCTTTTTTTGTATTCCTTTAATTATTTTCAACAAATAGTCTTGCAATGGTGTTAGTTTGACGAAAGTTGTTTGTCAACTTATTTTCTTTCCATCTTTCTTTTTCTCAAAAAATCAATGTATGAGGAATTCGAATATTCAAATATGTAATGAGATTATTCATCCAGGTGAATTTTTATCACTTGCCTTACCTTTACCTGAACTTTTTGGTTGTGCACCTATGTATCTACCAATTAAAATTCTTCAAGGTAAGCAAAGTGGCCCTTGTTTATTAATTATTGCTGCAATGCATGGGAATGAACTTAATGGCACTGAGATAATAAATCGCTTGTTAAAAAATAAAGCCGTACAAAAATTACATGGAACCTTAATATTAATTCCTGTAATAAATGTTTATGGATTGATAAATCGTTTAAGCACTCTACCAAGTACCTTTGATTTGGAGAAAAGTTTTCCTGGATCGGAGAATGGTACTCATACAGGTCGTATAGCTCATATTTTCTGTAAAGAGATTTTTAGTAAAGCAGATTATTGTATTGATTTACAAACAGGTTTTTTTAATCATTCAAATTTTCCTTCTATACATGTCGATTTTGATGATTTAAATGCAAAGGAACTGGCTGAAGCTTATAACTCTCCTGTGATTACCCGGTTAAAACCCGAAAAAGGAACACTGGCAGCTTATGCATTTGAAAATAAAATACCCTATATACTTTATAAAGCAGGTGAAGCCCTTAGATTTGATGAAGTTGCAATTAGATCTGGTCTTCGAGGAGTCTTAAATGTAATGAGAAAAATAAAAATGTTGCCATTAAGAAATCCTCAAAAATCAGCAGTATTAAAAAGTTTTATTGCCGATAAAAATATTTGGGTACGATCTTCTATGAGTGGAATTAACCATAGTACATTAAAGCTAGGGCAATATGTTAAAGCAGGGGATGTTTTATGCGAAATTAAAGATCCTTTTGGTGTTGGAGATGATTTAACTATTGAAGCACCGGAGGATTCAATTATTGTTGGAAAAAATAATATCCCCTTAGTTTATGAAGGTGAAGGAGTTTTTCAATTAGGTGTTTTTTCTAAAATGCAGCAAGCAGCAAGTCATCTTGAAGAATGGAAAGAAAAGACTGTTGAACAGTTTAATGAAGAGAGGAGTAATTCGTGATTTTAACGAAACAAAAAAAATATTTCTTTTCTTCAATTGGAGTTTTTATATGGTTGATTGCTGCTTTTTTCTTTATGTATGAGTTTTTTCTTAGAACTTTTGTGGGTAGTCTTGCCGAGCAAATTATCGATGATCTGAAATTAAATGTAGAGAGTTTTCCTTTTTTGGGAACAGCATATTATTTGGCTTATGGCTTAATGCAGATACCTGTTGGTTTGCTTATCGATAAATACGGAGTGAAATTTGTTATGCTAATCTCCGCTATAATGTGTGCTGTAGCTACTATTGTTTTTTCTTTTTCCACTAGTTTTTTTACTGCTATGGTGGGGCGTTTTTTAATGGGAATTGGTTCGTCTTCAGCTTTTGTAAGCTTGTTGGTTATTGCAATTACTTGGTTTTCAAGAAAGAACTTTGGCTTATTTGCTGGTTTGTCACAGTTTATGGGAACTCTTGGTCCTATATTGGCTGGAGGTCCTTTGGTAGAGTTTGTATTGTCACAAAACATAAGTTGGAGATTGGCTTTGGTTGAAATTGGAATTATTGGCTTTGCCTTAGCTTTATTTATACTGTTTTTCGTTAAAAATAAACCACGATCAGGAGAAAATAACTTAATACATCTTCACTTTAAAGAAACTTTGAAAGAAAAATTTTTGAGATTATTCAAATTTCGACAACCATGGTTTATTGCAATTTATTCAAGCTGTAATTATATGCCGTTGGCATTAATGGGAGCAGTGTGGGGGACTCGTTATCTGCAGATTAGAGGTTTACCACAAATGTCTGCCGCAGATGTTATTTCAATAGCCTGGATAGGTTATGCTATTGGATGTCCTTTAATTGGTTTTTTGTCGGATTATTTTAAACGAAGAAAATTCTTTTTATTCGTTTCAAGTAGTATTGGTTTTATAGTTTCTGTTATATTTCTTTACGCTTCAATAAAGGTGCAATGGGTATATTATTTATGTTTCTTTTTATTAGGAATTGCTGCCAGTGGACAGAATATAGGTTTTGCTACAATTGCAGAGCATGTTAAGCCCAAGACTCGAGCTGCAATTTTGGGTTTAAACAATGCAGTGATTACTTTATTTATTTCTATTATGCCTCCGATTGTAGGATATTTAATTGCTGTTTCTGGAGATGGGCTGAAGGATTATAAGGTTAACGATTTTGTTTTTGGTTTATCTGTAATTCCTTTGTTTTATCTAGTATCAGTAATATTTGCAATATTTTTTATTAGAGAAACATATTGTAAAGCTCAGAAAGAAAACATTCTTTTAAACCCTAAATAATTCAGCCATTAATATCTTTGTGATGATATGGAATCAAAGTGTAATAGGTCTTTAGAACAGGTATACCCTACAATATCAAAAGTAAGCAAGAATAACTCTTGACTTATAAAAAAAGGTTACTCAATATATAGAGCAACCTTTTCTTTTGTATGTTTAATTTAAATATAAATCTACTGTAATCCAGTTGCTACAATAAATGTTGCTGCAAAAGTTACAATTGCGTATAATTCAGGAAATACAGCAAGAACCATAGATTTACCAAAGACATCAAAGCCTGCAGCTATTCCTGCAACCCCATTTGCTGCAATTCGACCTTGGTAGATTGCTGAAAATAGACATACACATCCCAGAGCTGTACCTAAAGCCAATATTGCAATTCCTTGAAGTACTGTAATGTTTGGACCTAAAATTCCGGAACTGTTTATTATGAAAAATGCTGCAAACCCATAAAGCCCTTGAGTTCCGGGGAGTGCACTTAATAACATATAGCTTCCAAAAGCATCTTTCTTTTTTAGTGCTCCTAAGGTGGAATTTCCGGCAATAGATACTCCAATTGCACTTCCTATAGAGGATAATCCAACCATTAAGCCTAATCCTACATAGGCAAGAATAATTGCTGTTGACATATTAATTTCTCCTTTTGGTTTAAAGTTTATTATTTCTTTATAAATGGATTGTATTTTTTTCCACCACCGGTGAATCCTGAGTTTTTATAAAATTCTACAAAGGTCAGACGCATAGGATGAACAAATGAACCTAGGCTTGAAAGCATCATGTTACCAAGATGTCCAACGGTTATAAAAATTACAAATATTATTGGGCCAAGAATAGGGATTGCATCTTTGATTTGCAGACCTATATCATTGACCACAAACCCTAAAATGGAACTAGAAACTCCTAGTGCAAATAGTCGAATATACGAAAGTACATCTCCAAAAATACCAGTGATATTATATAAGTCCCAAATGCCTTTACCTATTCGGCCAAATATTCCTGCTTTAGGATCACTAAAGAATAAAATCAGGAATAAGCCTACGAAAAATAGTACTATACCTATCTTTCCTGTATAGTGTGTCTTAATAGCATCTAATCCAAAAGGGATTAGAAAAAGCCACCCAATAGCAGATAGTCCATATGCAAATCCAAATTGTCGTATTTGGTTAGCTGCTCTGATAGCAATACCAAAGTATATTTGAACTAATCCTATTATAAGTGCAAGGTTGAAGACTGTTCCACTATCAAGCATTATATCTCTAAAATGACCCAAGCTTGTTACTTTAAGTAAACTAATTCCGAAAAATGTTCCTGTTAATATTCCGAAGAATATTGTAGCTATGGCCAAAAATTGAACTAGAGATAAGAGACGTCTTTTGTTTTCTTGTTTAAATTTTAGTTTTAGCAATGAAGCAACCAAAAGATAAACAATTCCGTATCCAGCATCTCCTAAGCAGAAACCGAAAAACATCATAAAGAATGGAGAGAAAAAAGGTGTCATGTCCAATTCTTTATAATCAGGCATTGAGAATAAGTTCCCTATAGGTTCAAAAAGTTTAGCAAATCTTGAATTTGTAAGTTTTATAGGTATGTTTTTATCTTCTGGACGAGCTTTTCTTTTTAGGAAAAGAATATTATTGCTTTCCAGATATTTCATTATAGTTTTTTCTTCGTCTGAAGGAATCCAGGCTGTTAGCATTCTTACTGTTGAATCAACGCTATGGTTTGCATTTTTATAAGCAATAGTGAAATTGTAGTCAGCCTCTTTTGATTCAAGGTAATCTTTCAGTATTTCATTATACGTATGGTGCCATTCACGAAATATATTTTCTGTATGGTGAATGGTTTGTTTTATTTCTTTCAGTTGAACTGATAATTTAAATAAAGGGGTTTTGGGGAGATGCATTTCCTCGTATTCCAATTCTGGTTTTATGCCTTTATTTTCAAGGAATAATAAGAAATAAGTTAGGCCTTGATGATGACTAATCAGTTCTGTTATATATTCTGATTTTTCAAAGTCTTCAAATATTTTTGTTGGGCAGTTTGCAAAAATAACATTAAACCCAAAGCTCTTTAAGTTTTGTAATTTTGTAATATCAAAATTACCCCAATGTTTAAGAACGTTTATTTCCTTTTCTAAGTTACTTTCTTCAGCAACTAAACGCTCATAGTTTTCTCGTGTTTTGGTAAATTCAATTAAGAAATCTTCAGCAGAGTGAATTGCTTGATTTTTTACACCTTTTTTTTCTCCATATCTCTGAAGATATAAAATTGCATCTTTTGCTTTATTAACATGATCATCATCAATAGCAGAGAATGATGGAGGGGGAGTATCATAAGAAATATCTGCAATTCCGAATTCTTGAATATCTTCAAGAAATTTTTTATATTCTTCATGGTAAACCAAAAAGCTATATTTATACATTGGAACTATCATAGAGCAGTCTCCTTTTCTTTCTGGGTTCTGTTTTTCACAATTTTCATTGCAGACTTTGATAGATTCTCTTCGTCTTCTAAGAATCGCTTAATTTTTCGAATAGCATCCTCATAACCGGGTATTTGTACCTTTTCATAAAGATTTACTTTTTGAGTTGTTTTCTTTCTCGCATATTCTAGGAGGTCCACTTTCCGATTTAATATCATAACCTCTAATTCAAGCTGTATAAAATCCTTTAGTAATTTATATCCTAAAGGAAACCAAGTTGGCGCATTAAATTGTAGGAAATCTTTCAGAGAAAAATCTATCTTTTTTAATTCAGGAACTTTTACTCCTGCTATTTTTTTGAAGGAATATTCAACATTCTCCAATGAAACTAAATCAGAATTAAATTCTTTCCATAATCCCATAACAGTTTCATTCTCCGTGTATTTTTTATGAAGAATTTCTACTTTTTCTACAAACTCCTTTTTTGCTTTTTTTACTTCAATGCGTAAAGCAGACTCTTTGTTTTTTATTGTTGGAAGAGTCTTTACTCTTATATTGAGTTGTTTATTCAAGCTTTGCAGGGCCGTCTTATTATATTGGAATTTAATTGACATATAGAGAAATTAAGATTTAGGCCAATATTTTTTTGTGAATTCTTCTTTTATAGCAACTTCTTCTTTAGAGAAATGTTTAGCAAATAGTTTCCATGTAACATCAAGCATTAGATTCGTATCTATATTAACATCTATTGCAAGAATTTCTTTTGAATAGTCTTTTGCAAACTCTAATGTACGTTTATCATAATTGGTTAAATCAAATCCGTTTTCCAATTTTGTTTTAGCATTTGCTGCATCTGCATATAATCGAATGGAGGCATTCATAACCTGAGGGTGGTCTTTTCTGGTTTGTTTGCCAATTACAAGTTGCTTTAATCGACTAAGACTCCTGAAAGGATCGATAATTACTTTTCCTATATCGCTATCTTTTCTCAAAAACAGCTGACCTTCGGTAATATAACCTGTATTATCTGGAATTGCATGAGTAATATCTCCTCCAGACAAGGTAGTTACGGCAATAATTGTAATAGATCCTCCTTCAGGAAACTGAGCTGCTTTTTCATAAATTCTTGCCAAGTCGGAGTATAATGATCCAGGCATAGAATCCTTAGATGGAATCTGATCCATTCGGTTTGATACAATACTTAGCGCATCAGCATATAATGTCATATCAGAAAGCAGAACTAACACCTTTTGTTTTTTCTCATGAGCAAAATATTCTGCCGCTGTTAATGCCATATGTGGGACTAGTAATCTTTCTACGGGTGGATTTTCTGTTGTATTTACAAAACTTATGATCCGGTCAATAGCACCTGCATTTTCGAATGTCTTTTTATAATAAAGATAGTCGTCATTGGTAAGTCCCATTCCTCCAAGGATAATTTTATCAGCTTTTGCTCTTAAAGCAACAAGAGCCATCACTTGGTTAAATGGCTGATCTGGATCGGCAAAAAAAGGTATTTTTTGTCCGGTTACTAAGGTGTTATTAAGATCAATACCTGCAATTCCTGTAGCAATTAATTCTGAGGGCTGTTTTCTTTGTACGGGGTTTATGGATGGGCCACCTATTGAAGTTGTTTTTCCATCTATTTCAGGGCCATTATCAATAGCGTTACCATATGCATTAAAAAAACGTCCACTTAATTGTTCTCCAATTTTTAGAGAAGGAGGGTTTCCCGAAAAAATAACTTCAGCATTATTTGCGATTCCTTCAGTTCCACTAAATATTTGTAATGTTACCTCATTGTCGACTATTTTAACTACTTGGGCTAGTCGACTATCAACAAAAGCAAGTTCTCCATATCCTACACCAGTTGCTTGTACAGAACAGGTAGCTTTTGTTATTGAAGTTATATTTGAAAATATTTTTTGAAAAGCTTGCTTCATCATTTTGTAATTGGATTTTGTAGTTTTTGCTCAAGCTCAGATACTTTCTCTTTAAACTCTTTACTTTTGAAAGCTGTGTAGTTGAGTTGTTTAAGTAAATTTATGAGATTTCTAAAGAAAAGGTGTGTTTCCTCAAATGTTTCAAAAGTAAAGTCTTGATCGCAAATAGAAAGGATTTTATTTACCATAAAACATTGTCTTTCAATAGGAGTAGAGGAGTCTACTTTATCAAAAGCATCTTGTTGAAGAATTATAAAATCTATTAACTCTGATTTCCAAAATCTAAGATGATATTCAATAGGTACACCATCATCACCCAAGATATTAATTTGTTCTTTAGCTTCTTTTCCTCTAAGGATTATGTTTTTCATCCTGAAAATATTGTTAAGATGGTCTTCTCCAATATTTTTTTTAATATAATCTTGAACTTCTGGGTATTCTAGGTATTTTGAATATGAATCAACTGGATCTATAGCAGGGTATCTTTTACTATCCGCTCTGTCTTGATTTAAGGCATAGAAGCATCGTGCAGTTTTTTTTGTGGATTCAGTAACAGGTTCTTTAAGATTTCCTCCGGCAGGGGAAACCGTACCAATAAAAGTAATTGAACCCGAATTCTTCTTATCTAAGAATACAAAACCTGCTCTTGAGTAGAAATTTGAAATAATTGCTGGTAAATCCATAGGGAATGCATCCGGACCAGGAAGTTCTTCCATTCTGTTTGACATTTCTCTTAATGCCTGGGCCCATCTTGAAGTTGAGTCGGCAAGCAGTAATACCTTTAGACCCATAGAACGATAATATTCTGCAATCGTCATTCCAGTATATACACTAGCTTCACGAGCTGCCACTGGCATATTTGAAGTATTGCAGATAATTGTTGTTCTTTCCATGAGTTTCCGTCCAGTTCTTGGATCTTCTAGCTCAGGAAATTCTGTAAATATTTCCACTACTTCATTTGCTCGTTCACCACATGCTGTAACAATAATTAAATCTGCTTCAGCTTGTTTTGACAAAGCATGTTGCAGAACAGTTTTTCCACAACCAAAAGGGCCGGGAATAAAACCAGTACCTCCTTCGGCAATAGGATTCAAAGAATCGATGGTTCTAACACCTGTTTCCATTACTTTAAATGGTCTTGGCTTTTCTATATATGCCTTAATAGGCAATTTGATTGGCCATTTTTGCATCATTGAAACAGAATGTTCATTATTATCGCTATCAATTAATAATGCAATTGTATCATCAACCTTATATTTACCTTCTTCCGAGATTTGTTTAATGCTAAATTCACCTTTAAATTTAAAGGGAACCATTATTTTATGATTTATCCAATTCTCTTTAACTTCACCAATCCAACTACCTGCTTTAACTTTTTCTCCAATAGAAACTAGGGGTTTGAATATCCATTCTTTTTCTTTGTCTAGTGGAAATGTTGTTTCTCCACGTTGCAAGAAAACGCCTGTCATTTTATTCAGATCATTTTGAAGTCCGTCATAGTTTTTTGATAAAATACCTGGACCAAGAGTGACTTCAAGCATATGTCCAAAGAATTCAACTTTTTCTCCTACTTTAAGACCTGTAGTATCTTCGAATACTTGAACAAAAGCTTTGTTTCTTGTGACACGAATTACTTCAGCCATTAATTTTTCATCATTATGTTGAATCTGGCATATTTCGTTCTGAGAGATAGGGCCATTAGCTTCTACAATGACAAGGTTTGCAATAATACCTTTTATGATTCCGGTAGTGTTTTTCTCTGAGGACATAAGGTTAATTATTTATCATTTGGTAGCTCAATAAGTTCTTTAGATTTATCAATGATGGACTGGAATAGTTTTTTGCCTTGTTCAGGATCAAGAAGTAGCCATCTTTCTGCAATTTTCAATTTTAGGTAGTAAGCAAGTAAGACATCTATTGAGAAATATTGAAAAATATTTCTTTGATCTATCAGGCTCCACTTTAATTCATCGATATTTCTTTCTCGTTGAAGGATATTTTCATTGTTAATTATGGGTACAAAGCTATTGTACCAATCCAAGAGATGATTTAGGTCTGTTTCTTTAAATGTTTTGCTTAAGAGGCTTGTGCTTAAACTATTAAAGTGTACGATTTGATCATTGTTTTTGTTTTCATTCTTGTATTGATTCCATATAAGAATATTTCTTATGTTGCCTTCCAAATGAAAATACCAACTTATAAATTCATTATCTAACTTAGTTCCTGCATTAAAATAAAGTTCTGTAAGTTTTTTTTCGGCCTCAATATATGTTAAAGTTGACTGGTGTTCTTCGTGATAATTCAAAAAATCAACAAGATACAAAGGAAGCCTTGTTTTATCTTGAATTAGTTCAGGAATCAATTCAGATGAATATACTCCAGTTTGATTTTCGTTTAAATCTTTCTTAAAAATAAAATTTAGAAAATTCCTATTGTCCTTTGCTAATTCTAAAAAATCAAAATAATAAGAATCTTCAGAGGATAAACGTTCTTTTATTTCCGTCCTGAAATTTTTACTAGATATTTTCAGTCTGGTCTCGTTAAGTTTTAGATCTTGTAAGCCAGAGACTAGGTAGTAATAATTTTTACTCATGGTCACCAAATAGCAATTTTGAAGTTGTTGATTTTAGAAATGTTTGAAGGAAGAGTTCAAGGTCTTTTTCAGTAAAGTTTATTACATAGCCTTCTTTAGTTGCCTCAATAGAAAAACCGTTTTCTAATCTGTTAGAAAATTTTATGGGGTTTATTCCTTTAAGTTGCTCTTGAAAATCTAAGACAAGTTGTTTCTCAATAAGATCTTTATCTTTTTCTGAGAATATAACTTTGTATTCATCTAATACTCCTTTTTCTGACCAAAGACTAACAAGACCAGATACAAGTTGAGACCAAAATTGTTTTTTTTCAACACTCGCCTTAATGCCTTGGTGAATAGCTCCATTTAAAAGTAGAGAGCTAATTTCTCTTTTTAATTTTGAAATTGCCTGCTGTGATGTATTTCGAATTTCTGTAATTGTATTTTGTTTTGTGTTTTTCTCTTTGAGAAGTGCACTATTTATGATTTCTTCAGCTTTTATATTAGCCTTAGATATGATTTCTTCAGCCTTTTTATTGGCTTGTTCGATTATTGTTTTTGCTTCTTCTTTAGCTTTAGTTATTCCTTCTGAATATATTTTTTCAGTTAGAATGTTTAATTTATCTTCCATAGATAATGGCGGATTAGTTGAATTTAGGTTAAAACAGATAGAAACAGAACTGGGAGTTGGTTTTTGTTTTGCTTGAATAAGTTTAAAGCAAAAAGTAAAATGATTTTGTATTGAGTCTTTTTAGCAATCTTGCCTAAAAGGTCACTTATGTACAAAAATATAAGAAAAAACTTAAAAAATTATTGTGTTTACACTGATTTATTTAATTATTAATGCTATGGTTTTTGAGGTTTCTTTATGTAAGTATTTGAAATAAGTAAAATAAGATAACTTTTTTTGTTATGGTATTAAAATTTTATTTATAAAAATAATTGAAATAATAAATCATTTTTTTACTTTTGTTATACGTTACGGTTAGATAATGCTACAGTTGATTATACTGTTTGTTCGTATCTACTTGATAAGGGGAGATTAGGGAAAAAGAAAAATACTTTTATTGTTATTTTATTATGAAGATATGAATCGAATATTTCAGTTATTTTTAATTCTATTTTTTTCTGGAGGGGTTTTTTTGTTTTTTTTTAGTTGTGCAAATAATGATAAACAAGGTGAAAGAAATAGTTCCGATTCTTTTTTTTCTAAGATTGGTAGAAAAATAGAAATTGTCAAAAAATATTCTTCCATTAATACTACTGCTATTCAAATTATAAAAGAATATTCAG
Source organism: Bacteroidales bacterium (assembly GCA_041725955.1). Classification (GTDB taxonomy): domain Bacteria; phylum Bacteroidota; class Bacteroidia; order Bacteroidales; family JBGRPZ01; genus JBGRPZ01. The sequence goes on from JBGRQE010000021.1 coordinate 18,185, forward strand.
AGAATGAGGTTGCGGCTGATTTGAAATTTAAGGGAAAAAGAATTAGTATTAGTGGTACAATAGGGAATTTAAGTCGAGATATTTTAAATAATGTCTATATATGTTTAAAAGGCAGGGATAAAGATTTTAGAAGTGTTCAATGTTATATTGCTGATGCAGAACTTGTCTCAAGGTTAAAGAAGGGAGAAACTGTTACAGTTGTAGGTACCTGTGAAGGAATGATGATGAATATATTAATAAAAAATTGTGATTTGGTTCATGATAAAAAGTAAAGTATTTTAATTTGGAGTTTTAGGGGGATTTGTATAGACATTATTCCCCCTTTTTCTTTAGCATATCTCCAGAAGATTTTCTCTAATCATTTCTTTCATTAACTTAGCGACTTGAGGGTCGGCAATGGATATTCCATCAATAGCTTCTTTTATTTCTGTAGTTTTTATTGTATACTCTCCATTGTCGGTAATTTGAGTGAAAATAAAATTTGTTTCCGGGTTTCCAGAAAAAATCAGTGCGATAGTATCCGCTAAATCGCCTGTAGGAGGTCTGTCAATATGATCTCTTTTAAAATTTGCATTCAGTATGGTTCCGTAGTTTTCTTGAGAAGTTATGGATAATTCACCCTCACATCGTTCAACATTTTGTTTCAATAAAGGAATTCCTAATCCAATTTTCCTGGTTGTTCTGCTGGTGGTGTATGGGTCGGTTACACTATCAAGTGTTTCTTTGTTCATACCTTTTCCATTATCTTTTATCATTATTTCGATAGTGTTTCTCTTCGCGCTATCAACAAAATATATTTCTACTAATTTTGCTTTTGCTCTAGTTGAATTTTGGACAATATCCAAGATATGTAGTGATAAATCTTTCATAATATATTTATTGAGGGCACAAATTTATACTTCTTATCTAAATTCTTTTATATCTGAAGGATCGATTTTTCATAATTCCAATTACTGGACTACTTCAACCTTTCTGTTTTCAATGCCTTTTAAAGCTTTTTTTATTTCATAAAAACTTGGTTCTTCCAAAGAAAACATACAATAGCTCTTTCCAATATCTTCAGGTTGGTGTGCATCTGAACTTTGAATAAAAGAGAATTTATTCAAGTAATTAAATTGGGTAATAAAATCTTTTAAATTGGTTCTTTTTGTTATTTCAAGAGCGTGAGCTCTTATGTCAGGAGGGATAAAACCTAATTGTGATGTCAACGAAAAAGCTCCTTTATCTATATGTGCAGGTATGAATATACCATCTAAGTTTTGAACCGTATCGAATATCTCGTCTATGCTTTGATTAATTGCTGAAATTAGTAGTTTTTTTTCCTCGTATATAATATTTTCTTTTTCATCAACGACTACCTGAAATCCAAATTGAGTCGGATCGTTAGGTATGTTTGTTAGATATCTATCTAAATATTTCTGGAATTTTTCTAATTGTGATTCTTTCTCAAAAAAACATAAGCAATGGGCTTCTTCTTTTGATGTTACTTCAGCTCCCATTAAAACAAATATATTTTTATCTACTCCTAATTTGCGTATAAGGGGAGCCTGACGTGTTGAATTATGGTCTGTTATACCGATAATATTTAAATTTTCTTCTTGTGCTCTTTGAATAATTGTATTCGGACTCATTTCGAGTATGCCACAAGGAGAAAGCAGTGTATGAATATGAAGATCTGCTTTGAAAATATTCATAGAATTAATTTGGTAAATAATAATAAAAGAGGGATTACTAAATAGTAAACCCTCAAGAAGAATTTAGCTATTCAACATATTATAAATCTTTCCAGCAATTTCGAAGGTGGGTAAGTCACATATTAAAATAGGGATTCCATCTTCATTGCTTTTTTCAATTGTATCGGCATCTGGTTTTAAACCTTGAACTAAAATTATTGCAGATAGATCTTTTAATGAAGCTATTGCCATAATGTTCTTATGCGTTTGAAGAGTAATCCAAACTTGATTGTTTTGTGCTTTACCCATTACGTCACTGAGTAAATCGGAGACATAAGCACCGTTAAAATCATTTTCGATACCAGATTCTCCAGCAACTAATTTTAAATTTAGTTCGCTAATTAATTTAGATATTTTCATTACTTGCACCTTTTTTGTTACAGTCTTTATTTAGACGATCTTTTCCCCAAATTTTTTCAATAATTCGAAAAGAATGTTCTGGGCTTAACTTGTGGTGTTTTTCCATCATTCTTTGCATAAAAATACAGTGAGAGAGGGTAGCGTCATTTTTTGCAATATCTTGTGCTAAGCTATTACATGTAGGTGCACCACAAGCACCACAATCAAATCCTGGCAAATAGCACATAAGTTTTTGTGCTTTTTGCATCTTTTTCATTGCCTTTTCAATATCTTGGTCAAGAATATCAATGGATCTGGGAACTACCTTTCCTGTATTTATATTTTCTTCTAAATATTTATAATATTTTTCTATTCGCCTGTTCTTAAGTTCAGGCATGTTTTTTAAGCGATCATCATATTTTTTTGCCCTTTTTTTGAGTCTTTCAACAGTAAGGAATCGATTTGAGGGGTTTAATATTCCTCCAGCACAACCCTCATCACATGCACGTAATTCTAAAAAATCTACCCCTTCAATATCGAAATCTTCCACTTTATTGAGGAACTCAATTACATTTTCCATCCCGTCAATGGCTAAATTTCTTCCTTGAATATTATCTGCTTCTCCATTAGTGAGACACCATAAAACTCCTTTTTTGCTTAATTGCCCACTAGGATAATGAATAATATTATTTTCTGTTGAAGTTTTATCATTTTTTATAATTCTGTAGAGTCTATTGTAAAGGAGGTTCATATTAATGACTCCATTAATTAATGATTTTTTTTCTCCAACAGGGCTTTTGACAGCTGCAATTTTTGCAGCACATGGTGTTATGTAAAATAGTCCAATATCTTTATTCTCAATTCCCCGATCGTTTAGCATTTTTCGACAATATGTTGCTGCCAAATCAATTGGAGGTTTATAGGGAAGTAAATTATCAATCAAGGCTGGAAATCTTACTTGGATCAATCGAATAATTGCAGGACAAAAGGTTGAAATAATTGGTTTGTTTACTGAACTGCTAATATGTTTTGTAATTGCATCTTGCAAAAAATCAACAGTGTGTTCAACATCAAAAACGTGAGTGAAGCCAATTTCTTCCATTAATCTATTAATGTTGCTACTCCTAATTTTTTCAGGAAATTGTCCTACAAAAACAGAAGGTATCAAAGCAACTCTAACTTTATAGTTGAATATTTCATCAAGGTCGTTTTGTTCGACAAAAATAGCACTAACAGGACATGCTTTATAACAATATCCACAATCGACACACTTATCGCCATGTATGTTGGCTTTGCCATTCTTGATGCGAATTGCTTCAGTTGGACAAACTTTCATACAATTAGAGCACCCAATACAGATTTCTTTATCTACTGTTAGCGCATGATGAAAAAAAGGCTTACTACTCATTATTTTAAATGGTTAATAAAGTTTACAGAAGTTCCTTTCCCGACCGTACTTTGAATATCCAAATAATCTGAATTTGATTTAATATTAGGAAGTCCCATTCCTGCACCAAAACCCATATCTCTTACTTCTTGCGAAGCTGTAGAAAATCCTCGTTCCATTGCTTTTTCAATATCTTCGATTCCAGGACCTTCATCTTCTACTTTTACATTGACTTGGGTTGTGTCAATAAGAACGGTTATTTTTCCTTTAAAAGCATGAGCTACAACATTTACTTCTGCTTCATACAAGGATATTACAGTTTTTCGAATTATTTTAATGTTAACATTTAATTGTTTTAATATTTTTTTTATCTGGCTTGATGCCTGACCTGTATTGGTGAAATCGCCACCTTTTATTTCAAATGTAAATTCCATATAATACTTTTGTTCAATTTAAAAGATTGGTTTCATTCCGCTTTGATAAAGTATTCCACTGATTTTAAATACAGAAAATTTGGATCTTAGAATTGTAATATCTAATTCTCTTGCGAGATTGATAATTTCCTTATTTATTGGTTTGTTTCTTGCGAAAATGATACACCTCAAATCTGCCATTTCAGCTGTGCGAAGACATTGTGGATTTGTTAACCCAGTAATAAGCAAGGGGTCTTCAGTTTCTAAAGTTAAAACATCGCTCATCAAATCTGATGCAAAGCAATACTCTAATTGATGTTTTAAATGTTGCTCCCCATATAGTAGTTCAGCACCTAGTTTATTTTTGATCTCTTCAATATTCATGAGATGAATTATAAAATATAAAATCAGGAGAATGACTTTTTAGTCAATTTAGCCCATTATCTTTCAATATATATACGAACGTATAATAGACAAATATATATTTCTATGTGGCAAAAGTCAAAATACAGTATAGATTTTATGCTAAATATCTTCTGGAGATAGGTATAGTATTGAGATTTATTAATTGGAATCAAAGATGTTGAGTTTGTTTTTTTTATTAATTCTAAATTATCTTAAGGCGTTTGGTAAAGTGTTAGATTATTCTGTATAATGTATTTCTAAGCACATAACAATAATTTCACCACAATTTAACGCCACAATAAACTTATCTTAGTTTTTACCCTAAATGTATTTCAATACTAACTACCAATACCATCAAAACTCATGGCGCTTACCTTTAATTGAACAGACCCTAAGCTTGCATATTAAAGATATCTATATGGAGTGCTTTTGTTAAGAGCATAAGAATTGATAAATATAATTGTCGTGTATTAGAGCACGCTTGTATGAATCATTATCTGACAAGTTAAAATTAAGGTGTTTAAAATGGGGTGAAAATTATTACCGTGTACTTGAAATTTATTTTAAAATTGCAAGAAGCTTGTTGTGTGTGTGCTTAAGCTATTAGAAATATTGATAATAAAATAAATAGTAAAGTATTTCATTATTTGTATTTTCTTGCTTAATGTATGAAATTTCACCATTGGGGTTATAAAAATATTTTTTTGAATATTGTAGTTTTGAGTCTATAAAGAAATCTTCTTTTGTGATTTTTCCTTGTGTATTGTGTTCAATTATTTGTTTTTGTGTTTTATATTGATCAATAGTGATTATTGATTCTTTATTATCTTTAATATCGAAATAGACTCTATGTTGAATATTGTTAAGTTGATCATATTTGTATATAGAATCTGTTTTTCCATCTTTTTGTTTGTAAATCGTGTAATAGTGAATCAGATTCTTATTGAAATCTAAATGTTTGGCCGTGATTTTTGTATCCCTATTTTTATAGAAAAAAAATGTAGATTCATTTAATAGCTCATCATTTTCATCTAAAAATAAGATTTCTTGAATTTTATTTTTTTTCGAGTAATAATATTCGAATTGTTTTGTCAAGGTCTTTCCTTTGAAAATGGCTTTTTCTACAATTAAATGTTTTTTGTTGTAATGGTAAGCAGTTCTTTTTTTTACAGTTCCATTTTTATTAAAAAAGATACTATCTTCTATGTCTCCTTTTTTTGTGTAATTTATATCTAAATATCTATATGCATTTTCTAGATTTTGAGATTTGCTTTTGAAAATGATAACGGATTGAGTTTTTTGTTCTTTTACTAAAAAACTTTGTTCTTTTATTTTCTGTAAACTTTCTTTTGAAAAAGGAAGTTTTGAAAGCCATTCCTGACCAATAAGTCTTTCTGTGAAAAAAAAAGAAATTAGTATTGCGATAGTGAAGTGTATCTTTTTCATAAGAGATTTCTGAATGTAGTTTGTATGATTAATTAAATTGGTTTTTTTGAAAAAAATTGCGGATTTATATATGATGGCAATTTATCAAAAAATAATAAATGATCATTAATTATACTTCTTTTTGAGTGTTGGGTTTATTGTTTATAAATTGTTATTCGATAGCTTTATTATAGCTGTTGTAGATATACGGTGTGATATCGGGTTTTGTGAAAAAAATAATTTTTTTTAATCTCTATTTAAGACTTACTAAATAGTTTGGCTTTTGTTTGTAATTATCAGTATTATAAGGTTTTGTTTATTATTTGCATTAATGGTTTTTGGTTTTAAGTGGTAAAAATACGGGTTTTTTATTTTTTCTTAAATAAAGGTTTTTTATGTTATGTATAGGTGATATTTGCTATTTGTATTGATTTGGGTTTTTGTTATGATATTTGTTTTCTCTTTACAAAAAGAAGGAGAAAATCTTTTAAATGATCTGGAAATGTTATTAAACGAAAATAAGTTGCCTAATAAAATAGCTTTGTTTATTTCCTTTTTTAGAATTCAAAATAGGTTATAATGCCTATTTGGTAGTTGTTTTGTCATGGCGTGTTACTTCGGATTCGGAAAACCCGCTCGCTTAGGTTTTTTCGAAAAAAAAATGGGGTTTATTCTATTGTATAAATAAGGATTCTATGCTTACTTTGTAAATACAGATAAAGATTCATATTTCAAATTGTCTTGTGATAAATACCAGAAATGTGATTATATCTGATTATTAACCATTAACAGCGGAAAGATAATTAAACTCAAAAAGTTATTTTTCATTGTTATAAAATTCAAGAAAACATGAAGAAAATTGTACTAAGTGCAACTCTTGCATTCGGTTTTGCCATGTGTGGTATGGCTCAAAACAATGTGGGTAATATTGACCAGAATGGTTCTGAAAACTTTGCAAAAGTAGAGCAAAAAGGATTGAACAATAAAGCTTTTGGTAAGCAAGATAATTCTACCGGAAGTACTATGACCGTTAAGCAAAATGGTTCTGCTAACGTTGCTGGTCGTAAAGGTCACGAATTGCTTCAAACTGGTTTAAACAACAATATGTCTGTTAATCAGGAAGGTGATAACAACACTACTTTTGCTTCTCAAGATGGTGAGAACAATAATATGAGTGTTAATCAAACTGGCAATAATAACGTTGCAGGTAGTGATAAGAGAGAGCTTTCTCAAGTTGGTAAGGATAATAATATGACTATTACCCAAAATACCGATAACAACAAAGCTTTAGCTACTCAAAAAGGAGATAGAAACTCTACCACTATCACCCAAGAAGGAGGTAATGGCAACCAGGCTTTTGCTGCTACTGAAGGTAATGACAATAGTTTGAGCATTGCTCAAAACGGAGCTTCAAATAAATTCGGTACCAACAAAGATGCTGCATTACAAAAAGGTAATAATAATAGTGCATCTGTAGCTCAAAACGGAAACCGTAATACAGGTAATCTATCTCAGGTAGGTGATGATAACAAAGCTTACATTACTTCTCAAGGAGATGATAACAACTTTGAAGTTTCTCAAGACGGAACTAACAATACCGTTAACTCTTGGCCTACATTTAATGTTGAAGGTCAGATAGGAAATAACAATAGCGCTAAGATTGCGCAAGTAGGTGAGAATAATAAGGTTAACATGCAGCAGAAAGGAAATAATAACTCTGCTAATATTAGCCAAGATGGACCAGGAAACTGGACTCATTTACGTCAAGTTGGTAACAATAACGAAATGGTTTCTAAGCAAATGGGTGCTGGAAACAATCAACTTCAAGTACACGAAGTAGGTGATGATAACAAAGCTAACATTACTCAAGATGGTAGCCGTAACTACACTTACATGCGTCAAGGTACTTATAATGGTGGCAAATCAAATAATGCTAAAACAACTGTAAGTCAGTTAGGTAACGATAACCAATTGTCTGTACAAGTTGAAGGTAACAACAATACCGCTAACATTAGTCAAACAGGAAATCATAACGTTGCTTATGATGTAGATCATTATAATGTTAAAGGTAGAGATGGTGTTTATGAGTTAGGAGTTGTTCAAAAAGGTGATAATAACCTTGCTAACTTGACTCAAAACGGCGACGAAAATAAAGCTGGTATTAGACAACTTGGTGATGACATGAAAGCTAACATCAACCAAAATTCTGGTGATGCAGCTGTTGGTAATAACTTTGGTCATGTAACCCAGGAAGGTAATGCTCATCAGGCAGATATCAACCAGAATGGTACTATGAACGAAGCTGTTATTTATCAAAGTAACTAATATTCTAAGATAATTAGATATTTTATTGGAGAAGCCTGCAAAGGCTTCTCCAATTTTGTTTTAATGCTTAATTTTTTGAATTGTTTTTAAATCTAAAGTTCTCTTAAATAATAATTGCATTTATACCTACCTTTGTAGTGAAATATAAATAAATAGTCTAAAATGATCCTGAGATTTTATCCTGGTTTTTCTAACATTGATTATTCACTACTTTTAAGTTCCAAGTTAAAGCAGTATGAAAAGAAATTGAAAGATAGTTCAAATTCTTTTGAAAGAAGTATCTTGCTTGCAGATTACTATGTTTCTGTATCTTCTTTTGATTTAGCAGAAGAACATCTAAATGAAGCTCTTTTATATATTAATAAGCAAGAATATTATAATGATTTCGTAATATCTAAGATTTATTTTTTTTTAAATAAAGGTTTAATTTCTGATGCTAATGATTTAATTCAAGATGCTCGAAATTCAATTTCAAAAGACTCCTTGTTTGAAAGAAGTTTATTGTTTTTTTATCTGGAATCTAGATGTTTATTTGCTCAGGGCGATTTTACAGGAAGTTTAGATATTATATCTTCTATTATTAAATTGGCTGAACCTTATAATTCATTTTATAATATATATTTTACTCAATTTAAAATTGAAGTATTATTAATTTTCGGAAAATTACAAGAGGCTAACTCTGATTGGTCAAACAGTTATTGTTTGATGTCTGATAAATTGAAAGAAAGTACATTGCTGATTCTAATACATGACTATTACAAGTGTCGTATTTTCAAATCGGAACTAAGATTTAATGAAGCATATTCCAATTTAAAGGAATTAGTAATAAAGGTTAATGAAAGATTTGGTGAAAATTCTTCATTCTTAGCCTTAGTCTATTATGAACTTGCCGATTTATGTCATTACCTCAGTATGTTTGAAGAAATGAGTTATTATAACGGACTTTCAAAAAACATTAGAGAACTTTTATTTTCTTCTCCAACTATAGAAATAGCAGAAAATTTATATTTGGAGGGCTTAGCTTATAATTCTAACTCAGAATTTCTGGATGGTCTACGCTATATTGATCGAGCAATGAATATTGTTGAAGATTTATATGGTCAAGGACATCTTTTCTTTCAAGTAATGAAGTTTATCCGAGGCTTAACTTTAATTGAAATAGGAGAGGATTTCCTTGATTTAAAACAGGAAATAATGTACACCTTGGCTCAAATTGAAAAAATTAGAGGTGTAGAATCTCCAAACAATATTTTTTTAAATTTAGTTTATTCTGAATTAGAAATGGCTTCTGGTGAAGATAAGGATGTTTTGTTTTATTTGAAAAAAGCTAAAGGAGTTTGTTGTGAGATTTTAGGAAAGAATCATATTGTTTATTCCGATTGTTTAAGGGTGGAAGCTACTTTTTATAAATCTACCGGAAATTTGGTGAAAGCCGAAACTGTATTTCTGGATGCTTTACATTTACTAGAAAAACATGACCAGAGTGTTTCTTTAAGATATTCTAATATACTTGAATTGTTGGGAGAAATGTATTTTGAGAATAATCGATTTAAAAAGGCAATTCCATTTTATGAAAAATGTATTGATATTGATCGACTTATTCTTCCTGAAAATCATTTGAATTTTGTTTTGTATAAGACTGTTTTATGTGAAATTGGAATTCAGTTAGATGATCAAGAATTAATTGAAAAATATGTACATTGTTTAATGTCTTTGTTGTTTTCTCATAATAAGAAAACAAGTCCATATTTTGCGAAAGCTTTTCATATTTGTAGTTTATCTAAAGAATATTTAGGGGAACTTGATGATGCATTGAAATTAATGGAATTTGCTTTAATACATTTAGCTAGAGTTATTGCAAGAAATATAGATATGGGTTTTTCTCAGTTTGGTTTATATATGGATTACTTAAGAATTCTAATTAAAATGGGTAATTATTCTGAAGCTATTTCATATGGAGAATCTATATTGAAAAAGGAGAATGACTTGGATGAGCAATATGAATTAGGAATTAAATTAGGAGAGCTTTATAATATTTGTGAACAATATGAAGAGTCAAATAAGTTGTGCCTTTCTTTTATAAAAAGAATAAAGGGACAAGATTTTAGAGCAGATCTTTTTTACATCTTAGCATCTAAGAATTATTTATCATTAAATGAAGATGTTTTGTGTAAAAAATATTTGGATAAAGCTTATACTGAGAGAAGTTATTTTTATGGAGATGAAAGTAAAGAGGTATTGGAGGTAATTAATTTATTGTTAGACTGGGCTGAGAAATTTGATCATTTGAGCGATAAATCTAAATATCTTGAGAAGATAAACAAGATCAGATCAAAATTTTTAAACTAGAGTCGTGGTTTAGTTTTTTAGGAGAAATCTAAAAGAGATAATCCATATTAAGAAAAAATAGGGCCGTCCATTTTTTAAGGACAGCCCATTTAAGTTATATAATAAAGGAACCAGACCCTTTTTGTTTTAGACGATAAAATTTCCAGTCCATTATAAGACAAATATGGTCAAATAAAAAGCTGTTCTTACCTGTTAATATGTTTTTTAAATCATTTTTTGTTTCGATGTTTTCGCTTAGTCCATCAGGTAATTCTGAAATATTAATTGTACTTAATGGATCAATTTCATCTAGTCCAAAAGTTCTTATATAAACTTCCTCGAAACCATATTCAGCATCTTCTTTCCCCATAACATATGAAAATGAACTTAGACTTGAAGTTGTTTTTACTTCTTTATATTGTGTAGCTTTTTCAATTTCAGGACATATGAATTCAAGAAATTCTAGGGCTGTAATAGCTTGAACTATTGCAACAATATGACCCTCGGGGAGATATGCTGATTTTTCTTCGTTAATAAGAGGATTTATTGCTAGGGGATGCATATTTTTTAGTAAAGTAGCAATAAATGTGTTTTCGCAAGGGGCCATTGTACGAACCATTTCATGTATATAGAATTGATTCTTTTCAACATCAAATTTAGCAAACGGAGGATATTGCGTACTTGTACATCCTGATAATATATGATTTACAAAGGTGCTGGAGTTTTCGTAATCAATAGGGCATTTGGCATTTCCTTCTTTTATCGGAATTTCTTTTGGAAAAATGCTGTTTTTGATTAATCGAAAAACTGGTTTTCCTTTCTGATTTAGCAGAAAATGAACTGTTTTAACTGAAAAACTGCCATCATCATTCTTTGTTGCTGAGGCAATAAAAATTTTAGCTGTTAATGTATCCCCTGCATAAGAAGGTTTAAGGTAACTTGTGTCTTCAATGCTAATGTGTTTGCTTGAGTATTCTGTTAGCCCAAAAACACCAAAGCTTAAAGCTAGGTTATATAAAAAAGAGTAGGGAATGATTTGTGATGCATAACCTAAATCTTCCCAAAACAATTTATTTGTATCTGCTTGTCTGAAGGAAGGTACAAAACATGACCAGAGCAAAAATAATGAAGGATCTAAAGTCAAAGTTAATTGGTTTTCAAAAACGTCTCCGGGGACAATAGCTTCTCCTTTACGGTGAAAAAGTGAAGGGGTTTTATTAACTAGTTTTTTCATAATAGAATTGATTCTTTTTTGTCTATAGGTCTATAGAAATTAAATGTAGAGGAACTTATTTGGTTTTTGTGGATGATAAATAGTGGTTTTAGTGCATTGATACAAACATGCCATTAGCAATAAGAACGGCTAAAATTGTGAATAGTTGTTTGGAGATTAGCTAACCGCTAGTGTTTTTTTTAAGTAAAAGTACTAGCGGTTAGTTGTTTATATGCTTAATGATTGATTATAAAGGTTTCGTGTTTACGATTGTTTTTTTTATAAATTTCTATAAAATATGTTCCACTTGGCCAACTATTAATGTTTATTGTTTCATTTTCGTCAATTCTTGAAGCACTCCAGTAAGGAATTCCTTTGATATTTCGAATGATAGCATAGGTGGCATTTTTTGATTGAATATTAATATATTGATTGCCAGGATTAGGACTTACTAATGGTGTTCGTTCCACTAAATTACTGCTTAATTCTGGAACAGCATCAATTTTATAAAGAGGACACATCCATAACCCACGTCCATAAGTTGATGCAAATAAATACACTTCCTCTTGAGTCTCTCCATAATAGAACTCTAATTCAGTGATTTTTATATTTGGGAGCTTATTACTATATCTTTCCCAAGTATCGTCATCTTTTTTTCTATAAACACCAAACTCTGTTCCAACAAATAGTTCCGTGTTCTTTGAAGTTTTATTTTGTACAATATCATTAATTGGAATATTTGGCAAACCTTTTGAAATGTCTTTCCAGTTATTTCCTCCATCGGTTGTTTCGAAAACTCCAATAGAATTGTAAAGGTTAAATGTTACCCAAAACGTATCAGAATCGTCGTGTTTGAAGCAAATACCATTAATTTTTGCTCCTTTAAGGGAGAGTTTAAAAGAAATCTTTTTCCAGGTTTCTCCACCATCAGTAGATTTATATACGTAACTTGGAGTCGAAACTAGAATAACATCAGAATTCGAAGGAGCGATTTCTATATTTTTTAACTTAACATAATTACTACCTCTTTTGGTTTTCTCCCATGAAACTCCTCCGTCAATTGATTTCCATAAATAGTTATATCCTGCATAGATTGTATTTCTGTTATTGGGATCAATGGCATATGGGGTAATCCATGCTCCTTGCTGCGCTCCTTCAGGAGTAATAGAGAATAAGTTTTCCCAGTTTGAATTTGTTTTAACGATTGATCCAAAATATATAGATGCGTATTGTGTGTTTGGATTTTCTTTGTCAATATAACATTCCATACCATCGCCACCATTAACATCATTCCAATTTTTATTTTGAAGAAGTTTTGTTCCATTATCTTGTAATCCACAAATACAATGACCAAGCACATCGTTTCCTACTCCAATACGATAAATTTGGCTGATGATCATTGTGTTTGTTAAATCAATCCATGTTTTTCCTCCATTTTCACTTTTATAAATACCTCCGTCATTACCTTCAAAAAAGAAGTTGGTTTTAGGTTGAAAAACCATTTCATGCTTATCTGCATGGACAGGGGCAATTCCATCAGCACCTGTCCAATGGTTTACGCATTTCCATGTTTCTCCTCCATCATTTGTTTTCCATGTATTTATGCCGCCAACATAAACTTCATTTGCGTTTTTGGGATTTGCTGCTATTGTCAAATCATACCATCCCTGTCCTTTATTTTCTCCATATCCATCAGGATCCCAATTTAGTAAAAATAGATTCTCCTCAGTTCCTAGAATTTGATCAAAACTATCTCCGGAATTTGTAGATTTATATATACCGTAAAGACCACCGATTTCAGAACAAGAAATAGCGTAAATGATTTTAGGTTCAGCTGGACTAATAGCAATAGCTGTTCTTATACTTTTGTCTTGTATTTTAGTTTCCCAATTATATCCTTTGTCTATTGAGACAAAAATGGATCCTCTCTGTTCGATGGCTCCTCCTGCATAGAGAATGTTTGGATCGTCACTGCTAATTTCAATATCATTAAACCTATACTGGCTAATCAAAGTCCAATTATTAGCTTTGTCTTGAGTCATAAAGAGGCCTGCAGAAGTGGCTGCATATAAAATTGCAGGATCTTTTGGATGATTGATCATCTTATAAATATATTTTTCTTCACTAGGCATGAAGGATAGTCCAGTAGTTTGCCAGTTTCTACCTCCATCTATAGATTTAAGAACACCGATAGAAGGGGTGTCTTTAGAATCTCTGTCGCCAGTAGCTATATAGATGGTTTGGTTTTCTTGATAGTTTTTGTCTAAAACTATTGAACTTACACCAATACTAGCAATTTGATCCGTAAGAGGAATCCAGTTTACTCCTCCATTAGTTGTTTTCCATAGACCTCCACCTGGAGTTCCTGCAAAAAATTCGTTTGAATTATTTGGATTAAAAGCAATGCAATTTATTCTTCCTATTCCAGCATAGCCGCCTAGACTTGAATTTGTTCCAAGGCATTTCCATGTTGGTAGCTTTTTTTCTTCTAAAGAGCCAGAATTTAGAATGTATTTTGTGTAATTAGGTAATTTACCTGTTTCTGGATCAATTTGATTTAGCCAGTTATTTTCTCTTCTTTTAAATTGTTTCCATCCATTTAATTTTTTTTTGTTTTCTTCTTCAAAATACCCTCTTGTTATTTTGTTATTCTTACAATAGTTATCAAACAATTTCTTTTCTTCAAGAAAAGAAATTGTTTTCTTGTTATTAGATTGTGTTACCCAATTTTGTCCAAAAGCAAAATTTGAGATAAATAAAACAATGCTTAGCGTTGTGATTTTTTTGTACATACCCTACTATTACGTATTTCTATAAAAAGGGTAAATGTAATCAAAATTATGCTATTATAGTTTGTTTGAATTGAAGTTGTTTGTGTCATAAAAAAAGACTGTCCAAAAGGGATTGGACAGTCTTAGGTATTTATTTATAGTTTTACTTGTATTAACTCTGTATGAGTTCTATTACAGTTCTTTCTGGAGGAATAGTAGATTTTACTCTTTTACAAGTCCAGTGAATGTCATTATCCATACCACTAACTGTATCTCCATTTTCCAAAGTTTTTCCTTGAATAGATTCAACAGCACATTTCCATAAGATTTCAGATATCTTGTTAGAATCTAGTCCATAAGATTGAATTTGGAAATCGTCAAGGCCAAAACTATTTAGACCTATTGTGTCAAAAAGAACTTCGCTTTCTTCGTCTTCTTGATTTTCTTTTACATTATATGTTCTTAGGTTTATACAAGTAAAAAGAGGATTAAAACTTTCTTTATCTAAACACCCAGTAATATGTCGTGGACCAAGAACTTTTTGTCCGGGAATGGAAAATAGAACTAAAGGTTTTGTTACTTTAATAAAGGCCAATAAGAAGTTGTTAAATACCTCCAGACGCGTTCCATAATCGATGCCATTGTATGGGAAATCTGAAATTAAAAGTTCGTGAGTGCATTGACTCAATAAAATTTGATTTTTTGGGAAATACCAACTTTGCTGGCTTACTTGAGGATGAACTCCAATAAAGTTTTCTTTTTCAGGTAAAAAAACTTGTATTTGAGCATCTAAATCTTCGCCATTATGTTCGATTTGTTTTTCTGGAAAAGTGTAAGCGTAATGATTTTTCTTTACATCTTTTTCAACTATACTATTGAATAATTTTCCTAACTCTAGTCTTAGTTCTTCTTTATTTAGATTTGGAAGTTCTTTGTACATAAGTCTTGCCTGTAAAGGTTGAAAACTTTTTTCAGGCAATCGATTTTTACTTTTTTTTGAAGATTGCTTCCCCTTTAATCGGTTTAAAATTCCCATTTGAATATTTTCGTTGCATTACAAATTAAAAGGGTAAAATTATATACAAATTCTGGCTATAGCAAATTGTTTTATAAAGATTGTAAGCTTTAAAGGTTATAAGCAAGGTGGAATTTTATAATCATTATAAATTACAAATTCAATGCTATTGAGTTTTTGAAGGTGTTAATGATTTTAGATATTTGTAGATACCTAAAATGAAAAACAATGGAGAATACAATTAAAGGTTCTAAAACCGAAGCAAATTTGCTTAAAGCTTTTGCAGGAGAGTCTCAGGCTCGTTCAAGATATACTATGTTTGCTAAAGCAGCTAAAAAAGAAGGGTATGAGCAAATAGCTGGTATCTTTGAAGAAACTGCTGCACAAGAATATCAACATGCAAAACGCTTTTTTTCTTTTTTAGAGGGTGGTGAACTTGAAATAACAGCATCTTTTCCTGCTGGTAAAGTTGGAACAACAGCCGAAAACCTTAAAGCAGCTGCAGCAGGTGAAAATGAAGAATGGACAGATTTGTATCCTGAATTTGCCAAGATAGCAGAAGAAGAAGGATTTAAAAAAATAGCATCAGCATTTAAAGTTATTTCTAAAGTTGAAGCTATGCATGAAAAACGTTATTTAAAACTTTTAAGTAGAGTTGAAGATAATAGCGTTTTTGAACGTCCAGAAAAAATTATGTGGTATTGTAGAAATTGTGGATATATTCATGAAGGAGTTAAGCCTTTTAAGAATTGTCCTGCATGTGAGCATCCTCAAGCATTTTTTCAAGAGTTTTCAGAAAATTACTAATATCGTACAAAACGATATTTGAGTATAAATTAAAAGAGGCTATCCATATTATTTTAGGGTAGCCTCTTTTGATTTTAGATTAATTTATTTTGTTCGAATAAATTTGTGGTGTGAATAATTTCCTTTTGAATCTTTAATAATCATTATATATGATCCCGCTTGTAGGTCATTGATATTTATGTTTTGATATAAGCTCTTGCCAAATCCTAATTCTTTAACTTTCAGTATTTGTCCTGTAGTGTTCATAATTAAAGCTTTATATCTTTCTGCTTCTGGTTTGCTTATAGAAACAGTAATATGATCCTTTGCAGGATTAGGAGAAATATTAACTTCAGATAATATTTTTGTCCCTTCCTGTAAATTTACCATATATCCAGTTGTGAAATCAAATGATGTATATTTTCCAAAATCAGGGTTTTCGCTTGCAAGTTCTTCTTTATCAAGAGTTAAGAATTTTAAATTTCCTGTTCCTTGTCCTTTATGAAAATAAAAATAAAGTCCGTTTTGAGATTCATCACTCATAACAAAATGATAACAACCATTATCTAAGGTAATAGTATCTCTAGCTTCTTTATTTTTTTCAAATTCAGTTCTTTCAAAAAGTACATTGCCTTGGTTATCTAATATTTTATAGCTGTTATCTTTAGGACTGTTATTAGCTTTTACAGAAACAACAAATACATTAGGAAACTGACGAGTAGTTTTAAATGTAGTTTTAAACTTATTATTAATTAAATTCTCATCAGCAGTCTTTTTAGGAAGTTCAGCTTCTACAATGAAGGTGTCATTTTCTGAAAAAGCATGATAATCCATTTCAGGAAGTTCGATAATTATTTTTTCAAGACTTTTTATAGTTCCTGTCCATGTGTAATCGTATTTTGGACCATCTTTTATTCCATATTTGAAAATTATGGAGTTAATTTCATTTTTACCTTTATTTTCTAATTCTAGGGTTGGTTTTCCGCATATAGGATTGAATCTGGCATATCTAGTTGCATTATTTGGGCTTATAACATCTGATATAGCGATATCATAGTCAAAATTAAACTCACCATATTGAATTAGGTATGAGCGCACTTGGTAGTCGCCATAATCATCATGCTCACAATCATAATCAAGTTTAATTTCATCTTTGTTTTTAGCAAAATCAGTTATTTCAAATTCTCTTAATTTCCCTTTCATTCCTGGGCACCATCCTGCGCGATCATAAATCCAAGTTCCGCCTTGTGGATATAGATGGTTATCAGCGCATTCTTGTAAGATATTCCATGAAAACTTCTCTTCTCCATTAATTTTTAGAGTATGTTTCTTATCACAAAATTCAGCGCAGTTAGTAGGGTTGTCAAAACCATGTCCTGTTGTTGTTATTTTAACTTTAAATGTATTAGCATCGGGTTCAAGTTTTATGTTTTTCTCAGTCACATCATTGTGAAAATTATTCAAGAAATATCTTCCGTTCCATAATGGAGTTATTTTTTTTATTTCCCTTTCTGGAGTTCCCTCAATAAATACAAAATCAAGATCTAAAAGCTCTTCGTTATTCCCTGCTTTTAGTATAACAGAATCATGTAATATTGGAGCAAAATCTGTTACATCATAAACCCAAGTATGTCCTTCACCTAAATCCAGTCCAATACCATAAGGTGTGATATATCTGCCAAGTTCCCAGTAATTTACTACTTCGAAAGGCTTTCCGTAATATTTGTAATCTTTTTTCGTAAAAATATGTTTTGCAGGAACTAATGTTGAGTCGGTAGCTATACCATTGTCATTAAAGGAATAATGATAGTATTCATTATAGTAGTATGAGGTATCTACAGGTATTGTTGGATTATTACCATCTTTGTAGTCGATTTTCATAACTACATCTTGTTTGATGGTATCAATTTGCATAATATTAGTGATGTCTTTTTCTAGAATCTGACCATTACATAATTTAAATAAAGGGCGAGTATTAAGAGGTTTCGCATAGATTTTATCACTTCCCTTGACTATCAATCTTTGTGGTTTACCAATATATAATCCGTTTATCTTATTAGGACTTTCATCTGTTGCATAATCTTTATTGTTATCCTCAAAGGAGTAAAATAATTTTAGATTATCTGTACTGCTCAATTCAGTTATTGATTTTTTGGGCATTAGATCAACAATTTCTTCTTTACTTAATGCTTTGTTCCAAATAGAAAAATTATTTAAGTTTCCATGATAAAAATGTCCTGTTCCTTTTCCATCTGCGCCAATAATAAATTTTGTTAGTTTCTTTAATGCTTGAAACTTATCCTTGACAGATGCTTTTAAGGTTCCATTTATATAGAGCTTCATTGTTCCTTCATTTGCATTTTTTACGAAAGCCCAATGCGTCCATTTTCCTTCAAAAAGGCTTGAGGAACATTTATATGTTAATTGATCATAATTTTTATTTTTTTCTTTATCCCAGCCACAGTCGAAATAGATTTTTTGATCATTCCAAGGAAGGTTTATATTTATTTGCCTATTTCCTTTTTCATCGTTTGCCCAAATAAAAGTAGATTGTTCCGGGTTTTTATCTGGATCACCATAACACCAGCAAGAAATTGTAATCTCGTCATTTAAGTCTGCTAAATTTTTAGTAGGAATTACGATTAGATCATTATTGATTTCTACATAATGATCTAAACCTTCATTATAGATAGCTTTTCCTTTTGCAGTTTCACTTTTGACTTTTGTCAATGCTGTATTACCAAATTTTTTGTCGAAAGAAAAACCTACTATAATATTTGATTTACCATCCCAACTAAAGGCTTTTGTAAACAGAAATTCTTTCCAACCTGCTTTTTTGAATTTTGTAGTTTGTTCATAGACGGTTCTAAAATAGGAGTTTGGAAAACTTGTCTCTGTAAGCTCGTTTTGATTGGTTTTCGCAATCTCAATTTTGAGATTTTTTATATCGCAACCAATATCAGCTATATTCATTTGTAATCCTGAAATATATCCTTTCTTTAAACCTGCAGCTTCTAATTCGTTTTTGGTAATTAGATAATATGTTTTTGCGTTTTCTGTATTTGAAGAAAGAGGAAATTCACTTTTTTCATTGCCACTGCCAAGAGTAACCCAATCTGTAATTGTAGCAGTGCTTTTTCTTTGAAAATAGGGAATATATGAATATGCTTGTTCATCAATACCTCTAAACTCTTCAACGGTTTCTCTATTTATTGTAAAAGAGGGTTGTTTTAGTAAAAGAGAATCTAGCTTACCTGTACGTTCAACCAATTCTGTTCTTGTTAGATAATCCCATTGACCACAAGCTGGCGATTGATTAGGGTCACATTTAATGGTGTAATACATTAAGATTTTAGACCATTTTTTATCAGCTTTAGGTAGTTTATATTTACCTCCTCTTGGAGCTCCCCACCAACTTGGCACCGGGGTGTCAAAGCTTATTGTTTGTACTCTTGTTGTATCTCCGTTTTCAGCTTGTGTTGATACTGAAATAAAAATACTAAAGATCAGTAATAGAGTTAAGTAAAAATTCTTTTTCATCGATTTAAAATTGATATTATTTTGGTAAATCTTTGGTAGTTTAAAAGGCTCTTATTTTTTAAGATGAGAATATAAGAATTTATAAAAAAGTAAGACTAATTTAAATTCAAGAAAAAACAATCAATGTAATTGATTTTGTTTTGCGGGTAAGTGTAAGATAAACAATGTAATAGGTTTAGGCGGTGCTTTAGGGATAGACTAATAAAGACAATTCTTCTAAAAAGTATTTAATTTAAATTGAGTATGATAAATTTTAGAAGAATTGTTTCTGTCAGTTTTAAAAGAAAGCTTTGCAAAAGAAAAATATTACTACAATTGAAAAGATTAGTTTAATAAAAGTTCCGGAAATAAATCCAAGAAAAGATCCTATAGCAGATCTAAATGCTTGGTCGCTATTGTTTCCTATTACTTTTTCACCAATATAAGCTCCTGCAAATGGTCCGATAATGATCCCAATTAAACCAAAAGGCCCTAAAACTAATCCAAACATAGGAAAAATAAATACAGATACTAAAAGACCAATATTACTACCTTTAATTCCTGCTTTTGTGCCTCCAAGTTTTTTTGTGCCTAAACCTGGGATAATATAATCCATAATAGTTACAAGTAGAGCAAACGTTCCCAATAGAATAACTGTTTGATTACTTGATTTAAAATCGGTTGTGCCCTGAAGTGATAGAATTGATAGAAAGCTTAATATTGGCCCCGGTAATGCAGGAATTATTGCTCCAATAATTCCTAAAATGCAAAGTAAAATTCCAACAATAATAAAAATCCAATCCATATTTTTTTTGGGCTAAAATAGTAAGTAATTCATGTAATCATAAATGTTTTCTGAAAATATTTATAAGGGTTTTTATTTTGAAGAAATATTTTTTCATTTGGCTAATGAATGCTAATGAATCATTGTTTTTATTAATAAATTTTTCTTTTTTTTGTATAGTAATAAATATAAAAGATTAATGGATTATAAAACTATTGATTGGGGAAAATATTCATCAGAAGACGTTTTGTCGACTTTATTTCGACTTTCGACAGATGAAAAGAATAATTTGTTAGATATAATGTCTTATGTTTTTACAACATATCCTAACTTAGAATTTGATTATGTTGAAGGGTTTAAGACTGTTATTCCAATGAATATTGAATTGTATTCAACTGAAGAATTGTTGGAGTTTGGGAAAAAAATAGGGGTTAATCATGATAGTTTCGAGAATAATTCTTATCTATATTGGTACTTTGTTCTTCGAAGATTATATGCTGAAGACAACAAAGATGAATATTATAAATATGTGAAAAGATTTTTTCTTTCTACCGATGATTCTATGGCTTTTGTAGTTTATGAAGAAATGGTAATGCATGCCATTATTAATAAAGAACTAGATCTGCTGAATTTTTATAACATAAAATGGAGTGAGAAGAAACTTGGCAATATAGAGGGTAGTTTTATTAAAGAATGCATTGAAATTTATCGTCAAGGGTATATATTAGATTTGTTGTATAAGGAAGATTCTGAATTTGGAAATGCTGATAAATTATTGAATAGTCCTCAATACCAAGAAAAAATCAAAACTTGGAGTGATGATGAGATTAGTGAATTAACTAATTTGATTCAATCGTATAAAGAATTCGGTAATAAAGAAGTAAAATACAAAAACCATCAAGATTTTTATGAAAATTATTGGATGCTAAGTATTTTCTTTATGAAGTACATGAAAGAGGAATTAGATATGCCTTTTTATCAATCTTATTTGTTTGCTATGTTAAATAGGATAAATTGGAATAAAAAGCAATTTAAGAATCCTTGGATGAAAGGTGTTGTTGATATCATGGAGGGTTCTGGATTTGGAGAGCCTGGTGATAAAGTGTCTTTTATTACTTACCGGAACTTTATTTCTTTTCATGGAATATGCTATTTCTATGAATTTTTGTACGCGGGAGGCTTTTTGAAAGAGCATGAATATGATCAGATAATTGAAAATTTACAACTCTCACGCCAGAAGATATTCTCTGATTTTATTCCAAATCTTTGGGTGTTTAAATCAATCAATTCGTTAATAGAACCTGAGTGTTTTTCTGTAGATTATATAGAAAAAGAACGTAATCTATTTACTGATACTGAAAGCAAAGGTATGGAATCTCAAATTACAGAAATTGAAAACTTTCTGGGCAAAAGTATTACAACTAAAGGTATTGAAGCGTTTCAATATGCATAAATTTTAGAATTGTAGAAAAGGGTGTGGAAATACTAAAGTATTTTTATACCCTTTTTTATTAATACAATGTGCTTTAGTTTCCTATAATCTATTTACGCATTTTTTTGTAAGCTGTTCTGAGATAAAGATTATTCGTATAGGACATAGATTGATTTTTAATCAAAAAATTATTTTAATGTATAGAACAAAAATATGGGGTGAGCCTGATCTTGCTACTATTTTAGTAATAGGTAGCGACCCTTTTTATCAGAAAGTGGGTGATGAATTGCCTAGAGCTTCATTTTATGCAGATGTTTTTTTTAGAAAAGGGCATCTTTCAGAAAAGGATGAAGCAAAGTATTTGTATGCTCAAAAAGTTTTTGATTATATAAATTTGTTGGTAGGAGAGGATGTTAAAAAAGAAAATGTTTATTTGTTAGATTTACATCCTATTGAACCAGACCCTTTTCCTCCATTGGGTGAAGAAACTTTGATTACTGAATTGGGAGCACATATGGGTTTAACTGATATTCAATATGCTCTAAAGGAATGCCCAAAGATAAATACTATCATTGCTATGGGGCCACAAGTGAATAGGTGGCTTCAGTTGTTAAATTTCTACTGGTCTGGACAAAGTGTGATTGAAGGATTACGTCCTGATAGTTATAAGGTCATTGTAGATAATCCTTATTATAAAGCTGTGGATCCATCATTGTTTGATAAAATTGCTTATAAAACATTTTCTCCTTTAGAATATCCATTTAAAACTTTAATTCCTATTCATCATATTAATCAAATAGATAAGGTATTACTTAATTTCAAATGGAAAGAAAAGTTTGAAAATGTTAAAAAGATAATTAACTCTCCTGAGTTTAGAGAATCATATGTTGTTTTTGGTGAGCATCACCATTCAAATTAATTTTCTTTTGTCTGAACTACAAATTTGTTTTGTTGTTACTTCATAGAATGTGAATTGGCATTAATTACAAATAAATTTGTTGCTTATGAGCTTTATTCCTCATGATTTAACTATAGAAGGATTCTTGTTAATCGTTTCTGTGTTATTGTTTATTAGCTTGTTGGCAAGTAAGCTTTCTGGTCGCTTTGGAATTCCTGCATTAATTCTTTTTTTAGCTGTTGGAATGCTTGCTGGATCAGATGGCCCTTTAGGTATATATTTTGACGATCCAGGATTGGCTCAATCATTTGGAATTATAGCATTATCTTTTATTCTTTTTTCTGGTGGATTAAATACTCGAAGTGAAGAGATGCGTCCGGTTATTGGTAAGGGAATCGTATTATCGACGGTTGGAGTTCTTGTAACGGCCTTTGTTGTTGGACTATTTGTTCATTTGGTTATAGGATTAACATTAGTTGAAGGATTATTATTAGGATCTATTGTTTCCTCAACTGATGCTGCTGCAGTATTTTCTATTTTGCAGAGTAAAAGTTTGAATTTAAAGAATCGTATAGCCCAAATATTGGAATTAGAATCGGGAAGTAATGATCCTATGGCATACTTTCTTACTATTACGCTTACTCAGTATTTATTAATGCCAGAAAAAACTTCTCTATGGATGATTATTCCTAATTTCCTTATGAATATGGCTATAGGTGCAGTTGTAGGCGTATTAATGGGAAGGTTAGCTTTACTCATTATTAATAAAATTCATCTTGATAATACAGCTCTTTATCCGGTCTTAAGTTTTTCTTTAGTCTTATTTTCTTATTCCTTTGCTGATTTATTGCATGGAAATGGCTTTTTAGCAGTATATCTTACTGGAATTATATTAGGGAATAGTTTTTTTATAAATAAGAACACTATAATTAAATTTTCAGATGGTATCGCTTGGCTTATGCAGATTATTATGTTTATAACTCTAGGTATGTTGGTTTTTCCAAGCCAGATTCCTCCTGTTATTTTGACAGGTGTTTTGGTGAGTTTAGTGTTGATTTTTATTGCTAGGCCTTTAAGCGTTTTTATCAGTTTAAGTTTTCATAAAATTGATTTTCGATCGAAATGGTATATTTCACTGGTAGGGTTGCGAGGGGCTTCTCCTATTGTTTTTGCTACTTATCCATTAATTGCAGGAATAAATAAATCAAGTTTGATTTTTAATTTAGTGTTTTTTATAGTTATAACATCTGTTTTACTTCAAGGAAGTACGATTTCCGTTTTAGCAAAATGGATGAAACTGGATATGCCAGATAAAAAACCTCTAAAATCATTTAAGTTATATGATGAAATTAAGAATGAGCTTACAGAGATGGTTTTACCTGTACATTCTAAAGCAGTAGGTAAAGAGTTGGTTGAACTCAAATTTCCAAGTACGTCTTTAATTGTTTTGATAAACAGGAATAACACCTATTTAACACCTAAAGGCTCTACAGTGCTAAAAGCAAAAGATAGATTATTAATAATGACAGAAGATAAAAAAGAAATTCCTAAGATAAAAGAGTGTTTGGATATCATAAAAAAATCATAATTTCGCTTAGTGAATTAATCCCAAAAGAGATTTCACTATTTCTAGCAAATAAAAATCAACACTCAATGAAAATTAAAGTATTAATTTTATTGTCATTATTGCTTCTCCCTTTTTGTATAAAAGCTCAAAATTACAATTTCAAGTATAATCCTGGTGAGTTTACCGAATTAAAAGTAATTGGTAAGATAGATGTTGTTTTACTTAAAAGTATGACTAATGAATTACAATATTCTGTTGAAGGTATTGGGAAAGATGATTTAATTTTTGATAATAAAAATGGTGAACTAGTTATCAAAGTTAAATTTACAGCAGGCATTGCAAAAAATTATAAAGTAAAGATGAAAATCTTATATAAAAATATTAGTGAATTATTTGCTGGAGCTTCTGCTGTTATAAACATAAAGGAAAGGTTAAGTGGATCTTCATTGAATGTGGAGGCGGGAAACGATGCTGAAATTTATTTAGATGATTTGCAAACTACTAAAGCTGAACTAAAATCTTCTGCTGGAGGAACTATTCAAGTTACGGGAATGGTGCGCGGATTAGACGCTAAGGCTAATTCTGGAGGTACTGTATATGCTTTGGATTTGATTTCTGATGATGTTAAAGTTCGTGCTGATGCAGGAGGTTTAGTTGAGGTTGCTGCCATAAAAAGTATTGAAGCAAAAGCAACTACTGGAGGGAAAGTTGTTTATTCACGAAATCCTAAAGATGTTAAAACATCAACAAGTTTTGGAGGTAAAATAGAAACTAAATAATATAGCCATACAATAGTTTTAAGTAAGCTGCCCAAAAAGAAAAGGGCAGCTTCTTTTTTATTTTCTAATAAGTTCTAATTCTTTAAAATTGAAGTCAGGGTTTGGTATATCGATGATTATCTTATAAGGGATACCTTTTTCATTTACTAGAAAATTTACTGTGCCCGATGGAAGACCAGGTGCTTCAGGAAATTTGATTTCAAAAGTATTCAGACTTATGTGTTTTAATATTCCTTTAAACATAGGAGTTGGTAATAATTCTAAATATAATTCATTTTGATTTCCTTTTTTAATAAAAGAAACTTTTGCATTTCCATATATATCACCTCCATATACGCCTATATAATCCTTCTGTTCTAAGCACATTGGTAATTTCTCTTGATCAACTTTTTGTGTTAGTAATTTAGATTTTGCTTTTTTGCTTTCTAGAATAAGTTTACTCCAATCTGGTGCATTTTTTTTATCTAGTATAACATCAAGAGTTTTGTATAGATTAGGATAGTATAAACCTGAAGAAGCATTTGTAAGAATTACGAATCCAATTTTTAATTCAGGAATTAAAACTGTTTGAGAAATCATTCCATCTGCACCACCATTATGAGTAACAATTTTCTTTCCCTCATAATCAAAAACCTGCCAACCTAGAGCATAAGCTTTGAAATGTTGTGATGGAAACATTTTAGAACTCTTTTCGCTCAAATATATAGGAGTATTAGGGCTTTGCATTTCATATATTTGTTCTGCTTTTAAAATTTCCTTTCCTTTGTACTTTCCTTTATTTAAATGCATGATTAGCCAATTAGAAATGTCATGTACACTAGAAATTATAGAACCTGCAGGAGCAATGTTATCCCAATTTATATAATGTGTTACCACAGGTTTTCCTTCAATCATATGATGGGGGGTTGCTACATTTTCTTTGTTTAAAAGATCTTTTTCTGAAGTTATACTTCTGGACATTTCTAATGGAGCAAAAATTTTTGTCTTTATATATTCATCCCATGAAATTCCTGTAACTTCAGGAATTATTTCTCCAGCAGTTAGATATAGGATATTCGAATATCCAAAACGAGTTCTGAAAGGAAATTTAGGTTGTAAAAAACGAGCTCTACGAATAACTTCTTTTCTATTATATTTTGAACCATACCAGATTAAATCACCACTGAATGTTACCAAACCAGATCTATGTGATAATGCATCACGAATACTTATGTTCCCACTTACATAGGTGTTATACAGTTGAAACCATGGTATGTATTTTTGAATAGGATCATCCCATTTTATCTTATTTTCACTTACCAAAATAGATAAAGCAGCAGTTGTAAAGCTTTTTGTATTACTTGCTATTTGAAATAATGTATTTTCGTCAACTTTCTCTTCTGTATTAATGTTCTTTACACCATATCCCTTTTCAAAGATAATTTTATTGTCATGAACAATAGCAACTGCCATTCCTGGTACTTTCCAGTCTTTTAGACTTTTTGCATAATACTTATCAAGTTCTTTAAGCTTTTTATTAAGCTTTTTTTGTGCATTCACCTGATTACCGATTAAAATCAGGAATAGGCTAATCAATAGTACTCGAATTTTCATAAATAAGTATGTGTTGTATTTTAATGTTTGAATACAAACATACAAAAAGACGCATTACTGTTTGGATACTAGTTGCAATTAGCGTTTTTTTTAAAAGTAGGTATGTTATAATATTAAAAAAATCTTAACTAATTGTGTTTCTGGTAAGAGTGATGATTGTAGTTTTTGTAAAATTAGAATTTGTAAGTAAGAGAAATTCCTAGAGATTCTTTGAATTGGAGTTTAGGACTTCTTTTTATTTCAGTTTTTTTACCATCAATTATTTCATAAGTCGGGATTTTGACATCATGGTCATAAATCAAATGCCAGTACAATATAGCACTTATGTATTTGTTTACAACAAAATTCAGGTTGGTTTCCCAGTCCACATCAATATTCCATCTATTATTTTCATTGTCGTCTAAATAATTATTAAATAGGTTTAATATGGAATTAATTTGAATATTTTTAAATATTTCTTCATTGTATTTCAGAACAAAATTGATCCCTAATTCACCTAATAAATTCTTTCCCCGTACCAATACATTTCCATTATCATCCAGTTTTGCTTTTTTTACACCAAAGGCACCATTATCAGCAAGAGTTTGATTCAAAACAAATGTAAATCTTCCTGCTGCTGGAGCAAAAAACAGACTGAGTGATTTTGTAGGAGTATAATTCATGCCTAAAGAGATTGTTAAATATGCTGGAGCAAAAAAAGTAGAAATTACAGTAGTGTCATCTGGATATTTAAAACCGTTTGCAAATTGTGTTTTTAGTTGTGCTAATGCGCTATATGACCAATTTTTATAAGCAACATAGTTAAAGGAAGAAGAAAGATCTATTTTGTCATCTGTTTTTTGAGTCTTGTTTTGCTCAGAGCTTATTAAGCCATAGGCAAGTATAGCAGCATTTTGATTTGAAAATTTACCATTTACATAATTTGCATTTAGATTTATAAATAATTTACCTGCCAAACTGCTTTCTCCACCTGCGGCCCAATTAGTAAGGGATAGTTGATTAAATGTCAGACTTGATAATCCGTTGACAGTCCATTTCTTTATTGAGTCATTGTTCTGGTTTTTAGATAGGGGAGGTAGGATTGGTTTTATATTTGAAGCAGTAATGTTAGAATTGAAAAGAGTAAAAATAAAGAGGATACTTGATATTATAGATAGGAGTTTAGAATGTTTCATGGAAAAGACGATTTCAGATGGTTTAATATGTAATTACAAAAATAGGATTTTATTTTTTTAGTAGTTTATTTTTTTATCTAAATACGTGATGATTGAGTTGTTAAGCTTGATATATTATATCCTTTATTTTATCTACATCTAAATACATCTTTTGTTTAATGGCTATCTTTAATGTCTGTGCAATCTCTTTTAAGTTCTAAATTTTTTCCATTTGCTTTTTATAATAGCGTATTAGATTTCTGTTTTAATTTATTTGGAGAAATAAAAAATAGTTTGATTTCAAATAATTTACCTGTATTTTATATAAGCTTTTATTTTTTATTCGTTGGCATAATGTTGTTGAAAATAATACAAGATAATTATGAGAAAAATTCTATTTTTTGCAGGTCTTATTTTTTCATTTTCTACGCTTTTTGGACAAGCTCCAGAAGGGTATTATGTTGAAGCTATAGGTAAAAGTGGGCAAGCTCTTAAAGAAGCAATTCGTGATATAGCGAAAAGAGGGGTAAAAAAGCATTCTTATAATTGGGATGTAGATCAAACTGATCAAATTCCAGAGAAACTAGGAAAAGTAAAGCTTATTTATACACTTAAGGAAGAGAATGTAGGGAATCATAAAGCTAGTGGTAAGAGTGGTTACAATAGAGAGCATATTTGGCCAAAATCATTAATGGTTCCTTCTCAGAGTGAAATGTGGGATAATCAAAATCTAAGAGCATCTGAACCTTATGAAAATTCAAAAAGAGGAAATAAACGTTACGGTAGTTATATGCCACCATCTGTTTCAAGAGGAGACTGTGCCAGGATTTGTTTTTTTATGTCCTTAGTATATGATTGGAATATTGATATTGTTGGTGATCAAGATATGTTGATTTTATGGTCTGATTCTGATCCTGTAGATAATTTTGAAATTCGTAGAAATAATGAATTGCAAAAAGCTCAGGGAAATAGAAATCCTTTCCTTGACTATCCTGAATTAATTGAATATCTGTGGGGTTCGAAATATGGTCAACAATGGAATCCAGATAATGGAGGAGGCGGTAACCCTAATCCTCCTGTTGGGGCAACTTTGCTTTCTGAGGATTTTAATACATTCCCGGGTCCATGGGAAGTTAAAAGTGTTAAAGGATCTAATGTTTGGAAACAAAGCAAATTTAATAATGAAACTTTTGCAAAGATATCTGGTTATAAAAAGCAAGATATAGATCCTGAAACTGAATGCTGGTTAATTTCTAAAGATATAGCACTTCCAGGAAAAGGAAAAGGTGTATTTTCTTTTGAAAATAAGAATGGATATTTTCGAGGTGTAACTTTGGAGGTATATATATCTGAGGATTATAATGGTGATGAAAATTCTGCAAACTGGGTAAAACTAGAAGCAAAAATTGATGATCAAGAGCATAAAAAAGAAGATGGTTCATTGACTTATAATCCAGAATGGGTCAAATCAGGAGATATAGATTTAAGTCAGTATGCTGGTAAAACTATTAACATTGGGTTTAAATACATAGGAACTAAAGATGTTAATACTACATATGAGATTGATAATATTAATATTAGTGTAGAACTGCCCTTGTTTATTCAGGAAGTAAATAATAATAAATCAAGTGGAGCTATCTATCCAAATCCTTCTCATATGGAAATAAGTATAAAAAATAGAGAAGTTAATTCTACTGTTGATATTTTTAATCTTACAGGGCAAAAAATTTATACTTCTACCGAAAACAGAATATCTGTAGCTTCATTAAAATATGGAATGTATTTTGTACAGTATACAGATGTAAATGGGATTAAAAAAACCGAGAAGTTTTTGAAAAAATAAAGTTACTGTAAGATAACTATATGAAATAAAAACAAAGAGGCTGTCCTGAATTACAGGACAGCCTCTTTGTTTTTTAGAATGTCCCGTCCTAAAATAGCGTTACAGTAAAATTGAAACGTTATGAAATCATCAAGCAAAGTTGTTTATACCAAGCGA
>JBGRQE010000022.1:0-46665 GCA_041725955.1 Bacteroidales bacterium
TGGACCTTATAGTAACAAAGGAATTCCAAATAATGTAAAAGATGTTGAAGAAATTAGAAAGTGACAAAGCCCAGTTGCTAATAACGTGTCATATATATATTATGATAAAACCAACTGAGTCGTTTTTTTACTTTTAGAGAAAATTGCTCTAAAAGGTTTCGCTTTCAAGGCTATTCAATCTTGTTAATAGCTTCTTTTTACTGAAAGCCTCTTGTTCGAACATTTGGGTTTTGTTGGTCACAATTCAAAACTAATAATTCTTACATGAAGTTTTTTATGCTTTAAAACTTGTAAGTCATAGCTGTTAAACAAACAACAGAGACTATTACAAAATATAATAGCCTCTGTTGTTTATTTTAAGTAATCCTACTCCTTCAGCTTTCCCATATACTTAATCAATCCATCAGCTTGTTCAGAATTAACCATTCTTACGAAGTTTATATATCCCATAAGATATAAGTAAGGGTCGGTATTGTTCTTAAGCTTCAATTTTGAAGTTTCATTACGCAATAAGTGATGAATAAAAGAGTGCATTCTGCGGATATCTTTTCTGGAAATGCGAATGTCATTCGCTCCATTTACGACAATTCCCGTAACACTTTGTCTTTGATGAGGACGCATAATCATTGTTTTTTCATGATTAATTATCAAGCCTTCATCTTCAATTATTGTATAAACCCATTTCAAAAAACCTTTAAGCTGAGGTTTATCTTTTTGAGTAGATATTACTATATCGTCGGCATAGCGAGTGTAGGTCCATTCGTTTTTCTGACATAAACCTTCAAGGCGAGCATCTAATTGTCGGCACAAAATATTGGTAATAGCAGGTGATGTGCATGCTCCTTGAGGTAGTGCTTTATCTTGAAGAGCAATTTTATATTTCTGATCGTTTATCACCGCTTCACGCATAGGACTATCGGTGCAAACTGATGCGAATATAGTAGATAGAGCATTATTATAGCCAAATGATTTAAAGATTCCTTTTACCCTAGAAAACTTTATGGAGGGAAAAAAGTCTTTAAAATCAATACGTACTAAAATCTTTGCATCTTTATGTGCCAATGCATTATCAACAATAGATCGATTGGGCCGAAATGCCATTGCACCATTATGGATTTCTATTTTATCTAAAATACTTTCTTTTATCCATGTCTGAACATTTCGCATTTGCTTTTTTGGAGATGCAATTGCCCTTAACTTACCATTTTTCTTAGGGATATTAAATCGAACATAATGATCTGTTTTACTTACCTTTTTATGAAATGCAAGCCACTGCCATTGTTTTGCAGGAATTTTACTTAAATCTTCCAATTCTTTTAAGCTAGGACAAGAAGGCAGTTGTAGATTTTCTAGTTTTTCAGGCTTTTCACTATTATAGTTTAAACCTGTAGATATTTCATCACCTAAATAAGAGGGAGTATAAGTTAGCTTTTCTTGAATATTTCTTTTTCTTTCAGCTTCCTGAATCGCTTTCTCTTTTTTTCTTTCCTCTCTTTTTTTAGCAACACGTTCAATTCTTTTTTGTCGAATTTTTTCAAGATGAGGGCGGATATCAAGCTCTTTGTCTATTTCCTTATTTAGATTTCTTTCCTCACCAAGAAGTTTATAGTATTCCTTTTCCTTTTCGGCAATTGCAGAAATGGTTTGATCGTCTATTTCCAGAAAGCCTAGCTTTCGCATATCCTCAAGCTCGAATACAGTTTTCCCGACTTCTTTTATCTCATTTTTCCAGTTTGTATCTTCCGACATGATTCTTTACTTTTCTGTGTTTGCGAAACTATTTGCTTTCATTATTTTGTTGAATATGAAGTACCGAGGCAACGAGATGGGCACAAGGACCTTTGCGTAGTTTGTTTTGCTTGTAGTAACTACATGTACATATTGCTTTTTGAACCTTATGATCTTTATCCAGAAATATTTCTGTGATAAAGTCTTTTTTCCCCTTTACACAGTATTTGTGATAAAGATTTTCAGATTCTAAAACATGCAAATGATTTTGTTGTAATAAATTGTAAGCATAAGAATTTCTTTCTTCTTCTTCTTTATTATCGGTTTCAATTTCATGCTGAATAAGTTTTCTATAGCGATAGTAATCAGTAATATGATCGTACATTACCTTACCTTTTTTGCATAATTCCTGCAGAGCAGTAGTTGCTTCCGAAATAGAAATTTCGGCCAATTCGGCCAGCTCATCCGGTTTAAGAATCAGTTTGTTACATATAATTTGTTCTGCTTTTTGTTCTGCATCTTTATTTTTTGCACCTGTAGAGGCAAGGAGGTCAAAATTTGCTTTATTTGCCCAGTCGTTTGCAGTCCAACCAGATAGTCCAATGTCATAGCGGTGTCCTTGAATACAAACACTCCAATATGAAGGCATTCCACTTCCCAACATTTTTACCTGCACTTCTTTGGCAAGAGGAAGTAAATCTTTTAGAACGGAAAGTCTTCTTCTACCCCAAAGGCGAATTTCGCCATTAAAGTCACCATTATAAATAATAGAATCTTGAATTTCAATATTCCAGGGTTCTATAAGGATTCGAACTTTCTTCCCTTTTTCGAATTGAAAGCGTAGAGAACGAGGGGCTTGTTTTTCTTTTTTCTGTTCCAGTATACTTATAATATCAGCAAGAGTATTGCTATTCATTTTAAAGTCGACACCATCTAAAGAAGAGGCAGACTGTACTTGAAGAAATCCTCTTACCCAAGTTTCTGGCAAATCAATTTTCTTTTCAACAGAAGTGCCTAAACTTGTATTCATACTTACCTCGTGGTAATTCACATTCAGGAATGCAGGTCTGTAGTTTCTTACTCTATAGAGTTCGTCAGCAAGAGTTTGACTGAAGTCGATATTAGTTGTTCCATATTCTGTATCGCCATAGCATTCAAGGTTTTTATTAGGAACACTTACTCTACCATAAAGAGATTCGTCGAGCGAAAAAGCTTCAAATATTACAGAGTCCTTATGAACACTAATAACAGGGTCGAGAACAATCCATTTATCACGATCATTTTTATAAAGCCAATTGTAATAATCTTGACGGGCAGCAGGAATAGTTTTGTTTAGGTTTTTTAATTCTTCGCGGACTTGATTCTTTTGAGAAGTAATAGCATCTCTTTTATTCATTAATCTAACTTTCGCTAAATCAATATTGCCCATTTCCGATGGAAGTTCTTTTAAATATTCTTCCATAACCCATTTTTGATAATCAGAGTGATCAACCTGTTTGGGCCGCCAGTCGCCAACAACAACTTTTCTTAAGGCCATCATTACTCTAGCATAGGCCAAGCTGTTTTTTACAAAAGCTTTTAGAGAGACAGGACCGCGAGAAGACTCTGCTGAAAAATCAAAGCTACTAGAGGTAGAGTCTGTTTTTACAGTACTTGGAGTATGGTATGTTTGTGTAATATTCATTTCTTGATCTTTTAAAGGATTTTGAATTCATTTTCATCTACTTGGTCCATAAGCGCAAGTTTGCTTAGCTGAATAATTGCCCATTCAGCATCTTTTTTATTACTTCCGCGTGCCAGTTCAAGTAGCACTTCCTTGTCAAAATCTAAACCTTTGCTAAGTCGACGTTTTATACTTTCTTTTGCTTTACGAGCTTTATTTCGTTGGCGCAATACAACTTTGTCAAAATCTTTTGCAAATTTCGGGTTGTTGGGGTTTTCTTCAATACTTTCAGCTACTCTTTCCTGTACATAGGTATCTGGATGCTCAGCCAGGCATTGAAGAATATTTTCATTTTTATAATCGAGTAAGTGTTTACGTTCTTCAATAATTTCAAGTCCCAGATTACGAACTTCCTTTTCTGGGCTATCACAAAGAGCTAGGATCATTTCTGTTTCAAGTTCTCCTTGTTTGGGGATAGATCTAAACCATTTGCTTGCTAGTTTAGTTACTTCCGGAGCACCATATTCTGCTAGTCGGAGGATAAAAGGAATTTGTTGATTAGACTGATGAATTACTTCCCAACCTTTTTCTCTGATGTTTTTCTGTTTATGGCTGGCAATGGTAAATAGAGTGTCTTCTTGTTTTAATTTATCTCCTTTAATATTCCCAATCCATTCCATTATTATTGGTTCCGCTTCAATGTCAGGACATTTTAAAATTCTTTCATCTGCTTGATTTAGGAATAAGGTTTTAAATTCATCATTTGCCCAAAGGCGATTATTTATACAGAGATAGTCTTTGCATAATGCAATGACTTCCATACATAAATCAGAATCAATCTTCTCTTCCGAAATTTGCATTGAGAATGCGTACTTATAATTATCCCAGTTTTCTTCAGAAATAGATAGAATCCAGTGGAAGTAATGAATATTTATTTTTTCTTCCCACGCCTTACTTACAATTTGAAGTCCGAGGTCTTTTAGTAAATCAGAGGTTTCCGGATTCTTACTTTCTTCAAACAAAGCTTTTTGGATTCCTTTGATTAATGCTTTTCTGAAATTACAGGATTCAAACTCTTTAAGGCTTAGAATATTTGCTAACCATCTTTGAATAGTTGCATTGTACTCTTCACTTGGAACTCTATCCAATAGATTTTTGCTGATGTAATCTGCTTCTTTAATTTCTAAGCTGATTTCCAGAACTAAAGACCAAATATTAGAGGCACCATCTTTTAATTGAGTTAGGAGATAATCGACAAGAGGTCCGTTATACCAGCGCGATGCCAATAGTTCGATTATGATTTCAGTTTTATTCTTTATAAAATCAAAGTGAATATTTGGATCGTCATAAAATTTTAAGAATCTGATTGCTGTATTGAGATAGTATCTTGGTACGTTGCTAATGATTTTCCAAATTATATCTTTTGTAAAAGGGTGGGTTACCAGATCTATCAGATAATTGTCCTTTAAGCTGTCGATTTGATAAATATGGATTTTTGAAAGCATATCGTTAAAATAATCACAGGCATTGATAGTGACTACTTTATTTAAATTTTCAAAAACGTGATTTATGCCGTTTGTTTTTATTTCAATTTCAAACTGTTTCCAGAAGTAATGCTTAAAGCCGAAGTTTGATGATAGTTTCTTATACTTTTTGCCAATGATTTGCCAACCCAATTCTTTTATATCGTCAATTTCGTGAAAAAGAGAAGTAGGAAGTAAAGATATATTTCTCCAATGGTCATTGCCTAATTCCTCCTGGAGTTGTGTTTTAAACATCTTCCAAAGCTTATCATTGCCATTATACAATAGAAAAGACCACTTGCTTAGTTTTTCTTCAAGATCCGCCTTTTGAATATTATTAAAAATAATTTCCTGAAGTTTAGGTGAATCTGTTTTTACGATGGCATAAGAAAGTGGATTTAAATATTTTTCTTTTGCTTTTAGCTGATCTCCATATTTTTCTATCAGAGCAATGTTCTTTTTCAGTTTATTGCTAATTGCATATCCCGATAAGTTTCCATAACGACTGCCTAAAAGAACAATTAAAAACTGAAAAAATTGATCCAGACGTTTTTTGTCTTTTATAATTTCAGGCAGAAGCTTTTCATCTAGCCATTTTCGATCTTTATGGTTAGATAGTATAAACAGTAAGCTAAGAAAATAGAGCGATGATTCTTCTTCGTGCTTTGGATTGTTAAAGAATTGATCGACTAGGATACCTTTATTATCTAATTCTTTGAGCCATTTTATATTTGAGTCTAAGGCTGTTTTTTTTAATCCATAAGTTGGAGAGCTTAAAGAAAATAGAGATCTTGGATTTATTCCTTTAATCTCCATTTCTCTTTTCTGAAGTTTACATAGATTATATATAAACTCCAGAGCAATCCATGAACAGCTTTGTTCGGGATTTATAATAGATTCTTTTATTTCCCCTTTCTTCCATAATTCTGGATATTTAATACCCATATCACATAGACGAAGTTTCCAATAATCGTATGTAAAACTACCATTACCATTATTATGTTGGCGGGCATGTTCAGAGTTTCCAAGTACAATGTCTCCTAAAATCCATCTGTTTTTCAGATAGCACATTATTTTATTTTCAAAGAGACTATAATGGGTTTTTGTAAGACTCTTTTTTTGAGAAGCCTTAGTAAATTCTGGATAAAAATGAAGAGATCTGTCGCTTTGAGAATATAAATTTATATAGTGATCGCTGTCGATATTATGACTTAAGATTAATTCGGTACAGATATCAATATATTTCTGAATATCATTTTCGGCCAAAGTATTTACAAACCTTCTTCCTCTTCGCTTCATATAGCGAATGGTTTTTGCACTGGTCAAAGAATCCTCTTGTATATTTAAAGGATCCAGTTCGTCTATTATATTTAAAATTTGCCCAAGTATTTTTGTGTTGCAAGGGTTTTGCTCTGCTTTTTTATATAGAGCTTTAAATATATTCCATTGGTTTTCTTTGGTAATAGATGGCGTACCATCCGAATTTCTTCCCTGAATAAAATCTAAAAGAGTTTTCTCTTCTTCAATATTTTTGGGAGGATACGTTTCAAGTAAATTTTTGTGCATAGAAGAATCGATTAGTATTGATACAAAAAAGTGCGACCCTATTTATATAGAACCGCACTTGATTTCGCCACTAAATCTGACAAAAGACTACCCTCAGTCACTGTAGGTGTGACGGGGAGCCATATGTCACTATTGTTCACAGATTAATGTCGCAGACATTCAGCATTTCTCGGAACAATAGTGACATATGGCTCCAAGAAGTCACACTGAATGTCACTGACGTGTAGTGAAGTATGGGAAGTTCCCTGTCTATCACGGCGAAGCGCCGCAACATTCGTGCTGACAAAATCTACGCAAATATAGATATTTATGGGACATATACTTTTATGTCATTAACTTTTAAGGTTAATTTTTATTAAGAGTAAATTAAGAAAAATGCCTGTATATTCTTTGTAGTTGTTTCAGGTTTGTTTTGTTCAATTGCTAATCTTAAAACCATTGATGTTGGAGAATATAATGAAACCAAATTAATATTTTGTTATATAAAACGAATGGCAATTTCTTCTGTATTGAATTCATTACCTTTGTCATAAAATAAAAAGAACCCATGGTGGTTAGCATAAAAAGCTATGTAAGAGTAAAAAGTTTTTTTCGGCTAACTATCTTCTAGAACATTTAAATAGGAAATAAGATGTCTGAGTTTATTTATCAAAAACCGTTTCCAATCACTAAAGATACTACCGAGTACAGATTGTTAACAAAAGATTATGTTTCTACTATAGAAGTAGATGGTAGAACAATACTAAAGGTGCAACCTGAGGCACTGGAAATGTTATCGAAAGAAGCATTTTGTGATGTTTCATTTTACTTGCGTTCAGCACACCTTGAAAAATTAAAAAAGATATTACAAGACCCTGAGGCTTCAGATAACGATCGTTTTGTTGCTTATACGATGTTGTTAAATCAGGTTGTTGCTGCCGATGGCGAATTGCCAACCTGTCAGGATACAGGAACTGCAATTGTTGTTGGCAAAAAAGGTGAAGATGTATATACAGGTGCTAATGATGCTTTACATCTTTCTAAAGGAGTTTATGATACTTATCAGGAAAAGAATTTGCGATTCTCACAAGTTGTTCCTTTTAGTATGTTTGAAGAGAAAAATACAGGAACCAATTTGCCTGCTCAGATTGATATATATGCAAATCAGGGAAATGAATATGAGTTTTTGTTTTTGACAAAAGGTGGAGGAAGTGCAAACAAGACCTATTTATATCAAGAAACAAAAGCTTTGCTTAATGAGGAAAATCTTACTAAGTGGGTAAAGCAACATATTATGGATTTGGGAACTTCTGCTTGTCCGCCTTATCACTTAGCTTTTGTGATTGGAGGAACCTCTGCCGAAGCAAATCTTGCTGCAGTAAAAAAAGCAAGTGCAGGATATTTTGATCATTTGCCAACTGAAGGAAATGATGGAGGTCAAGCATTCCGTGATTTGGAATGGGAAGAAAAGATTACAAAAATATGTCGTGAGTGTGGAGTAGGAGCTCAGTTTGGTGGAAAGTATTTTGTTCATGATGTAAAAGTTGTTCGAATGCCTCGCCACGCAGCTTCTTGTCCTGTTGGAATGGGTGTTAGTTGTAGTGCTGACCGTAACATTAAGGCTAAGATCAATAAAGATGGAATATTCCTTGAGCAATTGGAGAAAAATCCAGTTCAATATCTTCCAAAGGAAGCACCGCATTTAAAAGATGCTGTTGAAATTGATTTGGATCAGCCTATGGAGAATATCCTAAAGGAATTGGCAAAGTATCCAATAAAAACCAGATTGAGTTTAAGCGGAACTCTAATTGTTGCCCGTGATATGGCTCATATGAAGATAAAGGAGATTTTAGATACCAAGGGAGAACTTCCTGATTATATAAAGAATCACCCTGTTTACTATGCAGGTCCGGCAAAAACTCCTGCAGGTATGCCTTCAGGTAGTTTTGGCCCAACTACAGCTGGTCGTATGGATCCATATGTTGATGTATTCCAGAAAGCCGGAGGTTCTATGATTATGGTAGCAAAAGGAAACAGAAGTAAGGCAGTTACCGATGCATGTAATCAAAATGGAGGATTTTATTTAGGTAGTATTGGTGGTCCTGCTGCTGTTCTTGCAAAAAACAGTATTAAGTCAATTGAAATTATAGACTTCCCTGAATTAGGAATGGAAGCTGTTCGTAAAATTCGTGTAAAGGATTTTCCTGCTTTTATTATAGTAGATAATAAGGGAAATGACTTTTTTGAGAATTTGTAGTTGAAAATTGAGATATCGTGTTTCGAACTGTAGTTTTCGAAACACGATGTTTTAAATAAGAATTATAATTTAAACTCAATAAATTCAATGGCTACAGACCGTAGAGTAACTTTTTTATTAAAAAACCTTAAATGGGTTGCTTCTAAATAGTTGTTTTTGAGCAATTTCAATTTTTTGCTATCGTTTTTCTCATAAGGACTCGAACTAAAAATTGCCTGTTGCTGATCAGGGGTTGACCAAAAATGGGCCTAAACTATGTTGGTTATGAAAAATTTAGAATTGAAGAAGTTACAAGTTAATAGAGGCGCGATTATAATGTGTGAAGAAAGAGATTTGTTAAAGCAAGAAAGTGCTTCCTGTGCTAGTTTCGCTGAGAAGACCAGCTTTAATCCTTCTGCAGAACTTTACAATTGCCCTTGGTAAAAAATATGTAGCACACAAATTTGTAAACAGTGGTAACAAAAGGGGACGGTAATAAATTACCGTCTCCTTTTTTTTATCAACAAAGGATTGAAGCATGAGTGGTTTCTTGAATAAAGCTTCTATTGAAGAAATCTTTGTTGAAACTTGATTTAATTACTTTAGGATGAGTAATTTCCTTGTTGTGTTTTTGTTGTTTCTTTTTAGAATGGCATAATATATTCCACTGATTTCGCTTTTAGGAGTCCAATTTGCAATTTTTTGACCCTTAGCTATATCTATATGATCGATTAATTGTCCCATTGGATTGTAAATGAGGATTTCAGCCTTTTCATTTAAATTATCCATATGGAATGATGTTTCTGTATATATCGGATTTGGAGTATTGTAAAATGATGTACTTTCCACATTAAGATCTTCGATTCCATCTATTACTTTAGGAAAGAATTTTATTCCTACAGGGCGGTGGTCGGAGATGTTTTTTTGATAGTTGTACCATCCCATATTGGTAATGTCATCAATTTTTATGCATTCTGTTTTTGTGGTGTTTTGAGCTATTTCATCGAATAGAGGCTTGTTTACTAAAATATGGTCTAGATGTGAT
The DNA here is from genome assembly GCA_041725955.1 of Bacteroidales bacterium. Taxonomy (GTDB): domain Bacteria; phylum Bacteroidota; class Bacteroidia; order Bacteroidales; family JBGRPZ01; genus JBGRPZ01. Next base: position 9,741 of record JBGRQE010000022.1, read on the forward strand.
GGATAAGAAGGATAAGACCAATTTTTGCTATTTCCTCTTGCTATATCCATATCAGTAAACTTAAATTCGTCTGGATTATCAAGGAAAGGAGAAAAGACATTGTTTTTAGGGCTATCAGTGATTTCATCATTTAGATCGCCTACTAAAATTGTAGGAACGTCTTTATATTTATCCAAAATATAGTCCTTTAGCGATGTGCAGGCCATATATCTTCTATTCTCTTCATCCTTATAATTGTTTTTTTCAAGGATTCCGTTTCCACAACATTTTAAATGATTGTTTATAAGAATATATTTTTGCCCCTTGAAGTTGAAATCCATTACAATTGGAGCTCTGGGAAAAGAATTCCATGATGAAGTGAATATTTCAAATATTTTATTTTTCTTTATTACACCCTTTTTATAGATTAAAGCCAAACTTGCATAGTCACCAGGAACATAATATCCTTCATAATCGGGCAATAGATTTAATAACTTCTTAAAATATATATTGCTTTCAATTTCTTGACATGCTATTATGTCTGCATCTAAGTTTTGAATGCTTTTTGCTACATAATCTACTGTTGTATTCCCTTTTTGAGGAAAATGTTCAATATTCCAACTTAAGATTTCTAAACTTTTATCAGTACCAAAACTTAAATTTTCAAATTCTTGGCCAATAAGCGAAAAAGCGAATAGAAATTGAAAAAATAATAAAAGAGTATACTTTGCCTGCTTCATAATTTCCATATTTTATTTAACTCCATTATATAATACTGTGAGTCAAAGTCTTTTTTGTACGAATTTTTTTAAGATTTATTTTCTATAGAACAAAAAATGATTATAAGTTTCCAGGAAGGCTTAAATTCATTCGTTTATTCCTATTTTTGAAAAAAGATTTATAAAAGGTAGTTTTTTTTTAAATGGAAAGATTTTATAGAGTTTGGAAGCGTACATTTGATTTTCAGGGATATTCAAATAGACGTGAATTCTGGTGGTTTGTTCTGTATCAGGCATTTATAATTACTGTTTTGAAGTTGTTGGATGGATATTCTTTCTTCATGTATTTCCAGGTTTTCTACTTATTTTTCTCTATTTTACCCATGATTTCTGTTTCTATTCGAAGATTAAGAGACGCAGGACGTTCTCCTGTTAATATTTTCTATATTTTTGTCCCGGTTATTGGTTGGTTATTTCTGTTGTTTTATCTACTTCAGAAAAAAATTGAGCAATAAAATGGATAATAAATTGCTGATGGAAAAAGTTTTTAATTTCTTTGTGGAATATTTTGTAACTTTCCGGCGGCAAATTGAGACTGCGTTTTTATATAAAATGCAGTTTAATTTCAATTTCAAATACCATTTTTGATATATTGGAGTTAATCATTTGTAAAGGAATTTTCTGAAAATGTAATTTTCATACTTTGGTGTTGAAAATTAAAGGTTTAGAATTTTCTTGAGTATAAGTAAAATAATGTTGATGATTAAATTATTGAATAAGTAAGTTCTGAGAATCGTTTTTAACGATTCTGTTTGACTATTTTTTGGCAGAATAATAGATTGTAATAAAGATTTCTTCCTGTTAAGAAAGCTATTAAGGCTCCTTTCTACAAATCATTCATTTCGCTAATAATTTTCAAATTTTAGAATTTCTGGCATTGTTCAGCACAGAAGTTTTGATTGATGCAGTTTGTTTTGCGTCAAAAAGCTGAGTGTGGAATAATTTATGAGTTAACAATAATGTTGAATTTTATAAGGCGGAGAGGTTGAAGCTCTTCTTTTCATGTGAATTGATGAATCTTCTGAACTGCTGAAATAAATATATAATAATTGTCTTAGTTGATTAACATTAAAAATTAAATTATGAAACAGGGAACAGTGAAGTTTTTTAATGCTTCCAAAGGATATGGTTTTATTACTGTAACAGATTCCAATGAAGATATCTTTGTTCACCAAAGTGGCCTTATTGACGAAATTCGTGACAATGATCAGGTTGAATTCGAATTAGCCAAAGGAAGAAAAGGAATGAATGCTGTTAATGTAAAGGTAGTTCGTTAGAATATAATTCCAAGATCATAGATTTTATTGGGGCTGTTGCAAAACTTGCCCCTTTTTTTTAGCCCTTTAAATATAGAGGGCTTTTTTTTTACTGTGCTTTTTAAAAGCAATTGTAATATTTTCTTTTTTGAAAAATATTTAACTCATCATTAATGTTTTAAGCGATATTACTTTTGCTGAAATAAACTACATGATTAAAAAGAACTGTTAGTGAAATGATAGAATACTTGGTTTCCAGGTTTTTTTCATTCTAAATTTTTGCATAATGAGGTTTTAAAATTTCCTTACTTTTGCGAATTAAAACTTTAATACTGAATATCCATGAAGATATCATACAACTGGCTGAAGCAATATATTGATTTGGACATTTCTCCTGACGAAACTGGAGAATTGCTTACCTCTTGTGGTTTGGAAGTTGAGGCGATAGAAAAATATCAATCTGTAAAGGGCGGTTTGGAAGGAATCGTGATCGGGAAAGTTTTGACTTGTGAGAAACACCCTGGAGCAGATAAGCTTAGTAAGACCACCGTTGAAGTAGCGGATGGTAAAATTCTTCCTATTGTTTGTGGTGCACCTAATGTTGCAGCAGGACAGAAAGTTCCCGTAGCTACCGTTGGCGCAGTTATGTATTCTGGTGAAGAATCCTTTAAGATTAAGAAATCAAAAATTCGTGGTGAAGTTTCTGAAGGTATGATTTGTGCCGAAGATGAATTAGGATTAGGAACCTTTCATGATGGAATTATGGTTCTGCCTGATCATGCAGAAATAGGCTTGCCAGCCAGTAAATATTTTGATATTCAGGAAGATTATGTTTTTGAAATAGGTTTAACCCCGAATCGTGCTGATGCTACTTCTCATATTGGTACAGCGCGCGACTTGGTTGCTATTTTAAATTTAAAAGCTGGAGAAAAGAAATTCAGTTTAAAGTATCCTGATTTCGATCTACCTAAGATCGACCGTAAGGGCTTGAATATTGAAGTAGAAGTGGAAGATTCTAAACTATGTCCTCGATACAGTGGTGTGTGCTTGGAAAATATAGAAGTAAAAGAGTCTCCAGATTGGATGAAAGCAGCTCTTGAGGCTGTTGGTATAAGATCTATCAATAACGTAGTAGATATTACAAACTATGTTATGATGGAAACAGGTCAGCCTTTACATGCTTTTGATGCAGCAAAAGTTGAAGGAGGTAAAATTGTTGTAAAAACATTGGACGAAGGAGTTCCTTTTGTAAGCTTGGATGAAGAGGAAAGAAAGTTATCGTCTAAAGATTTGATGATTTGCAATGCCAAAGCCCCAATGTGTATAGCAGGTGTTTTTGGAGGTTTAGATTCTGGTGTTTCGGAGAAAACAGAAGGGATTTTCCTTGAATCTGCATATTTCAATCCGACTACAGTTAGAAAAACGGCACGTCGATTTGGGCTAAATACCGATTCTTCTTTCCGTTTTGAGCGTGGTGCAGATCCAAATATTACTACTAAGGCTCTAGCAAGAGCAGTGTCTTTATTGAAAGAATATGCTGGTGCTGTTGTTACTAGTGAAGTTAAAGATATTTATCCAACTAAAATTGAAGACTTTTCAGTTGAGGTTAAATGGAGAAATATTGATCGATTGATCGGTATTTCTATTCCTCAAAATGATATTAAGTTGATATTAGAAAGTTTGGATATCGAGATATTAAGTGAAAGCGAAGAAGGTTTATCTCTAAGAGTGCCTGCATTAAAAGTTGATGTTACTCGTGAAGCTGATATTATTGAAGAGATTATTCGTATATATGGATTTAATAGCATTGAGCTTAAATCGGATGTACGTTCTTGTTTAACTCAAGCTCCGAATCCAGATCCAGAGAAAGTTCAAAATATTGTTGCTGATGCATTAGTGGCAAATGGCTTTGTTGAGATTATGAATAATTCTCTGACAAGTTCTGCACATACAGATGCTATTGATGCATATTGTTCCGAGAATAATGTAAAAATGTTGAATCCTTTAAGTAGTGAACTTGATGTATTACGTCAAAGTTTATTATTTGGAGTTATGGATAGTGTTGTTTATAACCAAAATCGTAGAACCAGTGATTTGATGGTTTTCGAGTTTGGTAAAACATATCGCTATGATGCGCAAGAAGAAATTGCTGATGAACTTGCTCCTTATTCTGAGGGCAAATCCTTAGCATTGGCTATTTGTGGTCGTAAAAATCCTGAAACATGGAATGCTGCTGATGAACAAAATGATATATTCCAGTTAAAGGGATATGTTTTACAAATTCTTCATCGTGTTGGAGTTAATGTCGAAAAACTGAAAGTTTCAGAAGAGATCTCTTCTATTTTTAAAGAAGGTTTGGCATTGAAATTTAAGAAACGTAAAATTGCTGAATTTGGTTCTGCTTCTTTACAAGTATTAAAGCATTTTGATATTAAACAAGATGTTTTTTATGCCGAGATCGATTGGAATGCAGTTTTAGAATTGGTTAAGATGAATAAAGTAGGTTATGAGCCAGTGTCAAAATTCCCTGAGGTTCGCCGTGATCTAGCTTTATTGGTCGACAAGAATATTAAGTTTTCAGAAATAAAGAGTTTGGCTCTAAATGTAGAGAAGCATATTCTTAAATCTGTAGGTATCTTTGATGTTTATGAAGGCGATAAGCTACCTGAAGGTAAAAAATCATATGCTGTGAAGTTTATTCTGCAACATCCAGACAAAACACTTACTGACAAACTGATTGATAAGACAATGAGTAAGTTTATAAAAACTTTTCAAGATAAATTAGGTGCAGAGTTGCGATAGAAATAATTTTTATGCTTAATCTATTGTGATACTTATGCATAAAAACGGCTGGCTATATAAGGTCAGCCGTTTTTTATTATTATAAATAAAGTTTCAATTCATCAAGCAATATTCATATTGACTTCAAGGTTTTTCTTTTAGTTTCTCTGTCATATTGACATAAAATAGGGAAATTAATTACCTTTGTTTTCGTTAAGCCTTAATTAAAATTTACTTACCTTTTAGATGGAAATACAAGCGATAAAGCAACGATTTGGAATTATAGGGCATTCTGTTCTTTTGGATCGGGCAATTGATATTGCTCGCCAAGTGGCCCCTACCGATTTAACGGTATTGATTACAGGAGAAAGTGGAAGTGGAAAGGAAGTTTTTCCAAAGATTATACACCAGTTGAGTTCAAGAAAACATGGTGGCTATATTGCTGTTAACTGTGGTGCAATTCCTGAAGGAACAATTGATTCAGAGTTGTTTGGTCATGAAAAAGGAGCATTTACAGGTGCTCATGATTCTAGAAAAGGATATTTTGAAGTCGTAAATGGAGGTACCATATTTTTGGACGAAATAGCCGAACTTCCAATGTCGACACAGGTTCGCCTGTTAAGAGTTTTAGAAACCGGAGAGTTTCTTCGGGTTGGATCTTCAAAGGTCATAAAAACCGATGTTAGAGTTGTTGCAGCTACCAATGTAGATATTCCAAAAGCAATTGCTGAAGGGAAATTTCGTCAGGATTTATATTATAGATTGAATACAGTGCCTATCATTGTTCCTCCATTGCGCGACCGCAAGGAAGATGTTCATCTTTTATTCCGTAAATTCTCTGCCGATTTTGCAGAGAAGTACAGAATGCCGATCTTGCGATTGGCACCAGAGGCTGTTCATGTTCTTGAATCGTATCGTTGGGAAGGAAATGTTAGGCAATTAAAGAATATTTCTGAGCAGATCTCAATTATTGAGAAAGAAAAGAGAATTACTGCTGAATGTTTGAAGAAGTATTTACCTAATCCTTCTTATTCTGAATTGCCTGTATTGGTGGGGAATAAAGAGCAGAAAGAGCAGAGCTTCTCTGAACGTGATCTACTCTATAAGGTTCTTTTTGATATGAAAAAAGATATCAACGATCTGAAAAAAACTGTTGTTGATATTATTCAACAAGGAGGAGAACATGTGGATTATGCAGATATTAACTCCCGTATAATTAAGCAGTTTAAAGAAGATTTTGATAATGATGACCTTGAAGTAGGAAATGTTGAAATTCATAGTGCTGCTCCTACACCCGAGCCGCAACCTATAGCACATTCGGAGGTTGTAGAAGAAAATTTATCTATTCAGAATAAAGAAATTGATTTGATAAGAAGGGCTTTGGAAAAGCATAATGGTAAACGTAAATATGCTGCTCAGGAACTGGGAATTTCGGAACGTACTTTGTATCGTAAAATAAAGGAATATAATATTAAATAATAAGATATGTCGATTAGTAAATTAAAGACAAAAGCAGGTGTTTTCCTATTTATATTATCATTTTTCTCATTGTTCACTGCTTGTGGAATCTATTCTTTTTCAGGTGCAAGCATTCCTGCTGGAGCAAAAACAATATCAATCGCTTTTTTCCCAAATAAAGCACCTTTGGTAGTTCCTTCGTTAAGTCAGCAGTTTACTGAGTCATTGCAAGATATTTTTAGTTCACAAACTCAACTTATTCTTGTGGAACGAAATGGTGACTTGCAGATTTCTGGTGAAATTACTGATTATTCTATTTTACCTCAGGCTATTTCTGGAGCTGGAGCTGGAGGCCAGCAAACAGGTCAGTTGAATAGAATTACAATTACTGTAAATGTTCGTTTTGTTAATAAACTCGAGCCTGATAAAGATTTTGAAACTACTTTTTCTGACTATACTGATGAATCTAGTGATGTAAATCTGGATAATCCAACGTCTCAAATTGACATAATAAATGATAAATTGGTTGAAAATATTTTTAATAAAGCAGTAGTAAACTGGTAATGCAAAACAATTAAAAAGGATGAACAGGAAACGTTTTTATGAATTATTGGATGACCCTTCTTGCATACAGTCACAAGATTTGAGAGACTTGGAGCAACTAATAGAAACCTATCCTTTTTTTCAGACTGCAGTTATTTTGTATTCCCTGGGCTTAAAGGTACATGATAGTATTCATTTTGAGTCTAGTCTAAAAAAAGCAGCAATTTATTCACGATCAAGAAAACTACTCAGAGCAAAAATTAGAAGTGTAGATGCTCTAGTAGTGATTGAGTCAAAGAGTGATAATCAACCCATAAAGTCTTATGTGGATTCTGGTCCTGATATCGAATTGGATGAAATATCAAAATCGGATTTAACATTTGAAGAAATTGAACCTGAATTTCTTTTGCCTCATGAACTTGAAGAAATGCAACGAAATGGACGTTTTCCCTCAGAATCCAATAAGCTTGCTTGTGATAAATCTGGTAGGGATGGTAAAAGTCGTATAATACAGGATTTTATAGAGAAGAAACCTGCAATAAATATAAGTGGAGATAAGTTTTTTTCTGTAGAACGAGCTATTGAATATAGCGAAGAGGAAGAAGACGATGAATTGGTTAGTGAGACTTTGGCAAAAATTCATTTTGAGCAAGGTAATTATCACAAAGCCTTGAGTATCTATAAAAAATTAAGTTTGTTAGAAAGCGAAAAAAGTGCTTACTTTGCAGATCAAATTGAAAATATTAGAAAGCGCTTAAAATCATAAATAAAACAGAGAAGAAATGTATACATTGTTAATGATTCTTATAGGAGTTGCATGTTTATTGCTAATCTTAGTTGTATTAGTACAGAACTCAAAAGGGGGAGGATTGGCTTCCAACTTCGCAGGATCTAACCAATTTATGGGTGTTAGGAAAACAACTGATTTTATAGAAAAATTTACTTGGGGATTGGCTATTGCTGTTTTGGTTTTTAGCCTTGCTATTACTACTACCATTCCTCATGGTTCTAACGGTGGTGCTGCTGTAGAAACCGAATTAACCAATCAGTTGAAAAACGAACAAGCTCCTGCTCCTGCTGCGCCAGTAGCTCCTGCTGAGCAACAAGCTGCGCCAGTAGCTCCAGCTGATTCTGCTGAATAAGAAATTAAATTCAATTAAAGGAATTAAAAAATGTCAGAATGTCATAGCATTCTGACATTTTTTTTGTCTAATCTTTTTGGCACAAAATGTGACAGGAAGTTAACATAAATTGAAAATTAAAATTCTAAATACTTTAAAGAATGGCACAATTAAATATCAAACCTCTAGCAGATAGAGTAGTTATTGCTCCTGCCCAAGCTGAAGAAAAAACTGCCTCAGGAATTATTATACCTGACACTGCAAAAGAAAAACCTCAAAGAGGAGTTGTAGTAGCTGCTGGTCCTGGTAAAGTTGATGAGCCAATGACTGTGAAAATCGGCGATACTGTTCTTTATGGAAAATACGCTGGTACTGAAATTAACCTAGAAGGTGAAGATTATCTTATTATGAGAGAATCTGATATCGTAGCAATTGTTTAATTGCCCTAATCTTTCCTAAATTATTCCTTTTAATATAAAATTTTGAAAAAAAATGGCTAAAGATATTATCTTCAATTTAGAAGCAAGAGACAAGTTAAAAAAAGGTGTTGATGCTCTAGCAGATGCTGTAAAAGTAACCTTAGGTCCTAAAGGTCGTAATGTAATTATCGATCGTTCTTTTGGTGCTCCTCATATTACCAAAGATGGTGTTTCTGTAGCTAGAGAAGTTGAGCTAAAAGACAAAGTTGAAAATATGGGTGCTCAGATGGTTAAGGAAGTTGCTTCTAAAACCAATGATGTTGCTGGTGACGGTACTACTACTGCAACTGTTCTTGCTCAGGCTATTGTAAATACAGGCTTAAAGAACGTTACTGCTGGTGCAAATCCAATGGATTTGAAACGTGGTATTGATTTGGCTGTTGTAAAAGTTATTGGTCAACTTAAAGATATGAGCCAAGAAGTAGGTGGTGCTTCTGAAAAAATTAAGCAAGTAGCTTCTATTTCTGCAAACAATGATAATGCAATCGGTTCTATGATTGCTGAAGCTATGGCTAAAGTTTCTCAAGAAGGTGTAATTACCATTGAAGAGGCAAAAGGTATTGAAACTACTGTTAATGTAGTTGAAGGTATGCAGTTTGATAGAGGATATATTTCTCCTTATTTTGCGACTGATACCGAAAAAATGGAAGCTGTTTATGAAAATCCTTATATCTTGATCTACGATAAGAAGATCAGTAATATGAGAGATTTACTTCCTGTATTAGAAAAAGTAGCACAAAGTGGTAAAGCTCTTATCATCATTTCTGAAGATGTTGAAAGCGAAGCTCTTGCTACTTTAGTAGTTAACCGTTTAAGAGGTGCTCTAAAAGTTGCTGCTGTTAAAGCTCCTGGTTTTGGCGATCGTAGAAAAGAGATGCTAGAAGATATCGCTATATTAACTGGTGGTATGGTAATCTCTGAAGAAAAAGGTTATAAATTAGAAGATGCTACTATTGAGTACCTTGGTCAAGCAGAAAAGGTAAGTATCGATAAAGAAAATACTACTATTGTTTCTGGTAAAGGAGCAAAAGAAGATATCGATGCTCGTGTTGCTCAGATTAAATCTCAAATGGAAGCTACTACTTCTGATTACGATCGTGAAAAATTACAAGAGCGTCTTGCTAAGCTTGCTGGTGGTGTTGCTGTTATTTATGTAGGTGCTGCTAGTGAAGTAGAGATGAAAGAAAAGAAAGATCGTTTCGAGGATGCTTTAAATGCTACTCGTGCTGCAATCGAAGAAGGTATTATCCCAGGTGGTGGAGTTGCTTTGATTCGTGCTATGGAAGCTTTAGATGGTCTTACTGGTGAAAATGAAGATCAGGATACTGGTATTGCTATTGTAAAAAGAGCTTTAGAAGAACCACTTCGTCAAATTGTTGAAAATAGTGGCGTAGAAGGTTCTGTAGTAGTACAGAAAGTTCGTGAAGGTGAAAAAGATTATGGTTTCAATGCTCGTACTGAGGTTTATGAAAACCTTCTTGAAGCTGGTGTAATTGATCCTACTAAAGTAACTCGTGTTGCTCTTGAAAATGCTGCTTCTATTGCTGGTATGTTATTGACAACCGAATGTGTTTTAGCAGATAATGATGACGACAAAGCTGCAGCTCCAGCAATGCCAGGTGGAATGCCAGGTATGGGTGGAATGCCAGGTATGATGTAATTCTGAAGAAATTATTTTCTAAATATATTTCAAGACCTCCCATTTTTTGGGAGGTCTTTTTTTATCTCGTTTTTTTTTGGAAAAGTCCTGTTTTGTAAGGTAAAAAATTGCCATACAGCTAGTTAAAAATTCTTAAGCATTTGCTCCCTACTTAAGATTATTATAACTTGCATTCGTAATCCAAATTAAAACATGAAATCAATGAGAAGTTTATTGTTGGGAATATTCCTGTTGTTTATTGGAATAGGAGTCAAAGCCCAGGAAGCCCAAGAAATACCAGTGAATAAAGATACAGGCTTAATTACTTTTAGAGATGTTGTAAAAGTTGATGGCGACAAAAAACATTTATTCAATCGCTGTATTAGTTGGGTGAATTCTGAATACAAAGATCCTGTAAGAGTTACAAGCTTGCGTGATTTTCCAAATGGGATTATTGCCGGAAAACATCGCTTTCGTCTTTTCTATAATGATGAGGAAGGAAACCGAAGAGATGGTGGGATGGTAAATTATGTGTTCAAGATTGACTTTAAAGATGGAAGATACAGATATACTGTAAGCAATCTAACTTTAAAGAAACAATCTCGTTTTCCTCTTGAGAAATGGTTAGACAAAGATGCTGTAGATTATAATCCAAAAATGGAAGATTATCTTCAGCAAGTAGCTATATTTTTCAAGGAATGGGCCGATAGGTTGAATAAAGGGATGCAACCAGAGAAAGCACCTGTTGATGATTCAAATTGGTGAAAAAATTTAAGTACCTGAAATATTTTAAGGCTGTCTTCTATGGCAGTCTTTTTTTGTAGAGTTTATTATTTGTAACTTGCTTTTTTTTGGATGATGTAAAATTTAATGATATTCGATGAGAACAAAGTTTATTTTTAATATTGCAATTCTGTGTTTAGTTTTGAGCGCATGCAGCTTTAATAAAAAGTTAGAAGATGTTGAATTGTCTGATTCGTATAGTGAAAAAGTAAATAACTATGTGAAGAAGGTAAATAGTTTATCTAAAAGTCCTTTCTCTAATTTCTTTGAAGGTGGTCTATCTCCAAATATTATTCTTTTGGATCAGGAGCGTAATTGTATAGTATCGAACAAAAATACAAAGACTAGTAAATTTTATAAGCATAAAGATTTCTATGCTGCTTCATTAGCTCCTATATTTAAGAATTCTCAAGGAGTACTAGCTTTAGATGATGTCAAATGGATTGTTGTACCTACGAATTTGGTAACTTATAGCGTAAATAATGAGAATTTTGTAAAACATATTGTTCGTTCGTGGAATGTAAGTAATGGTAGAAATGTTCCCGATCCAAAAACTACAAAAGAGATATTTGCTGATTCATCTTTTCAAGAATTAATTACTCTAGAACTAAAAGCATTAAATGCAGCATTAATATCAAGAACAGGGACTATGATGAAACGTAATATTCGCAATGCATTAGTATTACGAAAATATCGCAATCAGAAGTTTCCTAAGTATATGCCAGTACTTGAAGAAGTAGAATTAACCATAGGTTTAGAAAATGAAGCTTGTTTACTTTATAATAATTTTTCTTTTGGTGAAAAGAGAGTTTATTTGGTAGAGAAATTTAAAAAACTACCTCAAGGAAAATCTTTCTTATTTGAAAATTGGTCTGAGAATTCATTGTCTGTCTATTCATTATTCCTTTCATTGGAGAAGCCAGACTGGATGCTTAGTATAAAGAAAGGATTTTCCTTTAATCAATTAATGTTTTCGATGCATAAGGTTGAAGATAAGAAAATAAAGGATGATTATTTTGCACGCTTAAGATGCATATATAAAAAATAAAAAAAAGAGAGACTGTCCATAAAAAAGACAGTCTCTCTTATTATAAAACTCAAGTTATAAATTACATAACAGTAATTTTTTTGATAATTATTTCATTTTCAGTTTCAATCTGTATCATATAAATTCCAGGAGAAGTTCCATCTAAATCAAGTTCGTAATTCATTGAATTAACATCCTCGACAGAGAAAAGCTTTCCTAATTTATTATAAACTTGAATCTTTATAATATTCTCATTGCTTTCAATAAATGTTTTGGCATCTGTAGGGTTAGGATAAACAGTCAATGCATTGGTTTCGATTTCATTAATTCCAACACTCCATGTTTCGCCTGATTTATTTGTTTCTTCAGATAAACATTCATCAATTATACCTTTAAGGTGAGATTTTACATAATACTCGTAATATCTACCTTTCTTCAGGTTTTCATCATCATCATAAGCAGGATCAAGATAAGTTATATCAGCAGTTTCTCCAATTTTTATAAACTCACCACCCTCTTCACTTCGATATATGAAGAAGTTTGCTTTTGCTCTTGAATTGGATACTGAATTTATGCTTGTAACAGAAGTGTTCTTATTTATAAAATCAGGATTTACTTCATTGTTAAACTTAGTTTTTATTGAAGTTAATGGGAGAAGAACTTCTTCACCCTCATCAGAGATATAAATATGAATATTCCAACTTACCTTTAACTTACCTTCTGTCAATTCAGAAAGGCTATAGTAATTCTCTCCATCAGCCGATATAAGATCGGTTACACCAAGCTTGTTAAAATTATCGTAGGCTCCAAATGGATAAGAATCTTTTTTGGCAGTGATTGTGTACCCTACATAATAGGTGGCGTCATCTTCTATTTCAATGCTTTGTTTTAGAGGAATTTCTGACCAGCCATTAATTTTTATCAAACTATTATCAACAACTTCAGAATATATGATTTCGTCCATATTCTCGCCTTTCCATATATGAATTTCGGCGTTTTCAGCTCCTTCATTAATAAAGAGACGAACTTTGTTGAAGAAATTACCTGTATAGTTTTCAATTAGGTCTGGAGTAATCTTAATGGCAACACTATAGTTTCCATCTTGACCAACACCTACACCTGTATTATTGGTTAGATTATCGTAATAAACCCATTTCTGAATGATTGGTTCCAATCCAGGGAATTCCCAATTCAATTTTATTCCGACATCTTCTGGTATATCATTATAGAATACAGCTTTTGTTTCCAGATTAAATGGAGCAGGTTCACATACTCTGTCAATAAGGATATTATCTATATACCATGCTCTTATATCTGCAGAACGACTACCTTTTGCTGTAAATCGAACTCTAAAAGATTTCTTCATTGCAAAAGGTGTAATATCAATGCTTATTGGTTTCCAATCGTATATTTCACGACTTGTAAATGAAGCTATGTCTTTCCAGTTGCCTTCAACTCCTACAGAAACGACTAATTCTTCATCAGAATCAACTTCCTTATCGAGTTTAAGATCAAAGTCGAGCTTTATTCTACCTACTTCATAAGTAGTAGCATTTACAGCAGGACTGGTTAAGCTTTCTTTGTAGTTTACAAGTAATGGACTAAAATGGAAACTAGCACTAGGGGCTTCGGTTCCAACAAATTCAGACATTATCCAATTTTCTCCTTTATACCAATTCTGAGTCTCAAATAAATTAGAGCTCCAGTCTTCGAAAAATGGAAGAGGATAACCATACTGTAGATGTGTTTTTACCGGACCTACTTTTGCTGAATTTGCAGTTTCTGCAGGAAGTCCATATGGAGTAAGGTCATAATATGCAGTGATAAAGAAGCTATATTTACCTGGTTCCATCTTTTTTGCAAAGGTGTAATTATTATTACCATCTGCCTCTACAAATGCTATAGGATCATCTTCACCTTTAAGGTAAATATTGAATCCAAGAAGATTGTCAGGAATATCTCCTTTAAATTCACCGTCAATATAATATCTAGGAGTTTTCCATTCAAGTACGATACTCTTTTCATAGGTTTTTCCTTTTAGATGACGAGGAGGAAGTAAATAACCAGATTTAAAAGTATAGTACTCAACCTTAGACAATCCACTGGTATAATGCGCAGCAACACCAGCAGTATAAATCTTACCGAATTCCAGATTAGGGAAGAACCATTCTAACTCTTCTGTTTCTCCCTGAGTGGCATCATTAAGCATAACGGTATAGTTTATAGGAGTTGCAGCACCATTTGATATTTCAATGTTATCTATAGCCCAACCGGAACCATAAAGACCTTGATCATTAAATTTAAAGGCAAATTTAGTTTTAACACTGGCATTTTTTCCACTTATATCAGCAAGTGAATGACCAATATTTTCCCATTTTTTAGATGTTTTTAACTTAAGTAATACATTCCAGTTTTCACCATTATCTGTAGAATATAGTACTTCAGCTATGCCATCATATTTACCATCGAAGAAGCTATCAAAATACAGATAGAAATCATCGCTTGCTCTTAAATCCACATTTGGTGTCTCCAGAATATCTTTAGAAGCATCATTATATTCTCCTGCCTCATCATCGTTGGTAATAATGAATCTGGAATCATGCTCTGGAACAGCCCAATTATATGAAACATATTCTGTTGCATACTTCCAGCCTACACCATTTGATGATTTTTTCCAATCTACAGGTAGAGCAGGTTCTATTGCTTTTTCAAAGGTTTCTTTAAGTTCAGTTACTAATGGGAAATCCCAATAAGCAGTAGAGTTTAATTTGTTTACAAATAGATTTCGGACAGGGTATGTTTTTTCCTGAAGAACAATTTCAATGGTTTTATCACAGGTGTTGATTTCTATAGGGTAATCAATCTTATATTTCTTAAAACCAGCTTTATCGGCTGTAAGTTTATAATCACCTTGATATAGCCATTTATGTTCTGTGTCTTTAGGAAAATGTAAGATCCCATTCTCTTTAGTAACAGTAGCACTGTAATTCTTATAAGGGAATGTTAGACCTTCAAAATGAACATACGTTCCAACAGGACTTTCTTCTGTAGTTGTAGTTACAATTACCCTTAATTTGCAGTATGTGTTATGTCCAACTATATTAGAGTATTTCCAATCAGAAATATCTCCATTGGTATAAATGGCTCTAACCTTATATGCATAATAACCTTTAGGTAAGTCCTTAAAATTCTTGTCTATAAAGAATAGTTCCTTAACATCTGCCTTTAAAACAGTTGCAGATGCGCTGGTTAGTGCAGAACTTGGGTTTTCAACATCTAAACGAGCGATTTCGTATTTTACAACTTTACGGGTATCATTATTAATATCTAAAGAATAATTTACCTTGGCAGCTAGAGCTATACCACCTGGATATATCTCAGCTTTTTTGAATGTTGTAATATTTTTACTTAATCGAGAAGGAACAATTTTAGTTTCATCCTCTGTAATTATATTATCATCATTTGGACCGAAACATATTGCACGAATCATTAGATCTTGTAAAGCGGATACTTCCCATTTTTCTTTCTGTGTATTAAAGAAATAGGACTGATAAGAAACAGGGAGGCTTTCGTCTACTCCAATTGGTGCACTATTTTTACCTGATGCTACTTGAGTATACGCAATAAAGAAGTTTCCTTCTTTAATTTCCACATCAAATATATCATAAGCATTAATCCAACCAAATTCGGTAACTTCAATTGTTGCCTCATCAATAACTTCACCAGGAAGACCATTCTCGTCTTCATTATAAATGCTGAGTTTCATGGCTTTACCAATAAAATCTGCGTTTTCAGGGAAAGTTCCATCTCCTACATATATTTTGGCACCATTTATTTTTGCAGGATAACCTGTTGGCTTATATTTTACAGCAAAGGCATTACCCATTTCTGCTAAAGCATAGTTATCTGCATGGTCGCCATCATAAAGAAGTTCATAAAATCCATAAGGTAAGGCCCATTTTACTAGACATTCAGTATCCGCTGGATCGTTTGTGTTTACTTCAGCTTTTACATGACCGGGAGCATAAGGGCTCTCATATAAGAAACCATTATGGATAGTTTCTTCACCAGCAAGAACCTCATAGTTATATATAAACTCAGGCTTATATCCAAATTTCTCCATAAGAATGGTATATTCACCTTCTTCTAGATGTAATTTATATTCACCACCCTTGTCTGTATAAGTTTCAAAGATTTTTTCTGGACCAGCAGCAAAAATTTTAACTCCTTTGATTCTTTCATTTGTATTTCCATCACGAACAATACCTGTAATTTTTGCAGGTATTACCACATTCATATCGTGTTCAACAATAATCTGATCGTAAGGAGCAGGCGTATTATTATGAATTTTGACACTATTATAATAAGTACCAACAGCAAGATCTGTTGCACTATACTTATATCTAATAATTTTTTCACTGTGAGGGGCAACAGTACCTTTAGAAGGAACTACTTCCGTGATAAAAATTGGTCCGCGAGTTACCATGTCATTAACTTCAATATTGAAGCTTAGAAGACCATCGCCACAGTTTTTAATAGTATCATAGGCATAATTAAACTCATCCTTAAATACAGTTTGAGAGACAATATTATCTCCACTATCACAAATGTCTGGAACAAGATAAGATATATATACAGGTCCTTCAGGAGCAGATTCTTCACCATTTCCAAGTACAGCAGAAACTTTAAAGGAATAAATTCCGTAGTCTTCAAGAACAACTTCTTTTTGCTTATACTTAGTAGTGGCTTTAGCCTCGTTATTTATATAAATCTTATAATGATCTATATTAGAATCATCCTTGACTCCCCAATTTAATTTTACAACTCCATTTGCAGCATCAATAAGCTCTGCTTCCAGGAAGGTAAGTTCAGGTAAAGTTTTTCCAGTAACCTCTAGGGTAACAGGAATTACCATTTGATAATTCTTTATGTTTCTATCGACAATATGGATTTTTGCTTTTTTAAATTGTCCAGGAACCAAATCCTTAGTATTGAAGTGTGCTCCAATTATTGTACTACCACCGTCTGCTGCAGTTTTTCCTCTCCATTTATCTATAGTCAACCAAAGTTGAGGTAGAGCTTTATAGTCCATAGCTATAAAGAAAAGGTAAGTGTCATCAGGTAGATTTCCAACCAATTCAGAGGCTCCAGTTTCAGGATCCACAACTCTAAGTTGAGGTACATAATAGTTGTAGTCGTAACAAGACATTAGTATTTTGTCAGAATCTGCGTCATAAGCAAGTCCGATGTGAGATCCAGAAATAAAGTTAGTATTTCCAATTATCGAAGCTATGCCATTTGATTTATTTACAGAAAGGAAGTTGTCGTTATAATCGGCAGCATATAATTTTCCTGTTTTATCAAATGTGATATCCAATACTATAGTTGCATAATAACCAAAGCTTCCGATAAACTCTGTTTCGAAAGTATAAGGATCAATAACAAACAGATCTTCCATTGTAGAAAGATATAATAATCCAGAAGTAGGATCTGTAGCAAGACCTGTGATTATACTTATTGATTTTTCAAATTCTAATTTCTTTAAGAATTTAGTAACAACACTTTCGTTTTTAATTTCTTGCGAGAATAAGTTTCCTATTTCATCTACAAGGAATAATATTTTATGGTTTTGAAGAGAGAAATCACCAGCTCTGACAGTGTTATTGGTAAATTCACTCATGTTTGATAATTCTGTAAAGACAGACATGTCTTCGTCGTTCACATAACCAAACTTCTTAGTAAAGTAGCTAATACCATATATATTATTTGCTTTAAAATATTTTTTGAAATCAAGAGGGCTTGATTGAGGTGTGCCTTTAGATTTAGCCATTGAAAGATCTAATTCTTTATAGCTTTTTTTAACAGAAGGCTTTTTCTCAACTTTCTTTGCTTTAAAAGGAGCAAGTTCAGAGATATATTCGGGTTGATATTCAACAAAAGCAAGCCATTTAAATTCTCCGTCACCCAGATTTTGAATATTTATATCGTAGGGTTTAGACTGATTAGGTCCTAATACCGTGTTTAATTTAGCCGGTGTGATTATTGGAATTGGCTTTTTAAGTATAAAATCAAGCTCAAGCACCTGATCTTCATTGAGTAGAATATTATCTTTTTTCTCAACGATATAACCTTCTTTATAGGCAATTAATGTATAAGTTCCAGGCTCTACCATAGTAAAGGAGTAAAAGCCATCATTATCAGTAAATGCTTCACCAACATTTTTCAATGTTACTTTTGCATTTTGGATTCCGTTATTATCAGCATTCTTGACATAACCTTTTATTTCTCCGGGAAGAGCTGTTGGGTTAGCGAGAATTTCCAGGGTATAATTGTGCTGAGTATAATTAAGGTGTTTCAAGTTGTTCTCATCACCTGTTCCACTATGAACATCAGCCATTGATATTCCAGGAAAAGCAATGATGAATAAAAGGAATAGTAATTTTAAACTTTTCATTTCTAGCTTATTTAAAGTTTAATTAAGTTTAAATATAGATTGGTTTATTTGTGAGCAAATAAACATGCTTGGGAGATAAGGATGTTACTAATGAGAGGGGGGATAAAAAACGGTAAGTAAAAGTTATTTATCTAGAATGTAAGGAGGTCTAAAAAACAATGTTTTTTGAATATTTAGATAAAGGAATAAACTTTTCTCTGAGTTTTTATTAGCTGATTGTTTTTTATCTATGGATGTTAACAAAGATAAAAACATTTTAGAAGATATTGAGAATTAATTTATTAAATTACTGTTTCTAGAGTGATTATGTTTTTAAAAAAAAGAAACGGGAGGTATAAACCTCCCGTTTTGATTCATTTTATGAGTATTTATATAATTATAATATGGTGATTTTTTTGAAGAAAACTTTATGGTTTGCCTCGAACATTATTATATAAACACCTGGTGATAGATGAGAAAAGTTAATGTCAAAAGATTGTGCATTTATATCTTTACTCATTATAGGTCTACCTGTTTGATCATTTAGTTGAATTTTGTTAATAATCAGATCGGATTTAACATAAACAAAGGTTTTTGTTGGGTTAGGACCTATTTGTATTCTGTTTTCATCTATTTCATTTAGTTTTACATACCACGATAATCCTATGATATTTGAGGCCTCAGTAAGGCACTCATCTTTTTCTGTATTTCTTTGAGCTGTAACATAGTACTCGTAGTATTTTCCATGAGATAAATTGTTTTCCGGATTGCTCTCTGGATCTAAATAATTTTTATCCTTTGTAGTTTTGATTAGCATAAAATCATCTTGATCACAGCTTCTGTAAACATGGAATTTTAATTTATTCTCATCTTCTGAAGGTTTGCTTAGTTTCATATTCTCACTGGTAATATGTGCTTGAATATTCCAACTATATTTTAAATTACCTTTAGATAAATCTGAAAGAGCTGAAAAAACTTTTCCATCATTAGAAATTAAATCACTGTGACCCGGCACATGGTTCGCAAGTGAAGCTCCTAATGGTAAATTATCTTGGTCTACTTTTACAATGTATCCGATATAATATTCCTTAGATTTCTCAATGATGATTTCTTCAGTAATATCCAAAACTGTCCAATCATTTATATTTAAGTTTTCTGCAGACACATTCTGTGAGAATATTTCTTCACTCATTTCCTTACCTTTCCAAATCTTAAGAATAAAACTCTTGACATCACTATTTAGATAAAACTTAACTTTATCTATACGCAAGTTTTCATTGTCTTCAGCCATTTGTTCAGATAACTTAATGGCTGCACCTAGTATTCCTTCTTTTCCATTTCCGCAACCTTCATTATTTTCATCATTGTCATAATGAATCCAAGAGTTTACCTTAGGAATAAATGGGTATTTCCAGTTAAGAGCTATTCCATTAGGACTTTCATCATTATTTGCAGTAATTTTAGCATTTAGATCAAAAGGAATTGGATTACAAGATCTATAAATTGAAATATTATCTAATTGCCATTTTTTGATACTTGGTTCAGAGCTGTTTTCTACAGAGAAGCGTATCTTAAATATGTTTCCTGCAGCCCACTGACTAATATCAAGTTCAATACTTTTCCAGTTATACTCTTCCATAGCAGAGTATGTCCCGATCGTATTCCATTGGTCTTTAATTCCGATTTCAACTTTTATTTTATCTTCAGAGCTTGCTGATTTTGATAAGTTAAGGTCAAAGTCAAGATGGAAAGATCCTATTTCTTGAAGTTTTGTATTTAACGGACTGGAAACAAGTTGGTTTGACGTTTCTTCTTGGTTTTCAGTAAAGATATAACTTACAGAAGGTTTTTCGTTACCCGATTCAATATCGATTTCCCAATGATCGGAAACAGTCCATTTATTATTGAGGAAAGAACTGCTCGACCAATCTTCAAATAAAGGAATTTCCAAACCATAAATATGTGCAAAATCAATAGGACCCAGTTTCTCTGAGATATCGGTTTGATCTTCTAAGCCATATTTATCCAGATTATATACTGCTGCAACCTGGAAAATATAGTTTCCGGCTTCCATATTCTTTTCGAGAATATATTCTTCCTCTGAGTTTTTTTCAATAAAAGCAAAGGCTTCTTCCGAATTATCTTTATAGAGGTTAAATCCTATTAAATTATCAGGAATATCTCCATTAAAGCCTTCATTTTTATATAATCGAGGTGTTTTCCATTTAAAAGTTATTTTGCTTTCTTCATTGCTTATAGCAAAATCTCGGGGTGGACATAAAAACTTAGATTTAAAAGTATGGTAAACAGGTTTTGAAGTTCCACTACTATAATTTACTTCAATTCCGGCAGTATAGAAAGTATTGTATTTAAGCTCAGAAAAGAAGTGCATTAGATTTTCTGTTGTAGCAACAAGCTTATCATCAAGTAGTACGTTGTAGGATTGTGGCGAACTATATCCATTACCTATACGAATACTATCTAAAGCCCATCCCGAACTATATAAACCCTGGTCGCTAAATACAAATCCGAAATTTACATGTTTAACATCTTTATTTCCGGCAAGTTCTTCTAAGGAGTAAATATGGTGTATCCATCCTTTAGAGTCAGGTTTAAGATTTTTAAATAGATTCCATGTTTTTCCGTTATCTATTGAATAAATCACACTTGCCTGAGCGCCATAAAGTCCGTCAAAATAACTGTAGAAACACAATTTGAAGTCTTTACTTTCCCTTAAATCTACAGAAGGAGTATAGAGAACATCATTACTGGCATCGTTAAAAACGCCGCCTTTATCATCGTTTACAGCTATAAATTGTGTGTTATATTCAGGAATACTCCACCAATCGCTACTGTAAGAAGTACCGTATTTCCATCCATTACCCATTGACGATGAAGTCCATCCTGCAGGTAAATCTTCTGTTTGTTCGTCAAAGAATTCATTTAATTCACAGAGTCTTGGTTTTTCCCAATTTGCAATAGATGTTATTGGATTAACCTTTAATTTATTTACAGAATAAATTCTTTCTTGGATAGTAATTGAGATTTCATGGTTTTCTTCTGTAATATTTACTGCTTCGGGGTGTATATAATCTTGATAAGCTGGTTTATGAGCTTTTAGAATATAACTTCCCTTATAAAACCAGTCGTCTTCCATATCTTTTGGGAGTTCAAGGATTCCATTCTCATTTTGAACATCTATACTATAAGTATTATATGGATATTCTGTATTTGTAAACAAGAGTGTAGCTCCAATAGGTGATTTTTCTGTTGAAAGAGAAACATTGACAGTAAGATTTGCATGTATATTATGGCCGACAACATTTGAATATTGCCATTCAGAAGTGTCATTGTTTGAATAATGAGCTCTTATTTTATATGCATAATAAGAAGCATCAAGATTCTTAAATTCAGCATCAATATAAAGCAACTGAGTCAAATTGTTTTCTAGCAAAGTATGCTCAATATTTTCAAGAGGGATATTAGGATCGCTAATTTTAATTCTTGCCAATTCATATGAAACCACATCTCTGGAATACTTATCTGAGAATACACTTTCTGCTTTTCTGGGGATTCCTGGAGATAGTTTTTCTGGAGAAGCGCATTTGTATTCCGGGCATAGTCTTGCTGGAGTAACTACTGTTTGAGAATCAATTATATTATTGTTGTTAGGGCCATGTAATTCTGCTCGAATCATTATGTTTTGCAGAGCAGATATTTCCCAGATTTTCTTTTCCTTATTGAATACAAATGATTTATAAGCAGGTGGAGACTTGGTGTCTACACCAATTGGAGCACTTCTTATTGGTGAGCCAATTTGAGTGTATATAATAAAAAATGATCCTTCTTCAATTACAGAATTGAATAAACCAGAAAGCTTAAGCCATTCATAATTTTTAGATACGATCAATTTCTCATCAATCAATTCACCAGGAAGTCCTTCTTCATTGCTTTTTCGTAAACTCACAAGCATTCTTTCTCCGAGGTAATTATTGTTTTCCGGGTACGATCCGTCACCAATATAAATCTGAGCTCCAGTTATTGTAGCAGGATATCCTTTTGGTGTAAATTTTACAGCAAAAGCATTTCCCATTCCTCCACCAATCAGATAGTTATTTGGATAATTGCCGTCGTACATCAATTGATACTTACCATATGGTAATGACCAGGTAATTTTACATTCAGTATCTTTAGGCTCAAACATATTAACCTTAGCATTAAGGTTTCCTGGAGAGAAAGGACTTTCGGCTAAAGAAAGATCTATATGAATAGGGTTAGATGGAGAAACATTTTGATCGGAGATTTCTTTTTCTTGATATCCTATTTTATCAAAATAAAGAGTGTAAGTACCTTCGTTCAATTGTAAATAATAATCACCCATCATATCCGTACTAGCTTCAAATCTTTCATTATCATTCAGAGCTATAATTTTTACACCAGGCAATCTTATATTAGTATTTGCATCTTTGATTGTTCCTTTAACCAAGCATGGGTCGGTAACATTCATCATATGTTCTATACTAATATTGTTTTTGGGTTCTGGAGAGTTTGAGCTTATATTTACTGCATTAAAATGATTCCCCAGAAGTGCTCCTTCTGCATTATATGTATATCTGATTTTCTGATAACATCCTGGTTCAATTGTACCCTTTTTAGGAACAATATCTGTAATAAACAGAGGTTCGTTATCATTCCCTTCTGCCGAGATTTCAAATTCTAAAACACCATCACCACAGTTGTATATTGTGTCGTAAGTGTATCCTACAGATCCTTTCCATATAGATTCATTATGGATGCTCTTTTCTTTACAAATTGATGCTGAAAAATAAGAGGTGTATTCTGGTCCTTCAGGAGAAGTTTCCATAGATTCATCGATAACAGCACTTACCATAAAGGAATATATTCCATGTTGATCGAGTTGTAAATTTGTTTCTTTTTGACTCGTACTATATTCTAGGCTGTTATTTTTATAGATTTTGTAATAGTCTACTTTAGAATCATCTTTTATATCCCAACTTAGGTGAATGTTTCCTTCATTATTCTCATTCTTTTCGATATTAAGAACTGTCATATCTGGAAGATCATAATCTTCAACTTCTAGAATTATAGGAATTACATAATCAAAATGCGCAAGGTCTTTACTTTTTATATGGACTTTTGCTTTTAATATCTGACCAGGAACAAGATTTTTGGTGTCAAAATTTAGACCTATATGAGATTCTTTTCCAAATGGTAATGTATTTCCTTTCCATGAATCCAGACTTAACCATAATTTTGGAAAAGCATCATAATTTATACATATAAAATACATATAGGCATTATCGGGAATTTGACCAATAAGTTCGGAGTTTCCTGAATATTGATCGATCATTCTAAGTTCCGAAAAAAAGGTGTCGTGGTCAAAACATGACATAAGAATTTTATCAGAGGCAGCATCATAGGTTAAACCAACATCACCGCCCACTGAAAATCCAGTATTGCCAATAATATTTGTTTTGGCAGTACTTTTTTCTATTCTAATCAGATTGTCGTTATAATCTACTCCAAATAATTGTCCTTCCTTATTAAAGCATATGCCAAGCATATAATTGATATTAGAACTGAAAGGACCAATATGAGTGGTTTCAAAGCTGTATGGATCTATAATAAATAAATCGGTTGTTGAGGATAAGTATAATAATCCAGAAGTAGGGTCTGTTGCCAAACCTGAAATATAGTCAACTTCTTTTCCCAGATCAAGATGTATAAGGAATTCGGTACGCGCGCCATCATCTTCAAGAAATTGAGAGAATAAATTTCCTTCACAATCAACTATAAACATAGTATGATCATTATTTAGAAGAAAATCTCCTGCACTAAATATGTGATCTCTATAACTTTCTAAGGATTCAAGCTCGTGGAATTCAGTCATTTTGGTTTCTTCAAAGAAACCAAAAGTATTTTTCAGCAGATTGATGCCATAAATATTTTGCGCTCTTAAATATTTATTTATAGCCTCAGATTTACCCATACTAAAGGGAGCTTTTATCTTGGGGAGTGTTCTTTTTGGATCCCATTTCCTTTTATTGGGATTTGTATATTGTTTTAATTTACTGGTATAGTATTCTTTTGTGGGGGTATTGTTTTCATATTCAGAAACAAATTCAATATAAGCTTCCCATGAAAAACTACCATCGCCTGTGTTCTTTATGGAGATATCTCTTTTTTGATATTGCTTTGGGTGTAGTTTAATTTTTATTTGATTGGAAGAGATATTGGGTTTAGGTTTAAGAAGTACAATTTCTAAATTTGTAGTTTCACCAGCTATGATTTCAATATTTTCTTTTCTATCAGCGATATATCCATTTTTTTGTGTGATAATAGTGTATTTGCCTGCCACTAAATTTGATAGAGAAAAAGTTCCATCAATTTCTGTGAGGCAAGATGTTTTATTGAGAATACTAACTTTCGCTTCAGAAATTTCTTCACCTGCAGAATTTAATACCTGACCACTGAGGGTGCCGGGAATTGCCGGATTTATTCCAACTAACCTGATATCCATTCGGTAGTGCGTAAATTCTTGTTTTCCGTTGAGTGGGTCATCTGTATACTCATAAACACTGATTCCGTCAGCTTTATGGGTTTTCCAAACTGCAGGAGATTCTAAAGATGCACCTGTTTCATGTTGAATTAATACAATAAGATTGCGGTTATGAGAATATTCATATGGGGTATGTAATTGGATCTTTTTCCATCCAGAATTATTATCTATGACTAAATCGCCAGAATAAACATGGAAACCATTATTTATTCTATGTCCGGGGCTATCTAGTAAATCCGTTTCTGAAATATAAATATTTACGTTCTTATAGGTAAATGGATGGCCTCCGGTATTAAAAAGTTGAATCTCGGTAATGGTTCCAGGGCCAAGTTTTTCCTTTTCATAAACACATTGCATAAATGAGTTTTTATAAAAGGAGTATAGAGGACATTCGTGTGATTTTCCTTCCCCAGTGCCAAATTGAACATCGGCCTTAGAGAAAAAGCTTAGGAAAATCAGAATCAGGGAAAAGGTAAGTTTTATGGGTTTCATTATTGTTTTCATTTTTTGTCCCTTATATCGAAGTAAATTTCGCGCATATACATACTACTCTCTACTTCTTCAAGTGGGTGTATTTTTGAAAAAGAGTGTCATTTTGAAATAAATAAAAAAGTGTAGAGAGATTGCTAAGTATAGAGTGTAGCTCAACTATAAAAAAGGAGATTATATTT
Organism: Bacteroidales bacterium; assembly: GCA_041725955.1. Classification (GTDB taxonomy): domain Bacteria; phylum Bacteroidota; class Bacteroidia; order Bacteroidales; family JBGRPZ01; genus JBGRPZ01. Next base: position 35,270 of record JBGRQE010000022.1, read on the forward strand.
AGCAGTTCTTAGTTCTAATGGGGAGTTTAAAAATCATCTTTATGAAGGGGATAAAACACCTTCATATACAAAAATATGATTTTTTCTTTGAATAATGTGATTTTTATTGATTTGTGTTTCGTTTATCGAGTTTTGTGTATCGTTTTTGTTCTATTTATGCTTGAGTTATGCCTCAAAACAAATTGGAGCCGTATAATCATATAATTATACGGCCCTACAATTAAATCCCTGATATAATACACGACAATATTTATTGTCGAGAAACAAAATATGATACTCGAAACTCGATAAACGGCACACGAAAAACGAAACCTAGATTAACGGAGCTATATACAAGCGTTTAGGATATCCTTTAAATCTACAAGAGAGATATCTTGTAAACCTCCAATAGCTTTCATTCCTCTGGAATCGAATCTTTCAACAATTCTATCTATAGTATCCGGACTGATGTTGTATTCCGAAAGCTTGGTTTTAATTCCTAAAGAGTGGAAAAAATCTTCTGTTTTTGAAATTGTCAATTCCATTCTTTCCTCTTCAGTTCCATGATTAATATTCCATACTCTAGAACCAAACTGAAGCAGCTTTTCTTTTCTTTTATTCTTGGTTTTTCTGAGTAATTCAGGAAGAACAATAGCTAAAGTAACCGCATGATCCAAACCATGGAAAGCAGTAAGTTCATGACCAATTAGGTGAGTAGCCCAATCAGATTGAACTCCTGAAGAAATTAAACCGTTTAGAGCCATAGTTGCAGCCCACATAAGATTAGCTCTGGCATCATAATTTACCTCACCAGCAGTTATGTTTTTTGGTCCTTCTTCAATTAATGTAAGCAGCAGACTTTCTGCAAATCTATCTTGAACAGGAGCATTGGTTGAGTAGGTTAGATATTGTTCCATAACATGAACAAAAGCATCTACTACGCCATTGGCAACCTGGTGTTTAGGTAAACTGTATGTGGTTTCAGGGTTTAGAACAGAAAATTTCGGGAACAATAAAGGTGATCCGAATACTAATTTTGTTTGAAATTCTGCTCTTGTAATTACTCCACCACTATTCATTTCAGAACCTGTTGCAGGAAGCGTAATTACTGTTCCCAGAGGTAAGGCTTTTCTTATTGGGCTTCTTTTTTCAAGAATATCGTAGGGATCGCCTTCAAATTTTGAAGAAGCAGAGATGAATTTTGTTGCATCTAAAACCGATCCTCCACCAACAGCAAGTAAGAAATCTATATTTTCCTGTTTTATTAGTTCAACAGCTTTCATACATGTTGAAAATTCAGGATTTGGTTCAATTCCTCCAAATTCAAAAAGCTTATGATTGGTCAATGCTTTTTGAACAGCGTCATAAACTCCATTTCTTTTGATGCTACCTCCACCATAAATCATTAGCACGCGAGCATCTTGTGGGATTTCTTTTTGAATTTTAGAAATAGTGTCTTTCCCAAAAATTATTTTTACTGGATTTTGAAAAATGAAGTTTTCCATTATAGTGTTAATTTAAAGTATTTCTACTATTTGTTTTCCAATATTATCTCCTCTAAATAACCCTAAGAATGCATCAGGAATGTTATCGAAACCCGAGATTATATTTTCTCTCGAAATGATTTTACCTTCCTTTATCCATTGTCCCATTTGCTGAATTCCTTCAGGGAAGCGTTCTGCATATTTTTTGACAATAAAGCCTTGCATAAGAGCACTACGTGTGAGTAAAACAGGCTGCAATCGTGGTCCAACAGGAATTTCTTTTGCATTATACAGGGAAATTTGTCCACAAAGAGAAATTCGGGCTCCAAAGTTAATATTCGAAATGACAGCATCAGAAATTGTGCCACCAACATTATCAAAATAAATATCAATTCCATTAGGGCATACTTCTCGTAAAGTCGTTTTTAGATCCTTACAAGTATTGTAGTTAAAGGCTTGGTCGTAATTAAGTTCATGAGTAATATATCCTGCTTTTTCGTCACTACCCACTATTCCTATTACTCTACAACCTTTTATTTTTCCTATTTGTCCTACTAATGATCCTACTGCTCCTGCGGCACCACTTACCACTATAGTTTCTCCAGGTTGGGGATTGGTTATATCTAGTAACCCAAAGTAAGCAGTCATTCCAGGCATACCTAAAACTCCCAAAGCATGTATTGGCTTTTGTATAAGACTACTTATTTTTTGTACCTTATTTTCGTTTGCCTGATTATATATTTTCCAGGGTAGATTGCCTAAAATATAATCTCCTTTTTGAAATTTAGAGCTTTGACTTTCTATTACTTCGGCCACAACTCCACCATCAAGAGCTTTTCCGAGTTCAAAAGGAGGAACATACGACTTTGAGTCATTCATTCTTCCTCGCATATATGGATCTACGGATATGAATTTGCTTTTTATCAGTATTTCACCTTTACTAATTGTAGGAATATCTATTGCTTGAAACTCAAAATTGTCATTTGTTGGAGTTCCAATAGGTCGGGACTTTAGTATTATTTGTTTGTTCTTCATCTCAAGATATTAAATAATTGAGGAGTTAAACAAAAAATAGAGGAGGATGTTTATAGTTCTCCCTTAAATGCCCTAATCACTATCACTCTACCTTAAATCCCTACCATTCCTACCTTAAATTCCTCGCCACTTGCCCGTTAATTGATTCTAAACCTCCTAGGTATTTGACGAAAACCTCCTAGGTATTTGATAAAAACCTCCTAGATATTTGACCAAAACCTCCTAGATATTTGATGAAAACCTCCTAGATATTTGACGAAAACCTCCTAGATATTTGATGAAAACCTCCTAGATGTTATATAAAAACCTCCTAGATGTTATATAAAAACATATTGAGTGCTGGATGTTGACTTACTGGGTTGTAGTGAAGAAATCCAAGATTAGAAAGGAATATAGCATCTTTTAATATGGATTAATCCATATTATTTATTGCTTGCAAAATAATTGTAGATCAAAAAAACTAAAAACATCGAAAAAGGTATTGCATACTTAAGTAAGGTATGTGTTTTTGTGAATGAAATTATACATAATTTATTAGGGGTAACTAAATCATGTAGTTTTTTATCAAATAATTATCGTTATGAAAATTATTTCACAGAATGTTTTACAGTTATGTATTGCAGCATTCTTATTTGTAGGAATTTTTTCTTCATGTTCTAAAGAAAAAATTCATTAGAAACTTCAAGTTCTTCCGTAAAAAGTGATCAATCTGTTTTAAGGGCTAATGAAAGGTTAGATTACTTTCCTTGTTGCTGTCCAGAAACCCTTCAGACTGTAAATTATTTGATTGAACGAGAACTGATTTTGAATGAAAATTCAATTGAATTAATTCGTGTTGGTGAGTATTATCATATTGACCGAATAGATGGAACTCCTGTTGAAGGAGGCGATGATCCGACTTTAAAACATAAAGAAAAAAAATATTCTAATAGTAGAATTGGGCGTACTTTGGCTGGATTATATGCAAATAAAATTATGGATGATGGAGGATGTGTGAAGTTGTGGATGACAAAGAGTAAAAGTGGAGCTGAAAAAATTCATGTAAAAGAAATAGATTGTTAAATATTTTTCTTTAAGTGATGAAAAGTTTATTTTCTATAAATTCAATAACCAAAAAAAACAATTATGAGAAATAATGTATGGAAAAGTCTTTTGTTAGTAACAGTTGTTCTGTCTACAATATCGTTTACTCTTTCTTGTTCCAAAGACAATGATACCATAGTTTCAAAACCTTCAACTGAAGTAAAAAGCAACTCAACTGAAGTCTTTTCTATTGAGGACGAAGTAGGTCCTTTTGGACAAGAAGTTATGTGGATTCCCACAAATTTATCTGATCAAGATTTAGCGGGTTTTATAGGCTGTTTTGTGGTTGACTTTTTAGTGGTCGATAGAAACACTATAGAATTGATTCGTGTTGAAGATGCTTACCGTGTTGACCATATTGAAGGAATTCCGAACAATGGTGATCCTTCTAATAAACACAAAGAAAAATCTTTTGAAAATTCTAGGGAAGGTGCTCAGGAAGCAGGTAAATATTCAGCTGAAATTATGAAAGATGGAGGCTGTGTAAAAATGTGGAAAGCAAAAAATAAAGACGGAGTAAAGGAAGTGCATGTGAAAGAAATTGATTGTTAGGTAGTCAATAGATAAAAGTTAATGATACTTCTAAGAGGCTGTTTTTATTTGTTTTTTGGACAGCCTCTTTTTATTATAAATATGTCTTGTTTGTTCAAAATTGCGTTGATGAGTCGTACACATATATAAGTATATCGAAACTCATCATGCATTATATATTATTCTTTATCTACTCCTTCTCAAATAAAGAGGTAAAGCAAAATTGGTTTCCATCAAAAAGTCCTTGATCACTCAATTTGAGTTCAGGAATTACAAGAAGAGCCATAAAGGATAAAGTCATATACGGAGCCTTTAAATTTGAACCCAGCTGTATAGCAGCTTTTTCCATTTCTTCATATTTCTTTCCCGATTTCCAAGCATCTTCAAAAGTCATTAATCCTGCTACAGGTAAAGGGAAAATGTTTTCTTTTTCTTCATTAACAAGAGCAATACCTCCTTTATGTTCAATTACCAGATTAATTGCTTTTGCAATTTCCTCATCGCTACAACCCACAGCAATAATATTGTGACTATCATGGGCTACAGTTGAGGCAATAGCCCCTCTTTTAAAACCCATATTATGGATAAATCCGATAGCAGGCTTTTGTTCGCGATATCTACTAAGAACAACCATCTTAAGAACGTCATTCTCAATGTCTGAAACTACATTGTTGTCTTTGATATTGGGTGTGCTATAAAAGGTTTTAGTTACCAATTCACCTTCTATTATATCAATAGATTTTAGTTTTCCTTTTTCAGCTTTAATCTTAAGAATTTCAGCAGAAATAGGTTTGGCAAAGAATCGGTTGACAGGAGAGATGTTTTGGCTTTTTATAAGGCATTTACCTTTATGTGCAATTTGATTACCATCAACATAGGTATTTAAAATATTAAAGTCGTTTAAATTATCGACGATAATAAAATCAGCAGAATCATTTTCTTGCAAAAGACCCACATTGAGTTGATAGTGTTTGATTGCATTATAGCTGGCAGCGCGTATAACATCGATTGGATTATATCCGAGTTCGATGGATTTTTTTACAAGCAGGTTTATATGACCATCTACCAATTCATGAGGATGTTTATCGTCGGAGCAAAATAGAACTTGGTTTACATTGTCTTTTAATAAATCAGAGAGTGCATCAAAATTTCTGGCTGCACTTCCTTCTCTAATCTGGATTTTCATTCCATATTTGATTTTTTCCAGAGCTTCCTCCATCGTAAAACACTCATGGTCGGTAGAGATTCCTGCTTTTACATAAGTTTCGGCATCTTTTCCTTTAAGTCCAGGAGCATGACCATCGATAGGTTTTTGATATTTCTGGGCAATTCTGATTTTCTCCATAATTTCAGGGTCTTTATGGATTACTCCAGGGAAGTTCATCATTTCGCCCATATACTTAATCTCATCCTGAGATAGAAGTTCTTCCATTTCTTTTGGTCCAAGTGTAGCCCCTGATGATTCGAAAGAAGTTGCCGGGACACAAGGAGGAGCACCGAAGTAAATTTTAACAGGAGAAAGTTTTGCGTTATCAATCATAAATCGAATTCCATCCATTCCCATAACATTTGCAATTTCATGGGGATCGGAAACTGTAGCTACCGTTCCATGTACACTTGCTATGCGTCCGAATTCAGAAGGGCATAACATAGAACTTTCTACATGAATATGCGCATCAACCAAACCTGGAAGAATATACTGATTTTCATCAACCTCTTTCCTTATAATCGATTGTATTTTCCCATCTTGAACTTTAACTTCACCTGGAAAAATTTCTTTATTTACTACGTCAACAATATTTCCTCTTACTGTGTATCCTTGCATTTCCATTATCTACAATAAATATGTTTTGTGGCAAAAGTAATTATTTCTCTGGATTATATATCTTTAAAAAGGTGTAACTTTATGAATGTTAGTTTGTTCAAAATAATTCTGTAGCGTTATGAAGAAATCAATATATACCCTTTTATTCCTTGTTTTACTTACTCTACCTTCCTTTTCACAAGTAAATTTAAATTTTGAAATAACCCTTGAAAAGAGCCCTTCGAGTATGGCTCCAGCCATTCACTCCTATTCCTATGCGGTTACCAGTGATGGTAAGTGGCTTATTCTTGGAGGAAGAATGAATGGAATGCATAATTTTAATATTGGTGATGGAGCTTCCTTTCCTCAAGCATATGAGAATCCACTAATTTCAGTTTATGATCCTGTAAAAGATAGTGTTTGGAATATTCGTTCAGCTCAATATTTCCCCATTGAGATTGCCGACCAGATGCGTGCGACAAATCAGCAATTTATTCAAAAAGGAAACTATCTGTATGTTTTAGGTGGATATGGAACTTTTAGCCATACAATGAAATCCGATTCTTTAAATACCTTTAATCGGGCACTCGTTTTTTCTGTAGATGAATTTGCTGAGGCTGTGATTAATCAAACCGATCCGTCAGAGTATTTGCTTTATGGCAAAAGCGATTTGGTAAAAGTTACTGGAGGTGAACTATTCTATTTTGATGACCATTTTCATCTGGTAGGAGGTCAGAATTTTGAGGGCACTTATTTCTATGATCCTAATGAAGGAATAGAAAATTATACAGACGCTATTCGGATTTTTGATATAGACTTAAAAAACAGCGAAGATGTTGTTGTTACTAAAGTAGACGAGATTATTAATCCGAGTTTATTGCATCGACGTGATTTTAATGTTATTGAAGAAATTGGGCCGAATGAAGAAGAACAGTTGGCTCTTTATAGTGGAGTTTTTCAGCCCGGTAAGTTATTGTCGTGGCCACATCCTGTATATTATAGAAATAATCAGTTGATTCATGATGAGGATTATACTCAGATTTACAATGTGTATAATTGCCCTAGAATTCCGATTTATGATTCTGAAAATAAAGAGATGACAACTGTTTTGTTTGGAGGAATTACCTATGCCCGTTATAATCCAGGAGGAGAACCTATTATAGATAGTTGTGAAGTTGGAGGATATAATAATCCGTGTTTGCCATTTTCGAATTATATTTTAGCGATACAAAAGAATTCTGAAGGAAAAACTTCCGATACTATATTTATGCGTTTTACAGATAATCAAAAGTTGGGAACCAACGCTTTATTTATTCCACAGAAGAATATTCCTAAGTATAAAAATGGTGTTCTGGATTTAGATAAAATCAACGAAAAAACTTTTATTGGATACATTTATGGTGGTATGGATGCTACTTTAGATAGTGCATATAATGTTACTTATGCTTCAAAACAAGTCTTTAAAGTATATTTAAAGAAGAAGTCGGATGATCTTATTTATGAAATTCAGACAGAGCTATATATGGATCAGCCATGGCCTAATCCTGCTGCAATCGATCTGAACTTTCGCTTGCCTTATTCTGAATCAGATAAAGATTTTGTAATTACCTTATATAGTCCTTCAGGTCAGAAAGTAATGCATAAGATATTTAATTCATTAGAGAATGAAGTTGCTGTAAATATTCAGAAATTACCTCCTGGAGTATATATTTATACAGTCCGTCAAGGGTCTAAAACCACAGAAGGAAAAGTAGCTATATTGCATTAAATGTAATTTTACGATATTCCTTTATCAATAATTGAGTTTATTTTATCTTTGCCTTATTCAAGAAAGTGATTACCCCAAATTCTAAATCAGAATGCAAAAAGATAAGGCGTATTTTGCACACGAAACTTCAGTTATTGATGAAGGTTGTCGTATTGCTAAAGGAGTAAAGATTTGGCATTTCTCGCATATTATGAAAGATTGTGAAATCGGAGAGAATTGTAATATAGGGCAAAATGTAGTGGTCTCGCCACAGGTGGTTTTGGGTCGAAATGTAAAGGTTCAGAATAATGTTTCTATATATTCGGGTGTAAAATGTGAAGATGATGTTTTTTTGGGGCCATCTATGGTATTTACCAATGTAAGCAATCCTCGTTCAGCTATTGTTCGCCGTAATGAGTATAAAAAAACTTTAGTAGAAAAAGGAGCAACAATAGGAGCCAATGCTACTATTGTTTGTGGACATAATATTGGAAGATATGCATTTATTGGAGCAGGAGCCGTTGTAACAAAAGAAGTTCCTTCTTATGCTTTAGTTGTTGGAAATCCTGCCAATCATATAGGTTGGATGAGTGAGTATGGTCACCGTTTGGATTTTGATAAAGAAGGTTTTGCTACTTGCCCTGAAAGTGGTGAACAATATCAGTTAAAAGATAATTCCGTACATAAAATATAATAGTGCATAGGCACTTCAAAGATATTTAAAGATTATAAAAATGAAAGTATTAGTAACAGGAGGAACTGGATATATAGGTTCTCATACAGCAGTAGAATTATTGAATCAAGGTCATGATGTAATTATTGCTGATAATTTATCCAATTCAAGAGAAGAAGTAATTGATGCAATTATTGAAATTACTGGAAAAGACCTTGTTTTTGAAAATATAGATCTATCGGATGCAGATATGTGTGAAGACTTTTTTGAAAGGAATTCAGATATTGACGCTATTATTCATTTTGCTGCATTTAAAGCAGTAGGAGAGTCTGTTGAAAAACCCTTAGCCTACTATCAGAATAATATTTTTTCTTTGATTAATATTCTTCAGGGAATGGAGAAGTATAATATAAGGAAATTTGTATTCTCTTCTTCTTGCACCGTTTATGGTCAGCCCGATCATTTACCGGTAGATGAAAATGCTCCTATTAAAAAAGCTGAAAGCCCATATGGGAACACCAAGAAAATAGCTGAAGATATTATTTCTGATACTTGTAATGCAAGTAAATTAAGTGCAATAGCACTTCGTTATTTTAATCCTATAGGATCTCATGATTCTGCATTAATTGGAGAATTACCATTAGGAGTTCCAAATAATCTTGTGCCATTTATTACTCAAACAGCAATAGGTATTCGTAAGGAACTAAAAGTGTTTGGTGATGACTATAATACTCCCGATGGTACAGCTGTTCGCGATTATATACATGTTGTAGATTTAGCTCAGGCTCATGTTGTCGCTGTAGAACGATTAGAGAAAAATCCACATGATCAAATGGAAATATTTAACCTGGGAACCGGAAAAGGAAGTAGTGTTCTTGAAGTTATTCATTCCTTTGAACGTGTTTCTGGAGAGAAATTAAATTGGACTATGGCTAAACGTCGTGCTGGAGATACAGAGCAAGTATGGGCGGATACCAGATATGCCAATGAAGAATTGGGATGGAAATCAAAAAGAAGTCTTGATGATGCAATGAAATCAGCTTGGGAATGGGAGAAAAAATTTAGAGCAAACGAAGCCAATGAAAAATAAAAGCGCATTGAGAAAAATATTGATTACCGGGGGAGCTGGATTTATAGGTTCGCACCTTGTACGTTTGATGGTAAATAAATATCCGGATTATCAAATCTACAATCTGGATGCTTTGACCTATGCTGGTAATTTGGAAAACCTTAAAGATATTGAGCAGAAATCCAATTATCACTTTGTCAAAGGAAATATTTGTGATGTTAACTGGCTTAATGATTTATTTGCCGAGCATCAGTTTGATGGTGTAATTCATTTGGCTGCCGAATCTCATGTTGATCGATCTATCGAGAATCCTACAGAATTTATAATGACCAATATTCTGGGAACAGTCAATTTGTTGAATGCAGCCAAGGAAATATGGAAAGATGATTACAGCCAGAAAAGATTCTATCATATCTCTACCGACGAGGTTTATGGTTCTTTAGGAGATGAAGGTTTATTTACCGAAACTACTTCTTATGATCCGAAAAGCCCTTATTCTGCATCAAAGGCCAGTTCCGATCACTTTGTTAGGGCTTATCGAAATACCTATAAGATGCCTATTGTAGTTAGCAATTGCTCTAATAATTATGGCCCCAATCAGTTTCCAGAAAAGTTAATTCCTCTGTTTATAAATAATATACGTCACAACAAGCCATTGCCTGTATATGGAAAGGGTGTCAATATCCGCGATTGGTTATATGTAGAAGATCATGTTGCTGCCATCGACTGTATTTTCCATAAAGGACTCGATGGAGAGACCTATAATATTGGTGGTAATAACGAGTGGAAAAACATCGACTTGATCAAAGTGCTTTGCAAGGTTATGGATCAAAAACTGGGTCGTGACTCAGGGGCTTCAGAAAACTTGATTACTTATGTAACCGACCGTGCCGGTCATGATTTACGGTATGCAATTGATGCAAGTAAATTGGCAAAAGAGTTGGGATGGAACCCAAGCGTTCAGTTTGAAGAAGGAATAGAGAAAACTGTCGATTGGTATTTGAGTAATCAGGAGTGGCTTGATAATGTTACTTCGGGTACCTATCAGGAATATTATAAGGAGATGTACAATCGTTAGTTGCTTGATATATAACCTGTCAGGTTCTTTGAACCTGACAGGTTAAGAATTACTGATTTTCCTTAAACGTTTTACAAAATGTAAAATAGCATATTTTGAAATCAGGATAATAACTACGCTTAAAGTAACCCCCAAGAAAAAATGATCTGTTTTTTCAATCAGCAACTGATTCATTATTTCGGCTGATGGTATAATGAAAATACAATCATGCCAATTGACAATGAAAATTTGTTTTGCAATGTTCTTTACAAATGATTCAGAATGATTAGAATTACTTTGTTTTTTCTTTTTAAATACGATATCCCAGCCAGTTAAAGAGGCATTATGAACCAGTGGGTTACAACTGTCAGGTTGTTTTAGTGTAATGTTGGTAAATTGGTAATAAAAGTAGAAGAATCCTTTTCAAAACTCTTTATTTACTTTTGTCAGCATATACAGTATTAAAGTTATTAATCCGCCATCAGGATATGACAAGGACAATTTGAGCCAGTGCCGTTGGTCCAGTGAGCGTGTGCTGGTAACCTAGTGAGTGTGTGCTAGTGTTCCGCTGAGGTAGTCAGAATGATCCGCTGAGCTCGTGCCAATGACCGTTTGAGCTCGTGAGAATGTCAATCTGAGCCAGTCAAAGTGTCAATTTGAGCTAGTCAGAACGATAATCTGAGCTAGTGGGAATGTTAATTTGAGCTAGTGGGAATGATAATCTGAGGTGGTGGGAGGATAAAAACTACGAATTCCGGGTTTTGTATTTCGTATTTCGTGTTCCGAAAAGTAAATCCGAAACACGAAACACGAATAACTTTATTTATTTACAAATTCCAATACCGCATCGGTGATGAATTTCAGTTGTTCATCATCAAGTTCAGTATGCATAGGTAAAGAAATAACAGATTTACATAATTGTTCAGTAACAGGG
>JBGRQE010000023.1:0-46179 GCA_041725955.1 Bacteroidales bacterium
CCTGTAAAAATACCAAAAGGTTTTTTTATGGATCATCTGCGAAGTGTTTTGTCAAAGAGTGAAATACAGGTGTTGGGCAAAGATCTTTTGAAGGTTCAGTTTTATGAAATATTGAAGTTGCAGGAAACCCATAAAGGAATAGGAAAAGAATTAAATGAGGAATCTTTAAACAAGCGTTTGCAAGAGATTCTTTCCCATAAAATGTATGATTTAGAACGTCAGTACAAATTGAATTTAGATGAATTGCAATGTAATTCTTATTCCTCAAATGCTGAAAACCTTATAAATGGTAATTCAATAAATAGTTTTTTATTAAGAGCTAAGGATTATCTAAAGAAAACGGAACTTAGAAAAGTTTATTCAAAACAAGTTTTAGATCCTGAATCAATGTTAAACCAAATTAAATTACAGGATTATTTGATGTTTTTAATGTTGAAGAAACTTTTTGGAGAAAATAACAATATGTTTCAAGAGAATGATTCTTTAACTGAAATTCCTTTTCCATGTGACATGCATTATGAAGATGATGAAAGTGAGAATGGTTATACTCGCAATAAGTATCTTAAAGGGGCTATAGATGTTGAATATGCTATTATTTCAAAAGATAATGATTTTGATTACAAATATACAGTAAAGGCAAAAATATGTGCTGATAGATATGGTGATTTTCGTCATTTATTGAAAGACGGTAGATTGGTGCAGATTATTAATTTGAAGGACAAACCAAAACAACTATCAGGAATGCTGCCATTATTTTTGGGTAATACAGGAGTGATTGAATGGGATGAATTAAGAGAGTTGTTAATTCAGTTTGAATCGAAACGGATTGATTTGTTATCATTAGTGTATAAAATTGAAGAGAGTTTATGTAAAAAGATTTCGGAAGCAAAAATTAATGAAAGGATCAATACAGGAAAACATTTTTCATTTAATGACATTTTGAAGTTATCTGATAATAAATTAAAAGAAGAGGAAAAGGAATTAATCAGAGAAATACGAAATGCATGTATGCATAATAGAATTCCTATGATCGATAAATTTATTTCTCATAACAAGAAAGAAAATAAGTTGACGGATGTTTTTTCTGATTATTTGAATGCTATAGATGATTTCTTGAATAATTTAGTCAATACAATTAAATGAATACTCCTGAGAAAACTAATTACACATTAGAAATAATTAAAATTGTTGTTTCTTTTGTTACACCTACAGTAACTTTTTTTATTGCTTATTTCTTATTTAAAAGGGAGTCAAAAAGATGGTATAAACAAAAACAAGCAGAGGGGCATTTTGCTATACGCAATTATATATTGGAAAAAGAAATAGAAAGTTGGGAAGCTCTTTATTGCATAATATCTTATTATGCTCCAAATAATTCTGAGAAAACTATAATTACTGGAAAAAAAGGCAATTATATTTTTAGGAAAAAGCAAGCTCAGAATGCCGTAAACGCTATTAATGTTTTTTTTAATGATAAAGGCTTTGCTATGTATATTGAAAATGATATTACAAAAAAGTTGTCAGATGTAAGAGCCTATACAAATTCATGTGTTGGTTGGTGTAAAGATAGAGACAGTATCAGTTTGAAAGATAATCATGCTAATAACTTCTTTCGGTTTACAGATGAAGCAAGGCAAATAATTAAATCAGAGAAGAATAAATTAAGAAATTAAATTTACAAAATAAGTATATCCACTAGTTGCTCTTCAAGGCTAGTAATCGCTACCATCCTTACTTTAAATTATTACCACTCCTACCTTTAAATTCCATGACATCTACCCGTAATCCGATAAAAACCTCCAAGGTATTCGATAGAAACCTCCAAGGTATTCGATAAAAACCTCCAAGGTATTCGATAGAAACCTCCAAGGTATTCGATAAAAACCTCCAAGGTATTTGATAAAAACCTCCAAGGTATTCGATAAAAACCTCCTAGATATTTGATAGAAACCTCCTGGGTTATAGTATAATCATTACTTGCTTTGATCAAAAAGTAAAGTACTACTGCATATTAAAGTTACTTATATGGAGTGCGATTGTTTAGAGCATATATAGGCAGAGTAAAACGCTTAATTGTTATAGCTTTTATTTTATTATTCACTTGTGATAAGTAATATTCATTGAGAAAAACACTGTAAAGTATTAAAATATAGCGAGTTAACTATAATTTAATTAACTTCGTGTATCTAACTAACTTAATATAAATGCTATGTTACGTTTTCTATCCCTACTACTAATCTTATTTCTTCTTCCTCCCACAATAGAAGCACAAGAAAATTGGTCGGAAAAATTAAATGCTAAATTTATTTACTGGCTTAATGGTGATACGGAAAAACCTAATGATTCTCTGGTAAAAGCGCGAATGATGTACTGGCAGCAAGAGGTTGCCCTTGCTCATAAATATTTGGGTGATCTGGATTTAAAGGATTATACGCCTTATAATCTTGATTCAACAAAGAAAGAGCAAGAGGAACTTCGTGGGATATTTAGAAATATTCTTTATCAGCTGGTTTCGTCCTACTATATAAGAGATTGGCCAGATAAACCTAATCCTGATTATAAATCTACCATATTGGCTGATAGTATTGTTATGTTATTCGACTATTTTAATGCTAAAGGCTGGGGAGGTGATGTCAGTAGGTATGTGGTTCGTGACAGCACAAATTTCTCGAGAAATGGTTTCTTACCCTTAGGAGGAACTATGGGTAATAATTTTGGTGGATATGCCATAAGTGTATTGAGGTTTAAAGAAGTTCTGAAGGCTAGGGGGATCTTCGAACGAGAGATGGAGACCTTAAATTATGCTACTTATTATCTGAACTCATCTAGCTACCATAAAGGATATGACTTTCCTGGTTTTAATGCTGATGGAATACGTAGTTTTATATGCAATAGGTTGTGGTATCTTCTTGCTTTAGATGATTTGACTTCTTTTGATAAGGAATTAAAGTTTCTAAAGTGGTTCCTGGAAAAGGGCTTAACTATAGCTCCTGGTTTGGCAGATATGATTAAACCAGACCACTCAGGGTTTCATCATAAGCATATTTATATGAATGCATATACGCCGGGCGCAAATATGGGTGCAACTATTGCCGCTTGGATGCTTTATGATAGTCCTTATGCTATTGATCCTTCTAAGGTAGATAATCTTATAAAAGCAATATTGACACAAAGGCTTTTTGCGCAAAAGTATGATGTTTCACCTTCTGTTGGTGGACGGTTTCCTTATAAGCTAAATGCCGTGATTGCAGGTATTCCATCTATGATTCTGCTTTCTGAAATGAGTCTTAAATATAGAGAGATGTTGCTAAAAGCAGCAAGTAGATTGCTGAAACCAGCGGATACTGTGGTTCTTGATAAATTAGTGCGAGATGCCATACCTATAAGTTTTTTGCCTACAGGATTGCTAGATGTGCAGAATATATGGAGTATGTATAAAGGTAATCTTATTGAACCTGAAGATGCCCCCCAAGGATATTGGTTTTTCCCTTATGGTGGTGCAAGTATCTTTCGAGATAAAGATTGGATGATTACATTTAAAGGACAGTCTAGATATATAATCGATTATGAATCGAGTTCATATCAGAATGTGTATGGTAAAAACTTGAGTGCAGGAAGTTCTTTCCTTTTTGCAAAAGGAAAACCTGTAAGTGCCCAGGAAAGTGGATTTACCGAAAAAGGATATGATTGGAATCTAATTCCGGGTACTACTTCGCTATATTATGATACCGCGAGTTTTCCTATTGGAAAATTCCCTATTCATTTTGCAAGTACAAGTTTTAATGGAGGAGTAATTGTAGATAAATTTGGTTTGTCTGCATTGGAATATGAAGATATTCATTCTTCATTAAAAGCTAAAAAATCTGTTTTTTTTGTTGGCTCAATGGTGTTTTATATGGGAAGTAATATTTATGCACCTCAAGATACCAATAGAATTCAAACTACCATATATCAAATAGGGAAGACGGATGATTTAACAGAAAAAGCTATCTTGAAGCTTAATAGAAATAAGCAAAGAAGTTTGCGCTTGATGGATCCGCAAGGAAATGCATATTTTTTTCCTAAGGATGTAGGCTTGGTTGTGAAGCAAGGAAATCAAATATTTCCAAATTCCAGTACCCGAATTGCAGATACAGGCTACTTTTATATTTCTTATTTAAATCATGGTAGGAACTTAACTGCAGAAAAACCTTCATCATATCAGTATGTTATGATACCTCAAGACGATCAAAATCTAATTGATGATATTGCAGAGACTCCAGATGATTATTTCCATGTTGTTCGTCAGGACAGCTTGATTCATGCGGTATATTTTCCACAGATTAGCTGTTTAATGGCAGCATTTTATTATCCAGATACATTGAAATATGGCGGACGAAAATATTATCCTGAAGAACCCTGTCTACTTTCTATTCGTGAAGGTGATGAGGCTGGTATTGTGTATGTTTATGTTCAAAATCCCGATTTAGGTTGGTATCCTGAAGGCTTGCCAAAAGATACTTTATATATCGATCCTAAATATTTATATTCATATAGTCCTTTACAGAAGTGGGATCTTTATATTTCTGGAAATTGTCGTCCCGACTGTGAAATAGACTATGACTTAAATAAGGATAAAGGAATATTCTTTCATTTAAAAACACATGATGCACGTAGCATTCGGTTTAAATTGAAATGTACCCCTGGTTCCTTGCCGGAAAGTAGTGACTTTAATAATTTTGATCTGAAGAAACTTGGTCCTTTTGAAGTATATGATATTCAAGGAAGGAAGTTGATGGAAGTTAATTTTGATGAGTTAAATAAGTTAAAACTTCTTCAGGGGGTTTATGTAATTAGATCAAAAAATGAGAAGTACCGTAATTTTACAATAAAGATTTATCAATAGAAATATATTGCTAATATATAATAGAAAAGCCGTCCAGATTGCTCTGGTCGGCTTTTCTTACAAGATAACGGAAAATATTATTGAATAAATCCTTTTCTCTTTAGTAAAGCTTCAACAGTAGGCTCTTGACCACGGAAGTTAATGTATAAGTTCATTGCCTTATCAGTTCCTCCGCGAGAAAGAAGTTCGTTTCTGAATTTGCTTGCTAATTCTTTATTGAATATACCCGCTTCTTTAAATGCAGCAAATGCATCAGCATCAAGAAGTGCAGAATAAGTGTAAGCATAGTAACCAGAAGAATATCCACCTGCAAAAATATGTGCAAAGTAAGGACTTCTATAACGTACTACGATTTCGTTAAGCATATTTCTTTTCTTAAGACTATTGTTTTCAAAAGCAGTAACATCAAAGTTAGGATCAACTTCAGTCATGCTATGGAAATCCATATCTAATAGTGCTGCAGAAAGAGCTTCAACGGTAGTAAATCCTTGGTTGAATTTACCTGATTTTTCGATTTTAGCGATTAATTCATCAGAAATGATTTCGCCAGTCTTATAATGTTTTGCAAACATTTTTAATACTTCAGGCTCAAGCGACCAGTTTTCCATAATCTGAGATGGAAGTTCAACAAAATCTCTGGGAACAGCAGTTCCAGAAAGAGAGTTGTACTGGCAATTGGATAAAAATCCGTGAAGACCATGACCAAATTCATGGAATAAAGTTTGTACTTCATCAACGGTAAGTAGAGCAGGCATGTCTCCAGCAGGCTTAGAGAAGTTGCAAACATTGCAGATTACAGGACTAACATTGGTTTTGCCATCAAAACGAGATTGTTTTCTATAGCTTTCCATCCATGCTCCAGAACGCTTGCTTGCTCTTGGATGCCAATCCATATAGAAGATACCTACATGCTTACCATCAGCTTCTTGAATTTCGAATACCTGAACATCTTTGTGGTATTTAGGAATATCATTTCTTTCGATAAATTTAATACCATAAAGTTTGTTAGCTACAGCAAAAGCACCGTCACGAACATTATCCAACTTGAAGTATGGACGAATCATTTCTTCGTTTAGGTCGTATTTTGCTTTCTTTACTTTTTCACTGTAGTACCACCAATCGTGAGGAGCTAATTTGAAATCACCGCCTTCTTGATCAATCATTTTTTGTAATTCCTCAGCTTCTTTTTGAGCATAAGGAAGAGCAGCAGCCCATACTTGATCCATTAAATCGTATGCTTTTGCTGGAGTATTTACCATATTCTTTTCAAGAACATAGTTTGCATGGCTATCATAACCTAGAAGATGAGCTCTTTCAACACGTAAGTTAACCATCTTTTTGATGATTTCTTTATTGTCATACTCATTGTTGTGGTCACAACGACTGCAATATGCTTCATGAATTTCTTTTCTCAATTCACGCTTGTCAGCATAAGTTAAAAAAGGAATCATACTTGGTTTATTCAAAGTAAATACCCAAGAACCTTCTTTACCTCTGTTTTTTGCTTCGTCAGCAGCAGCAGCAATAACACCTTCTGGTAAGCCAGCTAGATCTTTTTTATCTGTAATAACAAGCTCGTAGTTGTTGGTCTCAGCAAGAATATTGCTACCAAATTTTAGGCTTAAAGAACCTAGTTCGCTATTGATTTCTTTAAAGCGCGCTTTTTTGCTTTCTTCAAGTAATGCACCACCACGAACCATGCTTTTATATACTTTATCTAAAAGCATGCTTTGCTCTTTGTTTAGATTAAGAGCTTCGCGATTATCATAAACCTTTTTAATTCTATTGAATAATTCAGGGTTTAGATTAATATTGTCATAATGTGCAGATAGAAGAGGAGAAGCTTCTTCTTCCATTTTTTTGAATTCATCTCCGGTCAATGCATTTGACATATTTCCGAAAGTGCCTTCTATCTTATTCAATAGGCTACCTGCTTTTTCCATTGCAAGAATGGTATTTTCAAAGCTTGGCTCTTCCTGATTTTTGATGATAGCATCAATTTCTGCATCATGTTGTTTAAATGCTTCTTTAAATGCAGGAATATAATGTTCTATTTTAATTTGATCGAATGGAGGTACCTGATATGGTGTGTTGTATTCAACCAAGAAAGGATTCCCCACGTCCTCTTTTGCAGCATCTTCTTTTGGTGCCTGGTTGTTGCAGGATGCAAACATCATCATACCCGCAACAATTAAGTAACTAAATCTTTTCAAAGTCCCTATTTTTTTGATTTAAAATATAAAGGCGCAAATTAAGAAATCGTTAAGTTTATTTCTGAAATCTGTAAAAAAAAGAAGGTAATATTTAATGACTTTAAATAGCTTATCGATGAACAATAATTATAGGAATAATGTATTAGTCTGCGGGTATCTTTCCGTTTTCATACAAACAGGAAAAGACGGATAACTATTCAATAAGTTAAATTGAATTATATTTGGCGGTTTGGGAGAAAAAAAATATGTCGAAAACAAAAAGAGAAATAGAACTTCTAGCACCTGCAAAGAATTTAGAAGTAGGTAAGATCGCGATTTTATCTGGTGCTGATGCTGTTTATATAGGGGCGCAAAAGTATGGAGCTCGTGAAGCTGCAGGTAATAGTGTTGATGATATTAAGGAATTGGTTGATTTTGCACATTTATATTCTTGCAAGGTATTCGTAACTATGAATACAATATTGTATGAATCTGAATTGCAATTTGCAAATAAATTGGCTTGGGAATTATATGAAATAGGAGTAGATGCATTAATTATTCAGGATATGGCTTATCTGGAAATGGATATGCCGCCTATTCCTTTACATGCAAGCACACAAATGGATAACCGAGATGTTGAGAAGGTTGAATTTCTTGAACATTGTGGTTTAAATAGAGTTGTTCTCGCTAGAGAATTATCATTGGATAAAATTAAAGCGATTCGTGATAAGTCGCAGATTGAATTAGAGGCTTTTGTTCATGGGTCATTATGTGTATGTTTTAGTGGCCAATGTTATCTTAGCTACTACATTGGAGGAAGAAGTGCAAATAGAGGAGCCTGCGCTCAACCATGCCGTATGCTTTGGGATTTGGAAGATGCCGATGGGAATAAAATTATTGAGCAAAACCATCTGCTGTCTCTAAAAGATATGAATCGATTAGAGTCGTTAGAAGAAATAGTTTTGAGTGGAGTAAATTCACTTAAGATTGAAGGCCGACTCAAGGATGCTGATTATGTAAGAAATATAGTTGGACTATATAGAAAACAGCTTGACAAAATCATAGCAAAACATTCTGAATTATGTGCTGTTGGTGAAGGAGAAGCTTTTGATCCTGTAGAAAATGATCCTGAGAAGAGCTTCAATAGAGGATTTACAGAATTTTTTCTCAATGCTAAACGAGAAAAGATTGCAAATTTTCAATCTCCAAAATCTTTAGGGAAATACATAGGAAAGGTAGTTCAAAAAAAAGCTAATCTTTTTGCTATAGATACAGAAGTCGAATTGGCGAATGGCGATGGTTTATGTTTTTATTCTAAAACAGGCGAGTTAAAAGGTGTTCGAGTTAATAAAGTTGAGGATAAATGGATACAATTCCCTCCTCGCTCTTGTCTTTTTGTTGGTGCTGAGGTTTATAGAAATTATGACCAGAAATATCAAAACGATTTAAAAGCAAATCCACCAACTCGTAAGTTGAAAGTTTGTATTCAATTCATTGAAAATAATCAAAATGAATTAGCTATCCAAGTAAAAGATGCTGCCGGAATTGTTGCGATAAAGAATATTGAAGGACCTTTTGAATTGGCTAAAAATTCTGAAATGGCTTTGGCTAATATTAAAAAACAGTTGGGAAAGGTAGGGGATTTACCTTTAAAGTGTAGCCAAGTTAGATATTCACCTGATAAAGTTTATTTCTTCCGAATGGGAGATTTAAATGCATGGAGGCGCGAAGCATTGGAGCTTTATCTTGAGAAGAAATTAGTTTCATATAAAAGAAAAGATATTGCTATAACCAAAAATGGGACAATCTGGCCTGGAAGTAAGTTGGACTATCATGCCAATATTAGCAATAGTTATTCTTTAGCATTCTGGAAACGTCATAAAGCCGAAATCGATTCTATGGCTTTTGAGATGCAACATAAAGAAGGTGATGAGACTCTTGTTAATAGTAAATATTGTTTGAAGTATCAAATTGGGTGTTGTCCTCAAAATAAATCTTCAGAAAAAACATATAAGGAACCTTTGTATTTATCAAATGAACATGGTCGTTTTAAAGTAATGTTTGATTGCAAGAAATGTGAAATGATGTTGATTGCAGAGGGTCAAAAGTAGTTTTTCCAAATAAAGATATAAGTAAAAGGCTATCTAATATTGTTAGATAGCCTTTTTGTTTTTTAATTAGTTTTAGTGATGTTTTATTGTTTAATAACCTGAAATAGACTCTTTGTAAATTGTTGATATTTATTTAAATTTAATTGTAAGTTTCTTTTTAATACGTAATTTCGTAACCGATTGTGTTAATTTTAAATTTACTATTATGAGAAAAACTCTACAATTAAAAGAGAGGTTATTGTTTCTTCTTTTTTTATTTGTTACTATGAACATTTATGCTCAAGATCAAACGTATTGTGAAGCCAAAGCAAAAGATTTTGGTGGTGGATATGAGCATATAGCCAAGGTTGAATATGGGGATGTGTCAAATGATTCAGGAGAATCAGGGTATTTTGATTATACTAATTTATCTACTAAAGTTGCTCCAGGAACTAATCTTGATCTTAAAATTGTGGTTGGTACTTGGAGTAGCGATGCTGTCGTGGCTTTTATTGACTGGAATCAAGATAAAGTTTTTAGTAATAATGAACGTTATGGGTTGGTTCAACAATCTACAAATTATGGACAAGATTTTACTTTAAGCGTTCAAGTTCCTTTTGATGCTGTTTCAGGGAAAACAAGAATGCGAATTATTGTTAGTGGTAATGATAGTGGAGATTTAACTACTGAAGATGTTAATGCATGCGATAATCCTATTTATGGTGAAGTTGAGGATTATAGTCTTGAGATTTCTGCTGAACAAAAAGTGAAATCAGAATTTAAAACAGATAAAGTTCTTGCAAGTCTTAAAGAACAAATTGTTTTTACATCTTTAGCCGAAGGAAATCCTACTTCTTATGAGTGGAATTTTGGTGAAGGAGCTAATCCTGCTACAGCAACAGGTGTAGGACCTCATACTGTTGTTTATAACACCGTTGGAAAGAAAAACGTTTCTTTAAAGGTAGTTAATGCAAGTAGTGAAGAAACAGAAACCAAAGAAGAGTATATTGAAGTGGTTCGAGGATCAAGCAAATTTGATAAGCCTCATCATATTTATGCAAAGACTGATGGTAATGATGTGAGTCTACACTGGTTTGCTCCTGGGGTTGATGCAGAAATGAGTAATCCAGAAGGGTTTGAGTCTGGAGTGTTTCCTCCTGCAGGTTGGGATATAATGAAATCATCTTCATTGACAGAATTACCTGTTTCAAATACTGAAGAAGGTACTTCATGGGAATTGAGAACTGGATATCCTTATATGAAAGAGGGTAAGTATACAGCAATGATCAATTTAGATCAAAAAGGTTGTAACTGGTTAGTAACTCCAAATATTAATGTTACCTCCGGACAAAAATTGAACTTTGATCTATACTTTGCAAATGGTTTAGATAAATCAAAGTTTGATGTAATGGTTTTTGCTGATGAAAAATGGACAAATATTCTTGCCTACAATGATAAAACTCCAAATAATACCTTTAAAGAAAAAGTAGAGGTTGATTTGGCTTCTTTTGTAAATAAAAAGGTTAGAATTGCATTTGTACATACATACACTGGTGGTTTCAATATAGCAATAGACCAAGTGGCTATTGTTGGAGGCAATTCTGATAAATTCAGAAAAGAAGCTGCCAAAGTATTAAGCTATAATGTGTTTAGAGATGATGTGCTTATTCATACTACAGATAAAAGTAAATGTGAGTATAAAGATAGTAAGCTTCTTCCTGGAAAATACACTTATAAAGTAAATGCTGTTTATGCAGATGGAGAATCATTTTTTACACGTGATTTAGAAGTGTCTACACAAGCTGTTGGGTTGGAGCTTATTTCAGATAAGAAGAATGTTGGAATTGGAGAAGACGTACAGTTTTCTATAAAAATAAATGGTACAGCTGAAGATATAGAATTTGATTTTGGTGAAAATGCTACACCTGCAAAAGCTCAGGGAGTAGGACCTCATATAGTTTCATATTCTTCTTTAGGTAAAAAAACCATTAAACTAAAGGCAAATAACGAAGAGTATCGTATAAATAAAGAATTTATTGTTGTTCGTCCGGGTGTGGTTTCTTCGGCTATTCCTGAGAATATTGCTGCTAAAGTAGACTATAATGATGTTACTCTAAATTGGAGACCTAATGACACTAAATATAAGTTGAAAGAAGGTTTTGAGGGAGATGTATTTCCTCCAGCCAATTGGAGCCTTAGACATAGCAGTACACCAACATCTTATCCTAAGACATTGCCTTTTGGAATGAGTAGTTGGATAAAAAATAATGAGTCTTCATTCCTTGGCGAAGGCTATAAGTACATTCACTGGGGTAATCAATCAGCTGCGATTCCTTTTAATGTAGTTAATTGTCAGTGGTTAATTACACCACAATTATCTATTGAAGATGGTGATCAATTGAAATTTTATTTGAATTATCACAGTGGAGAAGTTAATGGAGCTTTCTTTTATACAAAATTCCATGTTTTAGTGAAAGTGGGTTCTGATTGGACAAAAATTCTGTATTATGGAGAAGGACAGGAAGATAATATATTTTCTGATGATATCAATCTGGATTTAAGTCAGTTTAAAGGAGAAGATGTATTTATTGCATTTGTATATGAGAGTTCTCATGGATTTGAATTGGCATTAGATGATGTTGCAGTGGTGAATCCGGATAAATTAAATGGTGATTTTAAAGCCTTAAATATTTATCGTGATGATGAAATTGTCAAGACTATAAGTGATCCTAAAACTTTAGCTTATACTGATAGTGGCTTGGAAACTACCGATTCTAAGTATTATATAACTATGGTTAATAAGAAGAATGAAGAATCTTTCCCTTCTAATGAGGTATTTGTTCGTTCAAATAAAATTTATGATTTACCATATAGTCAGGATTTTGAGAGTAGTTATTCTGAGATTTTATTATCTTCAAAAGAAAGGTCATGGACAATAGGAGATCAGTTACATCATAATAATTCTGCTTATTCTTTTCCTGAAAGAGACGGAAATTATGCTGCAATTAATTGTGCTGCATCAGGAAAGAAAATAGTTTCTGATTATATGATTCTATCACCTGTAAATTTGAAATCATATTGGAATGCTTTTATTGAGTTTGATTATGTAAATGAGATTTATGAATTAAATCTGGAGGGAAGAAAAAGTGTAAATGACCCTTGGGTAGTTATTAAAAAAATTGAACCTTCAACTTCATGGAAACATGAAAAGATTAGCTTACCTCAAGAAATGCGTGAAAAAGGTTATCAGTTTGCGTTTTTTGTAAGCAATGCTTCTTTTCAGAATAATGGAGCTGCAATAGATAATATTTCGGTGGGCTATACTCCTGGAAAGAATATTCGTTTATCAAGCAATAATAAACTGTATGCTGATGGAAGTGAAGTTATGATTGCTACTGCTCCAAAGGATGCAACTATTCCTTTTCAGTTTTTACTTGAAAATATTGATTCTGAAACAGTACAGATTTCTTCTGTTGAGATTGAAGGAGAATGTTTTGAACTAAAAACAAATATAAGTAATAAGGCCCTTTCTAAGAATGAGGGAATTCCAGTAGATATTAATTTTGTTCCTACAGAAGAAAAAGAATATACTGCAACTTTAACTGTAAAGAACAATTCAAGTACACCAAACTATTCACTTACTCTCAAGGCGGTTTGTGGTAAATCTAAGTGGACTTATATGTTGTATTTGTATGAGGATGGAACTGGTCTTGATGGTAATGACGATATAAATCAATGGGAAGTAAATGGCTCAATTCCTGGAAAAGTGAATTATATTGTGATGTATGACTCAGAGAATGATGATCGTGATGGTATTTACTATATAGAAAAAGATCCTGAAGGAATGAATACCAAAATGATTTCCCGTAGAATTTCTACTGAATTTAATAAGGATTTGGATATGAATGATTCAAAAACCTTAGAGAATTTTATGCTATGGGTGAAGAAACATTATCCAGCACATAAATATGGTTTAAATGTTTGGGATCATGGTAATGGTATATTTAGAGGAGAAAAGCCTGCGCCTGTTAAGGCTGCTTGTGGTGAGATGACTATGTGGGATATGGCTTCTGCAGTAAAGAAGTTTAAAGATATTGATGGTCAAGGCGTTGATATTATCGGGTTTGATGTTTGCTTGGCTGGTCAGGTTGAAACAGCATATGAATTTAAGGATTTAACTAAAGTAGTTTGTTTTTCTGAAAAAACAGAACCCGGTTCTGGTTGGGAATATAATACACAGTTTGCTCCTTTAAATGAAAATCCAGATATTGATATCTATAAGTTGTCGGAACATTTTGTAAATGCTTTTGTCGATTCATATTGTCCAAATGGTAGTCAAACCTATGACAAAAAAGGAGAAGAGGTGACTTATAGTGCTGTACGAATGGATAAATTTAAGTTGGATTATATTCCTGCTTTAAATAAGTTCTCTCAAGCATTGATCAAGAATCTAAAAGCCAATAAAGCAGAGATAAAAAAGATGCGTGATCAAGCATGGTATTCTGATGGTAGTTTATATTCAGAGCATAGAGATCTTGGCCATTTTCTTAAGCTGATTAGATCAAATACCAAACTTCCTCAGGAATTACGTAGTTCGGCACAAGTATTATTAGATAAATATAAATTGGCCATTGTAAAATCTAGACAGAATTTATGTGAAGAAGCTACAGGTATGAAGATTTGGATGACAGAAGATATTACTGCTTCACCAAACTTTGCTTTATATCTTGTTCCTCAATCCTATTTGAAAATTTCTGAAACTGATTGGGATGATTATCTGAAACTATATAAAAATCCTATTGACGAATCTAAGCCACAGCCTTTGATTTTTACAAGTACTAAAAAGGATCTTTTAGTGGGTCAAACTAAGTTTTTTATAGATGGTTCATCTGTAAATCCAATCACTCAAAATAGAGAATGGAGTTTTAGTCCAAATACAGTTTCTTTTGTAAATGGAACAGATAAAAATTCAGTTTCACCAATTGTTGAATTCACTGCACCTGGAACATATAGTGTTGTATTGAAAATTACAAATGCTAAAGGCGAAGGTACAGCAACTGTCAAGGATGTAGCAATAGTATCTGCTCCAAGTTATACTGCACCAACTAATTTACAGTGGTTCTGGCCTGCTGCATTTGAAAAAGGCATGAGAATAACATGGGAAAAGCCTAAAGCTTGTGATGGTGAATTGATTGGTTATAAGGTATATTTAAGTCTTTATGAATCTTCAGCGTTTAATGAATTTAAAACAATAATGGAGCCAGATGCTACAGAACATGAATTTACTTATGAAGAATTTCTTAGTATTGGTGTTCCTCATGGTTATGTTAAGATAACTGCTCTTTATAAAGATCCTGATGGAGAATCAGAGGGTTCTAATGTAGTATTTGTTGATATTGAGGGCTTAGAAGAATTGGATAATAATAAGATGAGCATATATCCTAATCCTTGTAATGGTAGGTTTATACTATCTATTGATAATGGTAAAGATGCTGAATGGTTGTTGTTTGATGTTAAAGGGCAATTGATTAAGCAAGGTTATATTTCTTCTGAAAATACTGAGATTGATATTAATAGGAAAGGAATGTATTTTGTGAAAGTTAAATCACAAACATGCATAAAGGTTTTTAAAGTTATTTCTAGATAAGTATATAATCCTCTTTCTGTAAAAAAATAAAGGCTGCCTCAATATTAAATCGAGGCAGCCTTTTATCTATTTTGTGACTTTATTTTTTTCCACCTGGAATACTTGGTATACAATGTGCACCAATAGAAATAAAGGTAATTCCTTCAGTTAGAGTAAGAACAAATGGTGATGTTCTTTCATTCTGAGCTGTTTTATTAAAATTAGTAACTATTTCTTTTTTTAAGTTTAGCGAGGACTGTTCTAGATTTATCTTTTTCATCTTTTTTATAGTGAGGGTTGACAATTGAGGGAGTAGGATTTTGTCTCAATAGGGAAACGCAAGCTTATAATTCATATTACTTAGAAATAACTAATAATGATTATAGATAAAGTCTTGTTGTGTGGTTAATGACTTGGTGGATAGGATTGTTATTTTCTATAAAAGTCTTGTTTGGTACTACTTGAAAAGAAACTTTTAATATCTTGGTTTTATAGAAGTTTGATGATAGCTTGCAGTATTATTCAAGGTTTTTTAACATACTTTAAGAGTATAAAGTTATGTTTTGTGTGTTTTTTCGACTATTGAAATTTAAGGAAAAACAGATCAGGTTTAAGATTGCTGACCTGTTTTTTTATATATTTTTATTTTATAAAAACAGATTTGTTTCCACGGCTAATAACCTTACCAATAATTTCAGCCTTTGGATGCACTCCGCTATTTTTAATATCTCTTAAAAGATCTTCTGCCTGATTAGGATGAATTGAGATTAGTAAACCTCCAGATGTTTGTGCATCACAGCAAAGCATTTTCTTTTCGTAGGATACGCATTTATCGAAATCTACAGCCTTTTCAACATATTGAAGATTTCTGAATGCAGCTCCAGGGATACAACCCTCTTCAAGTAATTCAATTGCTTGATTTATTAGAGGCAATTTATTGCTGTCAATTTCGAAAGATTTATTACTGGCATTTGCCATTTGCATAGCATGTCCTAGCAATCCAAAACCTGTGATATCTGTGGCTCCTGTAGCATTATGCTCCTGCATACATTCTGCACCCACTTTGTTAAGTAGCTTCATTTGATCAAGAGCTTCTGTAATGCTTTTGCTTTCTGCAATTTCACATCTTTGTCCTGCCAAAACCACTCCTGTACCTAAAGGTTTTGTAAGTATTAGGATATCTCCTTCATTGCAACCTGCATTTGTAATTAATTTATCGGGATGAACGGTACCAACAACAGCTAAACCATATTTAGGAGGATGATCATCTATTGTATGACCTCCCATTGTTAGGGCTCCAGCCTCGTTGATTTTATCCTGGCCACCTTGTAAAATATCAACATAAGCATCCATTGGTATTTTTTGTGCCGAGAACATCATTAAATTTAATGAAAGTATTGGAGTTCCTCCCATAGCATAAACATCACTTAAAGCATTAGCAGCTGCAATTTGACCAAATTCAAAAGGATCGCTACATACGGGAGGGAAGAAATCTGTAGTAAAAATAATGGCCGTTTCATTATTTAATTTGTATACACCTGCATCATCGCAAGTTTGTATATCAACCATTACTTGCGGATGAAATGTTTTTGGGAGTTTGTCTAAAATTTTCGATAATTCTTCTGGGGGTAATTTTGCTGAACAGCCTCCATATTCTACAGTTGATAATAAATCAAATTTCTTTTTATTATTCTCCATGACCTTTTTCTTCTACTCGATATTCAATCTGATTATTATTTAGATAAACTGTTAAAGTTTGCATTTCTTCTTCATCAACAATAATGCACATTCCACATTCTGACGAAATATGACGAGGAACTGGAATTATTCGATGATTTAAATTAGAACTTAAGCAAAACTTTTCCGCTTTTATTACTTGTCGTATACTTTTGAATATTAGTATTTTTTCTTTTTTATTCAATTTCTTTTAAAATTTTAAGTAATCGCTCTAGATCATCACATGTGTGGTATGGTGATAAAGAAATTCTTAAACAACCATCTGGATATGTTCCCAGAAATTTGTGTGCTAAAGGCGAACAATGCAATCCTGTTCTAACTTCAATTTCTCCTTTTTGGTATAATTTGTCTCCCAGAGTGCCGCAGTCTAAAGTTTTATGTTGAATAGAAATTACTTCAGATTGATCTTCAAAGTCTTGAGCGCAAAATATATGCAAGTGATTGATGGTTTTAAGTTTTTCCAAAAATTCTTTAAAATCACATCTTTTGTGCTTTGCCTTTGGTCTATTTTTGATTGCTGCTGATAATCCAAAAATTCCTGCAATATTTTGAGTTCCAGCTTCAAATTTATCTGGCAAGAAATTTGGCATTTGTAAACTATCTGAACGACTTCCTGTACCGCCAAAGATTGTTGATTTAATATCAACAGGATTTTTTATGTAAAATGCACCAATTCCAGTTGGCCCTAAGAGTCCTTTATGGCCTGTAAAAGCAATCATATCGATATTGTCTTTTATAAGGTCAATTGGAATATGTCCAATTGACTGAGTAGCGTCGACAATTAACTTAATATTGCCAATAGCTTTTTTGATTCTACCCAAAGGTTGAATTATACCATTAACATTGCTGACATGATTTATTATCACAGCGGTTGTGTTTGGTTTAATTTTTCTTTGAATGTCCTCTATCTTTATTTTGCCATCACATTCAGTATCTAGAGTATCATATTCAATAATATTTTTTACTGCTAAAGCTTCTAGGGGTCTGGCAACTGAATTATGCTCTAAAGGAGAAATCAGAATATGATCCCCTTTTTTGCAAAAACCTTGAATTAATATATTTAGTGCAGTAGTTGCATTAAAGCTAAAGCAGATATTTTCAGGATTATCAATATTTAAAATCTCTGCAAGTAAATCTCTGCAATCTTCAACCTCCATGCTGGCTTTAAGGACTCTTTTATAAGCTGCTCTACCATAAGTTCCCCCTATTACATTCAAGTAGTGAGAAATAGCTTCAGCTACTTGTGGTGGTTTAGGAAAGCTTGTGCTACTATTATCAAAATAGTTATTCATTATATTACTGGATTATGGCTTGATTATATGTGATGCATTGGTTAATATTTCGGTTATTTCATACATATTTGAAATGGTTCCAATACAACATTTAGGATTGATTTCATAAAAATCAACACATGTGCCACAGACAATAATTTGTATTTCTTTTTCTTGGAGTTTATATAAGGTATGGGCAACACTGCTTTTTTTGTTTGAGAGATGAACTCCAGCATTGTAAAAAATTATATGGGAAGGAAGTTTTTCTTGTTCGATTAGTGCATTGATAAATCCTCTAATTAAAATTGCTCCTAAATCATCATCACCTTCACCCATTTTGTCGCTATCAATAACTACAGCATATCTGCTATTAGGCAGGATAGAAGGGGTAGATTCTATGGAACAATATTCTTCTACAGCAATATTGTCATCAATTTTATTATTGCCTTGAATAATAATCTTATAAATTCCTGATTCTGTGCTGCAGTTATTTTCAATATTCTGATCGTTTAGAAAACGAATAATATTGTTTTTTGCAATTTCATTATCAGATAGAATTTGAAGAGATTCTCCTTTTTCTGAGCTTTTTAATGCCTTGCGTGTTTCAATTAGAGGTTGAGGACATAGTTTTCCTCGTGTATCTATAGTTTTCATCTTCTAATATTTTTGGCAAAAGTAGTTTTTTTGCGTTTTTCTAACGAAAATTATGAGAATAATTGTTTTTGATCTAACTTTGTTTTTACCTAAAGTTTATAAAATAAAGCTATTTAAGAAAAAACTAATTCGCCGGTTATATGGGTGTTTTTATTATTGTATTTGTCTTGATATTATGTTTTTTGTACTTGACACTTTGGAGTTATCGATTAATTTTTAAAATTCTAAACAGGCAAAGTAAAGTGTGTTCCAAAAAGAATTTACATTTACCGATGTATTTAATTATATCCTGCCCTCTATTTATTTGTACGTTATTTTTCTTTATTTCTTATATGACATTTTTTTATTATGCACCTACAAATTTTGATAAGAGTAAATGGGTGCAGAATGTCGAAGAGAGATATAAGATGTCTGAAAATTTAATTGATAGTAAAATGTTAGAAGGAAAAACTAAGATGGAAGTTGTAGAGCTTTTAGGTGAGGATTTTCTTGGAGGGAATCAAAGAATGGCTTATTACTTGGGAAATCCTCCTAAACCTATATCAACAAAGATTGAATTATTAGAGATTAATATGAAAAATGGTAGAGTAAAAAAGGTATTTAAAATTACAGAGTAATATAATCGATTATATTTAAAAAAAACAGGCTGCCCTAAAGTTATTCAAGAACAGCCTGTTTTTTTATTTCTTATTATCTTTTTTGTCGGGCAAATCGGAATCGGTATATTTTTTTAATCTTCGATCAAGAGCTTGCCAGGATATTTTCAAAAGTTTGGCTGCTTTTGATTTGTTATTATTTGCTTTTTCCATTGCCTTCAAGACAATTTCTTTTTCTATTTGTTCCAAATCCCAACTTTCTTGTTTTTTAATGGAATGTTCTTCTTCTGGTTGTGTTGGCATTTCAATAGGAGGGGAGACAATAGAATTGTTATCATAATACTTTTCTTGAAGGAATTTTTTTGTATTCTCTTCTTGAGTATTTACTGGAATATATTGATTTTGGGTTTGATTTAAATTATTGTTTAATATAAAGTGTTCTTTTTGTAAAATAGGACCTTCACAAATTATTATTGCTCTTTCAGTCATATTTCTAAGTTCACGAATATTTCCAGGAAATTGGTGCCTTGATAGATGAGGTACTACTTCTGGAGAGTAGCCTTTGATTTTTTTTCCAATTTTTTCTGAATAAATTCTAATAAACTCATCCAAAAGAACAGGGATGTCTTCATATCTTTCTCTTAATGGAGGAATGTCTATTATAAATGTACTTAATCGGTAGTAGAGGTCTAAGCGGAATTTTTTGTCATGAGACATCTTCTCTAATTCTTGATTTGATGCAGCAATTACACGAACATCAACATCTAATATCTCTCTACTTCCAACTTTGGAAACTTTTTTATATTCAAGGATACGTAATAGTTTTGCTTGTTGAGCTAATGGCATGTCTCCAATTTCATCAAGAAATAGAGTTCCATTATTTGCAATTTCAAACCAACCAGGTTTATCCTCATTAGCTCCAGTAAAAGCCCCTTTTTTATGACCAAAGAATTCACTTTCAAATAAACTTTCTGGGATTGCAGAACAGTTTACAGAATGGAATGGTTTTTTATGTCGTTGGCTAAGGTAATGTATTCCGTGAGCAACTAATTCTTTACCAGTACCACTTTCTCCAGTAATTAGTACATTGGTGTCAAATTGAGCTACTTTATTCATCATCTCTCGAACTAGGTTTATTTTCTTGCTTTTGCCAATAAACTTATGTCCCATATTACTGAAAAGTCTTTGAGACAAAGTGTCGATGGAGTTTTTTGCTTCGAGTAGTTCTTTGTTTAATTTCAAAAAACGTTTTGTTTTTTCAATAGATTTATAAATTTCTGAGCCTTTTACAGGTTTTTGGAAATAGTCAATAGCGCCTTTTCTCATAGCTTCGATAACACTATTCATATCACCATGACCAGAGATCATAATTACCTCAGTAGTTGGGCTTATTTCTTTTATTTCAGCTAGAGCATCCAAACCATTTTTTTTATTAGGTAGTTTGATGTCCAGAACGGCAATATCTATTTGTTTTTGGTGGATTATTTTAATAGCATCAGGGTATCTGCCTGCTTTAAAGATTTCAAAGTTTTTCTCTTCAAGATACTCTTCTATTTCATCTCTAACTCTTTCTTCGTCATCTAGAATTAGAATTTTTAAGTTGTCCATTTTTTTATGCTTGATGATAAACTGGCAATGTAATTATTATTCTTGTATATTCTCCTTCTTTACTACTTACTGATATATCACCTTTCATATCGGTTATTAATCCATAAGATATTGATAATCCCATTCCTGTACCTTCATCAACATCCTTCGTTGTGAAATATGGGTCGAAGATATTGTTTTGATATTTTTTTGGGATCCCAATTCCGTTGTCTTCGATAACAATACAAATGTTATCATCTTTATTCCAGGTGTCAATTGTAATTTCTTTTACATAAGAAACATCCTTAATTTCTCTTTCTTTTTTGTTAACAGCTTGCCTTGCATTGATTAATACATTTGTTATTACTTGTTGCAAGTTTGTGCGTTTACCGTAAGATGTTGATTTGCGGGTATCAATTTTAAAGTCATATTTAATATTGGCATCCTTAAATCTTGGAATTACTGAATCTAAGGCAGCTTGTATCGATTCATTGGCATCAAATGCTCTTTGATTATCATATTTTTGATCGCGAGAGAATTTACGAATATTTTCAACTTGATCGTTTATCCTATTAATATCGTCGTCAAAACCATTAAATTTCTTATCGATATATTCCTGAGAGACTGGATTTTTACCATTAAGTTTATTTTGTAAGTTTTCTAAGCCACTTGCTAAAGTACTTAATGGTTGTCTGATTTCATGAGCTGTTCCTGCAGCAAGTTCTCCTAAAGTTTCTAGTTTACTCTTCTGGTAGAACATTTTTAATTGTTTATTAAGCTTTTCTTTTTCTTCTTTTAATCGTTTCTTTAAAGCGATATCAGCTCTTTTTCTTTCCGTAATATCGGATAATATACTTAATACAGCATTTTGATGCTCCCACTCAATAGTTACAGATTTAATTTCGTACCAGTGGTACTCGCCTTTTGTATTTTGTATTTGAATGTCATCTCTTTGGCTTATTTTTGCAGATGTTGCTTTCATTAGATTTTCCCGTACGATCTCCTGAAAGTTGTTTTCAACAAAAGTTATAAAGGGTTTCCGGATAAGGTCTCTAGGGAAGTATCCAGTCATTTCAGTTAGCTTTGGATTAATGAACTGAATAATTCCATCAATAGTTAAAAATACTCCGTCATTAGCATTGTCAATTATTAATCGATATTTTTCTTCACTCTCTCTAAGGTCTTTTTCTATACTTTGTCTTTCAAGGATTTCATTACTCAACTCTTCTGTTCTTTCAGAAATTCTTTTTTCAAGAGTCTCATTTAGGTCTTCAAGTTCATTAGATATTAACTTTCGGTAAATTGCAGCACCAAATATATTAGCAGCTGCTTTTAGAGCTTGTGTTTCAGGTTCCGACCAGTTTCTTGGAGAGTCACATTCATCAATGCCAAAGAAACCCCACCAATTATCCTTGAGATAAACAGGTATTAGAATTAATGATTTTATATTTTGGAGTTGGAGGAATTTTTGAACAGTAGCATCCATGAGTTCTGTTTGGCAAGTAAAGATTTCTCTTTTTTCCAAAGCAGTCATCATAGTTTTTATTTCATCGGAGTTTTGATATATCTTTTGAAGTTTTGGATTATCAATTTGTGGTTCAATTCCTTCCTTACACCATTCAGAGATTTGCTGAAAATGATTTAACCCATCTAAATCCGTATCTTTCTTAAATACATAAACTCTAGATGCATTTGTTGCTTTTCCTAATTTTTCTAAAATTTCAGGCAGGATTTCTTGTGAATAGTTTTCTGAAAGGAACTTTTTGGATGCAAAAGTGACAGATTCTAAAATAGCTTCTCTGTTTTTAAGAGTAATTTGTGTTTGAATTGCATTCTTTTCGATTAAAATATCTTTGCCAATTCTTAAGACAAGTTCTTTAAATTTCTTTACTGTTGTAGGTTTGGTTAAAAATCCATTAACGCCATCATCAACGGCACGGAGTATTATATGAGTTTGATCGTATGCGGAAATAATTACTGTTTTTGCATTCTTGTCGTAGGCTTTAATTTCTTTTATCATATCCAAACCATTCATCCTTGGCATCATTATGTCAGTTATAGTAAGGTCTGGTTTGTGTTTTATATATTTTTCTAAGCCTTCAACACCATCTTTTGCAGTATAAATGGTTTCCACCATTTCATTAAGCATTCGGGCTTGTATCTCTCTAATAGGGGCGTCATCTTCTACATATAGAAGAGAGATTTTTAATTTTTCCATTTTGGTAGTTTTGAATCTGTATATGGAAAATAAAGAAAACTAGAGTATTTATCTTTCCTATTCCAATCAATTACACAAATCTAGTAATTTTTTACTTATATCCAATTTCGGATATTGATTAGTTTGATGTCTGTTATGATTGCGTCAATGAACAAAGTTATTCTGATGAAGTTCTAATTATATGAAGCGAAAGACCTATGATATAAGCAGGAATTATAATAAAGCATCTTCTAAGTTGGATAACCTTTACAAAGAACCACTTGCTTTATTTGATCTTTGGATGCAGGAGGCAATAGCCGATGAGCCATATGATGCCTCTGCAATGGTTGTGTCAACTGTCGGAAAAGACAATAAACCTTCTTCAAGGGTAGTGTTATTGAAAGAATTCTCTGAAAAAGGTTTTATTTTCTTTACTAATTATAACAGCCGAAAAGGGAAAGAAATTATTTATAATTCAAGTGTGGCCTTAAATTTTTATTGGAAAAATCTTGAGAAACAGGTTCGTGTAGAGGGAACTGTAGTGCAGCTTGCTGTTGAGAAATCTATTCAGTATTTTAATGAAAGACCATTAAAAAGTAGAGCAGCAACAATAATCTCTAATCAAAGTGAGGAAATTCCATCCTATGATTATTTAGAAAATAAGATGAAAGCTTTAATAAATAGCGATCAAGAAATGTTATGTCCAAAGCATTGGGGTGGTTATTTGGTTGTTCCTAATTATTTTGAATTTTGGGAAGGAAGACCAAATCGATTAAATTATAGGCTTTGTTATGTTGCTGAATCAGGATTATGGAATCGAAAATATTTAGCTCCTTGAAGATTTTCCAGGACTGTTGCTAATAACTGTTCCATTGCAACAGTCCTGAAATGTAAATAAGTTTGTTTGAAAGTTTTTATCTTATGGCATATGTAAGACTAATAGAAAAGCTTCTGCCTTTTCTGTGTGAGCTGTAGATATATTCTTTGTTTTTCCAAGTATTTGTTTCGTTCCAGCGTGAAAAGGTTTTTTTCTGTTCAGGATTAAGAATATTGCTTACTGAAAATTTTAATTTAAAGTATTTATTTAGTCCCTTGGAAATGTTAAAGTTTAGAAGGGGATAAGCTTGTTCATAAATATTGGGTGTTCCTCCACCGTTTACAATCGCTAATCTTTTACCAAAAATATTAAAGCTCAGATTAGATTCCATATCCATCCTAGGGTTGTTATAGTTTATTATAGCATTTATAATAAATGGAGACTGGCCTGCCATTACTCTTTTTTCCGGATAATTTGGTTCTGATTTGTGTATATGTTCAAGTTCTGTTTTATCTACGTTTACAGCTGATTTTATAAAACTGACATTCGTTCCTATTTTTATGTTTCTAAGGAAGTGAATAAAGGTTAAATTCTTTCGGTATTCGAATTCGACCCCAATAAGTGTTGCCTGCTTTACATTTCTCCATGTTAATTCTGGATTTGAAGCTTCTGGATTATATGTTTTTTCAATGGGATTGTCGAAGTTTTTATAGAATGCACTAAAAGCTATTATTTCACCTGGTTTTTGAAATAATTCCCATCTAAAGTCATAATTATGAATTAATGTTCTTGATAATTTTGGATTACCTACAATTATATCGCCTCCCATAAAGTCGAAGGATGCATATGGTGCAAGTTCTCTAAAGTTCGGTTTTGCTATGGTTTTACTATAAGCTAAGCGAATATTCATTCTGTCATTTAACTTATAAGTTATACTTAAGGCAGGGAGTATATCTGAATTTTCTAATTTACCATTTTTTACTTTTTCAGAAAGGCTATTTACAGATATATTTGTGTTTTCTAATCGGGCACCAGTTATTAAACGAAGTTTTGAAAAAAGCAAGAGGTCTGTCATTA
Source organism: Bacteroidales bacterium (assembly GCA_041725955.1). GTDB lineage: Bacteria > Bacteroidota > Bacteroidia > Bacteroidales > JBGRPZ01 > JBGRPZ01. Next base: position 24,730 of record JBGRQE010000023.1, read on the forward strand.
TAAAAGCCGCATTGTTTTTTTGTTGTCCGTTATAACTATTTATTAAGTTGGTTTGCTCTGATTGAGAAACGAATACTCCTAAAAGTTTATCTTGTTTCCAGCTATTGGCATTAACTCCAATATTCTTATTGGAGAAATATTCTTCAATATTTCCTTTAAATGAATTGTTTTGGTCTTTAAAATCAAATCTTTGATCTCTAAATGTTCTGTTTTTATTAGAGAATGATCCTCCAAACTTAATTTTTCCTTCCAATTTTTCTGATATGAAAGGTATTTCCACCTTTAGATTACTGTAAACATTTTGTTCTTCTAAGTCACGATAAAATCGAGAGGGAACAGCATATTTTGAAGCATCTATTTCGTTGATAGTATCATTGTCTTTAATATAGTAACTACTATTGAAATTTCGAAAATCTGGTTGTTCAATATTTGAGAAGGTATAAGAGGTAAGCCAGTTTATTTTTGTTTTGTTTAGCGAATTTATTTGATGTTCGCCTTTTAATTGTGCTGATGAAAAACTTCTGCTTACAAAGTCCATTATTTGAGTTCTATAGTAAATGTTTGGATCAATTTCTGGATTTGGACCATCTAGGATTCTTGTTGTTTTTGACCCGCTTTGATTTCTTAGTAAAACGAGTCCAATTTGATTTGTTGAAGTAATTTTATAAGATAGGTTTGTTATTGCGGACCAAAGTGTTTCTTTTTTACTTTTTATATCATTGTATGAATAGTCATTAACAAGTTCATCTGAAGAGCCATCGATTAATTGATATCTACCTCGAATTCCATTGTTGTAAAATGATTTTGAATTTGAATAACTTAATGCGAAGAAGTAGCCTAACGGTTTTTTTAATAAAAGAGTTTGATTTCCAAGACTGAATGAATAGCTGTTATTAAAGAAAGGTGTTTTCTTTTGTGTTTTCCAGTTTTTATTGAATGAAGAGGTTATATTCGTAAGTTCTTTATAATCTTTAATATCTCCAACTCTTGGGATATTACCCTTTGCGTAATTTGGGATCTTTCTTTTTCCATTATCAAAGCCTAAAAAATCTGTAGAACTTCCGCTGTAATCAATATAATTGTTGTTAAAAGTTGTTTGATTATTAAAGCTTAAAGAGCTTGAAAATGTTAGTTGAAAGGTTTCTGGAAAATTACGTGTAATAATATCTATTAATCCGCCACTAAAACTTCCTGGTAGTTCGGGTGAAAATGATTTATTTACAATTATTGTTTCCAAAATATTACTTGGGAAGATATCCATTTGAATGGTGTTTTTATTTGGATCAAGACTGGGGATTTCTGCTCCATTCAAGGTAGTTAACATATATCGATCACTTAATCCCCGAATAAATACATATTTACCTTCTTGAACGCTAAGACCGGTTACTCTTTTTAGAGCTGAAGCAGCATTGTTATCTCCTGCTTTAGAGATTTGTTGAGCAGAGATTGCATCAATTAAATTTGCCGCTTTTTTTTGGATATGTAGTATTGCATTTTCTGTTCGTCTGCTTGCTTTTGCAACAATTTCTATTTCATTTAATCCAATGCTACTTGGTTTTAGAGTAAAGTTTATTGTCTCATTTTCTCCTGCTTCTATATATACATCTTTCATTGTTTCTGCTTCGTATGCGATGTATTGGCAACGAATATTATACTTGCCTGGTTTTATTTTTGATAAATTATAATTCCCTTCTAAATCTACAGAGCATCCAATACTTGTACCTTCAATTAGTACAGTAGCTCCAATTAGTTCTTCTCCATTACTTTTGTCAATTACTTTGCCACGAATTGAAGCTTCCTGAGCTATAGCTTTTAATGAAAACAGGCTAAGAATAAATAAGATAAGGTAAATGCGTTTCATTTTATTACAGCTACTTTTATTTCTTTTTATTGAAAATATTAAAGGAATAATAGCCTGACAGAACTAAGCTGTCAGGCTTTGTTGTTTTTATTTTAAGTGACTTAGTTTGGACCACCCTGTATACCAGTTGTCTTTATTAGGATCAATAGCACCCGCATAATTGGTAGGTGTTATAATCTCAGGAAAGGTGTTTAAGTTGGTTGTTACCTGATTATTTGGTTTTAGATCTAAATTGTTAATTGAAATGTTGATGCCAGGATTTTTGATTTTGTTATTATTGGCTTCAAAACTGTTTGCCCATTTTTGCTTTATAATTTCCGGAGTAGCTTCAGTTTTACTTTTATTGCTTATTGCAAATATTTTAGCTTTATCATTATTGGCAACGTTCCAGAAGATATTATTGCTAAAAGCAAGATTGCCTTCCTCAAACATTTGATAAGAGCAAGGATTGTCTTTAATCCATTCGATTTTTATTCCAGAGTTCTTATTCATAAATATAGAATTATGGTAAAATCCACCAGCATTGTCTCGGAAAAGAATTAAATCGCTGTCATTACCTCCTCCTATATAAGTAACATTGTAGATATGAGGAATGGCATATGGTTTTCCTAATCGGTTATCTTTTGGGGCCCCATCATGTTCACCTATACGTTCTCCAATATTTTCTCCTTGAATGGCAATCCAAAACTGACCATACCCTCTGAAGCTTTCATCATAGTCGTAAGAATCATCCCCATTATATGCTGATATTAAGTGTTTGCAATTTACGGTACCACCAAACCATTCAAATCCATCATCTTTATTTCCAATTACTTCTACGTAATCAATAATTGTTTTACTTCCTACAGCTCCCATAGTTAAACCATTAATTTCATTTCCCTGACCAATATCGGTTCCTCCGTTTCGAATAGAAACATATTTAATTATTCCAGAGTTGTCATTGTCATTATTACCACCATATTTACCACGGCTTTCCTCAGTAGGGATTCCTTCAATAGATTTTTCTGTGGTTGCATTATTGGTCTTGCCTTTACCTAAGATTATTATTCCACCCCAAAGGCCACGAGAGTTATAAGGAATATTGGTTCCCTGAATTATTTGTTTCTTTATGTGATCGTAATGAGTATTGTCAGATTCTGAGCAAAAAATAATCGGATTTGTACTAGTACCTTCAGCAAATATTTTCCCACCTCTAGCTACAATTAAAGCACTTGCATCTCTTTCTTGTCCTGATTTTCCTTTTATAATGGTTCCAGCTTCAATATTTAGATTTTGATTGTTATTGACAAATACTAAACCATCAAGAATGTAAGTATATTCTTTCTTTAAGATTATTGAACCAATACCCTTACCAAAATCTTTAATTGTAATTGTTTTCTCTACAATTTCTCCATCATCATTTTTGATTTCTTTTTCGATAAATGTGGTTTCTTTATTATCTGTACTTTGAGTTTTAGGAGTTGTCTCCTCATCTTTTTTACAACTGTGTAAACATATCACAGCTATAATTAAGGGAATAAGTCTAAGTGCAATTTTTTTCATGATCATAGTGTTTTTTCGATTCATTTCTTGTTGAAATTTCTTTGTTGCAAATAAAAGGGTAGTAAGAGAATAGAATTTTAAACCACTGTTAAGCTTGTATGAAAAGTGATTTGCTTTTTTTACTTTTTTGTTAATGTTAAATTAATTTAGCTTGAAATGGTGCTATGGAAAGAATAGCCAATTCCTTTTAGCGTTTTTATTTTTTGAGTTCCTAGTTTTTCTCTTATTTTTCTTATATGAACATCTATAGTTCTGTCACAAACCATTATGTCATTACCCCATACAATTGTAAATATTTCTTCGCGTGTAAATACTTTGTTGGGTTTTGAACATAATAGTTTTAGTAGTTCAAATTCTTTTTTTGGGAAGGGTATAATGTTCTGATCTTTTTTTACTTCAAACTTATCGTTGTCAATGGTGATATTATCTATAGTAATTAGTTTGTTTTTTGTTTGAAACTTCTTACTTCTTTTCATAAGAGCATTAATTTTACTAATTAGCACTCTAGGACGTATTGGCTTTTTTATATAATCATCTGCTCCGGCATTAAATCCTGCTATTTGTGAATAGTCTTCAGATCGCGCAGAAAGGAAAGTTATCAATGTATGATTTAATGCATGATTTTTTTTTAGTTCCTGACAGGTTTCTATTCCATCCATTTCCGGCATCATTACATCAAGTATTATTAAATCAGGAATTCTTCTTGTTGCTATTTTTATTGCATCGATGCCATTTGAAGCGGTATAAACTTTGAATTTAGATCTTTCCAAATTATATTTTAGAAATTCTAAAATATCATCATCATCATCTACTAGTAATATTTTCTTTTCCATAATAGATTTATTGGTTTGCTTCTGTAAATCTATTACTGAGATGTTAATGGATTTTAAATTGTAGATTAATTAAAAATGAATTGATTGGAGTGTGTGTTAATTTAATGTTTTTGTAAATAAGAAGGGTCTTAGACTAATTCGTTAACATTGTCTAAGACCCTTTATTGAAGTGATTATTGTGACTGTATCCTTACGGAATTATATTATGATATTGAATCAAGGCATTTTGTAATTGTTTCTGAAATTTGTTCAATTTCTTTTTCTGTAATAATCAGTGGGGGAGCTATTCGAAAAGCATTCATGTTAAAAAGAAATGGATCAACAATAAGTTTATCTTTTATTAATAGGTTTATGGCATCCATTGAATCATGATTTTTTAATTCGACAGCAAGCATTAATCCAACTCTTCTTATTGTTTTTACTTGTGGGTGGTTTATTAAATTTTCTTCAAATAGTTTTCCTTTTTTCTCTGCCTGTGCAGGTAGTTTTTCTTCTATAATCGTATTAAGACTTGCTAGAGCAGCAGCACAGCAAACAGGATGACCTCCAAAGGTAGTAATATGTCCGAGCATTGGATTATAAGTAAGCTTACTCATGTTTTCTTTGGAAGATATAAATGCTCCAATAGGCATTCCTCCACCCATTGCTTTTGCAAGACATAATATATCAGGAGTTACATTATATTTTTGGAATGCAAATAACTCACCTGTTCTTCCAAAACCCATTTGGATTTCATCAAAAATTAAAAGGCTACCAGTTTCTTTGCATCTTTTATTTAGAGCCTCAAGAAAGTTGTTCTCAGGAAGAATTATACCTGCTTCAGCTTGAATAGGTTCTACTACAACACATGCTGTTTTTTCAGTTATTTGTTCGAGATCTTTAATGTTGTTGTAGCGTAATTGTCTGATATCAGGAAGTAAAGGACGAAAAGCATTTTTCATTTCTTCATTTCCTAATATACTTAATGCTCCATGTGTACCACCATGATAAGCATTTTTAAAAGCAATAATTTCTCTTCTTCCAGTGCATCTTTTTGCTAATTTAAGAGCTCCATCTATGGCTTCACTTCCTGAATTTACAAAGTAAGTGCAGTTTAAGTTATCTGGAAGTACATCTGACAACTTTTTTGCTAACTTAACTTGAGGAGCTTGGATAAAGTCTCCATAGACCATTAAGTGCATGTATTTTTCTAATTGTTCAGTTATGGCAGAGGTTACTTTTGGATGTAAATGGCCTAAATTACTTACAGAAACTCCAGAGACTAAGTCGATATATTCTGTGTTATTTTTGTCGTATAAATATATTCCTTTGGCATGAGTTATTTCTAAACCCATTGGCTCAGGCGTTGTCTGAGCAATATGTTCAAAGAATATCTGTCTGTTTGTTAACATGTGTTTTTTTACAAAGAAACGAAAAGCACCGTAAATATTTTTTATGAATAGATTATTCATTATGAAAAGATTTTCAATGTTTATTTCGTTTTAAAATTGTTTTATAGAAAAAATCAAAAAAAAATTGGTAAAAAAGTCCGTTATTGGATAAATTATTTGTTACTTAGAGACACAGTTTATTTTGTGATTAACAAAAGCATTATAACCTACTCCCAGAAGTTAATTATAGAAATTACTAATTATGGAAAAAATGAATTTTGAAATTAAGCCTAAGGAAGGTTTTGGCGTGTTGAATTTTACTGATTCGACAGAGAGAGTGGTTGAGGTATTAGGTTCGCCAGAGGAAGTTGAAAGATTGGATGAGGATGATACTTTCAATACAGTGGTTATGAATTATTGGGAACAAGGGATTTCTATATTCTTTGAGGGTTTAGATAAAAGCGTATTAAGCTGTTTTGAAACAGACAATCCGGAAAGTGTTCTTTTTGGGGAGAAAGTTTTTGAAATGGATGAAAAAGACATTTGTAGTCTTATGCAAACAAATGGCTTTGAGCTTTCTGATGATGAAATAGAAGATGAAGGAGAAAGAAGGCTTAGTTTTGATGATGCTATGTTAGATTTCTTTTTTGAAGATGGAGAATTATGCCTTGTGAATTGGGGCGTTCTTGTAAATGAGCATGGTGAGGTAGGGCAAATTTAAAATCGCCTTCTTTTCCTTTTTCTTTTTTATAAAAAAATTAATCTCTGGATAAGGGATGGTATTTTAAGATACTTTCTTCAAGATGTTCTTGTGAGAGGTGTGTGTATATTTCTGTGGTTGTAATTGATTCATGACCCAGGATTTGTTGAACAATACGAAGATCTGCACCACCTTCAACAAGATGACTCGCAAATGAATGACGAAATGAATGAGGGCTAATTACTTTGTTTATATTTGCTTTTTCTACCAAGTCTTTGGTTATGTAGAAGATCATTTGCCTACTTAGTTTTCCTCCTCTGCGATTTAAAAACAAAATGTCTTTATGTTCAGTTTTAGCGTCTTGTTGGTTTCTGATCTCTTCCAGATAGTTTTTTATAGGTTCTATTGTTGCTGATCCTAATGGCACAAGACGTTCTTTATTACCTTTTCCTAATATCTTCAAGAATTGTCCTGAAAAATTGATGTCTGATATTTTTAGAGATATGAGTTCGGATACTCGCAACCCACATCCATATAATAAATGGATTATTGTTTTATTTCTGATTCCTTCATTTTTACTTAAATCAATAGCTCGAATCATTTTCTTTATTTCATTTACAGATAATGTGGGGGGTAGTTTTCTGCCTATTTTTGGACCCTCTATCAGTTCTGCTGGAGAAACATCTATAAGATCTTCAAGTAGTAAATATTGAAAAAAAGCTTTTATACCACTAATTACTCTTGATTGACTCCTTTCACTCATTTTATTTTCTCCTAAATATCTCGAAAAATCATGAAGATGTTCTGGCTGCACTTCAGTAGGAGGTATCAGTATGTTTTGTTCTTCTAAAAAAGATTTTAATTTTCTAATATCTCTTAGGTAGGCTTCAATTGAATTTGGAGAAAGTGATTTTTCAAGAGTAATAAAGCTAGTAAAGCCGTTTATATATGTATTCCAGTTCATAAGTTTCAAATCTATTGTAGCAAACGTTGAAATTAGCTCAATAATAAAAAAAGATTGGAAAAAGTTACTACTTAAGAGAAAAAAATATTTAATTTGCTTCCTAGTATAATAATTTAGATAAATTACGTTTTAGGTTAAGAATTTTCTCTTTGAATAGCGGTAATGCTTCTTCTAAGATAGGTGTTTTCTCCCGCGCTGATGGAAAAGGCATGATATTGTGTAAAAAAGTAGAGAGAAAGTTAGGATGTTTTAGTGAAAGTAAATACTTTTGCAGTCCGAAAAATTAAAAAGCAGTTTGAGAAATGGCTAAGAAGAATAAAGACGCAAGAGTTCAGGTTATCTTGGAATGTACTGAGCACAAAAAAAGCGGTTTACCTGGAACTTCAAGGTATATTACTACCAAGAGTAAGAAGAATACCCCAGAAAGATTGGAATTGAAAAAATATAATCCAATCATGAAGAAAATGACAATACATAAAGAAATCAAGTAAAATATTTGAGATATGGCTAAGAAAGTTGTTGCATCCCTTCAGTCTGCTGGAAAAGATTTTGCAAAAGTTGTAAAAACTGTGAAATCTCCAAAAACTGGTGCTTACACCTTTAAAGAATCAATTATTCCTTCAGATCAGGTTAAGGATTTTTTAGCGAAGAAATAATTCGATCATACTGGAAAGTTTGAAGAGCTTTTTCCTGAAATTAAGGAAGAAGCTTTTTTTGTATTTTTAAGGCTAAAAATTACAATTATGGGCTTTTTTTCATTTTTTTCAAAAGAGAAGAAAAAAGAAAACCTAGATAAAGGTTTAGAAAAAACAAAACAAAGTGTTTTTCAAAAGATTTCCAAAGCTGTTGTAGGAAAGTCAAAAGTTGACGATGAAGTCCTTGATAAGCTTGAAGAAATTTTGATTACCTCTGATGTAGGGGTTGAAACTACTTTGAAAATTATTGATCGATTAGAAGCTAGAGTTGCCAAAGATAAATACATTGGTACTGGTGAACTAAACAAAATCCTTAAGGAAGAAGTTGCTGCTTTATTTCAGGAAAATAATTCTACTGACGGTACTGACTTTCAGTTTCCTGAAGATAAAAAGCCTTATGTGATTATGGTTGTTGGTGTCAACGGAGTTGGAAAAACAACTACCATTGGCAAATTGGCGCATAATTTTAAAGGCATTGGTAAGAATGTTATTTTAGGTGCTTCAGATACATTTAGAGCTGCTGCAGTTGATCAATTAAAGATCTGGGCAGAACGTGTAGATGTGCCTATTGTAACACAAGGTATGGGAGCAGACCCTGCTTCTGTTGCTTTTGATACATTGAATTCGGCTGTTGCAAAAAATTCTGACGTTGTAATTATTGATACTGCTGGACGTTTGCATAATAAAGTTGGCTTGATGAATGAATTATCAAAAATCAAGCGTGTTATGCAGAAAGTCGTTCCTGATGCACCACACGAAATTTTGTTAGTTTTAGATGCATCTACTGGTCAGAATGCTATCGAACAAGCCCGCCAATTTATTGCTGCTACTGAGGTAAATGCTTTAGCACTTACCAAATTAGATGGTACTGCAAAAGGAGGTGTTGTAATTGGTATTTCCGATCAGTTTAAAATACCTGTGAAATACATTGGTGTAGGTGAACAAATGGAAGATCTTCAGGTGTTTGACCGTATGGCATTTGTAGATTCTTTATTTAGTGAAGGAGGTTTATAGGTTTGAAAACAAAATCAGTTAGAAAGAAAATAAATATTGTGACTTTAGGCTGTTCAAAGAATCTTGTAGATTCAGAAGTGCTTATGGCGCAATTGCGTGCCCAAAATATTGAGGTTGTTCATGAAAAGGGTGATGATGCAAATATTGTAATTATAAATACTTGCGGATTTATCAACGACGCAAAAGAAGAGTCTATAGAAACTATTCTTGATTTTGTTCAGGCAAAAGATCGTGGAGAAATCGAGAAGGTATATGTAATGGGCTGTTTGTCTGAGCGTTATAGGGATGAGCTTAAAGAAGAAATTGAAGGAGTGGACGGCTTTTATGGAGTAGGGCAATTTGCTGATATTCTTTCTGATTTAGGTGTTGATTACAAAAAAGAACTTTTGGGAGATAGAGTTCTCTCAACACCCTCTCACTATGCATATTTAAAGATTTCTGAAGGTTGTGATCGTAGATGTTCTTTTTGTGCGATACCTTTAATTCGAGGGAAACATATTTCTGTCCCTGTCGAAGAATTGGTTGAAGAGGCTAAGGGTCTTGTTGCACAAGGTGTAAAAGAATTGATTCTTATTGCTCAGGATTTGAATTATTATGGGTTGGATTTATATGGAGAAAGACGATTAGGCGATCTGCTTAATCAATTATCTGGGATTCCTAATCTGGAATGGATCAGATTACATTATACTTACCCTGCAGGATTTCCTGATGATGTATTAGATCTTATGGCTAAAAAAAGTAATATCTGTAATTATATTGATATTCCTTTGCAACATATTAGTGAAGATCTTTTGAAGTCTATGAAAAGAGGTGCAAGTGAGGAAACCACTCGAAATTTGGTTGCTAAATTTCGTTCAAAAGTTCCTGATGTGGCCCTGCGAACAACTTTTATTGTAGGCTATCCTGGAGAAACTGAAGAGGATTTCCAAAAATTAAAGCAATTTGTTGCAGAAACTCGATTTGAGCGAATGGGTGTTTTTCAATATTCTGAAGAAGAAGGGACCTATGCTGCAACTCTTGATGATGATGTTCCTGCTGATGTGAAGCAAAGAAGGACTGATGAGTTAATGGATTTACAGCAGGAAATCAGTTTAGAAATAAATAAGAAAAAAGAAGGTAAGATCTTTAAGGTTCTTGTTGATAATGAAGAATCAGATTATTTTATTGGTAGAACTGAATTCGATTCTCCGGAAGTAGATAATGAAGTTCTTATTCTTAAAGACGAATCTACAAAAATTGAAATTGGAGAATTCTGCTTGGTTAAGATTATTAAAGCCGATATGTTCGATATAATTGGAGAAATTTGTTCTGATTTTGAATAATTGAAAAAATATTACAATTAATATACTGAACATCTTAAGTTTAGTATCCAAAATAATTGTTAATTATACTTAGGAATTTAGTTTTGATTGATTTCACGTCATTATGGAGGAACAGTTTTTCTGTACTTCTTTGTGGCGTGTTTTTTCTTTTTATAAATTTACTTTTTTAAAAAAGCAAAATTATTGATTGTTGTTGAAGACAACAGTCAGGTTAATCATAAGAAATTTATAGAGATGAAAAGAAAATTACTATTGTCTTTAATGTTTATTTTTTGTGGGCATTTATATGTTTCTGCTCAGGAAAGTGATAAAAAAGAAAGTTTAGATGGCTATTATGTAAATGATATGGGCCGAATGGTTACTAGAGGCTATTATGTTAATGGCGAGAAAGATGGGTCTTGGGCTACATATTATTCAACAGGCGAATTACTGTCTTTAGAAACTTATCGAATGGGTAAAAAAGATGGTGTTTGTGTGAAATTTGATTATATGGGATGCTTATCAGAGCAAGAGGAATACAAACAAGGTCTTCTTGACGGATTTCGTTTGGAATATAATTTAAAGGAAGGTGGAAGACTACTTCTTAAGGAGAGATATAAAAATGGATTTCTTGAAGGAGATAGAATCGTATATTACGAAGATGGTGGTATGCAAGAAGAAGCCGAATTTCATAATGGTAAGAAGAATGGACCAAGTGTTTGGTTTGATCGTGATTTTAGAAAGATAGCTACATATAATTATAAAGACGGAATATTTGAAGGTACACAACTCTATTTCTATCCAAGCGGTTCCATTAAAAGTGAAAATACTTATGAGAATAATATTGCTGTAGGTCCTTATCGTGAATTTTTTGAAGAAGGCGAATTAAAAATGATTGGCAACTTTAAAAAAGGAGCAAAACATGGTAAATGGATTGAATATAGTAAGGATGGACAAGTTGTAAAGATAACAAAATACGCAAATGGAAGAGAGAAGTAAAATGAAGTTAATGGCTAACCCATATTCAAGACTTGATGGATACAATTGCTTTGGTTGTTCTCCTGATAATAATGATGGGTTGCAAATGGAATTTTATACAGATGGAGAAATTGTAATTTGTGAGTGGGATCCTAAACCACAATTTCAAGGTTATGTGAATGTGCTCCATGGAGGAATACAATCTACCTTAATTGATGAAATTGCATGTTGGTTAGTTCATGCTAAATTAAAAACAAGCGGAGTAACATCTAGTTTAAATGTTCGATATCTAAAACCAGTTCCATCTAATGAAGGAAAAATAAAATTAACAGCTACTTTAGAACAAATGCGAAAAAACCTTGCTGATGTAAAAGTTGAGCTATTTAGTAATTCAGGAATAAAGTGTGCTGAGGGTCTGGTAACTTATTTTACTTTTCCTTTGGAATATGCAAAAAAGAAACTTCATTTTCCTGATCCTGAATTGTTTTTTACAGATATTGAAAAGTCATAACCAAGTCAATTTCTATGTAATGTTTTGAGGTTGTTTATGAATAAATCGATAAATAGCTTTCTCTTTTGAGAATTAATCTTAACTTTACACAACAAATTGAAACCAATCAAACTTGCTTCTTTAATCATGAAAAAATTAATTAGGAACGGAAAATCGCTCTGTTGCTTGTTGGTTGTTCTTTTGATCGCTTTTAGTAGTTGTTCAAAAAGAAATCACAGCCCAGGTGCCAGAGCCTCTAGAAAAGCAAAATCAAGGAGTAGTATTGGAGCACATAGCGCCATTGGAACTAAAGTTCGTAAACAATGGATTATTAAAGATAGTAGAAGAGGAGCTCTTGGTGCTCAGAAATATGCCAAGAAACCTCGTCGCTAGTTTATACAAAGCTATAGATATTAAAATACTAATTTGATGTAGCAAAAGAGTTAAAAAAGACATCCAACTTTTGGATGTCTTTTTTGTTTAATTCTCATACAACTACTTTAAAATTTAGTGTTTATGGGAATAAAGAATAAAGTTTCCGTTGATTGGAAAGGTAAAATGGCTTTTGAAGCTGAGGTTAATGGTTTTAAGCTTTTAATGGATGCAATTTCGGATGTAGGGGGTGAAGACAAAGGTCCCAGACCCATGCCTTTAATCTTGTCTGCTCTAGGTGGATGTACTGGAATGGATGTGATTTCAATTTTAGCAAAGATGAAGGTGTTTCCTGATAATTTTTCTGTTGATGTGGAAGCTGAAATAACTGAAGAGTACCCGAAATATTACAATAAAATAAAGGTATTGTATTTATTTAAAGGTAATAATCTTCCTAAATCAAAAATTGAAAAAGCAGTTGCCCTTAGTAAGGAACGATATTGTGGAGTTAATAAATTATTAAGTTTTGGCGCAGAAATTACACACGAAATAAAAATTATATAGCTTTACTAATAACCGATACTAATTTTGTATTAAGAAAAAAACCTACCAAATTTTTAATAAAGATTTGGTGGGTTTTTTTTAATTGTGCAAATAAGTTAGATAATTGTTTTTGTCGCTGGTGTTATTTAAATATAAGAGTTAATTTATTTTTATAATGGTTTTTACAATCTGCTCAAATTCGCTTAAAATCATTGCGGTAGCACCCCAGATTACTTTGTTGTTATAAGAATATATCGGAGTATCTTTAAATGCTCCATAAGAAGTCTTTATTTCAATTAATTTCTTGTTTTGTTGTGAAAATAATTCCTCGAGAGGAATGTCCATAATTTGTTTTACTTCTCTTGTATCAGCATGATAAATTTCTTGATTCTTTATATATGCTATAAAAGGATACATCATGAAATTACTGGGAGGGACATATAAAGGGCTTAGTTCTCCAATAACATGAAATAGTTTCTTCTCTATACCAATTTCTTCAAAAGCTTCTCTTAGTGCAGTTTCTTTTAGGTTTATATCATCAGGATCTCTTTGTCCGCCAGGAAATGCAATTTGAGCGCTATGAACTCCTTTATAACTAGATCTTTCAATTAGAACAATTGAAATTTGTTTATTCTGATTTTCTTTTAAAACAAGTGTAACTGCACTTTCTCTAGGTTTTTCTTTATGGTTGAAGTGTTGTTTTAATTCTTCAATTCTTCTTGGTGGAGCCATTAAATATTGAGCTTTTTCACCTGGTAAATTCTTTTTAGTAAGAAAGGTTTTGAGCTTTTCTGTTATATAGAAAAAGTTGTTTGAATACTCCATTGTCTATTTCTTTTCGTCAAATTGAAATAATAATTGTGGGTTTCTTATTCTTAACAAAGATATGTCAATTTCGCTCTTTGTTAATACATTCTTTATTAAGTGAAGTTGTTTTAATATAGTTATGATATTTCAAATATATGAGCTTAGAGTGAGTAGAGCAATACCTAATAATAAAGCAATTAATGTAGTGATTTGTTGTTAGAATTAGCAGAGTTATCAAAGGGGTTTACTTATTGTTTTTTTATTTGTAGAATAAATCGATTAATTGGTTGTTCTTTATATTGCCAAATAAGAAATTAATTAAATTCGTTACTTTCTTTTATGATTATAATTTATAATGAATGGGAAGTAATTTTTTTTTATGCTTTTCAGTTTCAGTCTTAAGGAATTGATTATTTTTAAGGATAAAGAGAATAAGTAGAAAGAGAAACGATAAGTTGTGTGTTTTTTGTTTTTTCTTAATTTTAACTGCAAAATAGAAATGAATGGATATGGAAAAGGAAAAGATCTTTTCTGATTTGGAAGAAACTACAGTTGTTCTCGATGAGAAGCAGCTAATGCTTTATAATGATGATGTTAATACGTTCGATTTTGTTACACAATCTTTAATCGAAATATGTCGTCATGAACCAGAACAAGCAGAGCAATGTACTTATATAGTCCATTACAAAGGCAAATGTGTTGTACGAAAAGGTTATTTTGATGAGTTAAAAACAATGTATAATGAGTTAACCCGTCGTCAATTGACCGCTAAAATATTATAAAATGAGTTGGATTTTAATTATTCTTTTTATTCTTGTTGGAATTGTTTTGATGATTCTGGAAGTATTGGTATTACCGGGACATGTTGTTTTTGGACTTTTGGGATTTGTTTCTTTTGTTTTTGGAATTGTTGAATCGTATTTAATTTATGGTAACTTAGCCGGAAATATCACCCTTTTTTCTTCCTTTGTTCTTGCTATTGTTTGTATAATCCTTTCTTTAAGAGGGAGAACTTGGCGTAGAGCCGGTCTGTATTCCAGTATTGATGGAAAAGCAGGACAAGAAGTTTCTTCTTTGCAAAAAGGAGATAAAGGTATTACTGTTGGGCGTCTTGCTCCAATGGGTAAAGTTAGATTTCAAGATAAAGTTCTTGAGGTGAAGTCTGATTATGGTTTTGTTGACTCCAATTGTACTGTAGAGGTAGTAAAAGTACAGGGTAATAAGGTTTTAGTAAAGCCTTGTGTTGAAGAAAATTAATTTAATGTCAAATTATATTTAGAAAAAAGGCATCCTTTTTTCATTGTTTAATCTAATACTTTAAAAATGGAACCAAATGTACTTTTTGCTATAGGTGGTGTAGTACTCATTTTATTTTTACTCTGGTTTTTTTTGGTCTTTATTCCAGTAGGAATCTGGTTTAACGCCTTTGTTTCTGGGGTGAGAGTTTCATTGATTCAGCTAGTTTTGATGCGTTGGAGAAAAGTTCCGCCATCAGTAATTGTAAATAGTTTAATTGCTGCAACTAAGGCCGGCTTAAAGCTTGATCGAGAAAAAATGGAAGCTCATTTCCTTGCTGGTGGACGATTAAAATCTGTAATAAATGCATTAATCTCTGCCGATAAAGCAAATATTGAATTGTCTTTCCAAACAGCAACAGCAATTGATCTTGCTGGTCGTGATGTTTTTGAAGCTGTTCAAATGTCTGTGAATCCAAAGGTAATTAATACTCCTCCGGTTGCTGCGGTTGCTAAAGATGGTATTCAGCTTGTTGCAAAAGCAAGAGTTACTGTAAGAGCAAATATTAATCAACTTGTTGGTGGAGCAGGAGAAGAAACTGTTTTAGCTAGAGTTGGGGAAGGTATTGTTTCTTCCATAGGTTCTTCTGAATCACATAAAAAGGTACTTGAAAATCCAGATTCTATTTCAAAAGTAGTATTGGAAAAAGGATTAGATTCAGGTACTGCATTTGAAATTCTTTCTATTGATATTGCAGATATTGATATAGGTAAGAATATTGGTGCTGAGCTTCAAATTGATCAAGCTAATGCTGATAAAAATATTGCTCAGGCTAAAGCTGAAGAGCGCAGAGCCATGGCGGTTGCTCAGGAACAAGAAATGAGAGCAAAAGCTCATGAAGCTAGAGCAAAAGTGATTGAGGCTGAAGCTCAGGTTCCTCAAGCTTTAGCAGAGGCGTTCCGTAATGGAAATTTGGGAATAATGGATTACTATAAATTCCAAAATATTCAGGCCGATACTAAAATGAGAGATGCAATTGCTGATCCATCAAAAGAAAGAGGTCAATCAGGAAAAGGAAATCCTGCTAAATAATATTTATTTAATGTTTTTATAAGAAAGCTGTCTTTTTTGAAAAAGACAGCTTTTTTTTGGTATTTATCATATTATATCCTTTGTCTGAAATTTACATTCTTTCCTTGATAATATACGTTTTATGTAAGCAACTTTAATAGGAAATCATACCTTTTGTTTTGATCGAGTTAAGTAATGATTGCGACTTATTCAGTAAGTTTTTATCCAATGCCCAGCAGGTTGTTATTTACAATTAGTATGCTTTTGTTTAACCAAAGGTAAGAGTAATAGTGATTAAAGGTAGCTTAGGAATAGAGGCAAGGTGTCTGGCACACTTCAGAAATATTTGATTTTCTAAGAAAAAAAACTTAATATTTGCACAATCCTTATTCAATTAAAGCATTTTAATTGGGTGTATAAGACGAGTCTTGTTTTCTTATAAGACTATTGTTTAACTTCAGGTTTTTTTCTGTATTAAATCAACAATAAGAATGAACGTTCTTGATCAAAAGAATCAACTATTAAAAATCTGTAAGGAATTTGCTTCAGAGTACGAATGTAGCCGTTTGGAGGAAGCCTTTCAACGCGCTGCGATATATCATAAAGACACAGAGTATGTTAAAGGTTGTAGTTACCTTTTGCATCTTATTGAATTAGCCAGAATTTGTGTAGAAGAAATGGGATTGGGTATAACCAGTGCTATTAGCGCTATATTACATGGGATGGCTGTTGAAAAAGCATATGAAAAGGATGATTTACTGCAAACTTTTGGCCCTAATGTTTCGGCTATAGTAGATGGTTTTGCTGAAGTTTCAGTCCTTCGGACAGAAAAACTATCTTATCAATCAGACAGTTTTCGTAAGCTATATTTAACTTTTGTAGATGATATTCGAGTGATTTTAATTAAGATAGCTCATCGTCTTCATGATATTCGTAATTTTGATAAATTTCCTACAGACCGTCAACAAGAGTATTGTAACGAAATTAACTTTATATACATTCCTATTTGTCACCGATTAGGTTTATATAATATAAAAGCTGAGTTTGAAGAAAGGGTAATGCAATATGAACATCCTGAAATTTACTTTTCTATTCAGGATAAAATTAAGGCAACAGAAAAGATTAGAAATACATATATAAATACATTTGTTTCTCCAATTCAAAAAGAACTGGAAAAGCAAGGATTTGAATTTAAAGTAAAAGGGAGAACGAAATCTGTTCATTCAATATGGATGAAGATGAAACGTCAAAATATTCCTTTTGAAGAAGTATATGATCTTTTTGCCATTCGAATTATTGTAGATTCTCTTTCTGAAAATGAAAAAAGTGATTGCTGGAAAATTTATTCTGTAGTAACGAACTTTTATCCTCCATATCCCAAGCGTCTTCGCGATTGGATTACTACTCCGAAAGCTTCTGGCTACGAATCTTTGCATACTACAGTTCATGGACCCACCGATAAATGGGTTGAAGTTCAAATCCGTACTTCCCGTATGGATGAAGTTGCTGAAAAAGGTCAGGCAGCGCATTGGAAGTATAAAGAGGGAATGGAGAAAAAAGATGCTGAAGATTGGTTAAATCAGGTTCGTGATGTTCTGGAAAATCCTGAGCAATTGAATTTTGACTTAAATGCTCAGGTTGCAAAGAAACAGGATTTCGAAAAGATTTTTGTTTTCACTCCAAATGGTGACTTAAAAGAACTACCGTTTGGGTCAACTGCGCTTGATTTTGCCTATGAGATTCATTCAGGAGTAGGTGATAATTGTGTTGGTGCTAAAGTTAATAACCGAGTGGTTCCAATACGCCATGTCTTAAATAATGGTGATAAACTTGAAATTATAACTTCCAAGCGACAAAAACCCACCCAGGATTGGTTGTCTTTTGTAAAAACAGAGAAAGCACGTAAGTATATAAAAAAAGCTCTTCGCGAAGATATTTATAAAGAAGCCGAAAATGGTCGTGAAATTCTTTTACGTAAATTAAAGAATTGGAAATTACCATATAATGATGAGACCATTAGTAATTTAGTACGTCATTTTAAATTTAAAAATGCTACTGATTTATATTTTGAAATAGGTGCTGAAAAGCTTGATGTAGCAGATATTAAAAAGGTTTTAACAGCCGAGGATGAAAAAATAGATGTAAAACCAAACGAGGAAAAAGTTTATACTCCTAAGGTATATAAGGGAGGAGATGATTATCTAATTATCGATGATAAAATAGATAACGTAACTTATAAATTAGCTAAATGCTGCAATCCAATTGCAGGCGATAGTGTTTTTGGATTTGTAACTGTGGGTAAAGGTATAACCATACATCGCTTAAATTGTCCAAATGCTACTCAATTGCTAAAGAAATATGATTATCGTGTAATTCAGGTTCGTTGGAAAGATAATATCGAAAATATGGCTTATAAAGTCCAAATTCGAGTTACTGGAACTGATGTATTAGGAATTGTTGGAGATATTAGTCAAGTTGTTTCTAATGATTTGAAAGTGAATATGCTTTCTATTACCATGAATACAAACGATAAAGAGAATACTTTTGATGGTATTATAAGTGTTCAGATTAGAGATAAAAATCACCTTGAACAGTTATGTAAGAAATTATTAAAAGTAAAAGGTGTAGAGCGTGCTATGCGTAAGAACTAATTTCAGGAATCATTCTAGTCTAAATTAAACTTTAGATAGCAAAATTTGTTAAAAAGAAGTCTGAAATACAGACTTAACTGGAGTTAAATATTTTAGAATGATTCTTACACTTGTAATTTTGTCCCTTTTGTTTTTGTTTTTTGGTATATATACACTTATTCGCAAAAAACATATAATGGGCATTTTTTTTACCCTTTTAGGAATATTAGGTCTTCTTGTGGCTATAGTAGTTTTGATTTTGTATCCCCACACATGGCCCATATAGCTTTTCCAGGGAATTTATAGTGTAGAATATTCTCACTAAATCTGTTTTGTATGAATTTACATGAATTTCAAGGAAAAAGTATTTTAAAGGATTTTGGTGTTTCTGTCCCTTATGGAATTGTTGTCGATTCTCCTGCTAAAGCTATTGATGCGGCAAAAGAAATCCGCGATCATACAGGTTCTGAAAAATGGGCCGTAAAAGCACAAATTCATGCCGGTGGACGTGGAAAAGGTGGTGGTGTAAAGATCGCATCTGATCTTGAAGAAGTGAAAACTTTTGCAGACCAGATTATTGGAATGAAGTTGGTGACTCCTCAAACCTCCAAAGAGGGTAAGCTTGTTCGTAAAGTGTTGATTGAGGAGAATATTTATTATAAAGGTCCTTCTGATGTGAAGGAAATTTATATGAGTGTTTTACTCAATCGTGCCAAAGGAAAAAACATGATAATGTATTCATCACGTGGAGGAATGGATATTGAAGCTGTAGCAAAAGAAACTCCTGAATTAATTTTTACTGAAGAAATTGACCCAGGTATGGGGCTTAGACCATTTCAAGCACGAGCAATAGCTTTTAATCTTGGCTTGAAGGGAGATGCTCTTAAGGGGATGATCAAATTTGTAACTTCCTTATATAAGGCATACATTGGTTCTGATGCCAGCCTTTTCGAAATCAATCCTGTAATTAAAGCTGCAGACAATAGAATATTTGCTGCCGATGCAAAAGTGGTTCTTGATAATAATGCTCTTTTTCGCCATGGTAATTACAAAATCATGCGTGATTTAAATGAGGAAGATCCAATTGAGGTTGAAGCATCACGTTTTGATTTGAATTATGTTAAGCTTACAGGAAATGTGGGATGTATGGTTAATGGAGCTGGATTGGCAATGGCTACAATGGATATAATTAAAATGTCGGGAGGTGAGCCTGCAAATTTCCTTGATGTCGGTGGTTCTGCTGATGCGAAAAGAGTTGAAGAGGGTTTCAGAATAATATTGAAAGATTCAAATGTAAGAGCTATTTTGGTAAATATATTTGGAGGAATTGTTCGGTGTGATCGTGTAGCTCAAGGTGTTGTTGATGCATATAAAAATATCGGAGAAATTAAAATTCCAATTATTGTTCGCCTTCAAGGGACTAACGCAGAAGAGGGTAAAAAACTGATCGATAATAGTGGACTTAGTGTGCATTCTGCTATCAAGTTAGAAGATGCTGCTGATCTGGTAAATAAAGTTGTATAGAATTGTTTTTAATAAATAGATAAGAATGAGGCTGCTCTTTTGTGTTTAAGAGCAGCCTCATTTACTTTACTATAAGATAGTACATCCTAAGTATATTACTTTTTATCCTTTGATCCTAAAAAGACAATTAAAGTTCCGTTTTCTGTAACATGAAACTGATCTGCAATTGTGTACATTCTGTCCATTGGAATTGGGTCAGGGGTGTAGTATAAAGTAAAGAACTTATATTTAAAATTTGGGTCTGTAAATGTTGTAGAGAATTTCCTCCAAACATTGAGGGCATCAGACATAAGTTGAGAAGAAATAGAATCAGTAAGTTTTAATTCATTATTAAAAGCTTTATAAATTTTATCACCAAAGACATCGTCAATATTCAACTTAACATCAGGGATCATTGCATTTTGTGCAAATCTTGTAGCAAAAGAAGCGGTTACTTTATCTGCACCTCCAATTAATTTTATAAAGTCGTTAGTTCCATCATTTGTAAGACCAATGATAGTACTACTTTTACTTTTATTAATGGCATCAAGCAGATCAAAAGTTGATTTTCCTTTGATTATTTCATTATAAAAATTGTATTGAGAAACTAGTTCTCCTAGGGCAGATGCAGTTAAAGCTTTTTCTGCCGAATAAATAATAAAGCTTTTATTCTCAAAAATCTTATCTCCAATTTTTGTATTATTTATTGCAATTTTGTCGTCTATTAGTTTAAGACTTCCTGTCAAATAACTATAGCTTCCAAATGTTGTGAGTACCTTGCCTTGTGTTTGAGTTTCTAATTCATTTTTTTCAATTTCTTTTAATTGTTCTTTAGTAAGTTTTTTTAAAAGAAAATGATTTAAAATCAGCATTCTTGCTTCTTCAATTGGAACATCAGAAGGTTGCTTATAGCCTCTGGATTTCATTAAAACTAATAATTGTTCGTCTGTTGGAGCAAATAGAGTAGAGGTTTTGTCTTTTAGTGATTCTTTGGCAGATATTCTTTCTAATCCATTTAAAAAATGCGTATAATTTCCTTTTGATTTCAAAAAATCGATTACTTGGTCATAATCAGTTTTTGAAGTTGAAGGAGTATTGTTGTCTGAGGATTCTTTTTTACATGAAAGGCTTATTAATATACAGGCAAGAAATAGAAATATCTTTTTCATTGTTATAGTATTTTGTTATATCGTAAGGACTATAATATTTTACTATGGGGGATACGGTTTTTTGGTGTTCTATAAAGATATAAAAAAGAATTGTAAGTTGGTCAGTAGTATTGTGTTAGGATGGGTTTTGATGCTGGTGTATAGAAAAGGATAAATATGTTTTAAGTTGATCACTATTATTTTAAGGCACTACCATTCCTATCTTTAATTGAATAGAGCTTTTAATTGACTCTAAACCTATAGATATTTGATGAAAACCTCCTAGATATTTGATAAAAACCTCCTAGATATTTGATGAAAACCTCCAAGGTATTTGATAAAAACCTCCGAGGTATTTGGTGGATACCTTCTGTGTACTGTATGTTAACTTA
>JBGRQE010000024.1:0-45368 GCA_041725955.1 Bacteroidales bacterium
TGAGACAACTTTTTTTTTCTTAAATAATTCCTTCACTAGGTTTATACCTAAAATCAACACCCCCCAACTTTTCATTATTAAAATGAAAGCAATAATCCATAATAATATAGCAAAGGGATAATCAATGAGCTTTAACTCAAATGGGAGGTAAGAATCAATGATTTTACTTGGGTATAAAAAATAATATTGCTCATAATATCGCTCCCACAAAATCAGAACAAGAATAGGAATAAGTATGATATTAATTCTAGTGGGTATTCTCACCCGAACACTCTTTTTAAAAATCAATGGTATAAGAAGGACTACCGAAGATATCAAAAGGATTTCAATAGAAGGATAAAGATATTCTTTCTGCTCTATCTTCACAAAATAAGAAGGCAATTCCTCCCTATACATAAAATAAAGCACAAACGAAATAATTACAAGAAAAACAGTTACAAAGAAGTCTTTTACGTATTTCACCATTATTGCTCTATCCTTTATTTAACCCCTATTCTACTTAGAAAAAGCAAACTTAATAAATTACACTCATAAAGTATTAAATCATATTGTATAAAAAGAACTGAAAGGAAAAAGAGCAATACAAAGCCTTGCCATTACATTTAATAATATATATTTGCCGACTTGTTTTTCTGCATGAACATAAACAGTCACGGAACAACAAACAAAAACTAAACAAAAAACGATAAAACAGAATCATCAATCAACAAAAAAACAAGTTTATGGCAAGTAATTTTTACTCTCCAATGAACGGCAAAGCATCAAAGCTGCTCATTCTAATCTTTATTTGCTTGGTAACAACAAGCTGTATAAAAGACAATGACTTTGATTTTGATATGAATCAGGGTGCTCTTACCCCTGAAATTGCTGTACCACTAATTTGTGCAAAAATTGGGATGAACGACTTATTAAAGGATAATAAGGATGTAATTACTATAAATCCCGACAATAGCTTAAGTTTAATTTACAAAACAGAGGAAACAGAAAGTCAAAGTGTAGATGAACTTATTAAAATACCAAATCAACAGTTTAATCTATCGCATAAGATTAACCTAGATACCAGAAAGTTTTCCAATAAATTCTCTTTTGAGAAATCCTTTGATATGGACTTCGGAGAGAATGATTATGAAATTGAATCTATCCATTTCAAGGATACTAAAATGGATTTGGGCTATAATATCCCTAATGGAATTTCTACAACAATATATTTTGCAAACATTACAGATCCTAATGGAAACCCTTTAAGCATTGATCTTCCAAACACCTATTCAAAAATAACTATTGACTTGAAAGGTTATAAAATGCAAATGGGCACTCAAAGAGGTAGCTTCTTGAAGATAAAGGTCGACAATAAGATAAATACAGAGAATTTACTTCCATTCGAAAACAAGAATCTTATCTTCGATATTAAGCTTCGCGATATCTCTTTCAAAACCTTTATAGGCTATGCGGGTAGTCAGGAAATGATTATTGAAGATTCATCAGATTTAGGTTTGTTTCAAAAGGCAATTCAAGGAGAAATGAAGTTTGATAAGATCAATTTCGGATTGATTCTAAAAAACTCTTTCGGCCTTCCTGTCGAACTCTCTATCGAGAAAGTTTGCACTGTAAAAGATGGTATCGAAACAGAAATTGTCGATTTGAAGATGACTACCATGCTCAACTCTCCAAGCATAGAGCAAATGGGTGAATATGCAATTACCGAAAACTTTCAAAGCATTGAAAGCAGCGATTTATGTAAGGCTCTGCTAAGTAATCCAGAGAAAATAAAATACAGAGTAAAGCTTAAGCTCAACCCTGAGAATAAGAAAAATAACTCTAACTTTATTTTAGAGAATAGCAATGTAAAAGTTCAGGCTAAAATTAATATTCCATTAAAAGGAAGTATATCTAATTTTTGTATTCAAGACACAGTCGACTTTGATCTAAAGGACTTAGATAATATGCAAAACATAAATCTTCGTCTAAACACTAAAAACACTTTCCCTTTGGATGCTAAGCTTCAACTTTATTTTTGCAATAACGACTATAAGACTTTAGATTCACTATTCGATTCAAGTTCTAAAATTATTAAAGCGGGTAACTTTAATAATAATCAGGTAACTCCAAGTGAATATAAAATAGACATTCCATTGTCTATAAATAAAACCAACGCATTGAAATCGGCAAAGTACTTATTAATCAAGGCTAACTTGAATACCGATGATGCAAAAAACAAATCCGTAATTATATACAATGACGCTTGTCTCGATCTAAAATTAGGAGTTAAATCACTATTAAGCTTATAACATGAAAAAACATATAGCCATAAGCATTATTGCTTTTATGACTTTTATCCTTGCCGGAAATAATAGTTATGCACAATATTCCGACATTCTAAATACATTAAGAGAAGTACCTCAGGGAAATCAAATGAACCCATCCCGATTGTCAAATTACAGATGGGCAATGGGAATTCCTGTTCTATCTTCCATTCAAATGGGATATAACAATCAAAGTTTAAGATATACAGGTCTGTTTAAAACCAACGAAAATGGAGACTTGGTTATTCGTAAACAATCATTCTTGAACAATCTTGATAAAAAAGCAGGTATTGCACTTCATCAAAAGATCGAAATCTTAAGAGCACAGGTTCGTTACGATAAACATCAATTTACATTTGGAGTTAGCTTAAACAATACTCAAAGTTTGTTTCTGTCTGAAGGAATATTTCATCTGGCTCTTGAAGGTAATGCTCCATATATTGGAAAGGATTTAAACCTCCTTGATAATAATTCAAAGTTGGATGTAACTTCATATATGGAATATGCATTGGGATATTCTACTTCTGTAAACGATAAGTTGAGAGTTGGAGGTAGATTAAAGTATTTGGTAGGAATAGCAAATATGCATAGCGTACGAACCAATGCTAGTTTATATACTGCAGAAGATGATTACTCCTTAAGATTACGTACTGACATTTTAGCCTACTCCTCTTACTCTCGAAAAGACCCCAATGGAACTGAATTTGGGAATTTCTCGGTTGGAGACTGCTTTAAAAACAACGGATTTGCAATTGATTTAGGAGCAAGCTATAAATTAAATGATAAGATTGATTTGGGATTGAGTATTCTGGATTGGGGTTTTATAAGCTGGGGCCTAGATCCTGTAATGCATAAGAGTAAAAAAGACAATGCCCAATATATCTTTAATGGTTTCGATATGGAAGAAATTATTATCGATAATAAATTCAATGCAGAAACTGTAGATGATTTTCTGGAGTCATTAACTGATGAATTGGAAGTAACAGATACTCTTACGTCTGCTTATACTACCCATATCCCTACCCGCTTTGCACTAGATGGATCATATAAATTTAACGAAAAGCATTCTCTATACTCCTACTGGAATAGTACTATATACGATAACTCATCATTTCACTCCTTTTCGGTAAATTATAAGTTCAACTATAAATTCCTTGGAGTTGCTGTTGGAAACACCATAAATTCAAACCACTTCTTCAATCCAGGAGTAGGACTATATGTAAATGGAGGATGTTTTCAATTCTATTGTGTAATAGACCATATGAATTCCACCTATTTATCTAATGTAAGAAATGTAAATGCTACAATCGGATTCAATTTAGTCTTTGACTAGCAACAAGAATCTTTATAAAGATAAAAATCACAAGGATTAGAAATATAAATCTCAATCCTTGTGATTGCATTTAAAATCTATTTTTCTAGAATAATTCTATTCAAAATCCTACGTTGATAAGAAGATAGCAAAGCTATAGAACCCAATAATGCTGCTATCATTTAAAAACCAATAACTTACATTGTAAAAATTTATACTGCCAATTAATTTTGTATTATTATTTTTTGTAAATTCGTGAACCCAAAACAACCAAATTATCATTATCGGAGATATTATATCCTGCCATTTTGACAAACATTAATCACGGTAAAATGCCACCTTAGAATCATTTAACTTTTTTTAAAAGCTAATAATCGCTGAAAAAGTAATCTTGGCACCCTATTTGAGGTTTCTCGAGTACTTTTTATATGCGAAAACCGTGAAATAAATCCAAATCTTAAGATTGTTTATTGTAAAAATCCCTTAATATATGTATAACACCCTGTTGGATCATCAAAAAACAATGATAAAAAACCTAAGTAGTGACGAACGACTTTTTGAAAAGGAATTGCTTAAATCATTGAATTGGTTGGATCAAAATGAAAAACAACAATTCTGTAAATGGGTCTTTGAAAACTACTGTAGTAAATATGCTCATATAATCAACCGAGTTTTTAAATCTGATTCCCGCACAAAACACGCTAGATGCCAAAACACACTCTCAGATTTAGAAAATTCAT
This sequence comes from Bacteroidales bacterium, assembly GCA_041725955.1. GTDB lineage: Bacteria > Bacteroidota > Bacteroidia > Bacteroidales > JBGRPZ01 > JBGRPZ01. The sequence continues at coordinate 4,356 of JBGRQE010000024.1, forward strand.
CTGTGATTTAAGATAGTTTCAGTAAGGTGCAGGTAAAATCATTTATTTTGCTTGCACCTATAAAACAAATTTCCTTGCTTCCCCCTTTCAGACAAAACACTCTTCTTACCCTTTTTATCCATTCGTACAATACATTTCAATTATTCAACATTCTCACTTTAGTATACATTGAAAATGGAAAAAACAAGAGTAATTTTCACCGTTCAAGGAGAAGGGCATGGACATATGACCCAAGCAAGAAGAGCTCTTTCGATCCTTAAAAAGCATAACTTTGAACTTTGTGCAGTTTTTCTTGGGAGAAACAACAACACTTTGATTCCAGAACATTTTCAAAATGAAATGAACTGTGAAATTATTCCAATAAGAAGTCTTGAGCTAATAAGTAGTAGAGACCATAGGCATAATCATATTCTTACTTCCATACTCGGAAATATGTATCGATTTAGTCCACTTATGGAAACTATTAAGAAATTGGACAAGGGTATTAAAAAATATAAACCAGATTTGATTCTTAATTTTTATGAGCCTCTAATGGGTTTGTATAATTTCTTCTATTCAAACAAAATACCTGTAATTTCACTGGGCCATCAATTTTTATTCGTCCACCCCGACTTTCCTGTTAAAACTGAATCGAAAGTGAATAAGAAATTCCTGGATTTAGCCACTAATATCGTCGGTATTAAATCGAAGAAGAAACTTGCTCTTTCTTTTTACCCTTTAAAGGATGCCGAAAAGAAGAATCTTTTTGTAATTCCTCCTCTAATTAATACTGATATTTTAGAAAGCCTAAATATAGAACCAAACAACCACTACACGGTTTATCTAAACAGACCCGGTTTTCTGGATACTATAAAAAAATGGCAAAAAGAGAATGATCATATTCAGTTCTTTTGTTTTACCAATTTGCCAGAAATTAAAGAACTGACAGAAATACAACCCAACTTTTATTTACACCCCCTAGATCAAAAAAGCTTTATAAACAAAGTGGCTAGTGGCTACGGACTGATTACCACTGCAGGTTTTGAAAGTGTATGTGAAGCAGCATATATAGGTAAACCTGTACTGATGCTTCCTATGCATATTGAGCAAGAAATTAATGGTGCAGATGCACATTACTTTGGTATTGGAATCGTTCAAAGGGAACCTGAAATTGAATCATTCAAAAAGTTTATATCCAATGAAGATAAATTTAAGATTACTTCAGATAAATTTAAGGAATGGATGGCTAGTGCTGAACAAAAATTCATTTCAGAAATCCAATCTGTAATAAGTAATTAGTGGATACTAAATAAAGCATTTCCTATAATGCTTTATTTTTGCATATTATGAAGAAAAAAATTTTAATCGGATATAAGCTTCCCAAATACTTCTTTTCATCTTTAGAGAGTAAATTTGACATAATCTTTCCTGAAGAAAGTATTTTTTCTCAAGATGATCTTAAACGTCTCATCCCTGATTGTGATGCAGTAATCTCTGTTTTTGGAAATAAAATTCCAGACGAAGCACTAATAAATAATTCTAGAACTAAAATCATAAGTAACTTTGGTGCAGGATTTGATAATATTGATATTCAGCTAGCCAAAGAGAATAATATTATTGTTACTAATACACCCGACGAAGTTACTGAACCGACTGCCGAGCTAGCTATTGGATTGATATTATCATTAATCAGAAAGATTACTTATGCCGATAGAAAAATACGCTCTAATTCAGAGAAATGGGGTGTTATGGAAAATCTCGGACAAAGCCTGAGTAGCTGTAAACTGGGAATCCTTGGCTTCGGAAAAATAGGGTCTTCAATTGCAAAAAAGGCATTGGCTTTCAACACTGAAATCTATTATAATCAAAGAACCAAACTTCCTGAAGAAGAAGAGAGAAACCTGAATGTAAATTATCTGGACTTTCATAAATTGCTACAAACATGCGATATACTATCTGTTTCAGTTCCACTAAATAGTTCTACACATCACCTACTTGGAAAAGAAGAATTTTCCTTGATGAAAAATACAGCTTTACTAATCAATACATCCAGGGGGCCAGTAATTGATGAAAACGCATTGGTAAAAGCTCTTAAAAACAAAGAAATTGGAGGTGCTGCATTAGATGTATTTGAAAACGAACCTAATATTCATCCCGAGCTTTCCGAAATTAAAAACACCATATTAGTGCCACATATTGGAACTGCAACCATTGATACCAGAGAGAAAATGGCACACAAGGCTGCTCAAAATATTATAGACTATTTTGCAGGAAAGAAACTAAATCATATTGTTAATCCATAGATTAAAAAAACTCACCACCACTCGTATATAAATTATAATTCAAGCAGTTTAGGCTATTATTACATTTTTACATCTGCCCCAACTGCTTGTTTACTTTGTATAGAATTTGAAGTAAATACAATCCCTCCAATAATCGCAGTAATTGGAGCTACCAACACCAATCCAAAACTACCAACCAGCGTATACATAACCTCAGCAGCAACATAGTTTATATTCAGAATACTCATTGCCGGAATTCCCTTAGCCATAAAAAGCATAAACATAAACATAAAACTACCGGAATAAGCGAATAGTAAGGTTGTTGTCATCGTACCTATAACTGGATAAGCAACTCTAAAACCTGAATTAATCATATCTCTAACACTTATAATTAAACACTGTCTGCTAATCTCATTTTGAGAAGCTGCAATATCCATAGCCACATCCATCACGGCTCCTGAGGCAGAGATAAAAATGCAAGAAAGAAAGATATCTGATAGATTTAAATGACCAAAACCTGCATATACAATCGCTTCTGAAAAATCAACAACAGAACCCGGAATACGAAATAAATATCCAAATAAAAAAGCTAAAGCAAAGGTTATAAAGATACCAAATTGGGCCCCCAGTAAAGCAACTAATCCCTTCCTAGAAAAGCCTGCTACCAATAGAATAATCACTGAAGTAATAGAAAACACAACAATTAAGGAAACCAATATAGGAGAATAGCCCTTTAATAATAGAGGAATTAACACTTTCCATATAGTAATTCCTGTAAATAAAAATGAGATTAAAGCCTTTAATCCTATCAATCTAGCAAATCCAACTAGGAATAGCGCAAACAACAAAAATAATATAAGCATTGTAGGAATTCTATAAATATCCTGGGCTCTTGCCTCTTCCACCTTTAAACCATCTTTAGATAATCGGACTACACTCAAAACAACATCCCCTTTCCTGAATATTTTATCCAAGCGCATTTGTCCCAACAAAGTATTCTTTGCCGTTACTGTATCTCCAATAAATGCACCAGACAAAATCTTCATTTCAAGAATCTGACTACCTACAGTTACAGGTCCTATTTTTTCAAGATTCTTATTATTCACTTCCAATATTTCAGATTTTTCCCGAAAAACATTTGGAGCATTCGGTTCATGGTCAAATCCAGTTGGTAAAAAGAATAGTAGAATAGTAAGGATACCTACAAAACAAATGAAAATTATATTCAATCTCTTCTTCATCTTCTGTTTAAACTTAAATTTAAGGTGATTAAAAAAATATGCCCAGATAAAAACTTCTGGGCATCCTATGCACTAAACAAAAAATCAAGAACCTAATTCAGCTATACTAATTATCTTCTTTGCTATATCGGTATTATCATAATATCCACAGAAATTCTGAGCCCCTACTCCTTTTGCAAAAACAGGAACAGGAGTTCCTGTATGTGAATAGGTAGTCCAAGATATCCCTGCTTTATTATTAAGTATATGGGTAACCGTTACAGTAAAAGGGTCATAAGCTCCATAAATCACAGACACCTCTTCTGGTTTATGAGTAGACTCACCTGTCATACTGCGTTCAAAAGCAGCCCTTAACTGCTCTATATCATATTCATTTAATTTCAAATTTTCATGTAAGGTTTCATTACCCAATCCAAAAGTTTCTTTTATATAAATCAGAGCATCTTCAAATTTAACAGTCCCATTTTCTTCCCATTCATTTACCTTATCCTCTAAAGTTAAATAGGATGCTTTTTGATATTTCAACACCTCTAAACAAGTTTGATACTTTGTTGCAGAAAAGCCCAGACTTAGTCCTCCACACTCATGATCGCCTGTGCAAACAATAAGAGTTTCATCAGGATGCTTGGCATAAAACTGAAGTGCTTTAGCAAGAGCATTGTCAAATGCAATCATATCATATACTGTAGAAACAACATCATTTGCATGACAGGCCCAATCAATTTTTCCACCTTCGACCATTAAAAAGAAACCCTTGTCGTTATCTAAAACATCAATTCCCTTCTGTGTAAATTCGGCAAGAGTAATATTATCATTCGGATTTTGAATTGAATTTAAATCAATATGATAAGGTAAGGCACACCCATCACTGGTAAAGGTTTTAAGCTTTTCGATTGTAGCAATAACTTTTCCTGAATTTTCATCTAAAGCATCAAATTCAGCACGATTAGCAATATACTGATAACCATTTTGCTTCGCATCAGATATAAACTGATTTAGGGAATAACCTTTATACTTATTATGGCGTACATTGCCACCAGCGAAGTAATCAAAATTACTAGCTATTAAATCCTGACCAATCTGCTGATAATTATTTCTATGTTCATTATGAGCATAAAAACACGCAGGAGTAGCATGATCAATACTTACACTGGAGATAACACCAACCTTCATACCTTTCTTCTTTGCCATTTCGGCCATCGTTTCTAACTTCTTTGTATGAGAAGCGTCCATAGAAATTGTATTTACATTGGTTTTGACACCTGTAGCCAAAGCTGTTGCAGAAGCTGCAGATCCAGTAATAAATCGATCTTGAGCATATGTTGTTTGCATTCCAACAATAGGTAAATCGCGAATACTCATCTTTCCAAGATCTATCTTTAAGCTTCGGTTACAAAATGTAGGATCGGCAAGAGCTGCCTCAGCAATATTTATCTGGGGAGAAGACATTCCATCTCCAATAAAATAGAAGATATATTTCGGTTTCTTTTCTGAGACAACTTCGGGTTGGGTTTTCGTTTCATTCTCTTTTTGATCCTTTTGACAAGAATTAAAGGAAATAATTGAAAAAAGAAAAAAGAAAATCAAGACTTTTACTGTAGAAAGAGATTTCATTTAGCAATATTTTTTAAATTTCACACCACAAATTTATTTACCCAAGATGAACATATTGTTAGATCAAAATCAAGATAATTTAAACTTTAAAGCAAATCAACCCTACACATAAACAACTAAACACAAACACATTAACACAAACCCAAAGCATACATAGGTTATGGGTTTGTAAAGCCCAATAAAATTATATGTTAATTTACGAAATAAATAACATGGACTCCTACATTGAAAAAGCAAAAAGAGAAATCTTAAAATATTATGATAAAGACGAAAAAGCATTTCACATACTTTGGGAACATAGTCATGCAGTTTTAGAATGCTGCCTAAGAATCATCAAATCATCAGATAAAAAATATGATCTTCGAAAAGTTGTTCTTGGGGCTTTATTACATGATATAGGAATAAAATACACCAATGCTCCTAATTTAGGCTGCTTTGGGACAAGACCTTATATTGAACATGGCTACTTAGGACATGACTTACTCCTGAAAAATGACGAATTAAAAGATATAGCTCCTTTTTGTGAAAGGCATACTGGAGTAGGAATAAAAAAAGAGACAATAATAAAAAACAAACTTCCATTACCTCACAAAGATTTAGTACCCATTACTATAGAAGAAAAACTAGTTTGTTTTGCTGACAAGTTTTTTTCTAAAAGCGATAAAAATATAAAGGAACCCAAACCCTTTGAAGAGGTAAAAATATCTATAGAGAAACACGGAAAAGAGAATCTTGAACGTTTGTGTAAACTAGTTGAGCTATTTAAAATAGATGCTGTTTACAAAAAATAATGCTTCTCACACCCCTTATAAAATTTTAAAAAAACTGAATATCAATGATATCACCTTTATTCAATCAACTACTACTACCTTTTATACTTTCTATGTTTTTAGCCATGAATATGGGAGGAAGTGGTGTTGCTCCAGCTTTTTCTGCAGCTTTTGGTTCTCGAACACTCCGCAGAGGAGCTATTCCTGGTTTATTTGGAATCATGGTTTTTTTAGGCGCAATCATTGCAGGTAAAGCAGTAGCAACAACAATGGGAAAAAGCATTATTCCTACAGAAATGATGAGTATCAATTTGACTAGTATTATTTTGATATCTATTTCTCTATCATTATTATTAGCTAATGTTTTAGGAGTTCCTCAATCCACATCTCAAAGTGCAGTGTTTGCATTGTCAGGTCCTGCGATATTTTTCAATGTAATTAACTATAAACTAATCATAACTGAAATCATTCCTACCTGGTTTTTCCTTCCTATTATTGCATTTGCCATTTCATATTTCTTTGGGAAAACTTTTTTAAAGAAAGAAAGGAAAATAAATAATCCTTCGACCTTTCACTTTTTCAGAGGGTTGGTAATTTTCACCTCTCTTTATGTAGCTTTTGCAATTGGAGCAAATAATGTTGCCAATGCCTCGGGACCAATAGCATCTATGGTTATTAATGAACTTAATATTAAAGATCAGGGGAATCATTTTATTCTTATAATGATTATGTCAACCTTAGTTGTTGCGCCTAGTTTTGGTATAGGAAGTTCATTATTTGGAAGAAAAGTACTACAATCTACAGGTCAGGAAATCATTGATTTAGGACCAAAAACAGCAGCTTTTATAAGTATAATAACAGCAAGTCTACTTTTAGGAGCTTCTATTTTCAAAGGAATTCCTACTTCTTTGGTACAACTAAATACAGCCTCTATTTTAGGAATAGGCATTGCTCGTTATGGAAAAAAAGAAATTCTACAGAAATCAACAGTAAAGAAATTCTGGTATGTATGGATTATTGCTCCATTTTTTGCTCTATTTTTATCTATCGGCCTTACAGCAATAGCCTACTATTTTGGTATAATTTAAAATCTAAATTATACAACATATTATAGAAGACACCGTTTGCTTAAAAATTTATTCCTTTTTGAGGCATGAAAAAACTAATCGACTCAATAGAAACAAATTATGAGAGCAAGACTAACACTTTTTAACTGTTTTTTAATACTTAGCATTATTCTTATTTGGGGTTGTAAAGAAAAAAATACTGATAACAAACTACACAATACATTTCTAGATAATACCGAGAATTATTTAAAAGTAAGAAATGAATTAAAAGAGGCTGATAGAAAATTCGATTTGGGATTTGGTATAAAACTAAATCCCAAAGAGCAAATTGTAGACTCAATTTTTCAAGCGGAGAGAGAACATCTTATTAAGGGATATAAAAAGGTTAACTTCTTCCCTTCTTCAAGATATTATTACCTTTCAAAAGATGAAATAGAAAGCACCTTATTATTCAAATTATTTAGAAAAATGCCTAAAGGGGGGTTACTTCATGTTCACACCAGCGCAAGCGGAGATGCTCATTGGATTGTTAATCGTGCTGTAGAAGAACCTAATTGTTATGTATATTGGGGCACAGAAGAGATTAGGAAAGGTATGTTTAAATTTGCTTATCCCGGCAAACAAGGAGAAGGCTATTTTAAAGTGTCAGAACTGGCAAAAACAATTCCGAATTTCAAAGAAATCCTCTTTAATAAAATCACTTTCTCTAAAGCACAAGATCAAGATACCCTTACTTACTGGAAAGATTTTGAGGAGAAATTTACACGCGTTGGAAGTTTCTTGAAAAACAAAAAAGTTTTTCAAGACTATTACAAAGCTGCTATGGATACCTTAGCAAATGACAATATCCAGCATATTGAATTTCGTGCAACTTTATTTAGCTCTATTAAGGATATGGATGGAAATATATATCCCGCAGACAGTTGCATCGCCTACATTAAAAAAGCTTACCAAGACAGCAAAAAAAACAATCCTAATCTAAGCATTAAACTTATTTATTCAGGAATACGTTTTTTTGATCGAGAAACTTTAAAGAAGGATTTAGATAAGGCCTATTCTCTTAAGAAAAAATATCCAAATATCATTAAAGGTTACGATCTTGTTGGTGAAGAAGATGCTGGAAACACAACCCTATTTTACCTACCAGAGTTTTTGGATTTCATAAAAAAAACAAGCACCGAAAAGTATCAACTGCCTTTTTTCTTTCACGATGGAGAAAGTAGTTGGGCAGATAATGAGAATCTATTTGATGCTGTTTTATTGGATTCAAGAAGAATTGGTCATGGATTCAACTTGTTTAGATTTCCTGTACTAAAACAGAGAGTAATTGATCAGGATATTTGTATTGAAGTATGTCCTTTAAGTAACCAAATTCTGGGGTATGTACGAGATTTAAGATTACACCCAGCAGCAAATTATATAAAAGAAGGTATTCCTATTACACTTAATAGCGATGATCCGGGAATGTTTGGATATAATGGAGTTACTCCTGATTTTTGGACTGCCTACATGGCTTGGGATCTGAATCTTCCACAAGTAAAAAGAATAATCTGGAATTCTATTGAATATAGCACCTTGAATAAAGAAGAAAAAGAAATAGCATTCACTGCATTAAAAAATAGTTGGGCTAAATTTATAGATAATACGTTAAAAGAATTTGAATTGAAGAATTAAGATAAATTCTTTGCAAACAAAGCTAGAAGCCAATTGTTAATCAGTTGGCTTCTTTTTTTTTATCCCAAAATAACTTATCCCCTGCATATGGACAAACGTACATTTCTTAAAACAAGTGCTGCTATAGGTGCTGCTAGTTTTATCGCTCCTAAAACCAGTTTAGCAGAAATTTTCCCTTTTCAATTTGGAAATTTAACATTAAGTGAAAAAGGGAAATACATACTCCCTCCTCTACCTTACAGTTACAGCGATTTAGAACCCATTATTGATGAAGAAACATTAAAGATTCATCACGACAAGCATCATGCTGGTTATGTTAATGGGCTAAACAAAACTACTGATGAAATAAAAAAAGCAATCAATAACGATGACTTTAAATATATTGGATGGTTAGAAAATCAACTGGCATTTAATGGCGCAGGACACTTTTTACATTCAATATACTGGAATAGCATTAATCCTGACAAACAACTTCCCTCTGGAACAATAAAAAAATACTTAGAAAAAAGCTTTGGCTCTTTTAAAAAATTCAAAAGATACTTTATTGAATCAACTGCCGCGGTTCAAGCTTCAGGTTGGGGTATATTATGTTATCAGGCACCAACAGATAAACTGGTTATTCTTCAAGCTGAAAAACATCAGGACTTATCTCAATGGATTAATATTCCTATAATTGCCATAGATGTATGGGAACATGCTTATTATCTAAGCTACCAAAACAAGAGAAAAGAATATCTTGAGGAAATTTTTTATATAATCAACTGGAATTGGGCAAATCAACAACTTGAGGCCATTCTCAAATAATTAGAATTTCTGTCAAAATTCCATATATATTAAAGCATTGAGAGTAAATCATATTACAGATCTCAATGCTTTATTTGTTAATATTATTACTCTAAGTGTAAACTTATCATAAGTATTCCTTTTTGAATTCAATAGATAAATAATGTTTTTAAATGAAAACATTATTTATTCAGAGAAAAAAATTATCTTGCATACAACTACAAAGAAGTAAATACACCCTTTTATACAAAAGACATAATTTATTTAATATTGAATTGGGCAAATTATAAGCTAGGTCTAAAAAAAGAAAACAAAGAAAAAGAACTCATTGAAGGCTGTATCTCAAACAAAAGAAAAGCTCAGAAAGAACTCTATGATAAATACAGTTCGGCTATGTTTACCATAGCATTGAGAATGTCTGGAAATAGAGATGATGCACATGATATTCTTCAAGAAGTTTTTATTCAGGTTTTTAATGACATTAAGTCCTTTAAAAGAATTTCAACATTAGGGGCTTGGATAAAAACAATTACTGTTAGAACAAGTATTCGTAAAATAAAAAAAAGAATCATATTTGATGATTTAACTGAAGAGAAAGATTTACCTCAAATAAAACCTGATATTCACATTAATATGGATTATTTGGAGAAATCTATAAATGATTTGGCAGAAGGCTATCGAACGGTTTTTTTATTAGTGGAAGTGGAAGGTTATTCCCATAAGGAAGTAGCCAAATTACTGGAAATATCAGAGGGAACCAGTAAATCACAATTATTCTACGCAAAAAAATTACTAAGAAAAAAATTGTCAACTTATTCAATAGGCGAATGAAAAAACAAGATAAATTATCCTTGTCACTGAATAACCTTAAAGAAGATCTTCCTATTCATCACCCTGATTCAGATTTTTGGAACCAAATTGAATCAAATTTAGATGACAAAGACTTCTCTATCTCTTGGGAAAAAGGTATTGATAATCTAGCAAAACATCAACCTAATCCCAAATTATGGAATACTATTGAGGATCAACTTGATCGTAAAAATAGATTTTTAGCAATTAAAATAATTAGTGGTATAGCTGCCTCTCTTATTATTGGTATGGTCGGATTTCAGATTTTTAAATCTCCAGAACAAGGAAATCAACTACTCTCCTACTTAAATCATACATCTGTAGAACTTAATCAAGACCTAGATTATCAGTCTAATATAAATTTATCTCACCGAGAGATCAATTACAATGTGCCTACTATAGAGCTAAATACTCTAAAAAGAAAAACCTCTACTAATAAAATTATCCATAAAACTAACACCAATAAATTAATTACATTATCTGAAGAAAAAAATCAAGTAACCCCCACAGACAAAGAAAATACTGGATTTAGCACTAAGATTCAAAAAGAAGTAAAAAACAAGAACATAGAAACGCCTATCAACAAAAATTTACTATCAAATCCTATCCAAAATATACATCAAGAATACCAAAACAAAGAGAAAACAAAAAAAGACATAAAAGCAAATAGCAATTGGAGTTTGAGCGCTGCTTTAGGGCAAGAATATCTATCTGCAAAAAATAATAATAACTCCAGAATAAAAGGTCATGGACTTAAAATTGGCCTTGCATATACGCCTTCAAAACTAATATTTAGATCTGGGTTTGAATACACTAACTATGAACTTGATGAAAGATATATTAGCAGTGTAAATGAAAAGAGGGTAATTGATGGAAAAACCAGAATTACGACAACTAGAATAGACAATGAAATAACCAATAATTATTCTTTTATAAAGATTCCACTTACTCTTGGGTATAAGCTATTAAAAGAAGAAAAATGGTTTTTAAATATTCATTCGGGTCTAAATATTCAATTATTTTTTGATTATAATCGACCAAAACCTACTTTTTCAAAAGCTATTTCACGCGTAAATTATACGCAATCACAAGATCTATCTCCATCTAAAAATTTAGACTACCAAATACTATTAGAACTTGAATCTGGTTATAATTTAGGTAAGGCTATTAGTGTTTTTGGCAAACCTTGCCTCAAATTTTATCCAGGTCGGATTCCTATAAATAACGTTTCCAATCAAAAACTCAATTACTCTCTCGGACTAGATTTTGGAATCCATATTGACCTATAGAACTAAGTCCAACACATTTTATTTCTCTATAAAACATTATTAGACAGACACTTGTTACTTATCTAATAATTTTTTATACTCTAAACTTATATAATATGTTCCCTCGATGTATTCTTTCCACTCCAGCTGATCATCCGGAAAGATTCCATAAGGCAATGGAAATTGGTGCCGACAGCGTGATGATAGACCTTGAAGATGGAGTGGGACTAAAAATGAAAGAAGAAGCCAGAACAAATGTGGTAAAATTCTTCACTTCTGACTATCCCAAATCACCTAAATTTAAATATTGCCTAAGAATAAATTCTATTCGAAATGGAGAAGGTCAAAAAGATCTGTTACTTCTCCAAACAAATAATATTAATCCCGACTATTTAATTCTTCCAAAGGTAGAACATCCTGAAGAAATCCAAATAATCCAAGAAGTACTTGGATTGAAAAGATGTCCTGAAATAGTTGCTTCAATTGAATCTGCAAAAGGACTTCATAATAGCGATGACATCGCTCAATGTAAGAAAGTTGCTGCAATGATTTTTGGAGGAGGCGACCTTGCTTCTGATCTTGGAGCAAAAATGGAATGGGGCCCACTGCATTACGGCAGAAGTAAAGTTGTTGAAGCTGCTGCAACTGCAAGAATTCCCGCAATAGATGTCCCTTACTTAAAACTATCTAAGGAAGATCTTCCTGGACTTGATGATGAAACATTAAAAGTAAAAGACTTAGGTTTCCGCGGTAAATTAGCTATTCATCCTATGCATGTTGCTCGAATACAAGAGCTATATTATCCTTCCAAAGAAGAGATTGCTTATGCAGAAAAAGTGCTTTCATCTTTCCATAAAGCCAATGAAGAAGTTTGTATCGTAGATGGTCAAATGATTGATTATGCTATGATTGCAAACTGTCAAAGAATAGTTGATATGGTAAACACCTTAAAATAGATACGCAATGAACTTCAAGATATATTTACAGACTAAAACCAATACTTACCTTGAGTTTTTTGGTCTGCCTTTTGACGACTTTAAAGTAGGTCAAAAGTTTGCACATCGTCCTGGAATCACAATCTCGCAACAGGATAATAAAGACGAAGCATTAGATACTATTAATAGTGCTCAATTGCACTACGACTCAGCATATGCACATCAAACAGAGTGGAAAAATTGCTTAGGAGTAAGTACACTTACTGTTCAAAAAGTTATTGGTATGACCTCCAAAACTTTTTTCCGTAAAGCAAATATTACCAGATTTGATAATATCGCTATGACTCATCCTGTTTTTGATGGTGATACACTTTATGCAGAAACAGAAATTCTGGAAAAAACCAATACCAATGCAAATCCTGAATGCGGTACCTTAAAAGTAAAAACTACTGGTATTAATCAAAAAAACCAAGTAGTTACTACCTTAGTATATGATGTAAGTATTTACAAGAAAGGTCAGCATCCTATCGAAAAAATGTACCATAACGATTTCACCGAGGTTAACGATGATAAGTTTAATGGATACAAAACCACAAAAGACGGTAAGTTTCAAGAAGAAACAGGAATCTTCTACGAGGATTTTATTGAAGGAGAAACATACCTACACCAACCTGGTAAAACTTTCACTGAAGGAGAATGTTTAACTCACTCTCTTAGAAGTTTAGACTGGAACCCTTTATACATAGATAAAAACTTAACCACCAACTACCTACACAACAAAAGTGTTTTGATAAATCCTTCGTATTTAGTCGGTGCAGCAACAGCTTTATCTACAAGAACCTGTGGACGTGTTGTGGCAAACCTGGCATGGGAAAACATTCAATTACTTCAAGCTATAAATGTGGGTGACACCATCTATGCAGAAACTGAAGTATTGAATAAAAGAGAATCTAAATCTCGACCAGACCAAGGAATTATGCACGTTGAAACCAGAGCAAGAAATCAGAATAAAGACATCGTACTTAGTTACGAAAGAATATTCTTGATCTACAAAACTGGTAAAGGTCCTTATGGTATAGGTAACTACTAATCAAAATCCCTCATCATGAATTTTCGCGAAGAATATCATAAAAAACAATGTACAGCTGAACATGCTGTAAATCTAATCCACCCAAAGTGTGCAATTTCTTTCGGTATGGCAGTTTCACAACCACCAGCTTTATTAAAAGCTATTGCCGATCGAGCAAAGAACGGAGGCTTTGATGAGTTAAAGATTTATTATTTGCATGCAGAAAAACATGCCAATGATACAATCCTTAACTATGACTTAATGGATTCCATTAAACCTCACCCTTTTAGTATTGGTATAAAAGAAAGAGAATTAATTCAACAGGGACTCAAAGAAGACAGGAAAGTTGTTTTTTATGTCCCGAATACATTTAGCGATGTTCCTCGCTTTATAAAAGAAAGCATTGAGCTTGATACTTTTATTATTACTACAAGCCCGATGGACAAACATGGATTCTTCTCTTTTGGAACAAATAACGACTATAGTATGGTTGCTGCAAGAAATTGTAAGCACTTAATTATTGAGGTAAACAAGAATATGCCACGTGTTTTCGGAGATTCTCAATTACATATCTCTGAAGTTTCGGCTATTGTTGAAAATGACACCCCCATAATTGAAATGCCTCCAAGAAAATCCAAACCTGAAGACATAACCATTGCGGATTACATACATGAACTTGTTCCTGACGGAGCTACCCTTCAAATTGGTGTCGGAGGAGTTCCTGATGCTGTTTGTGAAAAACTAATTGACAAAAATGATATGGGAATCCACTCTGAGTTATTAACTCCGGGTATGATGAAACTGATAAAAAATGGGAATATTAATGGTTGTAGAAAGAACTTGCAAAAGCACAAACATGTTTACACGCTTGCTTTTGGAACTAAAGAATTGTACGACTTTATGAATGACAATCCTTCTATGACCAGTTATTCCGTTGATTATGTAAATAATCCTACGATTATTGCACAAAATGATAACGTTATTTCAATTTGTGGAATATTAGAAATCGACCTTATGGGACAGGTAAATGCCGAATTTATGCATGGACATCAATTTGGCGGTCCGGGAGGTCAGAATGACTTTGTACGTGGTGCATATAAATCTAAAGGAGGAAAATCGTTTATTGCATTTGAATCCACAGCCAAAAACAAAACCATCACCAAAATAGTTCCAAAACTAAATGGTGTTGTAACCGACCTTCGTATAGATACTCAATATGTTGTTACTGAATTTGGATGTGTAAACCTTAAAGGACTCTCCTCTTCAGAAAGAGCAAGAGTTTTAATTAGTTTAGCACACCCTGATTTTCGGGATGAACTAACGAGTTATGCGAAAGAAAATGCAATGATTTAATAATAGTAAAAAAGGTGTCTTTTGTTTGAGACACCTTTTTTTTAAAAAAAACATTTTCACATACAACCTTTTCTTAATAGAAATACCCTTTAGTATAAGGTTTGATAAAACCTAAACTATATTGACCTGATTTGAATAGTAAAAAGTTTTTTAAAGTTTAAAGTGTGCTTAAAGCATAACCATATTTTTTTAAAAGCAAGACTAAGGTGTTTTCAAAAAACACCTTTTTTATTTTAATAACTATCACCTGTTTTCACTTTTCCTCTGAAAGTATAAAAAACAAATACTGTATAAATCAAAACCAAAGGCACACCTATTGCAGCAATAATCAGCATAATTGTTAATGCCTTATCGCTGGAAGCTGCAGAATAAATAGTCATATTAAAGGCTTCACTAATACTAGAAAACACAAATACAGGAAAGATTCCAATTGCAACAAGAATCAAAAGAAGACATATTGTAAATCCACTAAATAAAAAAGACCAATAATAACTCTTCCTTGATACTAACCTTGGAATATTTAAGACTGCCAATAGAGAAATAAAACCAATAATAAATAACCATGGATTATCAACAAATCTTTCTGTAATTTGAGGAACTGAAGCTAAACTCACAATCGACAAAATTATATAACAGATTAAAAAGAAGAAAGTATTCCGCTTTAAGGCTGCTTCAACATGATCAAACAACTTTCCCTCTGTTTTTAAAGCTAGGTAATTTGCTCCATGCATTCTAAACAAAGCCAATGTTGTAATTGCTACTAAAATAGGAAATGCTTGTAAGAAATCGGTCCAACTTCCTTGAAAAATACCATTTTCATCTATAGGAATTCCATAAATAACATTACCGAAAACTAAACCCAATGATAATGTAATCAACAAACTACTTAGAAAATAAGAAAAATCCCAAAAGTTCTTCCACCATCTCCAAGGCTCTTTATCTCTGAATTCTATGGCTATAGCACGAAATATAATAAAAACAAGAAATACCATAAAAGGAATATAAAAAGCTGAAAACACTGCCGCATAAGCATTTGGAAAACCAGCAAATAAAGCTCCTCCTCCAATTACCAACCATACTTCATTTCCATCCCAAACAGGACCAATTGCTTTCAGAGCCATACGTCTATGCAAATCATCCTTAAAAGACAAATGCAATGTTCCCGCTCCCAAATCAAAACCATCTAAACATGCATATCCAGAAAAAACGGCTCCAATTACCAAAAACCACCAGGTAGCTAATTCTAAACCTAAAAATGTTTCCATAATTACTTTTGTTTTAAAATAGGATTATCTCCAGAACTCATTGTTGGTATTTTTTCAATAGAAGATAAATCATAAGGACCATGAAGAATCTTACGTGTCATCATAAAAACAAATAGTACAAAAAGGAAAATATAAACGATCAAAAACAGAATTAATGAAAAAATTAATTCTCCTTGAGTCACACTTGGAGTAAAAGCTTCTGAAGTTCTTAAAAGATTATATACTACCCAAGGCTGCCTTCCTACTTCAGCAGAATACCAACCAAGCTGATTGGATATTTCTGGCAAAATAACGGCAAATACAAAAATCCATAGCAACCATTTTAATCTAAATAAATTTCTGGTAAATAAAAGTATCGTTCCCACAACAGAAAGTAGAATTAATAGAATGCCAATAAGTATCATAAAATGATAAGTTTGAAAAATAAATTGTAGCGCAGTAGGACGATTCTCTGTTTTAAATGATTTTAATCCTCTAAGAGGAGCATTAAAATCACCTTTGGTCAAAAAACTTAATCCGCCGGGAATTCCTATTCCTTTTACTTCTTCATTCTTCTCATCTACCCATCCAATCATATATAAATCAGCAGGTGCTTTTTCTTGAAAATGTCCTTCAAGAGCAGCAAGCTTTGCTGGTTGATATTCAGATACAATTTCACCACTTTGATGCCCTGCAAGTAATTGTAAAATAGAAGAAACTAAAGCAACTCCTAGTGCAATACTAAACGACTTTTGGGCAACCATAATAAATTTTCTTTTCAATAAATAATAAGCACTAATACTCATTACCAAAAATGCTCCCGCCAAAAACGCTCCTAACAAAACATGGCTTAAACGTGTCATTGCACTTGGATTAAATAACATAACCCAAAAATCTGTAATTTCTGCTCTTGCTCCGGCTCCATTATCCACAATATGGAATCCTGCAGGTGTTTGTTGCCATGAATTAGCCACAACAATCCAAACTGAAGAAAAAACAGATCCTACAAAAACCATTACTGTTGAAAAGAAATGAACCTTTGGACTTACTCTATTCCAACCAAAGAGCAAAACTCCTAGAAATCCTGACTCTAAAGCAAAAGCAAACAATCCTTCAGCTGCTAATGCACTGCCAAAAACATCTCCAACATATTTTGAATACAAAGACCAATTTGTACCAAATTCAAATTCCATAACAATACCTGAAGCAACACCTATACCAAATATTAAAGAAAAAACACGTACCCAAAAACGCGTCATATGCTCATATACAGAATTACGTGTTTTTAAATACATTGCTTCCATAATAACCAAGATCAAGCCTAATCCTATAGTTATTGGAGGAAACAAATAATGAAACCCTATAGTAAAGGCAAACTGGAGACGAGACAAGAATTCTATATCCATTAGGAATATCTTTATAAGAAAAATAAGGGGGAATTAAATAGAAAGACAATAAAAACAAAGCATCTAGCAATATAAAAACAATTTAAGAGTTATTGCTCAATAAAACTTCGTTTTTATTTTTCATCACACGAATTAAATTAGTTGAAAAACAAGAAAGTAAGAAATTCTTTCTTGAACAAGGTTTTCAAAATCTCGATTAACTTAAACAGCCATTCCGTCTCCAAAAAGGAGACGGTTTGTGTTTAAATGAAAAAACGAAATGCCATTAGGACACTTTGGTAAATAAATAATACCATAAAAGCCGAACCAATAATTTTATTGATCCATAGGTTTATACTCTTTATCTTTTCAGAAATATACTTACTCAATTTTCCAAAAAATACAAGAGCAACGAAAGTACCAACAGCAATCCCAATAACAAAAATCACAATACTTGTATTATCTAATCTGATCCAATGTTCAGCATGAAAATAAGTAGCATAAAATATCCAAAATGGAATTGGTAGTGGATTTAAAAACGATAACCACATTCCCTTTTTAAATTCAGATCCTTTTATTTGCTTCTTTTTCGATTCATTTTTATCCTTAAAGAAATACACCAGCGAAAGGGTTAAAAACAAAGGCAATACCAATACCTCTAAAAACAATGTAACATGCTGATTCATCAAAAACCAAGAACTAAAGAAAACACCTACAAAAGCTTGCAATGCTTCTACAATCGAGGCTCCTGCAGAAAATCGGGTTGCTTGTTTAAATCCACGACGCATGCTAATATCCATAGTAGTTAAGTTTAACATACCTACAGGCAGTGAACCAAGGAAACTAGCTATAAATCCAATAATAAATTCAATTATATAACTCATTACACCATTGCTTTTTTCTTATAATCTTTCACACCTCGGAGCAATCGAACAAACTCTCCAACCGTCATAGGCTCAAAACCCTTGGATATATTATGCATGGCTATCTGACAAATAATATCTATTTGTTTAAACAGATCTTTATATGCATCCGTAACACTATATTCTGGATCATAAATATGAGCAGGTTCAGCACTGACTCCATTCACTTCCATAACTTTGATGTTTTTTCCCAATTTTAAGTCCTCAATACTAGGAACTTTAAGATCATATCTACAGAAAAACACACCTTGAATATGACTGGTTATTTCATCAAAAACATTCTCAAGTTTTTTATCTATTATGCCATTTCCATTTAAAAATTTAGTGCCTCTAATATGGTTTCCTATATGTACCAGTATCTCATGTTTACCCTTAGGCAAAACCTGATCCATAGCATTGCCTAATTCATCTTCCAGTATTTTAAGCTGTAACCTGGCTCTTCTACTTTTTTGCAATAATTCTCTAACTGTAGATTTTCCATCACCAGTAACTCCAAGAAATTCCTTTCGTGTTACACTAGTAATTTCGCCATTTGAAGATTCTGGCAAACGATAATATAGAATTGCAAGTTCAATGGGATAATCGACATATTCCTGAAATAACAGATCAACTCGTTCACCATCGAAAAATTCATTTAAATCTTCTTTACTATGAATTTTCTTCACCAAAAAACCTCTCTCACCAACATTTGGCTTAGCAATAAAAGGAAATTTCAAGCCTGATTTAAAAGCTTGTTTTAAAGCTGAGTCAATCGTATATGTTTTGTCAATAAATACAGTTGTAGGTTTATATTTTTCAGGAATCTGGTCCAACAAGTCAATTTTCGATTCACCAGTAAGTCCACCAGATTCTATTCCTGGATTTGCAGCACTAAAAAAAGTAATTGATTTTGCTTTAGCAGCCTTAAAGAGATAATAGACGATTACAGGAAAATAAACCAATTGATATGGCCAAAATTCCCAGAAAAATAATTTTGTATAAAAATTACTTTCACGAAACTTCTTTATCATAAGCTAACATTCTTTTAATAGTTCAGGTATTTCTAGCTGGTATTCAGTATCTTTTAGTAAGTCTTGGTAATAAAAGTTCATGCCAGAAGATTGCAGATAAACAGATGAAACACATAGTGTTTCTAAAATAGGTCCTCTTTTCATTCTAAGGGAATAGGACTTATTCCCATCTCCAGCCTCTAGGTGAAAATCAAGAATATCTTCCAAAGATGGCTTAGGATTATGATTCAACCAATGAGAAAACCAGCTCTTCCTAAGCTCTTTTTGTTTACGATCATATAATGTTGATGAAGAAAATATATATGGCTTCTTTGGATCTAATTTTTTAAAAAATAGTTTTAATCCATTCCATCTCAAGACATATAATTTAGAATCTTCCCAACAAATAAGTGTAAAATTCTCTAAATCTTTAAAATCATATTCACGCAAAAAATCAGAAAATGACTTAAAAGAGAATAGATGATCAAGAATAATCCCTCTACTATGTTTATATGGAGGATTCGGAGTATGCTTCTCAAAAGCTCCATTTAAAATACATGCTACACGATTTGTTGAAGCCATTATCCAAGTTCCTCCAGCTTTTAAATCCTTTGGAGAAACTACTGTAAACATCTCCATTTCTCTAAGTGATGGAGAAGCAAATTCTCTTTTAGGATTTTCATCTCTACTGTGAGTAAAGTAAAAATCATGCTCTGAACTTGGTATGTATGTTAGTGTACACATATGGCTAATTTGATATTTCTTTTTGAATTTTATATCTCAAAGTCGAAGGGGCAACACCAAAAGAATCAGACAACTTATATCCTGAGCCAACGGCAAAAACACCTATTTTAATAAGTGCCATATGATGAATTGCGTGCTCAAGATTATAGAACAGCTCTCTTCCAACATTCGTTTTAAGGACAACATTAGATTCCAAATTTGAATCCAAACTACCAACAAGAGTTAATTCCTTGTCTATAATAGAATGAGTTAATTCTTTGAAAATATCGTCAACAACCTTAGCGGCATAAATAGGATCAGTAGCTATTTCAGCTTTCCGATCTCGTTGATCATACGATACTGTCCCTGTTTTATGCTGAACGAGTAGACATTGATAAAATTCAAGAATATGTCGAACATGCATTCCAATTGTACTTCCAGAAAACACGTCAAGAGAACAAGAGTATTGCGTCTTATCAAGAGCAAGAATTAAACCTTTTAATTCAGCCAAAACAGCAGAGTTAGCTTCTATAATATTCATAAGAAATGGAAATTTGAGATTTTAGACTTTACAATAATTGATGATATTAGAGACTTTCGCCTAGATAAGGAATATCTTTTCGTCGGATTATTAAAACAAGCAAACAGCTTATAAAAGTGATTACTGCAAGAGTAAAAAGCAAACCTCCATCACCTTGTACTTCTATACCAAGTTTGGTTAAATGAAAGAATATAGCTCCCGCAATAGTTCCTAAACCTATTAAAGCACCAAACCAAAATAGTCGTGGAATAAAAAGAAGAAAAACACATGCAACAAGCTCTACAATTCCAGAACCTATTCTTCCATAGGGTTCCATCCCTATAGTACTAAATATATATTTAGATTCTTCTGCACCAGTAAATTTAAAGAATAGAGTTTGTAAAAGTATAATAGCAGCAATAATTTGAAAAATCCAACTGGTGATTTTCTGAGTTTTTTTCATTTTTTGGGCTTTAAATAATTCAAAAGATGTATTACAGTATACAGTTTTAGATCATTTACCTAACAATCTTTTTTCGTGGAAAGTTTAGGGTTTATCAAATACTGAAGGTTAAATCATCCAAAAAAAGAACTACTTATCAAAATACTAAAAAAACTTGATTACAAATCATTTACATTACTAAAATACATCTTTTTTTAAAGAAAAAGCATAATATTTAAGAAGAAAAAAATCGCTAAGAAAAATAAGTTTCTTAGCGATTTATATTTTAAACTGAAAACATTGAGTCTTTTAAGAAACTACATTCTGAGGTTTCCCTTTCATCCAAAGTCTAATATTTTCATTTGTAATTTCCAATCTTCTCAACATAGCCTCTTTGGTTGCATAAGCAATATGTGGAGTAAGAACAACATTTTCTGCTCCAAATAATGGCTGATCCATATCTAAAGGAGGTTCACTATCATACACATCAATACCAGCACCTGCAATTTCTCCTAGATTCAATGCATTAGCCAAAGCATAATTATCAATAACTTTACCTCTGGCAGTATTTATCAATACAGCATCTTTTTTCATTAGTTGCAATTCAGACTCTCCAATAAAATGAAGTGTACTCTCATTCAATGGAATATGTAAACTAACAATATCGCTATTTCTCAATAAATCTTCTTTTGAAACCTGCTGAATATAATTTTCTCCAGAATAAGATTTCCCACTTCGGCTATATCCCAACAATTTACAACCAAAAGCCTTAAGAATTTCAGCTGTTTTTGAGCCTATACGCCCTGTACCAATAATTCCAATAGTCTTTCCGTTTAATTCACCTCCAAGAAACCCGTTTCTGGTTCCCAACTGTAAATTACGAATATGTAGTTCTGTAATTTTCCTAAGTACATCTAACATTAAAGCAATACTCAATTCAGCAACAGCAATATCTGAAAAACCTGCAGCATTTGAAACAAGAATATTATTTTCACGACAATATTGAATGTCTACATGATCGAAACCTGTAAATGCTATAGCTACATATTTTAAATCAGGGCACTGCACAAAAAACTCCTTTGTTAAGGGAATATTTGTAAGCACAACAACATCGGCCCCTTTTGCTCTTTCTGCAAGTTCATTCTGATTTTCGGTTCTTTCTTCAAAACAAACCAATTCATGCGCACCTTCTGTTTCAAACAAAAGTCGCATTGCATCCATTTGCTTTTTTTCAACTCCTAGAGCTTCTAAAACAACTATTTTCATTTTACATAATTTTTTTAAGTCGTTCAAAAACATGAAATACTGCTGGGCAAATCTTTGTATTCTTAATGCTTAAATCTATAATTTGAGTAAATTTTCTTCGATCTGTATGAGGATATTCTGCACAAGCTTTTGGTCGGACAGAATATACAGAGCAATAATTATCTTCTCCAAGAAAAGGACATGGAGTATTTTGAAAAACATAATCCTGTTCGTCATCCAGGTATAAATATTTTTCTACAAATTCGGCAGGTTTCACTCGAAAATGCTTCGCCAATCGTTGTATGTCTTTATCTGTTACTATTGGGCTAATTGACTTACAACAATTTGCACAAAGCAAACAGTCTACTTCCTCAAAAACTTCCTCATGCAATTCATGTACAATTTCATCCACCTTTCCAGGTTTCATCTTTTTTAATCGTATTCCTAATTTTTTATTCGATTTTAAAGCCTTTTTCGATTCTTCTTTTAAACTGCTTAATATTTCCATCTCACAATGCCAAACGCATAAATATTAAATTATTTCAATCCCCTATCTTTTTTTATTAATTCATAGGCAGAATTAAGTCTTTGAAATTTCACCTCAGCACTCTTTTTAATATCTTCTCCTAAATGAGAAACTTTATCTGGATGGTATTTCATCGCCATTTTATGATAAGCCTTTTTTAACTCAACATTGCTTATAGATGAATCTATTTCAAGAACTTTATAGGGGTCGTCCTTTGCATTTCCTACAAACATAGTATGTAATGATTCGAAGTCACCACGATTTAATAATAATCCAGAAGATATATCTTTCAATAAACTGGTTTCCTTATATGAACAATCCCCATCTGAAGAAGCAATATTAAATAAAAACTGCATCAATTGTAATCTTGAATGATAATCCATATTCAAACCAATCTGTCTGGCAATGTTTCTATAGTCATAATTATGTTTCAGAATTTCCTTTAAAGATTGAACCATCTCTAAAGCTCTTCTTTCTCCAAAATTTTGCACTAAAAAAGTTTTTACATAATTTAATTCTGAACGCAACACCTTTCCGTCTGCCTTCATTACATATGCAGCCAAAATCAAAAGAGAATAATGAAAATTTAATTGTCGGGTAGATTGCCCCGATTGCCTTCCATTATTTTCCGTATTGGAATTAAATATCATATCCAACAAAGCTCCCAAAGGACCACTTTGACTCCATGAAGCTCGATCGTGATGTCTTCGTCCTCCAAAGTTATTTCCTCTCTGGTCTCTTCTATTATGATTTGGCCCTCCTTGATTCGGACCTGTTCTCTTTTGAAATTGAACTGAATTTTTAAAAAAATAATAAAATATTACCCCAAGAGCAATAAAGACAATTATTGAGCCCATTCTTTGTCTCTTTATATTGTGAATAAATACAAGCGTTATAATTCAATTCTAATATTGGGAACAAAAATAAAAAAGATTTTGGCTTAAATAGGCTCTGAAAAAATTACAGAAATAGCTTTAGCCTACTTTTACCAAAATCTTTTAAAAATATAATCCAAAATAATAAGTGCAATTCAAAAATATATTTCAAGAAATATAGATTCAAATATCTTTACAAATAATGCTTACAAATCTTTTTCTATAAATTTAATATCATATTCCTCCAACTCACTAAGAATAGGTTTGTAAAAATCTGGTATTGTAGGAACCTGGACACCAACAACATTTAACTCTCCTATCAAAAACAATTTTGTTGCTATAGCCAAAGGCAAACCAACAGTTTTTGCCATAGCAGTCTCACTTTGATTTGTTCCTTCAACAACTAAAGAAGATTGTTTTTTAATTAACTTACCTTCATACTTATACTCAAAAACATGTTGCATTACAATCATATCCCGATCCTGTTCTTCTAAAGCCCATTTTTCTTCAAGTAACTGTTGTAATACTTTTGCGGGTGTAGCATTTTCCAAGCCTATCTTTTTATCTTCAAACACTCCAATCCAGCATAATTTCTTCATTAACTCACCCTTAGCATCCAAGTTAAAATACTTACACACTTTCTCCTCTACCGACATAGATGGATCATAGAATAAAAATGAATTAATAAACTGGCGCATAGTCATATCTTTTGTATCTTCCATAATATAGCTGTCATCAGTACAACCCAATTTAACAAAAATATTCCATGCTTCACAATAGCCTGGTCTACGAATAGTACCTCTAAACATCGTAGAAATACTTTCCAAACCATAAACTTGTCGATACTTTAAAGAATCTCTATTTGGATAAATTTCGAAATTACCATATCCATCAATACTCGTTTCTCTAATTCGTTCAAACAACTGATTATATGGTATATATTTTAGTATTCCATTTTCGATATATGTAGAAACTCCCTGACCTGCTAAAACAACATTTCTAGGATTCCAGGTAAATTTATATCCCCATGGATTTGTGTCATATTTTGGAGCTACCAATCCTCCTGTTGAAGAATAAAAACCACACATCTGTCCTCCCATATTGCGAATTTCATCAATCACCTTCATGGCCGACATATGATCAATACCCGGATCTAAACCTAATTCATTCATCAATGGAATTCCTGCCTTTTTAGCATCCTCATCCAACGACTTTAATTCATCCGAAACATAAGAGGCGGTAAATAATGGAGTTTTTAATCCTACACAATCCTTCGCAATTAAAAAATGCATTCGTGCAGGTAACATTGAAATAACTACGTCACTTCTTTCTATAACACTTTTACGTTGTTCATCGCAAAAGACATCAAATTCAAAAGCTTCTGAATTATCATATCCTCTGGTTTTTCTATTTGCAACATCCAATGAAATATCACCAACAGCAATTTTCCAATTATATTTAACTGAATTTTCTAATAAATAATGAATCAGAGAAGTAGCAGATAAGCCCGCTCCCAAAATGCTTATTCTTTTCATAATTAAGTAAATTAGAATTGTTAATAATTAGCACACACAAAAAAAATACTATATACTATCTGCAAAACATGAAGAGTTCAGATATTTCGATAGATAACTATAAGAAGGCGTAAGTTTTCCTTTATGCAATATCATTGCTTTTTTTATTGGTAATGGAAGATCTAACTTCTCCCATTCTTTTTCAAAATTGGCATTTAAAATCTGTAAAACAAAAGGAGATAATGCCTTACTAAAAGCTTCAGAAGATTCTCTTGGAAGTTCACTTGGAAGTATATCTACTGCCATAATCAAGATCCCGCGCCCCTGAAATCCAGAAACATATTCCTCTGATAAAGGATCATAAACAAAAACAGGATCTTCTATTGGTGTACCTTTATATGTACACTGAATTGATCCTCCTGGATCACATGTAATATCTCCAATTACAGATATTCTTGAATATATATCCTGAAATGCCTTTTTAATATCTTCAAAACTTACAATTCGTGGATATTGATCAGACCAATACATACAGTTCATAAGAACGGTTAGTTTTGAAATATAAGGAGAGAACTTACTTTTATAAAGTTCAGGATGATTAAAATACTCTTCTAAATCAAATTTCTTATCAGAAGATAATGGTTCAAACATATCCTCCTCTTTAAAGACTACTTTATAAACACAGTTTCGTTCAAAATCTTCTTCCTCCATATTTAAAATATCTTCAGGAAGAATAAATTTTCCAGGTAAAATATTTGCAATCTCCTGAGCACCTTTAGATACATTACCATAACCAGTAAATCCAATTACAATAGGAGGAAGAGAAGAGGACAATGCTTTATTTTTCAATCTCTGACCTGCTTTTTTAACAGAATCTATAGCCTCATCTAACGAATTATACTTATGTGATTGCTTTAAATCATCAAAAGGATTATCATGTCCAAAACCTTTGAACCTTTGTCCCAAAGACCATAAAGAATTAATCATTCCTGCCAGGCCAGCATATCGTCCAAAAAAGATTAAACGTCGATCTTGATCATCAACTATTTTTTCATAATCAATAAGGTTGCATGATTGCGAAATCATCTTTTTTAACATCGGCATATTATACTCCTGTCCCTTGATCACATGAGAGAAGAATATATAAGTCTTATTTTTTTGAAAAAAATCTAAAGGCATCTCTTTAACGCCAAAAACTACATCAGCAGATGATAAATCTTTCTGTAATTTTGCTCCAATATTCAAAAAATCCTGATCAGGAAATACTCTCTTTGGAGAGGGTTCTACCAGAACCTCTACTCCACTCTTAACTACTCTTTCTAAATCACTAGGTATCAACGGAACACGACATTCCATAGCGTATTTATCCTCATGACGGATACCCAATACTCTATTCATACTTATTTTTTTTAGGTCTTACTTAACTTAGTACACATAGCAAACTTAGTGATTTTAAGGGCGATTTACAATTTATATAATAAAAAATACACTTAGATAAAACCATATAAGAAGAGAAAACATCCTGTAAATTCACTGTTTGGTATTAGAACATCTATTGATTCCTTACAAAATACATCAATGTATTGTTGTACAATTTCTCAAATTTCATATCTTATTTTGTTTAACCAAACACAACTTTACTATGTTAACAGATGTCTTCCATAAAGGTAGCTTTGAAGCACAACTAACACCTATACTTATTGCCTTAAACTACCATTCCTACCTTTAAGTTCCACGGCACCTACCTTTAATTAAACATAAACCTCCTAGGTTTTAAATAAATACCTCCTAGGTTTTGAATGAATACCTTCTAGGTTTTGAATGAATACCTCCTAGGTTTTGAATGAATACCTCCTAGGTTTTGGATGAATACCTCCTAGGTTTTGAATGAATACTTCCTAGGTTTTGATCAAAAAGTAAGGTAAGCTATATATTAAGGCTAGCTAAATGGAGTGGTTTAATTAGTATATATATATAGTCAGAGCGAAACGCTTAGAAACACAAAAGAAAATGCCTTATAAGCTTTGGGCTCATAAGGCATTAACCTATAATAAAGTAATTAAAGTATAATAATGCTTTTCAGCTTAATTTTAAATCTCTTCAAATATAGAAAACAACCAAGGGCTTTTAAAAATTCAATTTCTTAAAATCTTGCTCCAACAAATCGTAAGTCATCAATGATCCATCAAAAACAGTTCCAATTCCTGTAACTATTTTAAAAACCTCGGCTGATTGTAGCCCACCCATAATTGTAGGTAAACTAGACATTATCCCAATTTTTCCAAATTTTGTCGTTGGTTCTTCTTCTGGTGGATTAGGAAACAAATCGCTATATTGGATTTCCTTTTTATAATTGAAAACAGACAACTGCCCCTGAAACTCAAAGACAGACGAATACACCCAGGGAATTTTATGCTGAATAGCTATTGATTCAATTGCATAGCGGGTTTGAAAATTATCACAAGCATCTACAATTACATCAACATCTTGAAAAAACTTGGGTTCAGTATTCTTATTGAATCTTTGAACAACAGGAATTATTTCAGTATTCGGATTTTGCTTTTCCAGATACTTCTTCAATTGTTGACATTTAAACTTTCCTAAATCTTCTTGGCAGAACTGAACCTGACGAGATAAATTCGTAGTATCAACAACATCATAATCAAACACTACAATTTTACCAATCCCCATACCCACAAGCAAAGGCAAAACTCCAGCAGCAAGGCCTCCTGCTCCAACAACCAATACTTTAGCTGATTTTAAAAGTTCTTGCTTTTTCAATCCTACTTCATGAAGTATAATCTGCCTCTGATATCTAAGCTCTTCCTCTTGAGATAACAGCCCTTGAATTCTTTCTTCCATTTCATTAGATATTATTTTCTATAAAAAAAGCCCCCATCCCAGTCCTTCCAAACTGGATCATAACCTTTTTCTTTTATAACATGGGCAACATCCAACGGACTCCGATCATCATCTACAGAAAATTGCTCTAAACCATGATCTCCATCAGAATAGCCTCCAGGTTCGGTACTCGATCCTGCGCTCATTGCAGAAACTGCCAAAGGAAAAACATTATCTCTAAAATATGCATTCTCGCGCGTACTTAAAGATATTTCAACATCTTCATCAAATAGACGATATGCACACATTAATAACACTAATTGTTTATCAGATATTGGATAAGAAGGCTCAAAATTACCTGCATGAGGTCTTAAGCGAGGAAATGAAATCGAATATTTTGTTTTCCAATATTTTCTACGAAGATAATCCAAATGCAAAGCCGTAAAAAATGAATCAACACGCCAATTTTCAAGCCCCAATAAAACTCCTAAACCCATACGATGAATACCTGCAACACCTAAACGATCTGGAGTATCTAAACGATAACTAAAATCTGCCTTTTTTCCACCTAAATGATAATTTTGATAATTCTGCTTATTATAGGTCTCTTGATAAACATATACTGAATGGAGCCCCTCCTTCATCAAATCGCTATAATCTTCCATATCCAATGGCTGTACCTCCAAAGAAACCTGAGCAAACATTTTTGAAGCCATATCAACAGCCTTTTTTAAATAATCTACTCCCGCTTTCTTTGGGTGCTCGCCAGTTACAATAAGAATACTTTCAAAACCCATTTCTTTTATAGCTTCCAGCTCTTTCTTTACTGTATCAAAGTCAAGTGTTGTTCTTGCAATATTATTTCTGCAATTAAAGCCACAATAAACACAGGCATTACTACACTCATTCGATAAATACAGAGGAATATATAAACGAACAGTTTTTCCAAACCTCTTAAGAGTTAACTCCTTGCTTTTTTGTGCAATTTCCTCAATAAAATCCTCTGCCGAAGGAGAAATTAAAGCCATAAAATCATCTAAATTCCTTGAGTCATTGTAAATCGCTCTTTGAACATCACTAGCTGTTTTGGAATTAATTCTTTGCTCAATCTCTTTCCAGGAATAATTATCTAAAATTTCTTCAAACATTTCATTATAATTATAAATTCAAGAAAGATGTCAACGGACTTGATGCTTCAGCCTTTTCCACAACACTTCCCAATTTTGATTCATAAGCCATTCTTCCTGCTTCAACAGCCATAGCAAAAGCTTTTGCCATATAGACAGGATCACCAGCTACAGCAATAGCAGTATTTACCAAAACTGCATCAGCACCCATTTCCATTGCTTTTGCAGCATGAGAAGGTGCTCCTATTCCTGCATCAACAACCACTGGAACCTGAGCATTTTCTATAATTATTCTTATAAAATCGTGAGTAATTAAACCTTTATTTGAGCCAATAGGACTTCCCAAAGGCATTACAGCAGCAGCACCGCAATCTTCCAGCTTTTTTGCAAGAACAGGATCTGCCTGAATATAAGGCATAACAACAAACCCTTTCTTTACAAGTTCTTCACAAGCTTTTAGTGTTTCTGTTCCATCAGCAAGTAAATACTTTGGATCGGGATGTATTTCAAGCTTTAACCAATTTGTCCCTAAAGCCTCTCTTGCAAGTTCTGCAGCAAAAACAGCTTCCTTTGCATTACGCACCCCACTAGTATTTGGTAATAAATTGATTTGTGGATTTTTTAAATGACTCAAAATATCATCAGAACTATCCTGTACATCAACTCTACGCAGTGCAACAGTAACCAATTCACTACCCGATGCTATAATAGCATCTTCCATTACTTGTGAAGAACTAAATTTTCCAGTTCCTGTAAAAAGCCTAGATGAAAATATTTTATCTGCTACTTTTAATTCTTTCATTATTTTTTGGATTTTAATTCAATACGTTTAAAAAATCTCTGACTATAGATTCAATATGGTCGGCATTAGCTATTTCTCCAGATATTGCAACCCCACTCACTCCAACAGACATTAATGGTAATACATCCTCAACCTTAATTCCTCCAATAGCATAAATGGGAATCTTAATTTCTTTCGATTGCATTTGTTGAATAATCTCTTTATATCCATCTAAACCAAGAGATTCACTTAAGTTTTTTTTGGTGGTGGTAAACCTAAACGGCCCCAATCCAATATAATCTGCTCCAGATTTATTAAGCTTAATAACATCTTGAAAACAATTGGCAGTACCGCCAATTATCTTTTGATTTCCCAGTATAGATCTTGCCTCAACGACGGGCATATCTCCTTTACCAAGATGAATTCCATCAGCATCTATTTCCTTTGCTAATTCAACATAATCGTTTACCAATAGAGAAAGTCCCTTTTGAGTGCAAAGAGATTTTATTTCTTTAGCAATAGCAATATGCTTTTCAGATGGTATTTCTTTCATTCTCAACTGAACCCACTTTCCTCCGGCGGCTGCAAAAGACAAAATTTGATTCTTAAAAGACTTTGGAGACCATTCGTTCAATATAAATTGTAGACTAAATAATTCTTTCATACCAGTAGAGATTTACATCTTGACTCAAGGACTTTTAAATTTAAAGATGAATTCTTCCATAAATAACCCATTATGGCAATTCCATCAAACCCCATAGCCTTTACTATTGATTTATTTGAAGCTTCTACACCTCCCAATGCAATTATCTTAGATTTTCTGGGCTGGGATAAAAATGTTTGAAATTCCGATTGAGTATATTTAGGACAATATCCATCTTTTGAAATAGAAGAATAAACAGGACTTAAAAAAGAGTAATCAATCTTATTATCAAGATCTACACATTCTTTAAAAGTATGACAAGAAGCCGACTTAACAGAAGCTCTTTCCAATACTTTATTTCGGTCATGAGTATTAAGATTTCCACTAATATGCAAGCCTATCTCTGGAAAAGATTCCAAAAGCTGGGTATAATAATGTAAACTTATTAAGTGATGGTAATCAGATGGAATTTTATCCATCAAAGTGAAAATATGTTCTGGTAAAGTATTAGGTTTACGAATATGATATCTTTGGACCCCTGCCTCTAATAACATACAAATTACATTCGCCTCATCTTGTATAATCGTTTCTGGACTAATTACTATCAACTCCATTTCAACCACCTTGTGTTGCACGAATCAATAGAATTTCGTCATCATCAGCGAGAAAATGTCTATCCCAGCTCTTTTTTAATAAAATCTGATCATTTATAGCTATAGCAACTCCATTTTCACTAATATTCAACACTTCATCAATTAAAGTCTGAACACTTATTGGCGCATCAAAATCATATGGTTTATTATTAATCTTACATTTCATAATCAAAGTTTTATAAGTTCAAAAATGTAGAATGGATTAGTGCTGTAGGAAATTAAAATAAAACCCAATATGGAAAGAAAACTTTACTCCCTACGCCGGCACAATCCGGATCAGGTTATAAGAGTATAATCTCAGCCCTATTCACAACACAAGGCACCCCTGTAAAACCGAAACAAATGTAATCAAAAAACATATTACCCGACAATAGTATAACGTAGAATCAATAAAATTTCTCATAATTTCTGGGAAAAACCATACAATACTTTATATTTGAACACCCAAATCCAAATTTCACATGAAGAATTCTTTAAAACACAATTATTTAAATTGGATTCTTGTGGGGCAAAGATTCCAACACCTAATTGTTTTCATTATAGTATTTTCATTATTAACTCTTTCTGCAAAAGGGCATAATGATATTGAGGTAAATTCAAAATATTTTTCTCTTCGAAATTGCGTACATATTAAGGATTCTGTACTCAATATAAACTTTCATCAAAAGCTTCAAAAACTAATTTTTAATGATACCATTTATGGCAAAAAATTAGAACAGGCGTTTATAGAAGGTGATTCAACAGAAGTTCTAACAAATATGCTTTTATCAGGAATATATATGGCAAACTACCAAAATGTTTCTGAAACCTCAAAGATACTAGATCTGATTACAAAAGTTTGGAAAGAGATTGGTAAAAAAGACACTGCTTTTTTAAATGTCACACAGTTTAATTTAGCAAACTGCTACTTTTTCTTAGGTCTACACGAAAAAGCACTAAACCAGCTAAAACTTTGTGAGAATTATTTTAAAAATAAGAAATCTAAGAAAAGATGGCTCGGTGAAATCTATTGCAATATGGGTTACTTATACCTTAAACAAAAAGATTATATAAATGCGCTTAATCATCTTGAAAAAGCACCCAAACATTTCCAACCTAATTATTACTCTAGTATAATTTCTTGTTACACTGATATTGCCTATGTATACCTAGGATTGGAAGAACCTGAAAAGGCTGCTCTTTATGCCGATTCTGCTAAAACATATATAAAATTATTAAACTTTGAGAAAAACAATGATATCCGTATAATAGAAAAGAAAAAAAGAATCTTATTTCACTATTACCTATTAAAGACTAAACAATTTTTTAATACTGATATCGAGACAGCTAAAGAATTTTTAAAAACAGCAGAACACTACTTACCCGATTTCTTTAAGAATTACCATATACTCTCTTTATATAATACTCACACAAATATTCTAATTAAAGAAAAGAAATATACCGCAGCCGAAAAAATATTAAAGAAAAGCATAAATATAGCGACAAATAACCTTTTCTATTTTGAAGTAATTCAGTTTAAAAAACAATTGTCAGACCTTTATCAACTACAACATAAATTCAAACAATCTTTGCAATGCATGCAAGAACTAACCATATTACAAGATAGCATTGCGAGAAGCGAAAGCACATTGAATAATAGAATTAAACTTCAATACGAAACCACCCAGAATAAAAGAAAGATAAAATTACTTACTCAATCAAATACCGAACAACAAAAAGCTCTATATTGGCAAAAGTTTACAATTTTGATATTAATTGGTTTTGCGGCAGGTATTTTAATCTCGCTTATTTACCTTCTTAAAAATCACCGCCAAACCCGCGAAAAGAACCATCTTCTTAAAAAGAAAAACAATATTATTAAGAAGCAGAAAGAAGAACTTCTTGAAATAAACGAAGGAAGAAATAAAATTATCTCTATTCTTTCTCACGACTTCAGGTCGCCAATCAATAATATTGTTAGCCTAATTGATTTGGTAAACAATGGATATATAGATAAGAATAGTGAAGAATTTGACGACTTCTTATTTAGAATCAAATACACATCTCTTCAATATCAAAAGTTATTAGAAACTACCTTGATTTGGGCAAAGACACAAAACAAAGCCTTTAAAGTAGAAGAAAAAGAAATCAATCTTGAAGTTTTTGCTCTGGGTATAAAAGATGGGATTTCCAATCTGGGAATCAATAAAAATATAGAGATCACTTTTTCTGTTGAAGAAAACATTATTTGTAAGTGCGACCCTAATATCACCACAGTAATACTTCATAATTTGGTAAACAACGCCATAAAATTTTCAGAAAAGAATAGTAAAATAGAAGTTCTTATCTACTCCAAAGATCAACATAAAATAATAGCTGTAAAAGATTCTGGAATTGGAATTCCTAAGGATATGCAAGACCATATTTTCGATCTAAAAGTCAACACCCATCGTTCGGGAACAAATGAAGAAACCGGATCAGGTTATGGACTAAGTATTTGCAAAGATTTGGCAAGCTCTATGAAAGCCGATCTTTATTTCGAAAGTATCGAAGAAAAAGGTAGTACATTCTTTTTATCTTTGCCATCTACAAAGTGCTAAAAAGGAATATTTTTTCTTTTAACACACCAAACCTATCCCATTGATTCGTATGAAGATATAAATACTTGCGTTCTATTTTTAGCTGGTATTTATCGCTAATCTATTTTTTTTCGTAATTTCGCCGATACTTTTTCAAAGAGAGATTTTTTTTAAAGATCAAACTATTGAATATCATATCAAAATACAATATTAATTTAATACACGGAGATTTAAGAAATGGCAAATACAAAGCATGTCTATCTGTTTGGTGACCGTAAAGCGGATGGCGATGCCTCAATGAAAAACCTCCTTGGAGGTAAGGGCGCGAACCTAGCTGAGATGAATCTTATTGGTGTTCCTGTTCCTCCAGGATTT
Organism: Bacteroidales bacterium; assembly: GCA_041725955.1. Taxonomy (GTDB): domain Bacteria; phylum Bacteroidota; class Bacteroidia; order Bacteroidales; family JBGRPZ01; genus JBGRPZ01. The sequence goes on from JBGRQE010000024.1 coordinate 38,604, forward strand.
ACTATTACTACTGAAGTTTGTACTCTTTACAATAGCAAAGGACACGACTATGTAGTTGAGTTGATTAAAGAGGAAGTAGAAAAGGCTGTTGCTGAAGTAGAAAAAATGATGGGTACCAAATTTGGTGACAAAGAAAACCCATTGCTTCTTTCTGTTCGCTCCGGAGCTAGAGCTTCTATGCCAGGTATGATGGATACTGTATTGAACCTTGGTTTGAATGATGAAGCTGTTGAAGGAATTGCCAAAAAATCAGGTAACGAAAGATTTGCTTGGGATTCTTACCGTCGTTTCGTACAAATGTACGGTGATGTTGTAATGGGCATGAAACCTGAATCTAAAGAAGATCACGATCCTTTTGAAGAAATCATCGAAAAGATGAAAGAAGAAAAAGGTGTTGAGCTTGATACCGATCTTTCTACTGATGATCTTAAAGAAATGGTTGCTCGTTTCAAAGCTGCTATCAAAGAACAAACTGGTAAGGACTTCCCTAACAACGCTTGGGAACAACTTTGGGGTTCTGTAATGGCAGTATTTGATAGCTGGATGAATCCAAGAGCTATTCTTTACAGAAAGTTAGAAAGTATTCCTGCTGAATGGGGAACTGCTGTTAACGTTCAGGCAATGGTATTCGGTAACATGGGTGACAACTCTGGTACTGGTGTTGCATTTACCCGTGATGCAGGTACAGGTGAAGATATCTTCAACGGTGAGTATTTAATCAATGCTCAAGGCGAAGATGTTGTTGCTGGTATCCGTACTCCTCAACAAATTACCCTTGAAGGTTCTAAAAGATGGGCTAAATTAGCTAATGTAACTGAAGAAGATCGCGCAGCGAACTATCCTTCTTTAGAAGAAGCTAAGCCTGAAGTATACAAAGAATTAAGTGAGCTAGAGCAAAAGCTTGAAGATCACTATAAAGATATGCAGGATCTTGAGTTTACTATGCAAGATGGTAAATTATGGATTCTTCAAACCCGTAACGGTAAACGTACTGGTGCTGCTCAGGTAAGAATTGCTGTTGAAATGCAACAACAAGGTTACTTGACCAAAGAAGAAGCGTTGATGCGTGTTGATCCTAACAAGCTTGACGAACTTCTTCACCCTGTATTCGACAAGAAAGCTTTGGAATCTGCTACTGTAGTTGCTAAAGGTCTTCCTGCGTCTCCAGGTGCTTCTACCGGTCAAATCGTATTCTTCGCTGACGAGGCTAATAAGTATAAGAACAGTATTCTTGTTCGTATCGAAACCTCTCCTGAAGATCTTGAAGGTATGACTGTTGCTCAGGGTATCCTTACTGCTCGTGGTGGTATGACTTCTCACGCTGCTGTTGTTGCTCGTGGTATGGGTAAATGTTGTGTTTCTGGTGCTGGTTCTATTGCTATCAATTACAAAACAAGAACCATTACCATGGATGGCAAAACCTATAAAGAAGGTGATTGGATTTCATTGAATGGTACTACTGGTGTTGTTTATGATGGTAAAGTTGGCACTATTGATCCAGATCTTAGTGGTGACTTCGGTATCATTATGGATTGGGCTGATGAAGTAGCTACCATGAAAGTAAGAACCAACGCTGATACTCCTCGCGATTCTCAAGTTGCTCGCGACTTCGGAGCTCAGGGTATTGGTCTTTGCCGTACAGAACACATGTTCTTCGAAGGTGAAAAGATCAAAGCTATGCGTGAAATGATTCTTGCTGACGACCTTGAAGGTAGAAAAGAAGGTCTTGCTAAACTTCTTCCTCTTCAAAGAGAAGATTTCGAAGGTATCTTCGAAGCTATGCATGATCTTCCTGTTACTGTTCGTCTACTTGATCCACCTTTGCATGAGTTTGTTCCTCACGAAGAAGCAAATCAAAAAGAGATGGCTGACGAAATGGGCGTTGACGTTCAAGTAATCAAAGATAAAGTTGAAAGCTTGATGGAGTTCAACCCTATGCTAGGTCACCGTGGTTGTCGTTTAGGTAATACTTATCCAGAAATTACCGAAATGCAAACCCGTGCGATCATCGAGGCTGCTCTTAACTTAAAAGCTAAAGGCGTTAACGCTTATCCTGAAATTATGGTTCCTCTAACTGGTACCCTTGCTGAAATGAAGCTTCAGGAAAAAGTTGTTCGCGATACCATCGCTAAAGTATTCGAAGAAAGAAATGAGTCTATCGATTTCAAAGTAGGTACCATGATCGAGATTCCTCGTGCTGCACTTACTGCTGACGAAATTGCTAAGTCTGCTGAATTCTTCTCTTTCGGTACTAACGACCTTACTCAGATGACTTTCGGTTACTCTCGTGATGATGCTGGTAAATTCTTACCTCATTATCTTGACAATGGTATCCTTGAGCACGATCCTTTCCAAGTTCTTGACCGCGATGGCGTTGGCCAATTGGTTGAAATGGGAACTAAGAAAGGTAGATCTACCCGTCCTGACCTTAAGGTAGGTATCTGTGGTGAGCACGGTGGTGAGCCAAGTTCTATAGAGTTTGTAAACGGTCTTGGATTCAACTATGTAAGTTGTTCTCCTTATCGTGTACCGATCGCAAGATTGGCTGCTGCTCAGGCTGTAATTAACAGTAAATAATATTACATGATAAAAACTGCCCAGAAGTTCCGGGCAGTTTTTTTTTCTTCCTTCTTTTTGTGTAGAACGAAACTTATTTTTATGTCAACTTATACTTTTATTTATATTTATTTTTAACATCTTTTGAACCTTTTCATAAGAAAATGGTTAGTTTCTTTATTCTACACGAAATGACTGTTTCTATATAATTATACTATTATTATCATTTTTGGCAAATTATAAATCAACATCAAAACACCATTTCATTATGGATTATCAATTAGAAAGAGTTAAAAATCAATTACTAGATTATGGTATCCAAGATTCTGTAGATATTTATTACAATCCTTCTTACGACGAACTATATAAGCATGAATTAGATTCATCTTTGGGAGGTTTTGAAAAAGGGAAACTATCTGATTTAGGCGCTGTTGCAGTAGATACTGGCGACTTTACTGGTCGCTCTCCTAAGGATAAATATATTGTTGATGAACCTACTTCTCACAACCATGTATGGTGGAAGAATGAACAAAGGAAATCGTCTGACAATAAGCCTATGGACGAGGAAACCTGGAATCAGCTCTATGATATAGCTACTCGTCAACTATCTGGCAAAAAGCTATATATCATGGACACCTACTGCGGAGCAAATGCTGATAGTCGACTTAAGGTTCGATTTATTACTGAGGTGGCATGGCAAGCGCACTTTGTAAAGAATATGTTTATCCGCCCTTCTGACGAGGAGTTGGAGAACTTCGAACCCGACTTCATAACCTTCAACGCAGCAAAAACCGTTAATCCTAATTGGAAAGAACAGAACTTAAATTCAGAAAACTTTGTTGCTTTCCACCTAGGGAAAAAGATGTCTGTAATTGGCGGATCATGGTACGGCGGAGAAATGAAGAAAGGAATCTTCTCTGTAATGAATTACTTCTTGCCTCTTCAGGGTATCGCAGCAATGCACTGCTCTGCTAACATTGGCACAGATGATGATACTGCAATCTTCTTCGGATTGTCAGGCACTGGCAAAACAACTCTTTCAACAGATCCGAAACGTCAGCTTATTGGTGACGACGAACATGGCTGGGATGAATCAGGAATCTTTAACTTCGAAGGTGGATGCTATGCAAAAACCATCAACCTTAGCAAGGACAAAGAACCTGATATCTACAACGCAATTCGTAAGGATGCGCTTCTTGAGAATGTTGTGGTAAATGATAATGGTATAATCGACTTTGATGACAATCGTAAAACCGAAAACACCAGAGTTTCTTATCCTATTTATCATATCGACAATATTGTAAAAAATGTGTCTAAAGGTGGACATGCAAAAAAGGTTATCTTCCTTACTGCCGATGCCTTTGGTATTCTTCCTCCTGTAGCTAAGCTTACTCCCGAACAAACCAAGTATCATTTCTTGAGCGGATATACAGCTAAGGTTGCAGGTACCGAAAGAGGTATTACCGAACCTACCCCTTCTTTCTCTTCTTGTTTTGGCGCTGCTTTTCTTCTTCTTCATCCTACAAAGTATGCTGAAGAATTAATCAAGAAGATGGAAGAACATGGAAGCTCTGCCTACCTTGTAAACACAGGTTGGATTGGTGGTTCTTACGGAACGGGAAGACGCATCGACTTACCTACTACCCGCAAAATTATAGATGCTATTCTTGATGGCTCTTTAGATAATGCAGAATTTGAAACTCTACCTATATTCAATCTCGATATTCCACGTAATATTGATGGCATAGACTCAAAAGTATTCAATCCACGAAACTTATGGGAAAATCCTATCGACTGGGATAAAGGCGCAATTGAATTAGGGAAGAAATTTATTAAAAACTTCGAAAGCTTCACCGATAACGAAGCTGGTAAAAATTTGGTGAAGGCTGGTCCGATTGTAAATGAAAGATCTACCTTCAGAAAAACAAACAAAAAGACCGCAAAGACTGGTCTTATGGTATGCGAATGTTTAATTAACAAATAGATATTTATTTATTTTATACTTAATAAAGGTGTGTCTGATTAAGGGAATTACCCCATAGTCAGACACTCTTTTTTTTTAAATTTGCAGGCAAACAAATGCCTACTGCAATTTATAGGCATTACTCACAACACAAAAACTTTCTACTTAACATCTAAGTAAGTTTTTATGTATTTTGATTACTTCATTAAAGAAAAGTTAGCGTGAACTACCTTACAGTACAGAATATAAGCAAGACATTTGGCGAAAAGCAACTGTTTAACGATCTTTCATTCGGAATGGAAAAAGGTCAGAAGGTTGCTCTTATTGCCAGAAACGGAACGGGAAAAACTACCCTTCTGAAGATTTTATTGGGGAAAGTGCTTCAAGATGAAGGACAGGTTTCGTTTCGAAAGGATATATCTATATCTATGCTCGATCAGAATCCGGTGATGGATGAGAATGGAAATATTCTGGACTATATATTTTCTTCTAAAGCCCCTATTATCCATACATTGAAAGAATACGAGAATTGCCTGCAACTTGTTTCTGCAAATCCCAATCCTGAAAACCAAGCCAAGCTTCAGGATATGATTACCAAGATGGATAACCTTAATGCGTGGGACTTCGAGAATACGGTACGCGAAATTCTGGGTAGCTTTAAAATCCAAAACCTCGATCAGCCTATATCCGAACTTTCGGGTGGGCAACGAAAGCGTATTGCTCTGGCAAGAATCTTGATTGAAGCTCCCGACTTTATAATCCTCGATGAGCCTACCAACCACCTCGATATCGAAATGATCGAATGGCTTGAAGAATACCTCTCGCGTCAAAACCTTACCATTCTGCTGGTAACTCACGATAGGTCGTTTCTAGACAATGTATGCGACGAGATTATTGAACTCGACCGTGGACAGATATTCCATTATCGCGGCAAGTTCGATTACTTTGTGCAGAAGAAACAAGAGCGCGAAGAAAATGAATTGGCCGAAGTGGAGAAAGCCAAAAACCTTTATCGTAAAGAACTCGACTGGGTGCGTCGTCAGCCCAAAGCTCGCACCACAAAAAGCAAGGCTCGTCTTGATGCATTCAAAGATATTGAGTCGAAAGCCAAAACCCGATTCGAGAAAGGCCCTACAAAGCTTGCTGTCGAAGCCAAGCGTATGGGCAAGAAGATTCTGGAAATCGAAGACATCTCTAAGTCTTTTGGCGACTTTGTTACTATTAAAGACTTTAGCTATCTGTTTAAAAGAGGTGAAAAGATTGGTATTGTAGGGAATAATGGTGTCGGTAAGTCGACTCTATTGAATATTCTCACTGGCAATATGCAAGCCGATTGCGGGAAAGTGGTCAAAGGGGAAACCGTAAGCTTTGGCTACTACACTCAGGAGGGGCTCAATGCCCGTGAAGATGCCCGTGTTATCGATATTGTAAAGGAAATTGCCGAAGTCGTACAATTTGGTAGTACAACCGTTGGCGTATCGCAGTTTCTATATCACTTCAACTTCGATCATAACACCCAATACAACCATTTCGGCAACCTTAGCGGTGGAGAAAAAAGACGATTATATCTACTGATGACGCTGCTTAAAAACCCTAACTTCCTGATTCTGGATGAGCCTACCAACGACCTCGATATTCTTACTCTCGGATTGCTCGAAGAGTTTCTCAAGGAGTTTCAAGGGTGCTTGCTGGTGGTTTCGCACGACAGGCACTTTCTGGAAAAGGTTACTGAACGCACTTTTATATTCGAGGGCGATGGTATGATTAAAGACTACCATAGCAGCTATACCAATTATCGTATAGAGAAAAAGAAGGAACTATTAGAACAGAAGAAAGCCGAAAAGGCAGAGAAGCCCAAAAAGGAAAAGCCTAAGTCGAAACCCGCCAAGCGTAAACCTAGCTTTAAGGAGAGAAAGGAATTTGAAGAGCTAGAGCTTGCCATCGACCAGTTGGAAACTGAAAAGGAAGAGCTAAGTACTCAACTGAATTCGGGTAGCATTACCGACTACGAAGAAATCCAAAAGTTATCTGTTCGCATAAGTGTGATTATGGAAGAACTGGATGCTAAAGGCGAACGCTGGATGGAATTGGCAGAGATTATGGAATAAAAAAACGTAATCTATATTTAACTATACCTACGGCAGCTAATATCTCTGGTGCAGCATTACATGCCGTAGGTTTAGGTTATTTCGAATCCTGATAATACTATATATAAGTAGTAATGCTACAAACAAAGACTACCCCTT
>JBGRQE010000025.1:0-43729 GCA_041725955.1 Bacteroidales bacterium
ATCCGCTGTGATATGACGTCACAAAACAATCCCAGTTACCTTGTTTTAAATTAAAATCTCCTAGGTTTTGGATAAATACCTCCTAGGTTTTGGATGAATACCTCCTAGGTTTTGGATAAATACCTCCTAGGTTTTGAATGAATACCTCCTAGGTTTTGAATGAATACCTCCTAGGTTTTGAATGAATACCTCCTAGGTTTTGGATGAATACCTCCTAGGTTATAGTGCAATTGGTACCTTAAGGGCCTGTAATTCTTACTTGACCAGGTCAGAAAGAAGGGTACCTATACATAGAAAGAATAAAAGGGTACCACTGTAATTGCTACAGCTTTTGCTTAGACTTATAAAACTGGAATTTATATTGATGTAAATATTCGAAAGACAAAAGTAAAGAAGAACTTATTCTGCAATATAATATAGCGTCTTTAGGTATGGGCTTATGTCTAATAAGATGCGATTTAAAAAAAAAGGACCACTTCCCAGCAGTCCTAATTTCTTTATATACGCGAAAAAAGGTAATGAAATAATCATTACCTGAGCGTAATCCTTCACATTAAGTTCTTGAAGAAAAACTTTCAAGAGAAAAAATTAGCGTTCACTAGAAACACTTAATTTCTTTCTTCCTCTAGCTCTTCTCGCTTTTAGAACCTTGCGACCATTAACACTTGACATTCTTGATCTGAATCCGTGTTTGTTCGCTCTCTTTCTTCTTGATGGTTGAAAAGTCCTTTTCATTTTTTTACTTTTATTTTTGGGTTGGCAAAATTAAGTATAATTTAGCTCAAACTCAAACCTTTTTTATAAAATATATACGAAAAAAGTCCGTAGGCCAGTATATTACAGACCTACGAAGCTATATTTTTTTATTTCTTAGGAACATTTTTTAGTGCCTCAGCCAAGAAATCAAAGAACATTTTTACTGTTGGATGATTTACTTTTTCATCAGGAGAGTGAGGAAAACGAATGGTTGGGCCAAACGAAATCATATCCCAATTTGGATATTTTGCACCTAAAATACCACACTCAAGTCCAGCATGCACAACTTTAATAGCTGCTTCTTTACCAAAGTTTTCTTGATAAATTTTTCTCATCAATGCCAAAACTTTACTTTCCGGATTTGGTTTCCATCCTGGATAAGCACCTTCATGTACAGCTTTTGCTCCTTGGTCGGTAAATGCTTTAGCAATATCAGCAGCAAGCTGATCTTTTCCAGCATCATCAGAACCACGTTGTAATGATCCAATAGAAATCAAACCATTTTCAGATTTAACAACAGCAAGATTTGAAGAAACTTCAACAACACCTTCGAAATCATTACTCATTGATCTTACACCATTAGGGCAATTTGCGATACCAGCATAAAGAGCCTGAGCAGTTTTTTCATCAATAAGGGTAGCAGGTTTTTCTGCTTCATTATAAATTACTTTTACTTCAGGATCTGTTTCAGAAAATTCATCTTGAACAATCAAGATAAGTTCTTTCATCAAGGTAGCAAAGGTTTCCACATTTTCATTAGGAACCATAACAGTAGCGAAAGATTCTCTAGGAATAGCATTTCTTAAACTACCACCACAAATAGAAGCTAATCTTAAACCACACTTTTCGGAAGTTTGGCTAAGAACAGTATTCATTATTTTGTTGGCATTACCTCGGTTTAAGATAATATCCATTCCAGAGTGACCACCTTTTAAACCTGTAACAGCAATTTTATAAGCAGCATAACCCTCAGGAGCAGCCTCTTCGGTATAACAATACTCAATTACAGTATCAACACCACCAGCACAACCTATATATAATTCACCTTCATCTTCAGAATCAAGGTTCATTAAGATATCACCTTTAAGAACACTTGGCTTAAGACCTTCAGCACCAGTCATTCCAGTTTCTTCGTCAGAAGTAAGCAATACTTCGATAGGACCATGAGCCAACTCCTTGTCTGCAAGAACAGTCATTGCTGCTGCTGCACCAATACCATTATCAGCACCCAAAGTAGTACCTTTAGCTTTTACCCAGTCGCCATCGATATATGTTTGAATAGGATCTTTTTCAAAATCATGATCGGTATCAGAATTCTTTTGAGGAACCATATCTAGGTGAGCCTGAAGAATAACGCCCATACGGTCTTCCATACCAGGAGTGGCAGGTTTACGGATAATAATATTACCTACTTCGTCCTTAATGGTGTCAAGATTAAGATCTTCACCATATTTTTTCAAGAAAGCTTGAATTTCATCTTCATGCTTAGAAGGACGAGGTATTTGTGTAAGACTATAAAAATTTTCCCATAAAGCCTTTGGCTCTAGGTTTCTTATTTCATCACTCATTGTACTATATTTTTATATATTGAATATGTTCAGAAAAGATCAGAACACATGAACTACTCTTTTTGTCTCAAAAAATTCTTCTTCAAAGCAATCTTTCAAGTCATATATATGAATAACTTTCCCTTTGCTAAGTTCAGATAACTCTTCATCCAAATCACCACCTTTAAGGTAAAATATACCATTAGGTCGATCATTAAATCCTTTTTTTATAAGCTTACCATGAGTCCAGGGCATAAATTTAGCTAAACGAGTAACTGCACGACTAACCACAAAATCAAACTGGCCTTTTACCTTTTCGGCACGAATTTGTTCTGCTTTTATATTTTTAAGCCCCAGTGCATTAATGATTTCATTAACCACCATTATTTTTTTACCAATAGAATCTACACAATAAAAGGTACATTCAGGAAACAAAATTGCTAGAGGAATACCAGGAAAACCACCACCGGTTCCTATATCCAAGATTCTAGTCCTTTCTTTAAATTGACAAATAGCAGCAATTCCCAAAGAATGTAATACATGACGCTCATATAAATGATCGACATCTTTTCTTGATATCACATTCACCTTCTCATTCCATTCACCATAGAGTTTACCAAGCTGCTCAAACTGATTCTTTTGTTGAGGACTTAAATCTCCAAAATATTTCTCTATCAATTGCATCTTCAAGTATTTATTTCACGCAAAGGTAAAAGAAATTTTTAACGCTTTGATTTTTTATGCAACACCCCATAAACAAAGGATTTTTAAAAAAACACTTAAAAATATAAGTGTTTTTTTAATTTCTTAAATATTTTAAACTTAAATATTATTTGAATTAAGTTTCAAGCAACAAACACATTTTTATAACTTTGGCAATATATATGTTCACTACCTTTTACGACTATTAAATGTATTGCTAAACTTTGAATGCAAATAAAAAGTTTATAGAATTTTGATTCATTATATTTGCAGTAATTCAAGAAAAATAATCAAATCCATAATGAAAACAAGATATTTTTTTGTCGCAATCTTATTCATATCTATTATTTCTTCCGCATTTTCACAAAGCAAAATGTCGCGCAAACAATATATTGAAAAATATAAAGACATTGCCATAAGGAAAATGAAAGATCACGGCATTCCAGCTTCTATTACACTTGCTCAGGGATGTTTTGAAAGTGGAAATGGAAATAGTAGACTTGCTCGTAAAGCAAATAACCATTTCGGTATTAAATGCCATAAAGGATGGAAAGGAAGAAAAATTTACCAAGATGATGATAGTAAAGGAGAATGTTTTAGAAAATACAAAAACGCATCCGAGTCATTTGAAGATCATTCTCTTTTTCTAACAAGCCGCAGTCGCTACTCATTCTTATTTAAATATAAATCTACGGATTATAAGAAATGGGCACATGGTTTAAAAAAAGCAGGTTATGCAACCAACCCTAAATATGCTTACCGACTAATCAAAATTATTGAAGATAATAATCTACATCAATATGATAATACCAATATTAAAATAAAAGAAGAAAAAGATGTAATTGAAGTTCCTATATATTATTTTTCTGCAAATGCAGGACTTTATCCTGATCCATCACAGTTTAAACAATTAAAGAACCCTCATTCCAGCAGGAATATATACATGAATAATGGGACTAAATTTATAATCGCAGAAAAAAACGATACATTCCAATCCATAGCCAATGAATTCAACATATATAGCTGGCAAATCTATCGCTATAACGAACTCTCAAAGAAAGATGAGTTAAAGGTAGGGCAAATGGTATATCTGGAAAAGAAAAAGAGAAAAGGAAAACCAAAAATTCACAAAGTGAATACTGGAGAAACTCTGTATAGCATATCACAGTTCTATGCAATTAGGCTAAGCAGGCTATTAAAGATGAATGGAAAAACTAAGAGCAGTGGAATTCGAGAAAACGAAGTACTAAAATTAAGATAAAAAAAAGGGTCCACCCGGCGTAGTTTAATTATGTACCTCCCAAAAAACAAAAACCTAAAACCGAAGTTTTAGGAACCCAAAACAACAATTAAACAGCAATGATGAACCCATGCTTTAAATTTCTTCAGTATGTTTAGACTGTAAATCAACAAAAGGAAGTTTCTCTGTGTAAAATGAAACCAGAACCATCTGGTTTCATTTTAATATCTTGAATTATTGTAATAAATCAAAGATTGTAATAGACAATTAAAGTAAATTAACCTATAATCAGATATTTAAGATCAAATAAATTCGTAAACTAACAAGAAAAAGCAAAATATAGGATAAAAAACAAAGGAAAGTTTTATTACCATAACTATACAGCTGAGTATCCTTTCCGAGACTATATAATATTTGGTAAGCCACAAGATTCCACCCGGAAAGCACTGGTACTCGACAGAATCAAGTGTATATGATGTAGAGAAGAGTTCAACTATGTTGAGACAGTTCAAAAAGAACGTAAATTAATTACAGTTTCAAAGACACAAACATTAAGTCAAATACTGTACCAAAATTTACTTTTTTACTATCTTTTTTACAGAAAGCCTCAAAAGGAGTTATATGACTGAATTACAGGGAGTTTATAAAAATATCTATAAGAAAAGGAATCTGAAAACAAAACTAAAGATATCCACTTTTGGATAAATTTTAAAAAAAAGCAAAAAAAAAGCCTTCTCAAATGAGAAGGCTTTGGCGGTCTGGACGGGACTCGAACCCGCGACCCCATGCGTGACAGGCATGTATTCTAACCAACTGAACTACCAGACCGTTAATTTCTTTCAATGTTTGTAAGAGCGTTTCCCCTTAAAAGCGATGCAAAGATATACAGGTTTTTGTAACCTCCAAAACTTTTCCAACTTTTTTTTCATCTTTTTTCCAAGCAACATAAACAACAGAGGGCAAAACGCGCAAAAACAAAGCTTGACTTCAGATACTTACAAATCTATTTAAAACCTTTCTTTATTCATGAAATTTTATGTTTTTTTCTAGAGTTAACGGGATAATTAGCCATAATAAAGAAATTTAGCAATTATCCACATTATAGGTTACTCAAGCTATTTTTTCTCTCTTTAGGAATAAAGATAGCAATTCATACTAAATCTTATCTAAAAAACATCCTTGATGCAAATAAACAACCTATTACAGGAGAGTATTACTATATTTTTATTTAAAAGAAACTGACAATGAAAACACAATTCATATCTCCAATTATGGAGAAATACATTTATTAGACTTAATAAGATCCATTATCAAAAACAAACACAAACAAAGAAATAGCAACAAAACCAGAAATAAAAACATAGCATTCACTCTTTCTCCATTATCGGACAAACGCATTAAGTTTCAATAACTTAGCATAAAATACTTCTGAATCGTAGAGTTTTGAAATTAATATCCGAATTCATAAGACTCTGTAGTTCAAAACACAAGCACTATTCAAAAAACAATTCTGTTTTTTTTGTAACATACCGCATGTAAATGGTAATTATTAGTATGCAAAATCATTTACAAAATCCATTATTACCAATAGCACTATCTCTTTTCCTGGGAATATTATGCGGAGGCTACATAAACACCTCTTTCTTTTCAGTAACTATACTTACATTTATTTCAATAAATATTCTAATTATCGCTCTTTGGAAATTACTTTTCCTAAAAACAGCAATTCTAAGAACAGAAATAGCTCTATTGCTTCATCTGTTTATTCTTTCTTTCACATTTTCCTATCTTTCATATCATCTTCCAAAAGAAAGATCTTGTAATGAAAATACTAGACCAAAAATATTTATAGCTAAAGTGAAAGATATTTTCAAAGAAAAAGAATCTAGTATTCAATATAGGGTACAATTATTTCAAAAAACTAAAACCAATACCCTCTCCTATCACAAAGAATCTGCTTTAATAATATTAAACAGCAAGGACTCTAACTCCATATTTCAAAGAGGAGATTATATATTATTGAGAGGTATAGAAATCAATGGGAAGAAACCAATCTTTAAAGGGGAGTTCAATTACTTTCAATATTTAAAATACAACAATATAGATAAACTTATAATTAGCTCTTCTGACAAGATACTCCAGATAAAGCATTTAAAATCGGAACAATTTTACACGTATTTGTTATCTATTAAAGCTAATATCCAGAATCATATTCACAGCTATTCAAATAAGTCAGGCGGTATGATCTCTGCCTTACTTTTAGGAGACAAAACATCATTTAACAGCGAACAGTCAAAAAGGCTACAAAATATTGGAGCAACACATTTTTTCTGTGTTTCGGGCTTTCATGTAGGAATCTTATATTTAGTTTTTCACTTATTATCTTCCCTTATTTTCAAAAACGAACAAAACAAAACTTATTTCTGCTTATTTCTGTCTCTACTGATTCTGCCTCTTTACAATATTTTATGCAACTTAAATGATTCAACAATAAGAGCCAGTTTGATGATATTTATTTACAGTATTTTCAGAATAAGAAAAACATACGCCAACAAATGGCATGTTCTTTTTCTGACAGCAATAACCATGATTATTATAAATCCGAATTGCTGCTTTGATGTGGGATTTCAGTTAAGCTTTTCGGCATTATCAGGAATATTTTTATTCTATTCCAGAATATACAACTACATAAAGTCAAGGAATAAAACAGTTAATTACTTTGGAAAAATAATTACAATATCAATAAGTGCACAACTTGGCAGCATGCCTATTTCTTTATTATATTTCAACTACTTCCCTTTCTATTTTCTTCTATCAAATCTAATACTGTTGCCTCTGATTTCAATTTACTACTGGATGATTCTACTTCTACTACCTATCAGTTATATTTCTTCGTTTACAGCAATATGTTTTAGATTTCTAGATTTCACCAGTAGTTTAATTCAACAAACTGTAATATGCATAAACAAACTCCCCTATTCACAATCAAAGCTACTGTCATTTGATTTTTTCGACTCTTTATTCTTTATAACAGTGCTTATACTATTATACTTATACATACAAAAAAAGCATCCCAAAATTCTGCTTGGAATACTTTCATGTATATTAATTTTCTTTAGCCTAAAAGCAACAAATCCGATTCCCATTCATGGGAAGGAAGAAGTAATTATTGACAAAAAACAGGCAATACTATTCTTCAACCGGGGAAAAGCATTTTTATGCAATCAGAAAAAGCATAAAAACATTAACAAACAGTTCAAGAATTGGAAAATCCATAATAATATCGACACAATTATAAATATACCAAGCAATCAAAAGCTCTTTTACTCAAGTAAAGACAGAATTATCAAGCTAGATAATATTATTTACTTAGATGGGAAGATATTTTATCTTGACCATGAAATTAATTCAATAACTCAATAATTCTTTCTGCTGTTCTTTCTGAGGCTCCTGTACCTCCAAGTTTTTCTCTTAGTAAATCATAATCAGCTATAAGCTTCTTTCTATGTTCTTTATTTTCTGTAATCTTTTTCAGTTCAGAAACTAAATTTCGTTTATTTAAATCTCCCTGTATAAGCTCTGTCACTACCGGTCGATCCATAATCAAATTAACCAGTGATATATAATTTACACTAATTATTCTTTTTGCAATACTATATGAAATGGCACTACCCTTATAGCAAACCACCTCTGGAATTCCAAGCAAAGCTGTTTCTAGAGTTGCTGTACCAGAAGTAACCAAAGCAGCAAAAGAAGCATGTAAAAGGTCGTGAGTTTGATTGTATACAATTTTTATATCCTTTGCTTGCATAAATTCACGTAGAAGAGATTCATCGACAGAAGGAGCTGCTCCAATCACAAACTGATATTCGGGAAATGAATCTACAACCTGCGCCATTATAGGGAGTTTCTTTTTTATTTCTTGTGTCCGGCTACCAGGCAATAATGCTATAATCCTTTTCTCTTTATCAAGATTGTTTTTCTTTCGAAATTCTGATGATTCAACAAATTGAGTATTATTAATTGAGTCGATTAAAGGATGACCTACAAATTCAACATCATAATTCCATTCCTTAAAGAAATCTTTTTCAAAAGGCAAGATAACAAACATCCGATCTACAACCTTCCGTATGGTCTTTACTCTGCCTTTTTTCCATGCCCAAACTTGAGGAGAAATATAATAAAACACCTTTATTCCTTGTTGTTTTGCCCATTTCGCTATGCGCAAATTAAAGCCAGGATAATCTACTAAAATTAATGCATCAGGCTTAAATGATGAAATATCTTCTTTACAAAATTTTATATTATTAAGGATCGTCTTCAGATTTTGTATCACCTCTACAAAACCCATAAAAGCTAAATCACGATAATGCTTAACCACTTCGGCACCCTGAGCTTGCATCAAGTCACCACCCCATGCTCTAAGTACAGCATTTTTATCTTTTTCTTTTAAAAAGCGAATTAAATTGCTTGCATGCAGATCTCCAGAAGCCTCACCAGCGATTATATAATATTTCATATTAAACTTTATTCAAATATGTAAGTAAGATACACAAAGAACTAAAAAAGTTTCATTACAAAGACAAAAAACAATATAAAATAAATAAGGGTGATAAATAAACTGAGCAGTCCAGCCTTTTCACTCTTCTTTTTCAAAAAGTAATATCGTACAACGAGTAAGTTAAAAATTAGGGCAACAATATAAATTTTAGAACTTCCTACATGGAACAAGCCCATGTCCATTAAAAAATAAATTATTGCACCCAAAATCAAAGGCAAAAACAAAGAAACTAAAACAGACATCAATACTTTACTACTCATACTATAACTCTTTCTCCCATTCATTCAACATCGCCAATTTATCATGTGCAGTAAAATCATATTGAACTGGCACTACAGATACATATCCTTCATTTAACGCATATTGATCTGTATCTTCACACAAATCATCTTGCTCAAAACTACCAGTCAACCAATAATATCTTTTTCCATGTGGATCTACACGCTCATCAAACAATTCAATCCATTTAGATTTTGATTGACGACAAAATTTCACACCTTTAATTTCAGAAGTATGTAAATCTGGAATATTAACATTTAAGCAGACCCCGTTAGGTAAAGAGTCTTGAAGTGTCTTTTGAGCTATAGAATGCACAAAAGGAACACAAGCTGTAAAATCAGCCTGAGCATCAACATTAAGTAAAGAAAAACCTATTGAAGGAATTCCACTAATACACCCCTCCAAAACAGCAGCCATGGTTCCACTATAAATAACATTTATAGAAGCATTAGAGCCATGGTTAATTCCAGAAACCAATAAATCAGGTTCTCTATCTAGCACTACTCGAATACCTAATTTGACACAATCTACAGGAGTTCCATTTACAGCAAAAACAGAAACCCCATCTTCTTCACTTACTTTACGAACCCTTAAAGGCTGAGTAACTGTAATAGCATGCGCCTGCCCCGACATTGGATCTTCAGGAGCTACTACTACAACATCACCTAAATTTTTCATAGTTTCTATCAGAACGGAAATTCCTTTAGCCCCTACACTATCATCATTTGTTATTAAAATTAAAGGTCTTTTATTCTTCATCATCATTTACATTTGAGTTATCACTCCAATTGGTAACGCCTCCGGAAATTATAAATTTCATAACTTCTGTGGAAGAAGCTTCTATCTTTTTTACATTTTTTGAGGGTACAATAAACATATTTCCTGACCAGGCATAAGAATGAGGTAAATATACTGCAATAAAGTCTCCCTTCACTCCAATCTTCCGTAAGTCTTCGCTAGTAACAAAGCCCAATTTATATATATCAGAACTGGTATTTACTTTAACCATTACTGGATTTGTAAATCTTTTTTTCTGACCCACAAAAGCCGAAAGCAAATCTTTTATTGCTGAATATATATCTTTTACAAAAGGAGCCTTTTGAATCCACTTATCAAAACGGTCAATGATTGGTTTAAATAAAATACTGGAGCCAACAACTCCCAGCAAAGTAATAATCACAATTAAACCAACAAAACCAAGGCCTGGAATTTCAATATTAAATACCTTTTCGATATACTTATTTAAAATTCCATCTATAAAGTTAAATAGCACTACAATTGCATAAATGGTCAGGGTAATAGGAGCAACATATATTAATCCATTAAAAAAATATTTCAAAAACTCCTGCCCTAAAGATTTTAATTTCATAGCTTTAGATTTATTAAAACAACAATTTACTTTCTCCTTGACACGAAATCAAAAAGAAAATAAATAGTTGAACGATTCAAATGTACCTAAAACTATAAACAACTAAACTTAATTTCTCTAAGAAAAAGCCTTTAGTTCTTCCCATAATTTATGAGTAGGTAAACCCATCACATTATAAAAACTCCCTTCAATACTTTTTATGCCTATTGCTCCAATCCACTCTTGAATACCATAAGCACCGGCCTTATCAAAAGGTTTATAGTTATCTACGTAGTGAAGAATTTCATTAAATGTTAATTCACGGAAAAACACTTTTGTAATATCAGAAAACACCTTTTCTTTTTTATCCGACTTTAAACAAACTCCAGAAACTACATAATGTATATTACCAGATAGCTGTTGCAACATTTCAATAGCTTCATTCCTATCGGCAGGTTTATTCAACACCTTTTCTTTTAAGCAAACTGTAGTATCAGAAGTAATTAGAATCGTATTGCTTAAATTGGAAGCATTAAAATAATCAGCTTTCTTTTTCGCTAAAAACGGAGCAATATCAAAAGGCACCATTTCTGAAGGGAAGTCTTCATTTATATTTGAAACCTGAACTTCAAATTCCACTCCCATTTCTTTTAACAATTGCTGACGCCTTGGAGACCCCGATGCAAGAATAATTTTTTTATTCTTTAAAAAATCAATAGACATTACTTTAAAATTTAGAACAACCCATTTAAAGGAGTTAGAAGCATAGACAATAAGCCTATACCCATAAAAATTTTCAAAAACGTACTTAAACGATGATACTCTTTTTTATTATCTGCCTTAAAAATATAAGGAATAGCAAATGCTGCTGTTAATAGAGTTCCCAAACCAAAAATCATAATATTAATCCATAAGTTATAAGAACTCAAAAGCTCATAAGCTAAAAAGACCCATCCAACAAGTAACAACCAAAATCCTACAAAATAAATTCTACAAAAATGTATTCCTTTTACAATAGGTAATGTTCGTGCACCACATTTGGCATCTCCTTCAATATCTTCCATGTCTTTTACTACTTCCCTTAGCATGCTAGCAAGAAAAGCAAAAATTGCATAAACAACAATTAAACGGAAATTTAAAGAAAGCGCTACTCCTGCTTCAACAAACAAATCTCCTCGATTATGAGACAAATACAAGAAATCAAATACCCAAATCAACAATATTGGCAAAGCTGTCAAAACAGATACTACAAAGTTGCCCCAAAACATTTTACGCTTTAAAGAATTCGAATAAAACCTCAACAACCCTAAACATAAAATAAAGATTAAGCCCATATTAACTTTATGCACCAAAAAAGAAGCCAGGCCACCAAAGAACAAACCCAATAAAGAAAAAACCAGATACGCGATCTCAAGGTCCTTCTTAAAAAGACCACGAAACTTTGATCGGTTTTTATGATTTACTGAATCAATATCTTCATCCATTAAATCATTGTAGAGATTTCCTCCTGCCGCAATAAAAACAGTAGCTAATATTAAAGGGATTAGAATATACCAGGGCAATTCCCCATATACCTTATGTGTATGAAACCCACTTAGTAAAATAAAATAATTTGCTGCCAACATAGCAACAATCACCATAACCAAATTCGGGAAACGAATGGCAGCCATCCAATTTTTTGACATCGATCTCTTTTCCATAACTACCATTTAAAAGATGAATCATTCATCCATTTACCCTGAACTTTCATAACCTGCTCAATCACATCACGCACACATCCTTGTCCACCATTTTGATGACTGATATAATCACATACAGATCTAATTTCATAAACAGCATCTGCAGGGCAACAAGCTACTCCAACTTTCTTTAGAACCTCAAAATCAGGAATATCATCACCCATATATAAAACATTACGATCCGTCAAATTATTTTCCTCAAGAAACTTATTATAAACCTGAATCTTATGCTCTACGCCTAAATATACATGAGGTACTTTTAACATAGCCAATCTATGCTCCATACTTTTTGATCTGCCTCCACTGATAATGGCAACATTATACCCGTTTTTTACAGCATGCTGAATAGCATAACCATCTTTTACATTTCCCATTCGAACAGGGTCTCCATCGGGCATAATCCACAAACTCCCGTTGGTAAGAACTCCATCATAGTCAAAAATAAAAGTATTTACGTCTGTCAATAATTCTTTATAGTTACTCATCGCTCTTTATTTCTTCTCCAATAATATATTCACTAATTAATTTATAAATGTGCTGAAATTTCTTCTTCTTTTCCAGACCTTCTAAATGCGACTGCATCACAATAAAATCTTTACGCGCAGCAGGACCAGTCTGAATTTTCCTGGGACTATCGGTCATTACCTTCTCTGCTGTTTGTTTAATTAAAGGTCTTAACAAATCTAATGACAGATTATTATCTTCCAATAATTCTTCAGCCATAGAATAGAAAAAATTGGTGAAATTACCTGCAAAAACAGCTGCAATATGCAAACTTTTTCGAGTTTCGGAATCTATAAAACGTATATCTTTTGATAATAAACATGCAAGATCCTGCAAAATTTCTCTCTCTTTTACTCCATTGGCCTCCAAAAAAAATGGTGTATTATCCCAATCAAGCTCAGAATAACGAGTAAAGGTATTTAAAGGATAAAAAACACCATGCGATTTATTACCTTTAAAAACATCCATTGCAACACTCCCTGAAGTATGGACAATCAAAGCATTTTTATACTTTTCAAGTTCCTGCGATAAATCAGGAATGGCACGATCACTAATAGCAAGAATAATTATATCACTTGACGAGCATGCTGTTTCCAAATCTATACATGCTTGCGAACTGGTTTCTTTGGCAAATTTCTTTGTTTCTTGAAAATTCCTTCCCCAAACCTTTATAGGTTCATTAAAAAAAGCCGACAAACCCTTTGCCAAATGCCAAGACACATTACCAATACCAACTAAACACAACTTTAATTGCTTCATAAGTTACAAATTAAGAAGACGAAAATACAAATATTTAGCACTAAGACTTTGAGTTTAAAAAGGTTTTCGTTATATTTGAAAATCAACAGGAAATAAAA
This sequence comes from Bacteroidales bacterium, assembly GCA_041725955.1. Taxonomy (GTDB): domain Bacteria; phylum Bacteroidota; class Bacteroidia; order Bacteroidales; family JBGRPZ01; genus JBGRPZ01. The sequence goes on from JBGRQE010000025.1 coordinate 13,534, forward strand.
ACCATACAATTCTCTATCTTTCTGTTCAACCAAAGCTATTTTATTCATACACCAACTCTAAACAAGCTTTTCTTTCGTAGAAGTCAATATTAAATTTCTCACTAAACCTGAATTGAACATGAAAAGAAACAATTTTTCTCACCTGTTTTCTTTATTCATCCCGTTTTTCTTCTTACTCATCTCATGCAATGATGACACCGAAGTAAAACCTGCATCACCTACAAAACCTAGCTACATAAAAATAGTATCTTCACAAAACTATTTCCCTGACGGAGGATTCTTAGTTCTTCATGAAACCGACGGAACATTCCTGGAAAGCATTACTGTTACAGGAGATGGAACATATGAATTTAAAGATCTGAAGAAATATAATTACACCTTAAGCATAATCAAGCGTAACAACCATCAAAATCAAACACGCTACAGAATAGAAACTCTTAATTCTCTTGAAAATGGAGAAATTGCTTTAGTTGGTAATAATTATAATCCGAATAATTATGGAAGAGCCAGAATTGTAAGTGTACATGACATAAAAAGCGACCAAACTTCTGTGAATTCCATTCCTTTTCGCGATCATGTAAGAACAGGTATTGACAGTACAAAATTTACAACACTACTGTATGTACATTATTTGAGCAATGCTGAGAAAAACAGAATAGCCTTGCTATCTACAGTTTACGATAATGACGGAGAATCAGGAAATTACGAATGGTTTAATTCTGATTACAAAGTAAATCAAGTAAACACATACCAATATTCACTAAGCAAAACAATGAAAAGAAAAAGGGTTTCTTCTATAGGAGATCTTGTTATTAATGAAATAAAACTTTTCTCTAAAGCAAACCCTGGTAATAACAACCACCCTCCCCAGAGATTACTTCACTTTAAAAACATTTATAACCCTCCCACAGGTTTTCCTTACATATTGTATGCAGAACCCCAACCCAATGATTTCCAATATTACGTTACTCAATTCACCCACAACGAAACAGATCAGTCGTACTATAAATCAACGTTTATTGATCTTATCGCGCCTTCAGCAATTTTAGAATACTATGGAGCAACGGTAAAAGCACAATATGACAAGGATAATAAAGTGATTAATGATATACAAACACAAATAGCCAATAATGCCGACGCAATTACCTCTATCTGGACATATAACGACGACGATATTTTATGGCTATACACTACCCAACCTGAAAAAAACAAACATATATTACCTAAATTTTCGGATGCTATTAATACAGCTATTGGCTTAAACAATTTAGATAACCTAAAAGCACTCGGAATACATACTAACAAACAATCTGATATTGCAAAATATCAGGAATACATTAAACAAAAATATAGCTTTAGTTCAAAACATGTCAACTACAACATCAGACAGTTTAGCTATTTTTATTTCTTTGAAATAGGAATGAAAGAAACTTACAAAGCTGTAGATCACCAATTTAAAGACTACCATTAATACTTTTGTATTCCAAAAAAATTAACAACTCCCTTATCACAAAAGCCAAAATCTATATTTTTTGTTTAACAAAACAAAAGCAGAAGTAAAACAAAACCAAAAACATTTTAGAATAATAAATTATTTTTCACTACTCCTGAAATAGCCTAAAAACAACATTATCAAGATTTACCATTACCCTAATTTAAACTTTCTATAAATAATTTACAGGTTTTTTTGTTTTTGTAAAATAGTTTTGTTTAACTTTGCAGACATAATCCTAAACACAAATTAGAAAATAATAAGTGTAGAACAATGACAGCAGTAGAATTCAATTATAAAATAACCGCACTAGAAAAATATCTAGAATACTTCGCCTTAAAGCTTACCGCAAACCAAGAAGATGCAAAAGACCTTTTGCAAGAAACTTATCTTAAGGCTCTTACATATCGAGAAAAATTCGTCCATAAGACAAACCTTAAAGCTTGGATGTTTACAATTATGAAAAATATCTTCATTAACAACTACAGAAGAAAAGTTAAGGCGAACACTATTATAGACACTACAGATAGTCTTTACTACTTAAACAATAGTAAAGAATCCTCAAACCCTACTCCAGACTCGATTTATCATACCAATGAAATCCAGGAAGGAATTGAAAGATTAGACAAAGATTACCGTCGCGCTTTTGAAATGTTCAACGAAGGTTATAAGTATAAAGAAATAGCAGAAAAACTTGACCTATCAATAGGAACTGTAAAAAGCAGAATTTTCTTTAGTCGCAAAAAACTGATGGATAGCTTAAAAGAGTTTAGAAATTAAATACTCTTCCCAGTACACATATAAATTTCTACTATTTTTAAACTACTCATACTATACTACTTATTAATTACCTAAAAAAAGAGGACTATCCATATTCTTTGGATAGTCCCTCTTTCTTTTATACCCTTAGGGTATTATACAAATATCTTTCTGATTAGTTTCTATTCACAGATTGAGTTAATTACACCACACCTACCTCTAATCATTATAGCTCTTACTTTAATCATCACTACACTTATGCCTTAGCCTTTATCTACTAAATTTTGCAGTAATCATCACTTTTCTGGAACTGAAAGAACTAACTCCTTTTTACTCCATCATTTCAATTTTCAACTGACGAATAGCTTCATCAACCACATTAGTTCCAGAGCTTAAATTCTTTTCTAAAATAATTTTTGCAAAATCTTCTGGGGTAGTATTTGGTGTAATCATATCAGCTGACTGATTAACAATTTTAGTTAAATGTTCCTTTGATGCTTTTACCAAACTCCATGCAAAAGGAGATACATAAACCTGTTGAGTTAAGTTGTGTTCATATTCCTCACGAATTACCTTTAACAACTTCACCTGCAATTGACCAGCAATCATTCCAGGCATATTCACACGCAAAACTAAATTTTCTGGACGCAAGCGCTCAAGAAACAAAACCAAACGCTCACATGCCTGAACTTTCAAAGGAAAAACATTCTTTTTAATTTCCTGTTCTTCAGAAAACTTTCTTCTCAATTCTTCATTTCTTAAATACGCTTTTATTAAGCGAACAATTACATAAATCAGAGCACCTGCCAATATCAGGTATTCCAAGATCCGAACAACCAATGTTAATATCTCCATACTTTGCTTTTTTCTTGCAATATAATCTATTTATCACTTATAAAAATACAAAATGTTATAAAAAATCACACATATTTATTCATATAAATGAATCTAATTATTTCTAATTTATTATATTATTTTATTAGCCAAAGAGTCTTAACTTTTTACACAAAACAGACAAAAACAAATTTCAATAAAAAAAAGATTCTATGCGCTTTTAGAATAAGCCTCTTCGAGTCAAATTTTATATAAATTTGTCCCAATTTTAAAAATCAAGTGTAATAGTGGAGAATAAAAGATTACTTTCAAATCGTGTAAACCAACTTTCTGAGTCAGCAACTATCGAAATGACAAGAAAAAGTCGTGAACTTAGGGCTCAAGGAAAAGACGTGATTACACTAAGCATCGGGGAGCCTGATTTTGACACCCCAGAGCTTATAAAAGAGGCAGGACATGATGCAATTACCAATAATATTACGCATTATCCTCCAGTACCAGGCTTTGCTAGTCTCCAGGAAGCTATCGTTCATAAACTTAAAAGAGATAACAATTTAGACTATAAGCCTAATCAAATAATAATTAGCAATGGAGCAAAACAATCTCTTGCTAATATTATGATGAGTTTATTAAACAGTGGCGATGAAGTGATCATTCCTGCTCCATATTGGGTATCCTATCCTGATTTGGTAAAATTAGCAGAAGGAACACCTGTATTTATCCCGACAGATATCGACCATTTATACAAGGTGCAGCCTGAGCAATTAGAAAAAGCTATAGGTCCTAAAACAAAGGCAATTATTTTCAACTCTCCGAACAATCCAACAGGCAGTATATACACTGCAGAGGAAATCGAAAAGTTGGCAGCCGTTTTAAAGAATCATCCAGATGTATTTATAATCTCTGATGAGATCTATGAGCTAATTAATTTTGCAGAAAAGCAGGTTAGCTTTGCCAGTTATCCTGAAATAAAAAATCAGGTAATTATAGTTAATGGTGTCTCCAAAGGATTTGCGATGACTGGATGGAGAATTGGTTATATAGCAGCTCCAACCGAAGTTGCTTGGGCTTGTAATAAGATCCAGGGTCAATACACAAGTGGCCCGGGAACCATTTCGCAGATGGCTGCACAAAAAGCTATCGAAATAAACCCAGGTGACATCCCTGAGCTACCAAGTATGGTTGAAGCATTCAGGAAACGTAGAGACCTTGTTATGGAAAAATTAAAAGAAATTGAAGGAGTAAAAACATATACCCCTGAAGGAGCTTTTTATATTTTCCCTGACATTTCATATTATTTCGGAAAGAGTTTTGAAAACTACAACATACAAAGCTCTACCGATATGTGTATGTACTTGCTAGAAAAAGCTAATGTAGCACTTGTTCCAGGAGAAGCCTTTGGTGAGCCTAATGGAATAAGAATTTCTTATGCTACTTCAGAAGAACTACTTACTGAAGCTGTAACAAGAATTAAAAATGCTTTAGAAAAGCTTAATTAAAAGATAAACTACAATCTTATTGTCTTATATGGGGGAAATTTCATCCCCCATTTTTTTCTCCATAATTTAACATTTGTAAGAAATTATAAATTACAACCCCTCCTTTTTAGCTCTTTAGATTCGGATAAAAAACTTTACTTTACACAAACAAACCCATGCATCTTCTATAATAATACCTTCATAACAACCTTTTACAAAAGGAAACAATTGAAGAATAATTTATAATAATGCTTACTTTTGTCTGTTTGAACAAATTTAGACATTAACACTATATAATATAGCAGGAATGCACATAGCAGCTCCCTCTACAAATAATTGACTATAATGAAAAAAGAAGAAATATATCGACTATTTGAAGCTTTCAATAAACAAAAAGTAATGATTATTGGCGATGTAATGATTGATGCCTATTTATGGGGGAAAGTCGATCGTATATCTCCTGAGGCACCAGTGCCAGTTGTAGCTGTAGAGAAAAGAGCTAATCGTCTTGGAGGAGCAGCAAATGTTGCCCTTAACATACAAGCCCTCGGAGCAAAACCTATTTTATGTTCACTTATTGGCGATGACTTAATGGGAGAAGAGTTTAAAAAACTCCTTCTAAAAAACAAAATGACCTGTGATGGAATTTTGGTTAGCAGCAAAAGGCCTACTACCACAAAATTTAGAGTTATTGGCAACAACACCCAACTACTTAGGGTAGATGAAGAAATTACCAATGACCTTTATAGTGATGAAGAAAAAATGTTATTCGCAAAAATCAAAGATATTATTTCAAATCAAAAAATAGATTCGATAATATTTCAAGATTATAATAAAGGGGTATTAAGTGAAAGAATAATCAAAGATACTATCAAGTTAGCGAACGAAAACAATATTCCAACAATCGTTGATCCAAAAAAGAAGAACTTTGAAATCTTTAAAAACGTTAGTCTATTCAAACCTAACCTTAAAGAATTAAAAGAAGGCATGAATCTTGAATTCAACACAAATAAAGTTGGAGATATTCAAGAGGCTGTAAAAAAGCTCCAAGAAGAAATGAAGGCTAAAATTGTATTAAATACTCTTTCTGAAAATGGAGTTTTAATTCGTAAAAAAACAGAAGATAATTCATTCGAAACACACCATATTCCAGCTCACATCAGAAATATTGCAGACGTATCTGGAGCTGGCGATACTGTTGTAAGTGTTGCAAGTCTTTGTCTTGCAGCAAATATTTCTTCTCGCGACTTGGCTGCTTTTGCAAATCTTGCAGGCGGATTGGTTTGTGAAGAAGTAGGTGTTGTTCCAATAAAAAAGGACCTGCTTTTAGAAGAAATAATACGTAAAGAACTCGTATAAATTTAAAGAACAAAACACTCTTTACAACACTTGAAAACATAAAATGAGCACTCCCATAACACCATATAAAGACAATAAATCGAGCAAAAAAAGACAGGTACAAGCAATGTTCGACAATATTGCGTGGAAATATGATTTCTTAAACCACTTATTAACTGTAGGAATAGACAAATTATGGAGAAAAAAGGTAAGAAACATAGTCAAGCAGTATAATCATAAGAATATTTTGGATATTGCCACAGGAACTGGCGATCTGGCCATCGAACTTGCAAAAAACAATCCGGATAAGATTATTGGAGTCGACATTAGTAAAGGAATGCTCGACATAGGAAAGAAAAAAGTAGGTAAAATGAAGCTTTCTAACACCATAAAGTTAGAAATTGGAGATTCTGAAAATTTACAATTCAACGATAATGAATTTGACATTGTAATGTCTGGTTTTGGAGTTAGAAATTTTGAAAATCTAGATAAAGGTTTATCAGAAATGCATAGAGTATTGAAACCTCAAGGAAAACTAGTTATTCTTGAATTTAGTAAACCTCATATATTCCCTGTAAAACAAATTTTTCAGATTTATTTTAAATTTATTCTTCCTACTGTAGGTAAACTTTTTTCAAAAGATAATTCAGCTTATACATATTTACCAGAATCTGTTGCTGCTTTCCCTGAAGGTAAAGCATTTTTAGATAAATTATCTGATCTTAATTTCAGGAAAACAGAAAGAAAAAGCTTATCTTTCGGCATTGCGTCTATATATATAGGAGAAAAATAAGTTTTTCAGGTAAAAATTTTTAATATTTTTACTGACTACTTTAACTGTATACACAAAAACCAAAAACAAATGATCAATAGTGCTTCAAAAAAAAGAAACAATTTTTCTTATTTCGCACAAATTTTCGGGGGAAAAAAAGCGGGGCTAATCATATTGGTTTTACTTTTTTTTGTATCCTCCAAGGGATTCAGTCAACGGAGACGGACTGTTGAAAATCTTTCTTACTACGATCAGCAAACTTTGCACTATGGCTTTATCTTAGGACTTAATCAAATGACTTTCCATGTAAAGCCAAAAGACAATATCGCTTTTAAAACCTATCAGTTCGATCCCGTACTAGCCCCAGATATCACCTATGATTCACTAAATGTTTATGGAGTTGAATCAAACCCTATTCCTAGTTTTACTGTTGGAATTGTAGGAAATCTAAGACTGGGAGAGTATTTCGACCTTCGCTTAGTCCCCTCTTTATCTTTAGGAGAAAGACAGATAAAATACAATGTACTGGTTCATTACAAAGGAGAATCAAGACTCGAAACTATAAAGAAAAGAATCCCTTCTGTACTTGTTGATATCCCACTACATTTAAAATACAAATCAAAAAGGTATAACAATATGCGTGGGTATGTTTTAGCTGGTCCCCGATTAAGCCTTGATTTATCATCAAAATCTAAAGCACAGAAGTTAAATGATAATGCAGCACCCTCCATAGTCAAAAATGATTTAATGATGGAGTTTGGAGTGGGATTTGATTTTTATACAACTTATTTCAAGTTTGGCACCGAAATCAAAATGTCATATGGATTAACTAATATAATTAATCATGTTGTTCCAGAACAAAACAACATAAATAATACCGAAATTTTATACACGAATGTTATAGATAAAGTGAATTCTAAAATCTTTCAAATTTCGTTTACTTTCGAATAATAAAAGAAACAATATATTAATTTAAAAGCACTGTTAGTTAAAAACACAAAAACTTTTGACCTTATAACTTATATGGTTTTTAAATTAAAAAAAAGATGGCTGTCAAAAGTACTTTGGGCAGGCATCTTTTTTGATTTATAAAAAAACAACAATATCCTCTACAGAACACGAAAATATAGACATTACTCAATTCCTGCTTTTATAATTATATATATCAGAAAACACCACCTCCTCTAACACCAAGCTTCACAAGCAAAAAGCAAGCGAAAACTACTTTTTCAACAGTTCCTTTGCTAATAACCATAAAGTTCAAAAAACAATCATTATCACAACATTACACTTTGTGATGTATTTTTTTAGGTAACCCAATCAAATTTTTTCAATAAAAACATTTGCAAGAAAGAATTTTTATTGTAGATTTGCAGCCGCAAAACAGAGTTTTGGTCCGTTCGTCTAGTCAGGTCAGGACGCCAGGTTTTCATCCTGGTAACAGGGGTTCGAATCCCCTACGGACTACTTAAGACTGTTAAAAATTATATGTTTTTGACGGTCTTTTTTTGTATTAAACGAAATATTAATTGAAGTTCTTCATTTAATAAGTATATTAATGTAATATTGAATAAAAGTGTAAAATAGATTAAAATCTATGTAATTCGATTATCTAGATTTTATGCTTAGTTCATCACTTATTTACTTACTAAATGTAAACTAACTATTAGGGACTGAGATAATTTTATCCCTAAAAAGTTTTTTATACTGAGATTTTTATTTAATTTTGCAGCCCAAAAATAAGGAAACAATCAATTTATACTGAAAGAAATGGCTAATCACAAATCAGCAATCAAGAGAATTCGCTCAAACGAGAAGAGAAGAATAAGCAACCGTTATTACGCGAAAACTATGCGTAATGCTGTTAAGAAGTTCAGAAGCCTTGAGGCTAAGACTGAAGCGTTAGAAACTCTTCCAAAGCTTGTTTCTATGATTGATAAATTAGCAAAAAAATCTATCATACATAAGAACAAAGCTGGTAACCTTAAGTCTAAATTGACTAAGTTCGCGAATTCATTGTAGTTCGAAAAAGAGATTTTTTCCAGAGCTGTCTCATTTCAGACAGCTTTTTTTTATCTTTTTTTTTGAATATACATTTTCTTGTTACCTTCATGAAAATTAATTCCAAATAATCTTTCATGAATTCCTACCTCAAACATATCCCTATAAAATCATGGGAAGAAAATGATCAACCTCGCGAGAAACTTATTAATCAAGGAAAAAACATTCTTAGCGATGCAGAGCTGATTGCAATCTTATTGGGAAGCGGTTCTAGAAATGAATCTGCTGTTCAACTTGCAAAAAGAATAATTGCTCATGTAAAAGGTAATCTTGTCGAACTTTCAAAGCTAAGTGTAAAAGAATTATGTGCTTTTAAGGGCATCGGACCTGCAAAGGCAGTTAGTATAGTAGCGGCTTTAGAACTAGGCAGGCGTCGACGGGCATCAGAAGCCTTACAAAAAGAAAAAATAAGTTCCTCTGTCGACGCATACGAAATACTTCAATCGTGCATAGCAGAAAAGAATTACGAAGAATTTTGGCTACTTCTACTCGATCGTGCAAATCAAATAATAAATAAGACAAAGATCAGCGAAGGAGGCATGGCTGGCACTGTTGCCGACCCGAAGAAAATATTTAAATACGCTATAGATAAAAATGCTAGCTCAATTATTCTTTGCCATAATCATCCCTCCGGAAATATAAGACCTAGTAGTAACGATATCCAAATAACAAAGAAAATTACAGAAGCCGGAAAACTAATTGACATAAATGTACTCGATCATTTGATAATCGGAGAGGAAAAATATTTTAGCTTTGCTGACGAAAACATGATGTAAATAACGTATTTTCCTTCAATGAAACTACTGACAATCATAGGGGCCAGACCTCAGATTATAAAGGCGGCAGCAATAAGCAGAGCTATACAAACTCATTATAATGATCAAATTCATGAAGTTATTGTCCATACAGGGCAGCACTACGACAAAAATATGTCGGAAATTTTTCTTTCTGAATTGGGAATTCCAACACCCACATACAATCTTGAAGTAGGTTCTGGTAATCACGGCATACAAACCAGTAAAATAATTATTGGTATTGAGGAATTACTTATAAAGGAAAAACCTGATTACTGCCTAATTTATGGAGATACAAATTCTACAATTGCTGGAGCTATAGCAGCATCTAAATTACATATTCCAGTTGTTCATATTGAAGCAGGTTTAAGATCTTTCAATAAAAACATGCCAGAAGAGATTAACAGAATCGCTACAGATCATGTCTCTACACTTTTATTCACCCCTACCAAAACTGGCTATAAAAACCTTTTAAACGAAGGATTTAAAACAGATTTAAACTTCCCCTTTGATATTAACAAACCAGGGGTTTTTCAATGTGGAGACATAATGTTGGATAACAGCCTATACTTTGCTAAAGTTGCAGAAAAGAAATCGGATATAATCACCAATATTGGAGTAGGCAAAGGAGAATATATATTGGCAACCATCCATCGCGATCACAATACCGACGATGCAGAAAGCTTAAATACAATATTTTCATCCTTCCTGGAAATTGTCAACAAAAATAAAATCTCTATAATTCTTCCATTGCATCCAAGAACAAAGAAAAGAATGAATGAGTTGATGGACAAAGATATCCACAAGAGTATTTTAAACAATAAATTCATTCACCTAATTCCACCAACATCTTTTCTTGAAATGATTGCATTAGAAAAACATGCAAAACTTATTATGACCGATTCAGGAGGAGTTCAAAAGGAAGCATATTTCTTTTCTAAGCCGTGTATTATATTAAGGCCAGAAACAGAATGGGTTGAAATTATTGAACAAGGGTCGGCTATCTTATGCAAAGCACATAAAGATGATATTATTTCTGCATTTACAAGCTTAAATGCAACACATAAAAAATTAATTTTCCCAAAGATTTTTGGTGATGGTAGAGCTTCTGAGTTTATCTTAGAAACACTTATCGAAAATTCAAAAAAACAAGCTGTTATATAAGTTAATCGACTAAATTTCGTTCCTCAAAAGAAGAATTTCAATAAGCAAATAGGTTAATGCACAATTAATTAGAGAGATTAATTGTCATTACAATTATTTTTTCTATATTTGCCACCTCGAAATTTAGAGACTAATTATCAACATTTTAAAAATTTTTGACAATGGTTAGACAATACGAAACCGTTTTCATTACAACTCCCGTTTTATCTGAAGAACAGATGAAGGAAGCGGTAACCAAGTTCAAAAGCATCCTTTCTGAAAATGGTGCAGAAGTTGTTTTCGAAGACAATTGGGGTCTTAAAAAGCTCGCTTATCCAATTCAAAAAAAGAGCACTGGTTTCTACTATTTGCTTGAATTTAAAGCTGAAGGAGATACTATTGACAAGCTTGAAGTTGAATACCGTCGTGATGAGCGCGTTATCCGTTTCTTAACTGTTTCTCTAGACAAACACGCTATTGCTTATAACGAGAAGAAGCGTAGAAAGTCTCAAGGAGTAGCCAACAGCAAAGAAGCTTAATTTATAACTTTTTAATCCTGAATTAAAATGGCACAAGGAAATTCTGAAATTAAATACTTAACCCCAATTGCGGTTGATACCAAGAAAAAGAAGTATTGTCGTTTCAAGAAAAGCGGTATCAAGTATATCGACTATAAAGATGCAGACTTCTTATTGAAGTTCGTGAACGAGCAAGGTAAAATCTTACCTCGTCGTATCACTGGTACTTCTACCAAATATCAAAAGAAAGTTGCCCAGGCAATCAAGAGAGCAAGACATCTTGCATTAATGCCTTATGTAGGTGATTTATTAAAATAATAATAAGGAGGACATACTAATGGACATTATTCTCAAACAAGATATTGCAAATCTGGGTTACTCTAATGATTTAGTAACCGTTAAGAATGGTTATGCTCGTAACTATCTTATTCCAAAAGGATATGCTGTAGTTGCTACAGAAGCAAACAAGAAAATTCTTGCTGAAAACCAAAGACAAAAGGCTTTCAAACAAGAAAAAATCAAAAAAGAAGCTGAAGTATTGGCTGATGCTCTTAAAGATTGCCACGTACGCATTGGTGCGAAAGCAGGTACTAGTGGAAAAATCTTTGGTTCTGTAAATGCTCTTCAAATTGCTGATGCAATTAAAGATCAAAAGAGCTTAGAAGTTGACAGAAAGAAAATTGTTGTTGATGGTGATTCCATTAAAGAACTTGGTGAATACAAGGCTACCATCAAACTTCACAGAGAGGTTTCTGCTGAAATTTCTTTCGAAGTATTTGCTGAATAGCAGTTTTCTCAAAAATATTTGAAAAGAGGGCTTCTTTATTGATTGCCCTCTTTTTTATTTACCTTTGAAAAAATTCATACCAATATGCCACTACAGATCTTGTCGAAAAACCAATTTAAATTTTTATCTTCTCTAAAAACATCGAAGTCAAGGAAAAAATATAATCTGTTTATTGCTGAAGGAGAAAAATTAGTAATTGATTTAATTCAATCTGGACTTTCCCCTCACTCTATCGTTGCCTATCCGGAAATATTTGAGAGCCATGTTTTTTTAGAAAAGAAATATAACGACAAGTGTTTACTAATAAAGGAGAAAGATATGGACAGATTAAGTGCATTAAAATCTCCGTCACCAGTATTTGCCGCTTTCTCATGTTGGGAAAAAGATTATGATTATGAGCTTCCTTCAAAAGAATGGGTACTCCTACTCGACCAGATTAAAGATCCAGGAAATATGGGTACTATAATACGTACTGCCGATTGGTTTGGCATAAAACATATTGTTTGCACAAATAATTGTGTCGAGACCTTTAATCCCAAACTAATCCAATCTACCATGGGGTCTATTGCCAGAGTTAATGTTTACCATCTTGAACTTACTGATATTCTCAATAATTTAAACGAGAATATTCCTATGTATGGAACTCTTTTGGAAGGTAAGAATCTTTATCAGCAACAACTTAAACCTAATGGATACATAATTACAGGAAATGAGTCTAAAGGCATTTCTTCGGAATTGATAAAAGTAATAAACCATCCAATTCATATTCCTGCTGGCCAAAAAATACATGCTGAAAGCTTAAATGCCTCAATTGCAACTGCAATTGTTTGTGGAGAATTCTTTCGCCAGAAGAACTCCATAAATGAATAAATTGCAAGTTGAATAGAAGGCTAAACATATAAAAACCGGTTTTTTTAAAAAAAGAGAATAAGGAAATGATTATTAATTATTTCCTTTTTATTTATCCAAAAGACAGTTACAAAACACACGTTTCAAGCAAATACACAAATCGCACATAATGCAATAAAAAGCAAAAAACAAGCATATAAATCACTGTATCTTTGCCCATTACAAAATCCATCGTTTTCACTCCTATTAAACCCTCTTTGTTTTTACAGCTATTTAAATTTAATACATATAAAAAAGGTATTTCTGTAATATTAAAAAGCCTTAACATATTTTAACATCGAATTTTCAATATCAAAAAAATAAGCCTCGTTTTACTATTGAACCTGCTGATAAGGGCAAACATCAACAGATTCACTGACATACAATAAAACAATACTTTATTAATGAATTTTAATTTACGCTTTTAATTAAGTGGCTATTTCGTTTTTTCAAATAGCTAAATTATAAGAACAAAAAGTAAACAATTGAATTGGAATTGAAGCTAACTTTAAAATTGGGGCAACATCAAATACTGATTTTAATCCTATTCAATTCCTGAAAACAAAAACAAACTAGGGCTTTTGCCCACAAAACTAAGATACTATGAAACGCGCTGAATTAAAATTAAACAAGGTAACTGTAACTAACTTAGAAACTAAACTAAACAAAAAAGCTGCTAACACTCAGGCGGGTATGAATACTTGTAAGAAATGTCATAATAGCGGTGATTCTGTTGACGTAGTTACTGATATCGTTACTACTATTATTCACGGATAATAATACAATCCGGAAGGTAAAAAAATTAGTATAATCTAAAGGAGGGTCGAAAACCCTCCTTTGTTGTTTTATACAGAATTTAACTAGCATACCTCCACACATAAAAGCAATGATTACTAAACTTATAATAATTATAAATATTTAATATATAATTCCCGTTATCTTTGTGGCAACTCAAAAATAAAGACAAAATGTTAAAAGTAATACTATTGACGATTGTAATTATTGCTTTGGCAATTGCAGGAATTGCAATCAAAATGTTTGTGAAGAAGGGTGGAGAGTTTAAAAAACATTGTGGTAGTGTTGATCCGAAAACAGGAAAAAAAATCCCTTGTGGTTGTGGAAAACCCGAACATGAACAATGTAAAAACAAAAAAAACACTTCCGATATTAAGAAGTCTATAACTGATTAATCATCGAAGTAAAACAGTATATAGGATTTGAATTCATCTTAAATAAATTATTCAATAATGGTGAATTCAAATCCTACAAACCTCAACATATTTCCTTACTTATCTTTAGCTCCAAACATTTGCTACTTCAATAGTATTTCTTCAATTCCATCGGTATAATAGCTCTTAATACTTCCCAAAGTATCATTGTATAAAAACAAGGCCTCAAGGTTTGGATCCGACTCTATAAAAGCAATAGCATCACTCATTCCCATAACCATGCAAGCAGTAGCAAAACCATCGGCATAGGTTGCGTTCTTTGCCAACACAGTGGCACTTACCAACGAATCTTCGACTGGATATCCTGTTCTTGGATTTATTGTATGAACTACTTTCCGGCCGCTTTGCTTATGATGCTTACGATAGTTGCCTGATGTTACCAGACCTTTATCCAACAGTTTTACGGTTCTACATGATTTAAATTCATTAGGCAAGCTTGGATCTTGTATACCCACAATCCACGAAGATAAATCGGGCTTTAAACCATGGGCTACAACTTCACCTCCTACGTCAATAATGTATGAATAAATATTCTCACTTTCAAACCATTCGCCTATATAATCACAAGTATATCCTTGGGCAATCGCATTAAAATCAAAGTGAATATTTGGCAAGTCTTTTATAATGTAATTATCCTGAAGTCTAACTTTATTATAGCCTACAAACTGCAGCAAACTATCAACCACAACAGAATCCATTGCAATGGTATCTGAAGCACCAAAGCCCCATGCCGAAGTTAGCGGACCTACAGTAAAATCGAAAGCCCCATTCGATCTCGCAGATATTTCTTGCGACAAAACAAATAGCTCTTTGAATATTGGATCAATCTGTATTTGTTGGTTAGTATCGGCAGCATTTATTCTGCTCAAAATACTATTCTTATTCCATAAATTTATAGAATTGTTAAACAAACCAAGCAAACTATCAATCTGAGGTCGTAAATCTCGCTGCAATGAATCATAATAAGTTATAGCAAAATAAGTTCCCTGAGTTTCTCCCGTAACTCTTACTTTATGCAAATTTGGCTTCTGGGCACATGAAGCAAATAAAATAGCTATAAACAAAAGAATAAAATACCTTCCTCTCATAATTTCCGCTGTATAATTCCAATTGGCAGCGAAAATATAAAAACATCAGTAAAGCCGTTCGGCATTAAGAATAAATATTACTCTGAATAATTCTTTTCTTAGCACAACACTCTGTCGTAAACCAGGACAATACCCTGTCGCAAACTAGGACAATACCCTGTCGTAGATTATAAATGAATCATCAGGAATAGACCTTACAAAAAGGGAATACTCATTCGGTGTAAGAATGATAATATCAGCTTTATATCAATTATCAACAATGGCTTTTTTCATTCCTTCGGTAGCATAGGTCTTCAATTTACCTTTATGGGTTTTATAAATAAAGAAGCCTTCAAGATCAGGCTGTGATTCAATAAACTTACGCGATTCGTCTAGTCCCATAACCATACAAGCAGTAGCAAAACCATCAGCAGTCATAGCATCTTTTGCCAAAACCGTAGCACTTAACAAAGAATCCTGAACAGGATATCCAGTAATAGGACTAATTGTATGAGCAACCTCTCGTCCACTTTGTTCATGATGCTTGCGGTAGTTTCCTGAAGTAACTAAACCCTGATCGTAAAGAGCAACTACACGATACGACTTAAACTCTTCAGGAGCTGTAGGGTCTTGTATACCAACTTTCCATGGCGAACTATCGCGTTTAACTCCATTGGCAACAACTTCACCACCCACATCAATAACATAATTATCTATACCTTTCGACTGCAACCACTCGCCAAGATAATCGCAAGTATAACCCTGTGCAATTGCATTAAAATCAAGCTGCACTTCAGGATTTTTCTTTATAAGCTTACCTTCTTTTATTCGCACCTTTTTATACCCAACATACTGCAGCAAACTATCAATTCGCTTCTGGCTCATATTCAGTGTATCTTTAGCACCAAATCCCCATGCAGCAGTTAGAGGAGCAACCGTAAAATCGAAAGTTCCATTCGATCTGTCAGCAATTTCCTGCGAAGCACTAAAAACCACCTTAAATATATCATCAAGCTGAACGGTGGTATCATTATCATTTACCTTATTCAATACACTACCTTCAACCCAAAGGCTCATCGATTCATCAAAAACTCGCAGTAAACTATCTATTTCAGGTTGCAGATTTCTTCTTTCATTATCAAAATAGGTAACAACATAATATGACCCCTGAGCCTCACCACTAAACTTCACTTTTTTATAGTGATCTTTTTCACTACATGAAGATATAAATCCAATAAGGCAAGCTACAAACAGTAAGAATTTAGGTTTCATAACGGTAATAGATTAAGGTTTAGTAGAAACAGAAACGTCTGTATTCTATAAATTGTACACAAGCATTGATATTTTATGATCAAACAATTAAAAACAAATATTTACTTAAAAGAAAAGAAACAAAAAACGTAAAATATAAATCTAAAAAATCTACTTTTGCTTCATACAAACAATCGTTAGAACACCGTACAAAATGGCAACAAAATATTATAAATTAAAGGCTGAAGACTTAAAAGATTTAGTTCATTCTGAAAAGTATTGCATTGCTACAGATAAAATTACTGTTGATGGAATGAAGGTTGGATTTATGTATCGCGAAGAACCTGAAGACACCAACGACTCTGGATGGCGTTTCTTTTCGGGCACAGAAACTCAGGAATATGTTGACGATATGCGCAACGCAATGATGTTTAGTTTAAATACGATTGCAAATTATGACGAAGCAATTATTCCTTATCTAAAACAAGCTATAGGCACTGAACTCGAAAGAGACGAAAACAACCAATTTATTCCACTTGAAGAGTAATTCAAAATTCGTTATTTATGCTTCAATATTTTCGTTTAAATAATCTTCTCTTTCTACTGGTTTCAGCATTTTCGATTGGTGCGTGCTCAAATCAAAACGATGCTGCATTGCGCTTAAAGCAAGCACATAAAGAAAAAGATGCTATTATCGACAAACTATTGAAGCAAAATCATATTACCAAAACTAAACTCCAGCTATACTTACGCGCATTTAAACAAGAAAAGAAACTAGAACTTTGGGCAAAAGACAATGATTCTATTTCCTTTAAACTTATAAAAACATACGACATTTGTAGTGCTTCTGGCAATGTTGGCCCAAAAAGAAAAGAAGGAGACCGGCAAGTGCCCGAAGGCTTTTATCATATCGACAGATTTAATCCTCGAAGTCGATTTCACCTTTCCTTAGGATTGAATTATCCAAATACAAGCGACAAAATCTTATCTGACAAAAATCAGCCCGGAAATAATATATTTATTCATGGCTCTTGCGTAAGCGTTGGTTGCCTGGCAATAACAGACGACAGAATCAAGGAGGTATACTTATTCTGTCTATTGGCAAAAATGGCAAAACAAAAAAGCATTCCTGTAAGCATCTTCCCATCCTATTTAACAAATTCGAATTTGAGCCAACTAAAGAAAGAATTCCATACCGAAACTGATTATATTGCACTTTGGGATGAATTAAAAACTGCTTTCGATTATTTTAATTCAACAAAACAATTGCCTAAAGTGAAATTCCAAAAAGATGGAAGACATTTGATTAATTGATTTTTTAAATATTCAGATCTCATTTTCGAGTTGTTTTTCACTTTTCTATATACTATATTCGAAAATTCGTTTTTCAGAATTTGATATGCTATATTCGAAGTTCTAGTTTCGAATATAAGGGGGCTGAGTTTTTGGAGTTCAGGTTTCGTTTTCAAAATACCAAACACAAAATCCGAAAAACGACATATAACAATTACAAACAATTAGGATTCATCTAAACTATGAGACGAACTTTTAAATCGTTTTCAATGGTATTGTTATGTTTTTTCATATGCATAACAACTACCATTGCTCAAAACAACTATTCCATTAACGGATACATTAAAGACAAGGCTTCTGGAGAAGATCTAATCGGAGCAACATTATATTTTCCAGAACTGAAACTAGGTACAGTTACCAATACTTACGGATTCTATTCAATAACTATTCCTGAAGGAGTATACAAAGCAAGAGTTACATTTATTGGATTCAACACTATCGAAAAAGAAATTTCTTTAGATAAAGACTTTCAGCTAGATATTGAACTTTCTCCAATAACTGAAGAACTTGAAGAAGTTGTAATCAGCGGAAAGAAGGTTGGGCACGAAAATATCCGGAATACCAAAACTGGTGTTGTCACCATCAGTCCAAAAGACATCCGGTCGGTGCCTGTAATCTTTGGAGAGCAAGATATTATAAAAACACTTCAGCTTGAAAGTGGAGTAAAATCAGGTACAGAAGGAATGTCGGGAATGTATGTTAGAGGAGGGTCTAACGATCAGAATCTGATTTTACTTGACGAAGCTCCAGTCTACAATGTATCTCATGCCGGAGGTTTATTCTCTGTATTTAACTCTGATGCAATCAAAGATGCAACCTTGATTAAAGGAAACTACCCCTCAAACTTTGGAGGAAGACTATCGTCTGTATTAGACATACATATGAAAGAAGGAAATAATCAAAAATTTCATATGGAAGGAGGAATCGGATTAATATCAAGCAGACTAACTGTTGAAAGCCCTATAGTGAAAGGAAAAAGTTCATTTATGATATCCGGACGCAGAAGTTATCTTGATTTAATGAGCAAACCATTTGTAGATAAAGATGAGAGAAATAATGGTTTTTACTTTTACGATCTAAACGCAAAGGTAAATACCTGGATAGGGAAAAAAGATCGTATTTTCTTATCTGGATATTTTGGTCGCGATATAATCAGTATTGGAGACGACTTCAATATTAACTGGGGTAATAAAACCGGAACAGTTAGATGGAACCACTTATTCAACAACAAACTTTTTTCTAACGTATCTCTGATTTTCAGTAAATACGATTATCAGCTAACTGACGGTAACAAAAATTCAGACCTTTCTCTTGAAGGAGGAATAGAAGATATAAACCTAAAAACTTCATTTCAATATTATATGAATCCTAAAATCAAATTTGATTTTGGTGCCGATTTCATATATCATACCTTTCGCCCTGGAAGATTAGTTGCTGAAAGTAACAGTCCTATTGAACAAAACCGCGATCTAATCAATGCCTTGGAAGGAAGTTTATTTGCATCTGCCAATATCGACTTGCTCCCAAACTGGAGTATTGAAGCCGGTTTAAGATATACCAATTTTGCCGTACTAGGTCCATTTCAATCCAAAAGCAGATACGAAGGACAAATCACCACAACCAAAGATTATAAAGATGGTGAAGTGGTTAAGTTATATCAAAGTCCAGAACCTCGTTTAACTACTACTTATGTTCTTAACGAAAACAATTCGCTGAAAGCAGCATATAGTCGAAATCAACAGTTCTATCATATATTAAGCACTACTTCGGGTAGCAATCCGATG
The DNA here is from genome assembly GCA_041725955.1 of Bacteroidales bacterium. Taxonomy (GTDB): domain Bacteria; phylum Bacteroidota; class Bacteroidia; order Bacteroidales; family JBGRPZ01; genus JBGRPZ01. Next base: position 33,082 of record JBGRQE010000025.1, read on the forward strand.
GATGTTTGGTATCCTGCCACTGAAGACATAATGCCCTCTACATCGAACCAGTATTTACTAGGATTCTATCATGATTTCAACAAAGGAAAGTGGAATGCATCTGTCGAAGGTTATTATAAAGACTTCTATAATGTAAAGGAATTAAACTCAGGATCAGATATCTTTAAAGAAAGCATTGAGCCAAATATTCTTGAAGGTGATGGATATGCATATGGCATAGAATTCTCCTTAAAAAAGACAAGTGGTAAACTGCGTGGCTGGGCAAACTATACCTATTCAAGGGTTTGGCATGAGTTTAAAGAACTAAATAATGGTAAAAAATTCCCCGGAGGCCAAGACCGTCCTCATGATATTAGTATTGTAATTATGTACCAATTATCAAAAAGTCTTGAATTGGGTGCATTATGGACTTATCAAACAGGACAGGTTTATACTCAACCTCAGCGAAAATATTCTTATGCAGGAATGGAAATCCCTATGTATTCTGATATCAATGGTGCACGATTTGAAAACTACCATCGTATGGATTTCAATGTTACCTACACACCAAAAAGAACCAGAAATCGCAGATGGAAGCAATTCTGGACTTTCTCTGTTTACAATCTTTATGGACGTAGCAACCCAATTCTACTTCGATATGAAGATCAGGGATATGGATATTCAGGAAAACCTGTCAATCAAATTTCTGGAGCAAAAAAGATTAAGGCAATCTCCTTTTTCAAATTTGTACCATCCATTACTTATAACTTTACATTTTAATAGTCATGAAGAAATCAATTATATATTCCATAGGCATAATAGTAAGTCTATTTTCACTCTGCTCGTGTGAAAAAGAAATAGATTTAGGACTAGATAAATTAGAACCCAAAGTAGTTGTTGAAGGAGGCATTATTGAAGGACAAACGGCTAGGCTTCAAGTTAAATATACAAAAGTATATACTGAAGAAATGTTTTGTGATCAAATCGATGAATACTCAACTCCTGTAAGAAATGCTGTTGTTACTTTGATTGAAAATGGAGACGTAGAAGAAGTTCTGCAAGAAAAAGAATTTGGATTTTATGAAGGGATCAATCTTAAGGGTAAGGAAAATTCGACTTATACTCTAAAGATCGAGAAAGATGGTAAAACAATTCAAGGAAGCTGTCACCTTTCTAAATCCGTCAAAATTGACAATGTCAAAATAATAAAAGACGAAAAAGGCAAAATGAGCATGCATGCCTTTTGGAAGGATCCGCAAGATCACACAAATTACTACAGATTAAATATAAAGTACAAATATATAAATTCAATCACAGGAGAGAAAGGAGAAAAAGAAATCCCAAGAATATATCTATTCTCTGATAATCAATTCAATGGTCAGCAAATTGATTATATATTTGAAGACAATCCTTTAGCTGCAATGGATTACTATTATAATGTAGAAGAATATATTATTGAACTCCAATCTATAGATCCTACAGTATATGATTTTCTACGTAATGTTCGAAAGGTACAGGAAGGCAATAATGGAACCACCTTTATGAAAGCTCCGGGCAATCCACCCACCAATTTGAGTGATGGCTGTGGCGGAGTTTTTAACGCCTATAGCTTCACTTCTACAAGTATAAAAATCAAATAATAATCTATACAAAAAGAGGCTGTCCAAAAAAGGGCAGCCTCTATTTTATATAATCAAATAAGTAGAATCTTAAATAAGATTAACCTCCAAAGTCATCAAATGCAATCATTTCATTAGGAACACCTAAATCCTCTAGCATTTGCAACATAGCGGCATTCATCATTGGAGGACCACATAAATAATATTCGATTTCTTCCGGCTCTGGATGATTTTTCAGATAGTTATCATAAATTACCTGATGGATAAAACCAGTTTCTCCTTTCCAGTTATCTTCAGGAAGAGGCTCTGAAAGAGCTACATTAAATGAAAAACCTGGATTTTCTTCAGCAATCTTTTCAAATTCATCCATATAGAATAGTTCTCTTAAGGAACGTCCTCCATACCAGAATGAAGACTTACGCTTAGATTTCTTGGTAAGGTACAAATCAAAGATATGAGAACGCATAGGAGCCATACCTGCACCACCACCAATAAACATCATTTCACGTTCGGTATCCTTAATAAAGAATTCACCATAAGGACCAGAAACAGTTACCTTATCACCAGGCTTACGAGAGAAGATAAATGAGGAACAAATTCCTGGATTCACCTTCATAAAACCATTAGATTTCCTATCCCATGGAGGAGTAGCAATACGAATATTAAGCTTCACAATATTTCCTTCGGCAGGGTGATTGGCCATAGAATAAGCACGGAAACATGGTTCTGGATTCTTCATTGTCAAATCCCACATATTAAACTTATCCCAATCTTCACGATATTCATCCTCAACTTCCATATCCTTGAAAGGAACTTCAATTTTGGGAACATCAATCTGAATATATCCACCAGAACGGAAGTCAAGAGTTTCTCCTTCAGGTAGTCTTACAACAAACTCCTTGATAAAGGTAGCTACGTTCTTGTTAGAAATCACTTCACACTCCCACTTCTTTATACCAAATACTTCAGCAGGAACAGCAATATCCATATCTTCACGCACCTTAACCTGACAGCCCAAGCGCCAGTTTTCTTGCTGCTCTTTACGGGTAAAGAACCCTTTTTCTGTAGGAAGAATAGTTCCTCCTCCAGAATTAACTTGGCACTTACACATTGCACAAGTACCTCCTCCTCCACAAGCAGATGGAAGAAATATTTTGTTATTAGATAAGGTAGAAAGTAAACTAGAACCAGGTTCTACTTCCAGTTCTTTTTCACCATTTATTTTAAGTTTTACCTTTCCTTGTGGGGTTAGCTTCTTTCTTGCAAACAATAGAATACCTACCAAAGCAAGAATAATAATCAAGAAAATGATTACACTAATTAACACCACTGAACCGGTAGATGTAAGTAATGTCATGATTTGTCTGTTTTATATTTATTCATTCCCTTAAATTAAAGCTTGATTCCAAGGAAACTCATAAATGCGATTCCCATCAAACCTGTAATAATAAAAGTAATTCCAAGCCCTCTTAATGGTGCTGGCACATTCGAATAGCGAATCTTTTCGCGAATAGCAGCAATACCAACAATAGCAAGAAACCAACCTACACCCGATCCTAAACCGAAAGAAGTAGCTTGTGCAATAGAACTATAAGCACGTTCTTGCATAAATAAAGAGCCTCCTAAAATTGCACAGTTCACAGCAATTAAGGGTAAGAATATACCCAAGGAAGAATAAAGTGCAGGGCTAAACTTCTCGACAATCATCTCTACCAACTGCACCATAGATGCAATTACAGCGATAAACATAATGAAACTCAAAAAGCTTAAATCTACAGTTTTGAACTCGTCGCTCAACCAACTTAAAGCACCAGCTTCAAGAAGATATTTATTGATCAAATAGTTCACAGGAACAGTAATTCCCAATACAAAAATTACGGCAACTCCAAGTCCTACAGATGTCTTCACAGTTTTAGATACGGCCAAATAAGAACACATACCTAAAAAGTAAGCGAAGATCATATTATCCACAAAAATGGACTTGACGAATATATTGACAAGTTCTCCCATTTTATATTAGTTTCTTTTGATTTTAATTCTAGTTTTCTTCTATTAACTCTTTTGATCTTGATCGCTGAACCCAAATAATGATTCCTACAACAATTAATGCCATTGGAGGTAAAATCATCAAACCATTATTTTGGTATCCTGCATCATAAAAACTCTGCGGAATAATATGAATATCCCAAATTGTTCCATTACCAAACAATTCACGAACAGCTCCTACAACAATTAGAATCCATCCATATCCTAAAGAGTTTCCTATACCATCAAGAAAAGAAGGCCATGGTCTGTTGCTCATGGCAAATGCTTCTAAACGTCCCATGATTATACAGTTGGTAATAATCAGACCAACAAAAACAGATAACTGTTTACTTACATCATAAACATAAGCTTTTAGGACTTGATCGACCAAAATAACCAAAGAGGCAATTACTACTAATTGTACGATGATTCGTATACGAGAAGGAATTAAATTCCTCATCAAAGAAGTAACTACGTTTGAAACTGCAACAACCACTAGTACAGATAAAGCCATAACAAATGCAGGCTTCAATTTAGCTGTAACCGCAAGGGCTGAACAAATTCCTAATACCTGAACGGTAATTGGATTATCCTTTCCCAATGGATTCTTAATCAGCTTCATATTTTTTGCAGAGAACATTGGTTCTCGTTCGCTATTGGCACTCATTGCTAAAAATATTTGATGTAAGTTTCTATTTAAATAATGCAGGATTCTGTTTCTCTATAAAAGGAACATAGTTAATCAAACAATCCTGCAACATAGCTGTCAAACCATTACTGGTAAGTGTTCCACCAGAAATAGCATCTACACTATGGTCTTTTTGTAAAGGAGCTAGGTTTTTGATGCCTCCTTTAACTGCCTGAATGGAAACAAATTTTCCACTCTCAATGATAACCTTTCCATCAAATTGCTTTTGGAAAGGACGATCGGCAATCTGAGCACCCAAACCAGGAGTCTCACTCTTATGGTCGAAAGTAGCACCAACTACTTTATTTAAAGATCCGTCTAAAGCGATATTACCCCAGATTGGACCCCAAAGACCCTTACCTGTTACAGGAAGAACGTAAACAGACTTGCCTTCAATATCTAATTGATATAAAGGAACTACAAAAGCTTTTCCTGCCTTCTTCTTGTCAAGCTCTGAATTAATATCCAAATCGAAAGCACGCTCTTTACCAGTAACGAATTTGCCATCAGCATATTCAGCAGAAACATCTCCCTTTTGGTCAAGAACAAGCTCTTTTTTAACATATTTTTTATATAGCTGTAATGCATTGCTTGCATTAGCATCTTCAAGATTAGCTGCCTTCAAAATACCTACCATTTTATCAACGGCAACATTTTGATCTTGCTGTGGTTTTAGAAGCAAAGCAGCTAAAGCTAGAATGGCAGCAACAAGTATTACCATAATACTTGCAAAACCGAATATATATCCATTACTCTCTTTATTCATTGTTTTTTGTCTTTTACAGTTAACAATTAAGCTTTTGCAGCTAACTTAGCTCTTCTCGAACGTCTCTTTATATTTCCTTCTATCACATAATGATCAATCAAAGGAGCAAAAACATTCATCAGCAAAATAGCAAGCATAACTCCCTCTGGATAACCAGGGTTTACTACACGAATTAAAACTGCTAGCAATCCGATTAAAAAGCCATATATATATTTTCCTCTAGTAGTTTGAGCTGCAGTAACAGGATCGGTTGCCATAAAAACAGCACCAAAAGCAAAACCTCCCATAACCAAATGCTCCCATGCCGGAACATTTCTCATATAGTTGATTAACTCACCATCGGCAGAAGAATTCTGTCCTACTAAATTAAATATAAGACCCATTACTAAAGCACCAATTACAGTACTAAGCATAATTCTGAAACTTCCAATGCCTGTAACTATTAAAATTACAGCTCCAATCAATATGGCTACAGTCGAAGTTTCTCCAATTGATCCTGGAATAAAACCAAAAAACAAGTCGTGAAAACTAGGAATTTTATCAAAAGCTCCAGTCAAAGCATTTCCTAAAGGTGTTGCTCCTGAAAAAGCATCAGCTTTTTCTGCAATCCACACTTTATCACCCGACATATCGGTAGGATAAGCAAAGAACAAAAATGCACGAGCCGTTAATGCAGGATTCAGAATATTCATTCCGGTACCACCAAAAACTTCTTTACCAATAATAACAGCAAAGATACATGCCAAAGCTACCATCCACAAAGGTACATCAGGCGGCATAACCAATGGTATTAGCATACCTGAAACCAAATAACCTTCATTGACTTCATGACCTCTAAGCTGAGCGAAAATAAATTCAACAGCTAATCCCGACACATAAGCAACTACTACAATTGGAATTACTTTCAATGCTCCAAATCCAACCATATCCCAGAATCCTGCAGATTCTCCTATGGATTTGAAATGCTGAAAACCTACATTATAAATACCAAATAACAAAGCTGGAATCATAGCAATAACCACAATACTCATAGTACGTTTTAGGTCTATTGAATCGCGAATATGACTCCCCCTGTTTGTAACTTTATTAGGCACAAAAAGAAAAGTTTCGAAAGCGTCGAAGGTCGACTCGAACTTTTCGTATTTCCCACCTTTTTGAAACTTAGGTTTCTTTTTATCTAAAAAATCTCTTAATATTTTCATTTGATCAGATATCAATTTATCAGACAAATTAATTAGCTCATCTCTTTACGCATCAGGTCTAAACCTTCACGCACCAATTCTTGCATCTCAGTTTTTGAAGTATCTATAAATTCGCATAAAGCAAAATCTTCTTCATCCACCTCATAAATACCAAGATTTTCCATCAAATCAATATCTTTAACCAATATTGCTTTCAAAAGCTGCATTGGATAGATATTTAATGGAAATACCTTTTCATACTGACCAGTCATTACGAAAGCCCTGCGCCCTCCGTGAAGATTTGAATCTAAACGATATTTTTTTGAAGGGTTCAAATAAGAAAAGAAGGTTTTTGAAAAGCTAAATTTCTCTAATCCTGGCAAAGCCCAACCCAAAAACTCAAAATAATCCCCTTCCGGAATTACAGTTACTTGGTTGTGATAGAAATTTACAAAACTATCTTTTTCAATCTGTTTACCCGTAAGCACATTACCACTTATATAACGCTTTTTTATTTCAGTAACATTATTTTCAATCATAGATTGGATTGAAACCCCAATTTTTGCTCTGAAATACTTTGGTTTAAGCACCTCCGAACCGGTTAATGCTATCATCGTTTCTGCGTCATAAACTCCTTTCTGGAAAAGCTTTCCGATAATAATTACGGCTTGAGCATTCAAATACCAAACATATTCACCCTTATTAATTGGATCAATTTTATTGAGCTGAACACTAAGATTTCCTGCAGGATGTGGCCCTTCGAAACGATAAGTTTCGACACCTTGAACCTGAGTAAAAGAATCTGCCTGACAACCTTGATTACTTAAATTCAAATAGAGCTTTCCTTGAGTAAGCTTCTTTAAAGCATTTACTCCAGTTTGGAAAACTTCTTTTTGTCCTTGAACAATCAAATCATAATCAGGAGCCAAAGGACTACTATCAAATCCACTTATGACAATAGCTTTTGGCATTACAGAAGGATTCGCAACAACACTATATGGTCGTTGACGAAGAAGAGACCAAACCCCACTTTTCAGCATCTTCTCTTTTATCTCTTCTGCTTTTAATTGATTTGGATCTACCGCTCCAAAATCCTCATACGAGTCCTTACCATCGGCTTTAATAATAACCTCAAGCAATATCCTCTTTGCTCCTCTTCTAATATCGTGTACTGTTCCACTTACTGGTGAAGTAATAACGATATCTTCACGATATTTGTCAAAAAGCAAAGGACTACCAGCCTTTACCTGATCACCGACTTGTACCATCATTTTTGGGAACAAGCCAATAAAATCAAGCGGCTTAATGGCATAGTACTCGGAAGACATACTAGAAACGGTCTTCTCGGCCTCACCTAACAACTTAATGTTGAGGCCTTTTTTAATACGAATAACTTTTGACATATGCACTTGTTAACCTTGTTAGCGACTGCAAAGTAAAGAAATTTATAAATGCCTTTAAAACAATTAGCTCTGAAAAAAAAAGATCAGTCAAAAACTTCCTTCTATCAATGTTTTAAAGCCCATACTCTCCCCTAAAAAAGACTATATTTCATACTTTAAACAAAAATGAAAGGGAATATTTTTAACACAATTTAACTTTCTTCGTTAATTGATTAACAGTTAGAATTTTTTTTTGTTGAATTCCAACAAACTTTCTATTCTCTTAATCTGAATTTTATAAATACGCAATAACAATATTGAATAAAACAGACATTGTATTGCTTGATAGATTTAGAATTAAAGAGTTTAAGAAATTGGAAAAATTATTACCATCTACTTAACTAGTTTTTTACATTTGTAGAAAAACAATACATTTTCATGAAAAACAACACTATAGAACAAAAGTGGAAATTTATCCTTTTTTCTCTATTTAGCTTAATTTTTATCAATATAAGTCGGGCACAGGACATTCCCGAAGGTATTGATTTTTCTAAAAATCAAGTTTTTAAAGACAATATCCAAACCGTCTTACTTCATCCAAAGGGATTTGATCTTGCAGAGCCTATTATAGAATTAAATGCAGGACAACTTAGATTGGCTTTTGATGATTTTTCAAATGATGTAAAAAATTACAGATATACAATAGTACACTGCGATCATAAATGGAATCAATCGCAAATCAATTCATTTGAATATCTTCAGGGCTTTGAAGAAAATGACATTCAAAATTATAAATTCTCAAGAAACACCAGCTACGAGTATATTCATTACGAAGCCCTATTTCCAAATCGAGATATACAAATTACCAAAACAGGAAATTATGCATTATTGGTTTACGATGAAACTCTAAACAAGAACAATCTTATATTCCTATGGCAATTTAGCATTTACCAAAATAAAATAAAATTCGACGTGCAGCTTGGTCAATCCAGACTCTCGGCCTACCGGAAAACTCATCAAGAACTTAAAGTGAATATTTATACACAAAATGTAAATATTGATGTTCCTGAGCGTAGCATATTTATGGTTGTACAACAAAACAACCGTCAAGATAATATTATCAAAGGTTTACAACCCAGATTGTTCTTAGATAACATAATCTATTACGACCGTGATAATGAGATCCTCTTTCAAGGAGGTAACGAATCAAGAGAATTCGATTTACGTAGTTTAACTAATGCTTCTGGAAGAACAAAAAGAATTGTCTTTGATAACAATACAGGTTATCATGTTTACCTGTGGGAAGATAAATCAAGAAACCATCGCCCCTACTTAAATGACAATCTTCTGAATGGAAGAAAATCTATTGCTACAGAACAACGATTCGAAGCAAACTACGAAGGAGACTATGCATGGGTGCATTTCTTTATTCCATGGAAAGTGCCATTGCCCGAATCTAAGGTTTATATAATTGGAGGTGTTAACGACTGGAATCTGGATTATAAATCTGAAATGTTTTACGATTTCAAAAGAAAAGGATATGCCGATAGCCTATTTGTTAAGCAAGGATATTACAACTACTTATATGGAGTAGTAGAAAAAGGAAAGAAAAAAGCTGATATCGAATTCTTTGAAGGTAGTCACTTTGAAACAAAAAATGATTATAAAATATTAATCTACTACAGACAACCTGGAACCATCTACGATCAATTGATCGGATACGAATATCTTGAAACCCCATAAAAAAATCAGGTTGTTGGTATTAGATATACCAACAACCTCACCTATTAAAATCTTCAACAATAAAAAACACTTAATTCTTTATCCATTTTTGACCACCTACAATCTGATTTTTATAGATCAATCGAGTTAAATAAATTCCATTTTCATAATTCGAAACATTTAATTTAACCTGTCCCTGTCCCTCATTTAATTTTACAGAATGGACTAACTGTCCTTTTATATTCAAAATATCAATCCTGCTTTCTTGTTGATATTGAACCTGTTGGTGAAGCACATGACTCAATGCAGTTTTTTCATTTATTTCAATAAAATCAGGTAAAATAATTTCTAAATTTCGACTTGTTGGATTAGGAAAAATCTCCAGATTCAACACCCCTTTTTCTTTACTTTCCTCAATGCCTGTAGTCAAAAATTCATTTATAAACAAAGTTTCACTTTGAATGGAATGATCACAGAGATAATCATAATTTATATTTTCTTTATCTTCTGCAGCCAACTCAAGTTCACTTGTAAACTTTAGAATTGCAAATCCATCAGGATAATTTTCCTCTTCTGAGTAATTAGAAGCTGAAAAGAAGTAATGGTTATCAGAGGTTTTACATACACAATAGTTTACTCCTGAACGAAATAAAGGATAACTTTTTAACAATCCTTTTTTCATATCAAATAAGGCAGCAAATGTAAAAGTGACAGATTCCTCAAATCTTTCTTTCTCTTCTTCCTCCAAGTCTCTATAGAGCAATTCACCAATAAAACGGTTTTCATCAACAAATTCAAAATCTCCAATAATAGCCGTTTCTTTTGGTTCTAAAAAATCTGTGTATTCTATATGATCTCCCTGTAAATCAAACTTTGCCATAGAAGGAACATCATAACCTGAATATTTCCCTGATTGATATGATCGACCAAAACTCCTGTAAATATATTTACCATCAATTGAAGGATGTGCTATTCCTCTTCGGTGAATTATTCCATCATACTGATCAAAATTATTTTTATGCAAAATTTTAGTGCAAATAATTTCTCCATCAGAATTAAGAATAATGGTTTCTGCTTTTAAATATCCATCGTATGTACCTTTTGGTGCTACATAACAACTTGCAGTTAATAAAATATTATTATTAGATAAACGCTCTATATATCTCAATTCTTCAATAGCTACCTGCTCATCTTCCTGACCATAAAACTTTCTCCAAACCTCATTTCCATTAGTATCAAATGCACTTAATCCCATTCTTTGATACTAATGGAAATGAGGTTTGGAG